>NZ_JAENKO010000002.1 GCF_016599145.1 Tomitella cavernea
GTGGCGGCCGCCGCGGCGCTGGCGGCGTCGGCGACGGCCCTCGGCGCCTGCAGCAACAGCCAGGAGCCGGCCGGCCCGGGCACCCCCGCGCCCGCGGCGACGACCACCGAGCAGGAAGGCGGACCCGCGATGGCCGACGCCCCCACCCCGGCCGAGCTGGACGGCGCCGTGTTCACCAGCACCGCCGTCACCGGCCACGAGCTGGTGCCCGGTTCCGCGATCGAGGCGACGTTCCAGGGCGACACGGCTTCGCTGCACGCCGGGTGCAACCGGCTCTTCGGCGGTTACACGATCGTCGACGGCACGCTGACCGTGCCGCAGGCCGCGAGCACGATGATGGCCTGCGAACCCGCGCTGATGGAGCAGGACCAGTGGCTCACACAGCTGCTCGCCGCCGGGGCGACGATCGGCCTCGACGGCGACACGCTGACGTTGGCCGGCGCTGCGGGGACCCCGTTCGACGGCACGGCGATCACCTTCGCCCGGCAGGGCTGACTCCATCCCGTAGGTTCGGTCCATGGACCCCGTGACGAGCGCCCCGCAATGGTTCACCGACGCGCTGGCGGCCCGGCCGTCCCACGGCGAGGTCACGGTGGGCGGCGCGCGTGTGCGGTACCGGGTGTGGGACCGGCACGCCGCACCCCAGGACACCGCACCCCAGAACGCCGGGCCGCAGGACGCCGCCACGCCGGGGATCCTGCTGGTCCACGGCGGCGCCGCGCACTCGCACTGGTGGGACCACGTCGCCCCGCAGCTCGCCGACCGGCACCGGGTCGCGGCCCTCGACCTGACCGGCCACGGCGACAGCGACACCCGCGGCCACTACTCCCTGGCGCAGTGGGCGGACGAGCTCGTCGCCGTCGCCGAGGCGGCCGGGCTCGGTGCGCGGCCCGTCGTCGTGGGGCACAGCATGGGCGGCATGGTCACCTACGTGGCAGCGCACCGCCATGGCGATCGGCTCGGCGGAATCCAGGTGATCGACTCCCCCATCCGCCTGCGCACGCCCGCCGAGGAGGAGACGCGCGGCTCCGCGCTGCGCCGCCCCAAGAAGGTCTACCCGGACGTCGACACGGCGCTCGCACACTTCCGGCTGATCCCCGCCCAGCCGGTGACCTTGCCGCACGTGATCGACCATGTGGCCCGGACGTCGATGGGCCCGGTGCCGGGCGGCTGGTCGTGGAAGTTCGATCCCTCCATGACCGGCCGCGACGGCAGCGACCTGCTGGGCGCTGGGCCGCCGCCGTGCCCGATGGCCTACTTCCGCGCGCAGGACGGGATCATCGCCGACGACGTGTTCACGGAGATGCGCGCGCGCTTCGGTCCCGGGGCGCTGGTGTTCGAGCTGCCGCACACCGGCCACCACCCGATGGCCGACCAGCCGCTGCTGCTCGTCGCCGCCGTCCGGTCCGTGCTCGCGGCGTGGGCCGCGGACGGGCGGCTCCGGTAACCTCATGAAGTGACCGGATCCTCCCCTTCCCCGCACGTCGCCGGACCGGACTATCTCGTCGCCGGGCGGTACCGCCTGCAATCCCGGCTGGGCGGTGGCGGCATGGGGACGGTGTGGCTGGCGCGCGACGTGCTGCTGGACCGCGAGGTGGCGCTCAAGCAGATCGCGGACACCGTCGGCCTGCAGGCGGACCGCGCCGAGTCACTCCGCACCCGTGCCCTGCACGAGGGCCGCGTCCTGTCCAAGCTCACCGGCCCGCACATCACACGGGTCTTCGATGTGACGCTCGACCAGGGCGCACCGTGGATCGTTCTCGAATACGTGCCATCGTGCAGTCTGGCGCAGGTCCTGCACATGACGGGCACGTTGCCGCCGCAACAGGCCGCGCAGATCGGCGCCCAGGTGGCGGACGCGATGACGGAGGCGCACGGCGCGGGAATCCTGCACCGCGACATCAAGCCGGGCAACATCCTCATCGCAGACCGCGGCACCACGGCGGGCGTCGTGAAGATCAGCGACTTCGGCATCGCCCGGGCCGCCCCCGCGGCGGAGCCGGCCGCGGTGGCAGGATTCCCGGACCCGGCCGGCGTGGGCGAGGACGTCATCGTGGGCACTCCCGCGTACTTCGCGCCGGAGATCGCCCGCGGCCACACGCCGACGACGTCCAGCGACGTGTTCTCGCTGGGCGCCGCGCTGTATACGGCGATCGAGGGGCTGCCGCCGTTCGGGGTGGACGAGGACCACGCGGTGGTGCTGCACAACGTGGCCCGCGGCGAGGTCACGGCGCCGCTGTCCGAGCATCCGGCGATGGGCGTGGTGCTCGCGATGCTCGAGCCGGACCCCGCCCGGCGCCCCACCATGGCGGAGGCGCGCGACCGGCTCGCGCACGTCGCGGCCGGCGACGAGCTGGATCCCGGGCTGATGCTCACCTCGCCGCTGCTCGCCCCCGACGGCCGCATCCCCGTGTGGGTGCGCCGGGCGGGCGGCATCCGGCAGCGCAGCAAGGCGGTGCCGGGCAGCACCGTCGGCGGGCTCATCGCCGTGCAGCACGCCACACCTCTGGACCAGGTGCGCAAGCCGGACAACCCGGCGCTGGCCACGCTCACATGGGGGGCGCAGGCCCACGCCGAGCCGGCGCGCATCCACGCGGACGCGTCGTCGCGGGTACCCCGGCACTCGACGCCGGCCACGGCGCCCGGCTACGCATGGTTCCTGCGCGCCGCCATCGTGGCGGGGATCGCCGTCGTGCTGGTGCTGATCCTCGTCCTACTGGTCACCAGCATCTTCTGACCAGCCGCTCCGCGCCCGCGGTGCCGTATATTCGCACCGTCTACACGCCGCCGATGTGCGGCACTGCGGGCGCGGTGGAGGACGGGGTGCCGTCGCCGATGCGCGGCCACCCGCCGACCCAGCTGATCTTGTCGATCATCCCCTGACGGTTCTGCGGGCCCGCACCCAGGCGCGGAGCCGCCCGCGGCGCCGCGTGGTACATCGCCCAGTCGGCGCCGGTGTCGTCGGTGACCACAGTGATGTGACCGGGGCCCAGCCAGCTGACGTTGCCGGACAGGATCAGGTCGCCGCCCCCGTCGAGCATCGGAGTGCCCGCGGAGTCGATGTAGGGCCCCAGCAGGTTCTGCGACCGGCCCGCGTACACCCGATAGTCGCTCGCGGCACCGTTGCAGCAGTTCCCGGCCGAGACGTACAGGTAGTAGAAGCCGTTCTTGTGCTGGATGAACGGCGCCTCGTACCCGTTGCCCGCCACACGGACGGGCGCGGCTTTCGGGTCGTCCCCCGCCACCGCCGTGCCGTCGGGGGTCAGCGGGATCGCGTAGATGCCGCCGAAGTTGCCGACGAACACGGTGGGCGTGGGTCCGTCATAGGACACGTAGGGGTCGATGGTGCCGGGCACGCCCACTTCGGACGAGCAGAACACCGGCCGGTCCAGGTCGGTGAACGGCCCGGTCGGCGACGCCGCGGTGGCCATGCCGATGCACGGATCCGCCGTCCCGCCCACCGAGTAGTAGACGACGTAGGTGCCGTCGACGAGGTGCACGTCCGGCGCCCACAGCCCGCCTGCGGGGTCCACCCACTCCTGCTTGCCGGGGAACACGTTGCCCGCCGTCGTCCAGTCGACGAGGTTGGTGGAGCGGAAGATCGGCAGGTGGTGCATGCCGCCGCCGTCCTGCCAGTCGTCGGAGGTGGCGTAGAGGTAGAAGGTGCCGTCGGGTGCGCGCACCACCGACGGGTCGGCCGCGATGGGCAGCACCACCGGGTTGACCCCGGCGCCGAAGTCGACGCGCCCCGAGCCCGGCGCCAGTGAACCCAGCGAGCCGGTGGGGCCGGTGGGGTCACCGGACTGCGGAACCGAGCCCGCCGAACCCGACAGGCCTCCCAGGTCCAGCGTCCCGGGGACGGCCCCGGCCACCGCCGTTCCGCCGATGGTCAGCGCGGCCGCGGTGAGCGCCACGAGCAGGCCGTGGATGCCCCTGCGCCGTCGGCGCGAACGGGGACGGGCGCCGGAGCCGCCGCGCCGCGTCGCGGCAGTACGCAGACTTGCAGGGCGCAGGCCGACGGGCGGCGGGCGGGAGTTCGACGGGTCATCCGACGGCGCTGCGGCGGATGGCGGCACGGCAGTGGCCATGGGTTCCTCGAATCAGTACGCGGGATCTCGCATCGGTGTACGACAGGCGGCCGCGCCGACGGTTCTACTCCCCGCAGCTCGGGTGCACCCTCCAGCGCCCCGCGGCCGTCGGCGTCCCCTTCCGGACGTCTAGACGGTAACCGTTCTGTGACCTTTGCGTGACCGATTCGAATGAACTCGGATGAATTCGGCGCTCAGTCGAGCCGCCGCCGGCTCGCCCAACGCGTGAGCGCGTTGCGATTGGACTGCTGGGTCTTGCGCAGCACGTTCGACGCGTGCGTCTCGACCGTTTTGACCGAGATGAACAGTTCCTCGCCGATCTCCCTGTACGTGTAGCCGCGGGCGAGCAGACGCAGCACCTCCAGCTCGCGGGGCGTGAGCGAATCCAGTTCGGGGTCCAGCGCCGGCTCGGGCAGGGGCGAGCGGCCGGTGAACGAGTCGAGCACGAACCCGGCCAGACGCGGGCTGAACACGGCATCCCCGCCCGCCACCCTGCGGACCGCGTCGGCGAGCTCGGCACCGGAGATCGTCTTGGTGACGTACCCGCGCGCGCCCGCCCGGATCACGGCGATCACGTCCTCGGCGGCATCGGAGACGCTCAAAGCCAGGAACACCGGGTCCGGGTGGGCCTCACGGCCCGCCGTCCCGTCCACCGCGCCGTTGCCCGGACGGTCCACCCCGCGCAGCACTGCGACGCCGCCGCCCCCAGGCATGTGCACGTCGAGCAGCACGACGTGCGGGTGCGCGGCGCCGATGCCCTCGACGGCCCCGGCCACGTCGCCCGCCTCGCCGACCAGCTCGATGTCCGGTTCGCGGCTCAGCTCGGCGCGCACCCCCGAGCGGAACACCGCGTGGTCGTCCACCAGGTACACGCGCAGAACCTCACCCACTGACTGCTCCTTCGTCTCCGATCCGGTTCTCCGCGGCCCGCGGGACCGCGAACGGCATCGTCAACCGCACCTCGGTGCCCCGCTCGCTCCCGGAGCGGATCTCCGCCGCGCCGCCGTGCCGGGCGATTCTCGCACGGATCGAGCCGGTGACCCCCTTGCGGTCGGCGGGGATCGCGTCCGGGTCGAAGCCGACGCCGCGGTCGCGCACGAACACGCTCACCCGCATCCGCTCGTCGTTCGCGGCGGCCTCCGGCGGGGCCTGCCCCTCCGCGTACAGATCGACCCGCTGCGCCCCGGAATGCTTGGCCGCGTTCACCAGCGCCTCTCGCGCGGCGGCCACCAATGCCTGACAGGAGGGCCGGGCGCCGTCGTCCGCGGACCGCGACGCCGCGTCGATCTCGCCGACGAACACCGGGTCGATCGTCACCCCGTAGTGGTCCTCCACCTCGGCGCACGCCGCGCGCAACGCCTCGATGAGGCTGTCCTGCGCGGTGCGCGTGCCGCCGAAGAGCCACTGCCGCAGCTCGCGCTCCTGCGACCGCGCCAGCCGCAGCACCTGCTGCGGGTCGCCGGGCTGCTTCTGGATCAGCGCGAGCGTCTGCAGCACCGAATCGTGCAGGTGCGAGGCGATCTCCTCGCGTTCCGCGTCGCGGATGCGGGCGGCACGCTCCTCGTTGAGGGTGCGCACCATCCGCAGCCAGATGGGCACGGACAGCAGGCCCACCCCCACGAGCGTGACGACCACCGCCAGCAGCGACGAGCGCAGCGAGGCGAGGTCCACCTGGGCGAGCACCACCACGCCGAGTCCGACGACGACCAGGCTCACCCCGGCCACCACCCGCGCCCAGGTGAGTGCGGTGGGATGGCGCGGCATTCCGATGATCGACCGGGGCCCGTCGGCGTCGAACTCCCGCCACACCAGGGCCGCGCCGATGCCCACGACCACTATCGGCACGATCACCGACGCCGCGGATCCGCTCAGCAGCCAGCTGGACGCGAACGCGCCCGCGACGCCGAGCACGATGAGGCCGGTGGCGCGGCGACGCTCCGCCGACGAGGTGGTGCCGCCCTGGGCGCTGGGACGCATGAAGATCCACAGCAGCGCATAGGCGACGATGCCCGCACCACCGAGCACCGCGAGGAGAGCGAAAACCACGCGCACCTTGGTCGCGTCGACGCCGAGATGGTCGGCCACCCCGCCCGCGACCCCGCCGAGCACGCTGCGCTGGCGACGCCGCAGCGGCCGGACGGCCGGGTACGGCGCCGGCTGCGGTATCCGCGTCGGCGGGCGCTCGGTGGTCACACCCCGATCCTGGCACGCGCGGCCGTGCGCGGCATCAGGGCTTGCCCTGACGTTCCGGCGGCGGCCCCGGCACGATTCAGGGCGATCCCCGATGGTGCCTGCACGGCCGCGCGGCCACGATTGAGCACATGACCACTACGAGACCCACGGGGCCGCCCAAGCTCGACGGGATCGCCGACGAACTGCGGGACCTGTGGCGCACCCGGCCGGAGCGGCTGCGCGAGCAGGGCAAAATCGCCGGCGTCGCGGAAGGGATCGGCAGGCGCTACGACGTGGACCCGCTGCTGGTGCGGATCGCCTTCGTCGTGTCCGCGCTCTTCGGCGGGGCCGGCGTGTGGCTGTACATCGCATGCTGGCTCACGTTCCCGTCGCCGCGGCAGCCATACCAGGACCCGGCCGTGTACGGGTATCCGTACGGCGTACAGGGATACCCTCCCTACCCGCGTCCCCCCTTCCCGCACCCCGCCGCCTGGGGCCGGCCGGACAAGCCCCGCAACCGGTTCCGCGCCAGGAACATCGCACTGCTGGGCATCCTCGGCCTCGTCGCGGTGTCCACGCTCCCGGCCACCACCGGCCGGGGCAGCGCGGGGCTGCTCGGCGCGGTGCTCATGCTCGGCGCGTTGTACCTGCTCTACCGCCGGCGCCCGCGCCCGGCCTACGCCGCTCCCGCGCCGCATACCGCGGGAGCCGCTGCGGGACCCGTTGACGGCCCCGCTCAACCGGCTCCACCAGGCTCCGGGCCGTCGGCGGACACCGGGAACTCCGGCGTCCGCGACGAGGCCGCAGCGGAGGGAGCAGTCGGCGACGCCGGCACCGGAGGCGCCGCGACCCCGCCCGAATGGGATCCGCTGGGCGCCGCGCCGTTCGCGTGGGACCTGCCGACCCCGCCGCCGCAGCCCGCGCCCGCCGCGCCGAAGAAGCGCCGCTCGCGGCTCACCATGTTCACCATCGGGTCGGCTCTCATCGCAGCCGCGGTCGCCTCGGGAGTGTCGGTCGCCGGGGCGGACTGGCTCACCGCCCCGCGGATCGCGGCCGTCGCGCTCGCCGTCGTCGGCGCGGGCCTGGTTGTCGGGGCCTTCCTGCGCACCGGCTACGGTCTGCTCATCGTCGCCGCGCCGCTGGCCGGGTTCGTCATCCTCGGTTCGCTGGCCGTCTCACTCGACACGAGCGGCGGAGTGGGGCAACGCGAGTTCCACCCGACGACGCTCGCCCAGTTGCAGCCCGAATACCGGGTGGGCGCGGGCGAGATCCTCCTGGATCTGCGGTCCCTCGACCTCACCGCGGACACGACGGTGGACGTGAGCTCCACCGTGGGCCGTGTGGAGGTCATCGTCCCCGACGCCATGCGCGTCGAGGCCAACTGCCACACGACCGTGGGCGACAGCTCATGCCTGCCGGATGCGGCTGCCGCACCCCGTCCGGGACAACCCGGCGACAGTCCCCTTCTCACGCTCAACGCCGACAGCACCCTCGGAGAGGTGGTGGTCCGCCATGGCTGACAACACATTCCACGCGGAGCCCGGCGGCCCCGCCGACGTTCACCCGGACGCGGCATCCGACGTCGCAGCGGGGCACGGGGACCGCCGCGGACCGTCCGGCCCGATGCTGTGCGCCGCGCTCGCCGCGTTCGCCGTGGCCGTCTGGGCGCTGTTCGGCCCGTTCTCGCTGGCTTTCCTGGGCGCGGTGGACCTGCGGTGGGCGTTCGTCATCGCCGCCGGCGTCGTGGGGCTGCTGCTCACCGCGGGCCCGCGCCTGCGGCCCCGCAGGCGGCGGCACGGGGGCACGACGGGGAGGTGACGCCCGCCCCGCCCCGGCTGGTCACTCCCACTCGATGGTGCCCGGCGGCTTGCTCGTCACGTCCAGGACGACACGGTTGACGTCGGGCACCTCGTTGGTGATGCGGGTGGAGATCGTCTCGAGCACCTCGTACGGCAGCCGCGACCAGTCCGCCGTCATCGCGTCCTCGCTCGACACCGGCCGCAGGACGATCGGGTGGCCGTAGGTGCGGCCGTCGCCCTGCACGCCGACGCTGCGGACATCCGCGAGCAGCACCACCGGGCATTGCCAGATCTGCTGGTCGAGCCCCGCGATGGTGAGCTCCTCGCGGGCGATGGAGTCGGCGCGGCGCAGCAGCGCCAGGCGCTCCGCGGTGACCTCGCCGACGATGCGGATGGCCAGTCCCGGGCCGGGGAACGGCTGGCGGCCGACGATCTCCTCCGGAAGCCCCAGCTCGCGCCCCACAGCGCGGACCTCGTCCTTGAACAGCAGGCGCAGCGGCTCGACCAGGGTGAACTGCAGGTCTTCCGGCAGCCCGCCCACGTTGTGGTGGCTCTTGATGTTCGCGGTGCCGGAGCCGCCGCCGGACTCGACCACGTCGGGATACAGCGTGCCCTGCACCAGGTGGTCGACCGTCGCGCCGGTGGAGGCCGCGTCGCCGAGCACCTCGGAGACCGCGCCTTCGAAGCTGCGGATGAACTCGCGCCCGATGATCTTGCGCTTGCCCTCCGGGTCGGAGACGCCTGCCAGCTCACCCAGGAACGTCGACGCCGCGTCGATCGTCACCAGCCGGGCGCCGGTGGCCGCGACGAAGTCGTTCTCGACCTGACCGCGCTCCCCCTCGCGCAGCAGACCGTGATCGACGAACACGCAGGTGAGCCTGTCGCCGATGGCACGCTGCACCAGCGCGGCGGCCACGGCGGAATCGACCCCGCCGGACAGCCCGCACAGAGCGCGGCCGTCGCCCACCTGGGCGCGCACCTGCTCGATGAGCTGCTCGACGATGTTCGCGGTGGTCCAGGAACGCTCGAGGCCGGCGACGTCGCGCAGGAATCGGGTGAGCACCTCCTGGCCGTGCGGGGAATGCCGGACCTCGGGGTGGTACTGCACCCCGGCCAGGCGCCGGTCGAGGCACTCGAACGCCGCGACGGGCGCCCCCTCGCTGGACGCCGTGACCGTGAACCCGGCGGGCGCCTTCGTCACCGCGTCGCCGTGGCTCATCCACACCGGCTGCTGCTCCGGCAGGCCATGGTGAAGCGCGCCGCCGGAGACGTCCATCGCCGTGCGCCCATACTCGCGTCCGCCGGTGTGCTCCACGGTGCCGCCGAGCGCCCGTGCCATCGCCTGGAAGCCATAGCAGATGCCGAGCACCGGAACGCCCAGGTCGAACAGCGACGGATCGAGCGCCGGCGCGCCCTCGGTGTACACGCTGGCGGGACCGCCGGACAGGATGATGCCGGACGGATCTTTGGCGGCGATCTCCTGCACGCTCGCGGTATGCGCGATGACCTCGGAATAGACGCCGGCCTCACGGACTCGACGGGCGATCAGCTGCGCGTACTGCGCTCCGAAATCGACGACGAGCACGGGCCGGGCGGACTGCTGCAGGCGGAGTTCAGGCACCCGCACAGTCTACGATGCGGGGCCGGGCGTCCCCATCACGCCCGGCCCCGACCCCGCGCCCATCAAGCACTCTCCGTCGCTTCCACGCCCAGACCGAGCGGATTCCGCTTGGTCGAGGCGCGAGGCTCAGCGGCGACCGTGACGGCGCCGCAGGGAGCGAGCGCGGCCCCGGACAAAATCAGGTGAGGTCGATGACGCCGCAGCCGACGCGCTCACCCGATTCCGAAGTGAGGACGATAGCGC
This sequence comes from Tomitella cavernea, assembly GCF_016599145.1. Lineage (GTDB taxonomy): Bacteria > Actinomycetota > Actinomycetes > Mycobacteriales > Mycobacteriaceae > Tomitella > Tomitella cavernae. Next base: position 9,924 of record NZ_JAENKO010000002.1, read on the forward strand.
TGCCGCCCCGCCCGGTCAGTGATGCCACATCGATACCGGGAATCAACGTCTCCACAGCGCCGACACCGGAGCTGGACACCGGCAGCGTCAGGTCAAGCGGACTCGTTCCCCCGAGCAGGCTGCGCACGGCACCGGCGGAGTGAAAGCCGATTGCCGGATCGCACCGGCCATACTCGGTGAACCCGACCGTGTACAGGCCAGGATCGAGGTGGCCCCCCGAGATGTGCACATCGATAGCGACGTCACCCGAGATATCCTTGAGTTGAGCAACGCCTAAGGGCGTATCGCTCCGGTCGATCAACGGGACAGTCGCCCCGTTCACGGGCACCGCGGAATCGATCTCGTCGGGTATTTCGGCGTTGACGGACGGTGGGACCGGGTTGCCGGTGAACACCGCCGGCATCGAATACGTAGCGCTCTCCGGGGCAGGCTGCGCCTCGGTACTGCAGGCTGCCAGCGTCCAGACGGAGGCGAAGACCGCCGGGACCACCACGACCCATCTGCCGGTGCGGAACATTCGACTCACAACCGCCCCTCTCGTCTCGGCGCCGGTCACGTCGCACCGGCGGACTACACGTTCGTGCTGTATCCAATACGTTCGTGCTGTATCCAATACGTTCGTGCTGTACCCACTCGAGCCGCCGGAAAACACCGCCTTCGATCCCGCCGCCATCGTGAGGCGGTCCAGGCCGAATCGAACATGCGAGAACGCCCACGGACTCGTCTGCATGGCTCCGCCACCGCCTGCGGATCCCGCCCTGGTCTAGCGATGCCTCCTGGTACAGATCACCCTTTGACCAGGGTGTCCCTATCAGCACCAGGATGGTAGGCAAGTTGCTCGGCGGTGGCCGGTCGCTTGATAAGGCCCCCGGTCAAGCACCTGATCCGGGTCAATGAACGCATGGTCCGGCGCAATGCCACGAGGCACCGGCTATGCTCCGCCCGCCTGGATCGGCGTGATCGGCAGCCGCAGAGCGCCGGGCGCGTCCGCCGGGACGAACGGGCTGCGAGGCGCCACCGGCCGGATGCGCCGGTAGCCCTCACCCTGGGGCGGCCGCACGTCTGCGTCGCCCTTGTTGGGCCACATGGCGGCGGCACGCTCGGCCTGCGCGGTGATCGTCAGCGACGGGTTGACGCCCAGGTTGGCCGACACGGCCGCACCGTCCACCACGTACATCGTCGGATAGCCGTACACCCGGTGGTACGGGTCGATCACCCCGGAGCCGGGGCCGTCGCCGATCACCGCGCCGCCCAGGAAGTGCGCTGTGAGCGGAATGTTGAAGATCTCGCCCCACGTGCCGCCCGCGATGCCGTCGATCTTGTCGGCGATGCGCCGCGTCGCGTCGTTGCCCGCGGGGATCCACGACGGGTTGGGTTCGCCGTGGCCTTGGCGGCTGCTGATGCGCCGCCGCCGCAGCAGGCCCCGCTTGGTGAAGGTCGTGATCGAGTTGTCGAGGTTCTGCATGACCAGCGCGATGATCGTGCGCTCCGACCACCGCCGCACGTTGAGCATGCGCAGCGTCATCAGCGGGTGGCGCAGGATGAGCAGGAGAAGCTTGAGCCAGCGCGGAATCCGCCCGCCGCCGTCGGTCATGAGCGTCTGCAACAGCCCCATCGCATTGGAGCCCTTGCCGTAACGCACCGGTTCGATGTGGGTGTCGTCCGTCGGGTGGAACGAGGAGGTGATGGCGACGCCCTTGGTCAGGTCCATCTCCGGGTCCACCGCGAACTTGCCCGCGCCCACGATGGACTCCGAGTTGGTGCGGGTGAGCCCGCCGAGTTTGCCCGACAGCCCGGGCAGCGTGCCCGCGTCGCGCATCGCGTGCAGGAGGTTCTGCGTGCCCCAGGTGCCGGCGGCGAGGACCACGTTGGCGGCGGTGAAGGTGCGGCGCTGCTTGCGCATCCAGGCGCCGGTGCGTTCGGTGGAGATCTCCCACACCCCGTCCTCCCGCCGGCGCACGGCGGTGACGGTGGTCATCGGGTGCACCTGCGCCCCGGCTCGCTCGGCCAGGCCCAGATAGTTCTTGACCAGCGTGTTTTTGGCGCCATGCCGGCATCCCGTCATGCATTCGCCGCATTCGATGCACCCGGTGCGGGCCGGCCCGACGCCGCCGAAGTACGGGTCGTCCACCGTCTCGCCGGCCTCGCCGAAGTACACGCCCACCGGCGTCTGGATGAAGGTCTCGCCCACGCCCATGTCGTCGGCCACCGACCTGATGACCTCGTCGGCGGGGGTCATCGTGGGGTTCTGCACCACCCCGAGCATCCGCCGGCCCTGCTCGTAGTAAGGGGTGAGCTCGTCCTCCCAGTCTGTGATGTGCGCCCACTGAGGGTCGGAGAAGAACGGCCCGGTGGGCTTGTAGAGGGTGTTCGCGTAGTTCAACGAGCCGCCGCCCACACCCGCACCGGCGAGGATGAGGCAATCCCGCAGCATGTGCACGCGCTGTACCCCGTAGCAGCCGAGCCGGGGCGCCCAGAGGAACTTCTTGAGGTCCCAGCTGGTGGCGGCGAACTCGTCGTCGGCGTAACGGCGCCCCGCCTCGAGGACACCGACGGAGTAGCCCTTCTCGGTGAGGCGCAGCGCGCTGACGCTGCCCCCGAATCCCGATCCGACCACCACCACGTCGTAGTCCGGCCCGTCCACGCTGGGTGCCATGCCGTCTCCTCCACATCGACCGCTGCCTGAAGCCCGCGTGAGGGATCTTACTATAACGTCGGGTACCGGGTATACCGCCGGACCGGATCGCCGGCCGATTACCCCCGCACGCTCAGCTCGACGCGCTGGAACTCCTTGAGGTCGGAGTATCCGGACTTCGCCATCGAGCGCCGCAGGCCACCGACGAGGTTGAGCGAACCGAACGGGTCGTCCGCCGGCCCGCTCAGCACGGTGTCGAGGCTCGGGCGGTCGTCGAAGGTGACGGGCACGATGGCGCCGCGCGGCATGGACGGGTGCGCCGCCACCGTCGGCCAGTACCAGCCCTTGCCCGGGGCCTCCTCCGCGAGCGCCAAAGGCGTGCCCAGAACGGCGGCGTCGGCACCGCATGCGATGGCCTTGGCCACATCGCCGGAGGTGTGGATGTCGCCGTCGGCGATGACGTGCACGTACCGGCCGCCGGTCTCGTCCAGGTAGTCGCGGCGGGCCGCGGCGGCATCGGCGATGGCGGTGGCCATCGGCACGCCCATGCCCAGCACCTCGCCGCTGGTGGTGACGCCGTCGGCGGCCCCGTAGCCCACGATGACGCCGGCCGCACCCGTGCGCATCAAGTGCAGCGCCGTGAGGTGGTCGCTGACGCCGCCCGCCACCACGGGGACGTCGAGCTCATTGATGAACGTCTTGAGGTTGAGCGGCTCGGCGTCCCCCGCGCCCACGTGCTCGGCGGAGATGATCGTGCCGTGGATGAACAGCAGGTCCACACCCGCGGCGACGATATGCGGGGTGAGTGCGGCGGCGTTCTGCGGGCTCACCCGCACGGCCGTGGTGACCCCGGCGTCACGGATGGCGGCCACCGCTTGCCCCAGCAGGTCCGGGTCCACCGGCGCTGCGTGCAGCCGCTGCAGCATCCGGGTGGCCGCGGCCGGGCCGTCCTCGCCCTCGGCCACCTCGATGAGCTGCGCGAGCTTGTCCTCCACGTCGCGGTGCCGGGCCCACAGCCCCTCGCCGTTGAACACGCCCAGCCCGCCTCGGCGGCCCATCTCCACCGCGAACTCGGGCGAGACGAGCGCATCGGTGGGATGCGCGAGCAGCGGGATGTCGAACCTGTAGGCGTCCATCTGCCAGGCGGTGGACACGTCCTTGGCCGAGCGGGTGCGCCGCGAGGGGACGATGTCGATGTCCTCGAGCTGGTAGGTGCGCCGGGCTATGCGCCCGATGCCGATTTCCACGAGGTCACGCACGCGTGTCCCCTTTCCTGGTTCTCAGGGGCACGGCCCCGTCCATGACGGCCGACGACCGCCCGTCCTGCCGCTGCGGCACCCGGCGCGGTGCGCGCCGGGCACAGTGGCTCAGCGTGAATAGTAGTTGGGCGCTTCGACGGTCATCTGGATGTCATGCGGATGGCTCTCCTTGAGGCCGGCCGCGGTGATCCGGACGAACTGTGCGTCGTTGAGCTCCGCGATGGTGCGCGCGCCTGCGTAACCCATAGCGGCGCGCAGCCCGCCGGTGAGCTGGTGGATCACCGAGCCCAGCGGCCCGCGGAACGGCACCCGGCCCTCGATGCCCTCCGGGACAAGCTTGTCCTCGGAGAGCACGTCGTCCTGGAAGTAGCGGTCCTTCGAATAGGACTTGCCCTGCCCGCGTCCCTGCATCGCCCCCAGCGAACCCATTCCGCGGTACGCCTTGAACTGCTTGCCGCCCACCAGCACCAGCTCGCCGGGCGATTCCGCCGTGCCCGCGAGCAGCGAGCCGAGCATCGCGGTGGACGCCCCGGCCGCGAGGGCCTTCGCGACGTCGCCGGAGAACTGCAGGCCGCCGTCGGCGACGATGGGCACGCCCGCGGGGCGGCACACCGCCGCCGCCTCGAGGATCGCGGTGATCTGCGGCGCGCCGACGCCGGCCACGACGCGCGTGGTGCAGATGGACCCGGGCCCTACGCCGATCTTCACCGCGTCCACGCCGGCGTCGATGAGCGCCTGCGCTCCGCCGCGGGTGGCGACGTTGCCGCCGATGATGTCTACGCGTCCGGCTCCGGCCCGGCCGTCGACTTCCCGGCGCAGCCGGGAGATCATCTCCAGCACCCCGGCCGAGTGCCCGTGCGCGCTGTCGACGACGAGGACGTCGACGCCCGCGTCGACCAGGCTCATCGCGCGCGTCCACGACTCCTCGCCCACGCCGATGGCCGCGCCCACGAGCAACCGGCCGTCGCGGTCCTTGGTGGCGTCCGGGTACTGCTCGGTCTTGACGAAATCCTTGACGGTGATGAGCCCCGTGAGCGTGCCCGCTCCGTCGACGATGGGCAGCTTCTCGATCTTGTGCCGCCGCAGCAGCCCCAGCGCCGCCTCGGCCGAGACGCCCTCCTGCGCGGTCACGAGCGGGGCCTCGGTCATCACCTCGGACACCGGACGGCTCATGTCCATCTCGAAGCGCATGTCGCGGTTGGTGATGATGCCCACCAGCGCCCCCGCCTCGTCCGTCACCGGCAGCCCGGAGATGCGGAAGCGTGCGCACATCGCATCCACCTCGGCAAGAGTGTGCGACGGGCTGCAGGTGACCGGATCCGTCACCATCCCGGCCTCGGAGCGCTTGACCGTCTCCACCTGGCCGGCCTGCGCGTCGGCGGCCAGGTTGCGGTGCAGCACGCCCATCCCGCCCGCGCGGGCCATCGCGATGGCCATCCGCGCCTCGGTGACCGTGTCCATCGCCGAGCTGACCAGCGGTACACGCAGCCGGATATTGCGCGTGACCTGTGTGGAGGTGTCGACCCCGCCGGGGATGACCTCGGAGGCCGCGGGAAGGAGCAGGACGTCATCGAACGTCAGCCCGGTCATCGCGATCTTGTCATCGCGGTCGCCGCCGAACCTGATGTTGCCGTTTACCTGCCCGGCCGGATTGCTCATACGATGTTTGGCCTTCCTGGGTGTGGCCGCTGCGAATGGGGATGCGGTCCATGTTATCGGGATCCGCGCGTGCGGACCGCCCGGGCCGCGCGCCGCGAGACGCTCGTCACCGTGCATTACGGTGCATTACGCCTCCACCCCCGCCCGGCCCCGGGCCCGCCGTCCCCGCATTCCCCCGGACCGACGACGCGCGCATTGCGGGACTGCGGTGGCGGGTTCGGGTGCTCCCCAAGTACCGTGGGCGTCGTGCACGAGCATCTGCCGCCTGGCCTGCCGCCGGATCCGTTCGCGGGCGACCCCGCCGATCCGGCCGCTGCCTTCGACTCCCCGGAACCGGCCCAGCCGCTCGACGCCCATGAACGCCTGGCCGTCGAGGAGGACCTGGCCGACCTCGCCGTCTACGAGGCCCTGTTGGGCCATCGCGGCGTGCGGGGCCTGGTCATCGCATGCGAGGACTGCCACGACGACCACTTCCACGACTGGGAGATGCTACGCGCCAACCTCATGCAGCTGCTCGTCGACGGCAGCGTGCGCCCGCACGAGCCCGCGTTCGACCCGCAGCCGGAGGACTACGTCACCTGGGATTACTGCCGTGGATACGCGGACGCCGCGATGAACGACGCGTCGTTGTTCAGCGACGGCCACGACATCTGAGCCGGAGCGGGCACTCCGGGCCCGGCCACGACGGGCGCGGCTCCGGATCCCCACCGATGGCGATCGCCGCCGCGCCCTGAACGGGCTCGGCGGCGATCGTCGTTCTCTGCGTGTGCGCCGACCGGCGGGGCACGCTCCGGCCTGCGGCGTCGGCCCGACGACGAGTCAGTTTCCGTCGAGATCCGACAGCTGCTGCTTCTGCGGACCGGGGGTGGGTGTCGGTGTGGCTGTGCCCGGCGGCGGCACGTCCGCGCTGGATGACGGCGCCGGGGTCTCCGTCGGCGTGGTCGTCGGCGTGGTCGTCGGAGCCGGCGTGGTGGTCGTCGGCGGATTCGGCGCCGGCGCCTGCTGCAGCGGTAGCTGCGGCAGCTGCACATCCGGCAACGGCGGCAGCTGGATCTGCGGCAACGGCACGGAGATGTCCGGCAGGCCCGGCACCCCTTCGATACCGATCGACGGCGGCGGAGGCGAAGACGGAGGAGGAGTGGCCGTGCTTGTCGGCGCGGGCGGCGGCACGACGACGTCGGCCCCCACGGCGGGCGCCTCGGACTTCGGCCGGCCGGTCGCCTGCGCCCACAGGTCCGTGCGGGTGTCGTCGAGCTCGGTGAAGGCCGAGTCCCCGCGGATCTTCTCCATCTTCTCCGTGGCCGAGTCGAGCACCGCGAGGCAGCCGCGCAGGTCCCCCTTGGCCAGCAGGTCCTTCGCGTGGGCCAACTCGTCCCGGATGCTGGCCGCGGTGACGAAGTCCTCCGAACTCTGGCCGACGGGCTCGTCGGCGCCCAGGAAGTGCCCCGCCACGGCGATGCCGCCGAGCAGCACCGCCACCGAGGCGGCACCCGCGGTCACCGTCGTCATCCAGCGGTATCGGCGGCTCCGGCGCAGCGGCACCACCGTGCCCGCGCCGGCCTCCTCGATCCCCGACGCCAACGCCGCGGCAAGCTCGTCCTCCGACGGCATGCCGGGCATCGGGGTGCTCACGATCTGATGGCGGGCACCCGAGAACAGCACTGCGAGCTCGGCCTCGGCGTCGGACTCGGCCGGCACCTCGCCTCCGCGGAGTATCGATTCGATGAACTCGTCATCGTGCAGGATGGCGGCGAGGTCCGACCCGGGGGACTCGTCGCCCGTCGCGTTGTCACGCTCGGACACCCTGCTCACCCGCCTCTCCGAAAGTGTTCCTCAGCTTTGCGAGCGCCCTGTGCTGGGCCACGCGTACCGCTCCCGCGGTACTGCCCACCGCAGCGGCCGTCTCCTCCGCGGACATCCCGACGATCAATCGAAGAACGATGATCTCGCGTTGCTTGTCCGGCAGACCCTCAAGGAGCCGCTCCACACGCACGCGGGATTCCGAATCCAGATACGACTGCTCCGGGTCCAGGTATGTGCCGTCCTGGACACTGTTGCGCCCGATCTCATCCGGTATATCTGCGGTGGGCTCGGATTTGTTACGCGCGGACGAACGGTGCGCATCCGCGACCTTATGCGAAGCGATCCCGTAGACGAACGCCATGAACGGCTTGCCCTGGTCCTTGTACCGCGGCAGGGCCGTCACCACCGCCATGCACACTTCCTGCGCCACGTCGTCCGCCGAGCCGAAGCCCCGCTCGGCGAAGCCCACCCGTGCACGGCAGTAGCGCACGACGAGGGGGCGGATCTCGGTCAGCAGCCGATGCAGGGCGGCGCGACCGCCCGCCACGGCATCCGCGACATCTCGGGATACCTCGTCGTCCGGTCGCGTCATCGTGCCTTCAAGCCCCAGTCCTCGCCCCGCCTGCGAACAGCGGCGATGCATGTTTCAAGTCGATTGTCCCGCCCCACCCTATCGGCCGCAGGTGCGCCGGCGTGCACCGTGGCACCTCGGCGCCGTGCTGCGCGCCCCGATGCGCCGACACCGCGGCCGCTGATCACCGCGCGGCCGAGCGCCGCGCCGCGCGTGCGCCGGACGCTCAGAGATAGCCCCTCATCAGGCGCGGATCCCCGCCCCCACGCGCCACCAGGATGCCGTGGCACGCGTGTACGTCGGCCGCGGCCGCGCGGGCCGTAGAGTCCTCGGACACGCCGGCGAGCAGCATCGCCGCCGCCCACCGGAGCGGCACCAGCCCCGCCGTCCGGGCCGCGGCGTGGGCACGTTCCGCCAGCGCGGCCGCCGCCCCCGGCCTGCCGGCCACCGCCTCCGCCGCCGCGGCGACGAGGAGGGTCTTCACCCGGTGCCGCTCCGACGGGAACGCACCCGCCTCGAGCATCTCCAGCCCGGCGCGCGCCGCGGCGACCGCCGCATCCGGGTCGCCCGCCGTCATCGCGGTCTCGGCCGTCACCCATTGCAGGCGCAGTGCCACACGCGGGGGCGCAGCCGTGCCCGGCGCCGCCTCCTCGCCGGACTCCTTGAACGGTCCCCGGCACCTGGCAAGAAGCCTCTGCGCCGAGCGCCAGTCCCCGCGGCCCAGGCGGTCCGCCGCGAGCCCCGTCCACGCGTCGGCGGCGGCGTGCCCGGACACCGTCCCCCGCACACGGCTCCCGGCGCCGGTGATCCGCGCCAGCGCGCGGCCGTCGTACACCGCCGCCCTGTCATGGCCGCCCATCTGCCGGAGTAGCGATGCCGCGGTCGACGCCGCGAGCGCGTCCCACGCCGGTCCGGCTCCAGCGGCCGCCAGAGCGGCCAGATCGCCGCCCGCCCGGGTGTAGAACCCGGCGCCGGAATGCGCCACCGCCCGCCACCAGAGTTCACGGGGTGTACGCGCGGCGGGGAGCATGATCGCAGTCTCCCCGCCCGGCCGCGCCGCACCGGGGCCGACGAGTCCCGCGACGCCCGCAGGCCCGGCGCCGAAGGCCGCCGCGTGCAGGACGCGGGCGCGCGCGTCGGCCCCACTCGGCACCGCGTCCGGATCGGCGCCGTCGGCCTCCGTCTGCGCAGGCGTCATCCGCACCGTCCTCGTCCCCGTGTCCACGACGTGATCCGCACCATCCGACTGTTCCGTCCCCCGTCTGCTCCCGCAGTGTGCACCAGCGTCCCGCCGCCCCCGCGAGCGGTACCCGTTCCCCCTGCGGCCGCAACCGCCCCAACAGGCGATGGCACGTTTCAGAAGTCGGGATCGCCTGCCCCCGATGCCCTCGCCTTTTGCAGCAGATCCGCAACGTGAGTGACACACACTCGTTTGACACGATTTTCCGTACGTGCTTAGAGTGGCAACACGCCCGACGAAGCAGTGCCACGCGTCACGCCCGGCGCCCCCGGACTCCGGCCGGACCGCGCGCAGCAGAACCACCCGGACCGATCCCCGACGGAGGTGCCATGAGCCGCCCACACGCCATCCCCTGTCCTCTCGTCGACGACTGGGACTGGCAACAGCAGGGCCTGTGCCGGGGCGTCGACTCGTCGGTGTTCTTCCATCCCGACGGCGAACGCGGCCACGCCCGCACCGCCCGGGAGCAGCGCGCCAAGCAGTTGTGTGCGCAGTGCCCGGTTCTGGTCAGCTGCCGCGAGCACGCACTGGCGCTGGCCGAGCCGTACGGCGTCTGGGGCGGGCTGTCGGAGTCCGAACGCCTGTCGATCATCAAGGAGCGCGGACGCACCCGCTCCGGCCGTCCCGCCGCAGCGGCGGGGCGCCGCGCCGCCCACGCCGACGAGCACGCGGCCGCAGCGCTCCGCAGCACTGCTTCCTGAACGGCTGGAACCCTCGACGCAGCCGAAACCCCGTCCGAAAAGGCCGTGGCCCGCGGGCACCGATGCGGTGCCCGCGGGCCACGGCCGTCCCGCCTCGTCGGCGGCTGCCGGCGTCAGTGCTGGTGACCTGCCTCAGCGCCGTCGTCCTCCTCAGGCTTGTCCACAACCGCGCCCTCGGTGGTGAGCACCATCCGGCCCACCGAGGCCGCGTTCTCCACCGCCGAGCGGGTGACCTTCACGGGGTCGATGACGCCGTCGGCGACCAGGTCGCCGTATTCGAGCGTCGCGGCGTTGAAGCCGTGGCCGACCGGCAGCCCCGCGACCCTCTCCACGACCACGGACCCGTCGACCCCCGCGTTCGCGGCGATCCAGTAGAGCGGGGCCCGCAGTGCGGTGCGCACCAGCTCGATCCCCACGGCCTCGTCGCCCGTCGCGGACGCGGCCAGGTCGGCCAGCCCCGCCGCGGCCGTGACCAGTGCGGTGCCGCCTCCGGGGACGACGCCCTCTTCGACGGCCGCCTTGGCCGCGGCCACCGCGTCCTCCACGCGGTGCTTGCGCTCCTTGAGCTCGGTCTCGGTGGCCGCGCCCACGCGGATCACGGCGACGCCGCCCGCGAGCTTCGCCACGCGCTCGGCGAGCTTCTCGCGGTCCCACTCGGAGTCGGAGGAGTCGATCTCCCCGCGCAGCTGCGCCACCCGCTTGTCCACCTCGTCCTTGCCGCCGGCGCCGTCGACGATGGTCGTGTCGTTCTTCGTCACCACCACGCGACGGGCCGTGCCCAGCATCGACAGCTCCGCCGACTGCAGCGTCAGGCCCACATCGGCGGTGATCACCTGGCCGTCGGTGACGATCGCGAGATCGTCGAGGAATGACTTACGGCGCTCGCCGAAGAACGGTGCCTTCACCGCGACGGCCTTGAGCGACTTGCGCAGCGCGTTGACGACGAGCGTCGAAAGCGCCTCGCCCTCGACGTCCTCCGCGATGATCAGCAGCGGCCGGCCGCTCTCGACGACCTTCTCGAGCAGCGGAAGCAGGTCCGGCAGCGAGCTGATCTTCTCACGGAACAGCAGGATGTGCGCGTTCTCGAGCACCGCCTCCTGCTCCTCGACGTCCGTGACGAAGTACGGGGACAGGAATCCCTTGTCGAACTGAACGCCCTCGGTCACCTGCAGTTCGGTGTCGATGGTGCCGGACTCTTCGACGGTGACGACACCGTCGGCGCCGACCACAGTCATCGCCTCGCCCACCATCGTGCCGATCTCCTCGTCACGCGAGGAGACGGTGGCGACCTTCGCGATCGCGTCCTTGCCCTCCACGGGGCGAGCGGCGCTCAGCAGCGCCTGCGTGACGTGCTCCGCGGCGCGCGCGACCCCGGCGCCCAGGGCCACCGGGTTCGCGCCGGCCGCCAGGTTCCGGATGCCGCCGGACACGATCGCCCGGCCCAGCACCGTCGCCGTGGTGGTGCCGTCGCCGGCCACGTCGTTGGTCTTGGTGGCGACCGACTTGACCAGCTGGGCGCCCAGATTCTCGAACGGGTCCTCCAGCTCGATCTCGCGCGCTACCGACACGCCGTCGTTGGTGATGGTGGGGCCGCCGAACGCCTTGGCGAGCACCGCGTTCCTGCCACGCGGGCCCAGCGTCACCTTCACTGCGTCGGCGAGCTGGTCCACCCCGCGCTCGATGGCGTTCCGTGCTTGCTCGTTGTACTCAATCTGCTTTGCCATGGCTCTCCTCCGGATCTTCTCGGCAGTTCGCTGATACGCGCCCGCCCCGGGGCCGTCGCATGGGCGGCGCCTCCGGGGCGGGTCGTGTCACAGGGTCCGGTCCGGACCGCGTTGCGGTACGGGCCGACGCCCGGGGGAACTGCTAGCCGATGACCGCGAGGACGTCGCGCGCCGACAGGATGAGGTAGTCCTCGCCCTTGTAGTTGATCTCGGTGCCGCCGTACTTGCTGTAGACGACGGTGTCGCCCTCCGAGACGTCGACGGGGATGCGGTTCTCGCCCTCGTCGTCCCAGCGTCCGGGGCCCACGGCGATGACGGTGCCCTCCTGGGGCTTCTCCTTCGCCGTGTCCGGGATGACCAGGCCGGAGGCGGTCGTCGTCTCCGCCTCGTTGGTCTTGACGAGGATCCGGTCCTCGAGCGGCTTGATGTTCACGCTCGCCACGATGAGCCCTCCACTTTCAGTGGTCATACACACCCGTGGGGTCGTCCCCCGCCGGGCGCGGATCGAATGTAGTCGGATCGGTGCGTCACGCAGTCCCGTCGTCGCGGGTGCCGGAACCGCTTCGGTACCAACTAGCACTCTATACATGCGAGTGCCAGCGCTCAACCCTTCCCAGTGCTCGCCGGGGAGCGGCCGCGCGCAGCGGGCCCGCGGCGGCCGGCGCACGGCGGCCCGCCTCCCCGTTCCGGATAGTCGTCCAGGTCACATAGGATGATGACCGTGACCACGGTGAATCGCAGAAAGTTCCTGGCCGGCGCGGGCGCAGGCCTGGGCGGGGCCCTCACACTGAACCTGCTCGGTGCCGCCGCCCCCGGACGCGCCGGCGGCGGATTCTGGACCCCGGCCACCGCCCGCGCCGACGCCCTGGCCGGGTCGACGGCCGGCACCACGCTCGAGGCCGTCGCGGCGCCCGCCGGGCCGCACGGGTATCAGCGCCTCACCGCCGGGCCCGGGTACCCGGTGATCGTGCGCACCGAGCTCGCACCCGCACGCGCGGCGCGGGCCGACCGCCGCCGCGCGCTCGCCTCCCTTGTCCAGATGACCGACATGCACATCCTCGACGCCCAATCGCCGGTGCGCGTCGAGTTCGTGCACCCGCTCATCGGCTCAGCGTCCCGCCCCCAGGACCTGCTCACCACGCAGGGGCTCACCTCGCTCGTCGGCCGCATCAACGCGCTGACCGGCGGGCCGCACTCGGGCCGCCGGTTCGACGCGGTCGTCACCACCGGCGACAACACCGACAACCACGAACACGTGGAACTGGACTGGTACCTCACGGCGCTCAGCGGCGGCCGGTTCACGCCGAACACCGGCGACCCGCACCGGTACGAGGGCACCCAGGACTCCGGCTTCGACCTGTACTGGAACCCCGAGTCCCGGCATACCGACAGCTTCAAGCGCGCCGGGTTCCCCGTCCTCGACGGCTACTTCGACGCGGCGCTGGCGCCGATGTCCAGTCCCGGGCTGTCAGTGCCGTGGTTCGCGGTGTTCGGCAACCACGACGACTCCGTCATCGGCACCGCCCCCAGCGGTATACCGCCGATCACCGACCTCTACACGAGCAACCTCAAACTCGGCGCGCCCGGCTCGGCGGCGGAGGCAGAGCGGCTCCAACAGGCGCTGCGCACCGACCCTGCCGCCGTGCCCGGGCTCGTCGCGCAGATGACCAACCCCGCGCGCATCGTCACCCCCGACGAACGCCGCGCGCCCTTCACTCCGCGCCAGTTCATGGCCGCGCACTTCGACCCCCGCCACCTGGGCCCGGGCCCCCACGGCCACGGCTTCGCCGCCGACGCACCCGAGACCGGCATCGGCTACTACAGCTTCGAGATCGCCCCCGGGGTCGTCGGCATCAGCATGGATTCCACCAACCGGGCCGGATTCGTCGACGGCTCGTTCGGCGACGCGCAGCTCCGCTGGATCGAACAGACCCTCGCTGCCGGCAGCAGCCGGTACTTCGACGGCGCCGGACGCGAGGTGCGCACCGGCGCCGACGACACCCTGTTCATCCTGTTCAGCCACCACACCAGCGATACGACGGGACTGCTCATCCCCGACCCGGAGAATCCTGCGGAGCCGCGCCACTCCGGCGCTGAGCTGGTGGCCCTGCTGCACCGCTTCCCGAACGTGTGCGCCTGGGTGAACGGCCACACGCACGCCAACAGGATCACCCCGCATCCGGGGGCCACCGCACGGCAAAGCTTCTGGGAGGTCAATACGGCCTCGCACATCGATTTCCCGCAGTACGCGCGCGTCATCGAGGTGGTGGACAACACCGACGGCACGCTGTCGCTGCTGGCGACCCTCATCGAATCGGACGCCCCCTACCAGCTGCCCTACGACGACCTCTCCCCGCTGGGACTGGCGTCGCTGTATCGCGAACTGTCCTACAACGACGTCAACAAGGACCCGGACAACATGGGCGGCCCGGCCGACCACAATGTCGAGATGCTGCTCGCGTCGCCGTTCGCGTGACGGCGCACGCCCGCCTCACCTGACCTGGCTGGTCTGCACCGGCAAGCCCGGGTCGGTGGAGATGCCCAGCGGGGACGGCGCGGCGCCCGCGGCGATGAGGTGGGCGCCCAGCGAGGCGATCATCGCGCCGTTGTCGGTGCACAGCCGCGGCCGCGGCACCCTCAGCGCGATGCCCGCCGCGGCGCACCGCTCCTCCGCCAGCGCCCGCACCCGCGAGTTGGCGGCCACCCCGCCGCCGATGAGCAGCGTGCCGACACCCTCGTCCACGCACGCGCGCACGGCCTTCAACGTCAGCACGTCGGCCACCGCCTCCTGGAAGCCGGCCGCCACATCGGCGGCCGGCACCGGGCGGCCGTCCCGCTCGCACTGCTCCACGTACCGCGCCACGGCGGTCTTGAGGCCGGAGAAGGAGAAGGCGTGCCGGGCGTCGCGCGGCCCCGTCATGCCGCGTGGGAACGAGATGGCACACGGATCACCCGCACGGGCCAGCCTGTCTATCGCGGGGCCGCCCGGGTAGCCGAGCCCCAGCAGGCGCGCCACCTTGTCGTACGCCTCGCCCGCCGCGTCGTCCACGGTGGAGCCGAGCTCGACGATCGGCGCGCCGAGGCCGTCCACCAACAGCAGCTGCGTGTGTCCGCCGGACACCAGCAGCGCCACGGCCCGGGGCAGCGGACCGTGCTCGAGGGCGTCGACGGCCACGTGCCCGCCCAGGTGGTTGATCCCGTAGAACGGCACGCCCCACGCCGCCGCGTAGGCCTTGGCCGCCGCCGCCCCCACCAGCAGCGCGCCCGCGAGCCCGGGGCCCACCGTGGCGGCCACCGCGTCGGGCCGGTCCACGCCGGCGGCGGCGAGCGCCCTGCGCATCGTCGGCACCATCGCCTGCAGGTGCGCCCGCGAGGCGATCTCCGGCACCACCCCGCCGAAGCGGACGTGCTCGCCGACGCTGCTGGCCACCTCGTCCGCCAGCAGCTCCACACGCGCGGCGCCGTCGGCACCCGCCCCCAGGCGCACGATGCCGACGCCCGTCTCGTCGCACGAGCTCTCGATACCCATGACGATCACCGCGCAGCCTCCTTGCCGTCCGTGTCCTCCGCCGCGCGCCTGCGCATCACGTACGCGTCCGCCCCGCTGGGCTGGTAGTAGCGCGGGCGCATCCCGATGTTCTCGAAGCCCTCGCTCCGGTACAGCGCGATCGCCGGCTCGTTGTCGGTGCGCACGTCGAGGAACACCGGCCCGCCGTGCGCGTCGGCCTCGGCCAGCAGGAGCGCCATCAGTCTGCGCCCGATTCCGCGGCCCTGGACCTTCGGGTCGACGCCGATAGTGTGCACCTCCGCCTCGGGCTCCGCGCCGCCGAGCAGCGCGATGCCCGCATAGCCCACCAGCCACGGGCGCCGACGCTGCGGGCAGCTCCGGCGCGCCGCAAAGAACCTGGTGTGCGGCGCACGCAGCTCCTCGGCGAACGCGGCCGCGGGCCACGGGCTCTCCCCTGCGAACAACAGCCGCTCCAGTGCGGCACACGAGTGGGCGTCGGCGAACTCGAGCGGGCCGACGGTGATCCCGGCTGCCCCGTCGCCGCCGGTCTCGTCGCCTCCGCCGTGCGCGTTCACGCGCGAACCTGCGCCGCCGGCACCCGAGGCCTGGGCTCCGCGGCGTCGGGCCGACGCAGGTAAAGCGGTTCCAGCGACGCGGGCTCCACACCCCCCGCGAGCAGGTCCGCCGCGACCGCCACGAGCCCCCACGGCGTCGGCGAGGCGGGGGCGAGCACCGGCAGCCCCACCGCCGCTACATGGTCCGGCGATCCGGCCGCGGCACCCGCCGCGCCGACGGCGACGTCGGCCGGCGCGGCCACCCCCGGCCCCTCGACCCGATCGACGCCCCGGTACCGCGCCCAATACACCTCGCGCCGCCGCGCGTCGGTGACCACCAGAAAATCCTCCGCAACGGCTGCGGCCGCCGCCGCGTCGGCCCCCTCCGCATCGGCACGTGCCTGCGCGGCGATGGCGTCGAGGCTGCACACCCCGTGCACCGGGATGGCGAGCGCGTCGCCGAAGGCGGCCGCCGTCGCCATCCCTACCCGCAGCCCCGTGAACGGCCCGGGCCCGGCGCCGACGACGACGGCGCCCAGGTCCGTCGGCGTGGCGCCCGCCTCCCGCAGACACTGCAGGATCTGGGGGGTGAGCACCTCGGCATGTGCGCGCGCGTCGCTGGTCACCCGCACGGCGACGGTCGCGGCGGCCGCATCGTCCAGGCGCACGAGCCCGGCGGTGACGGCGGGCGTGGAGGTGTCGACGGTGAGAACAAGCACGGTCCCCCATCGTACCGACCTGCGCAAACGCGGAACACGCGGCCCGCCACCACACTGCCGTCACTGTGCGGGAGTCACCGCGTGGAAGTCACACGCTTCCGGCGCGGCGCTCCCACTCCGCGGAGCGCACGTCCGTGTCCGGGTCGCGCCACAGCCGCACCACCACGTGATGATCGGCGAGCCTTTCCGCGAGGCCCGCGCCCCATTCGACGACCACCACGGAATCGTCCAAGTCGGTGTCGAGGTCGAGAGCGTCCAGCTCGTCGAGCGCCGCGGGGCCGTCCCCCAGCCGGTAGGCGTCCACGTGCACCATCGCCGTCGCGGCCCCGCCGCCCGGACGCCCCCCGCCCGCCGGGTGCACGCGGGCGATCACGTACGTCGGGGACGTCACCGGTCCCTGCGCGCCGAGTCCCCGGGCGATTCCGCGGGCGAGCACCGTCTTGCCCGCTCCCAGCGGCCCGTCGAGGATCACCAGGTCGCCGGCGGTGAGCTTCGTGGCGAGCTCCGCCCCGAAGTCCTCCGTGTCGGAGGCCGCGACCAGCGTGCGCCGCGGCATCAGCCCCGGCCCCCGACGTAGCGGCGCTGCACGCGCCCCTTCACCCCGGTGACCACCTCGTAGTGGATGGTGCCGAGCGCGTCGGCCCATTCCTGGGCGTGCGGCTCGCCGCGGCGCGGGTCGCCGAAGATCACCGCCTCGTCGCCGACCTCCACGCCCGAGCCAAGACCCAGATCCACCACGAACTGGTCCATGCACACCCGGCCCACGGCGGGCCGCCGCTCGCCGCCCACCGCCACGTCGAACCGTCCGCTGAGCGTCCGGGGGATGCCGTCGGCGTAGCCCAGCGGCAGCACGCCGACGGTCGTGTCGTGCGGGGCGGTCCAGGTGTGCCCGTAGGACACCCCCTCCCCCTCGCGCACCGTCTTGACGTTGACGAACCGGCCGGAGAGCCGCATCACCGGGCGCAGCCCGAAGTCGGACACCTCGGGCATCGGCGACAGCCCGTAGAGCGCGATCCCCGGCCGGACCATGTCGAACCGCAGATCCGGGCGGGTGAGGGTGGCGGCGGAGTTGGCCGCGTGCACGACCTCCGGTTCGAGGCCGGCGGCGCACGCCTGGTCGACCATCTCCTTCAGACGCGCGGCCTGGATGTCGATGACGGGATGATCGGGCTCGTCGGCGCGCGCGAAGTGCGTGAAGATGCCGCGCAGCCGGACGTCGCCGGCCCGCTGCGCCGCGGTGGCCGCCTCGAGCAGGCCCGGCCAGTCGTCCACGTTCACGCCGTTGCGGTTGAGCCCGGTGTCCACCTTGATCGTCAGCACCGCCGGCGCCCCGGCGCGGCGCGCGCCGTCCACCACGGCGGCCAGGTGCCGGCGGGTCGACACCGCCAGCTCCACCCCCGCTGCGATCGCAGGCGCGAAGTCGGCGTCGTGCGCGTGCAGCCACGACAGGATCGGCGCGGTGATTCCCGCGGCACGCAGGCCCAGCGCCTCGGAGAGTGTGCACACGCCCAGCTCGCGCACCCCCTCCGCCAGCATCGTGCGGGCCACCTCCGCGGCGCCGTGCCCGTAACCGTCGGCCTTGACGACGGCCATGACCGGGGTGTCTCCGGCACATTCGCGGATCACGCCGACGTTGTGGGCGAGCGCGTCATGGTCGATGGTCGCGAGCGCCTGCGGCCGCGGGGGCCGGGGCTGGGCTGGGCTGGGCTGGGACTGGCCGGTCATAGTCTCGGATTCTGCCACTGGCGCGGTACGCGCCCACCGCCACGCGGCCTCACGCGTGCGTCGATCCGGTTCCGTGATCCTCCGGAACTTCCGACCTGACCACTCGCACCGCCGCGCTCACGCACGCCAGCACCGCCGAGGCCGATACAGGCGCGCCGGCCCCGCCGCCGCTCGCGGCGTCGTTCCTCCACGCGACGCAGTGTCCCCGTGCCGCCAGTCCCGCCGCCGTCGAGTGCACTCGTGCCGCCGCGGCGCATGCGAACGCCGGGTCGAGCCCGGCCGCGAGCAGCGCGCCGATGATGCCGGTGAGGACGTCGCCCGAGCCGGCCGTCGCGGCCCATGCGTGCCCCGAGTGCTCGGCGTACGCCTCACCGCCGGGAGCACTGATGAGCGTGACGTTCCCCTTGAGCAGCACCGTGGCGCCCAGATCGGCCGCCAGCGCCCGCACCGCGGCGAGCCTGTCGGCCGGCACGGGCCCGCCGGTCAGGCGTGCGAACTCCCCCTCATGCGGCGTGAGCACGGTCGGCGCAGTACGTTCGCGCACCCACCCCGGATGCCGGGCGAGAAGGGTCAGCGCGTCGGCGTCCACCACCGCGGGCACGTCGGCGCCCAGCACCGTCCGCAGCCGCTCTTCGGCCTCCTCGTCGAGCCCCATTCCGGGCCCCACGGCCCACGCCTGCACGCGGCCCGCTTCTGCGACGGTGCCGGTGGCAACGACCTCGGGCCACGCCGCCAGCACCGCCTCGCGTCCGCTGCCGGCGTACCGCACCATCGCCGACGTCGCCGCCACCACGGCCCCCGTGCACAGCACCGCGGCCCCCGGATACGCCTCCGAGCCTGCCACCACGCCCGTCACGCCCCCGGTGTACTTGTCATCGTCCGCGCCGGGGACCGGCCACAAGCGCCCCGCGTCGGAGTCGCCGCACTGGCGCAGCTCCGGCGCGCCGAGCGCGAGTCCGATGGGCACCTCCACCACCCGGCCGCACCACCGCGCCCCGAGCACGTGCACGGGTTTGCACGCCCCGAACGCCGCCGTGACATCCGCCTGCACTGCGGGCCCGTCGGTCCCCCCCGTCTGCGGGTCGACGCCGCTGGGCAGGTCCGCGGCCACGAACACCGGCCGCCGCGGCGCCGCCGCGAGGCGCGCGACGAGCTCCGCCGCGTCGGGCCGCAACCCGGCGCGTCCGGAGATCCCCACGATGCCGTCCAGGACCAGGTCGGGGCCGGCGACGGACGCCGCCGCGGACCCGCGCACCCGACCTTCGAGCACGCCCGCCGCCGCCACCGCGACGCCACCGGCCGCGCGCAAATCCGCCAGCCCTGCCGCGTGCGCCCGCTCCGGCTTCATCAGCACCGCGGTCACGGCCGCACCACGCCGGCACAGCTGCGCCCCGGCGAACAGCGCGTCGCCGCCATTGTCGCCCGACCCGGCGAGCACGAGCACCGCCCTGCCGGCGACGCCGCCGCGGTTCCGCGTCAGCTCGGCCGCAGCGATGCGCGCCAGCCCGTAGGCCGCGCGCCGCATCAGGGCACCCTCCGGTAAAGAGGCCAGCAGCGGCGCCTCCGCCGCGCGCACCGCGTCGACACTGTGGAACTCGCGCATACTTGCCGTGCCTCCTCCGGGCGGATCCCTCGGGCCTCGACGGCCTACTCCACCGTCACCGACTTCGCCAGGTTGCGCGGCTTGTCCACGTCATACCCGCGCGCCTTCGCCACCTCGGCTGCGAAAGCCTGCAGGGGCACCGTCGACAGAAGCGGTTGCAGCAACGTCGAGGACGGGGGTATCTCGATGAGGTGGTCCGCGTAGGGCCGCACCGTGTCGTCGCCCTCCTCGGCGATCACCAGGGTGCGTGCGCCGCGGGCCTGGATCTCGCGGATGTTGCTGAGCATCTTCGAGTGCAGCACCGCCCGGCCTTTCGGCGAGGGCATGACGACGAAGACCGGCAGCCCGTCCTCCAGCAGCGCGATGGGCCCGTGCTTGAGCTCCCCCGCGGCGAACCCCTCGGCGTGCATGTAGGCGAGCTCCTTGAGCTTGAGCGCACCCTCGAGCGCCACCGGGTAGCCCACGTGGCGGCCCACGAAGAGCACCGCTGGGGCCTGCGCGATGTCGCGGCCCAGGCGCCGCACCGGCTCGACCGTCTGCAGAACGCGCTCGATCAGCGCGGGCATCGCCTCGAGCGCCTCGTACTCGCGCGCCACCTCGTCCTGGTATTTGGTGCCGCGCGCCTGTGCCAGCGCCAGACCCACCAGATAGTTCGCGGCCAGCTGCGCCAGGAAGCACTTGGTGGAGGCGACGCCGATCTCCGGCCCGGCCCGGGTGTAGAGCACCGCGTCCGCCTCGCGGGGGATCTGCGCCCCATTGGTGTTGCACACCGCCAGCACGCGCGCCTTCTGGTCCTTCGCATGCCGCACGGCTTCGAGGGTGTCGGCCGTCTCGCCCGACTGCGAGATGGCGACCACGAGCGTGGACCGGTCGAGCACCGGGTCACGGTAGCGGAACTCGCTGGCCAGCTCCACCTCGACCGGCAGCCGGGTCCAGTGCTCGATGGCGTACTTTGCGACCAGCCCGGAGTGGTAGGCGGTGCCGCAGGCCACGACGAAGATCTTGTCGACGTCGCGGAGCTCTTGGTCGGACAGGCGCTGCTCGTCCAGCACGATCCGGCCGTCGATGAAGTGCCCGCGCAGAGTGTCCGCGACGGCCGCCGGCTGCTCCTGGATCTCCTTGAGCATGAAGTATTCGTGGCCGCCCTTCTCGGCGGCGTCCAGGTCCCAGTCGATGGTGAACGGCCGGGTGCGGTCCGACGCGTCCGCGCCGTGGAAATCGGTGACCTCGTAGCCGTCGGCGGTGATGACCACGGCCTGATCCTGGCCCAGCTCCACCGCCTCGCGGGTGTGCTCGATGAATGCGGCCACGTCGGAGCCGATGAACATTTCGCCCTCGCCCACGCCCACCACCAGCGGCGTGGACCTGCGGGCTGCGACGATGGTGTCCGGTTCACCTGCGTGGGTGAACACCAGCGTGAACGCCCCCTCCAGCCGGCGCAGCACCGCGAGTGCGCTGCCTACGAAGTCCCCCGCGTGCGGGCCGTCCGCGTATTCGATGGCGATCATGTGCGCCGCCACCTCGGTGTCGGTGTCGCTGCACAGGTCCACGCCCAGGTCCTCGAGCTCGGCGCGCAGCGCCGCGAAGTTCTCGATGATCCCGTTGTGCACCACCGCGAAGCGCCCGGTGGCGTCGGTGTGCGGGTGTGCGTTCCGGTCCGTGGGCCGCCCGTGGGTGGCCCACCGCGTATGCCCGATGCCCGCATGCCCGGCGAAGTCGCCGTCTCCGGCCGCGGCCAGGGCGTCCTCCAGGTTGGCCAGCCTCCCCGCCCGCCGCTCCACTGCCAGGCTCCCGTCCCCGTCGAGGATGGCCACCCCGGCCGAGTCGTAACCCCGATACTCCATCCGACGGAGCGCTTCCACGACCACTCCGAGGGCGGGCTTGGCGCCCACGTACCCCACGATTCCGCACATAGTGCATAAGGATACGTGCCACCCCCGTGTGCCCGCGGGGGTGGATTACGGCTGCCGTCCCGACATGGCGCACCCGATCGGTTACCGTCGTCACGTGGCACCCAAACCGAAGTCCATGGCACGCTCCCTGTCCCGGCGCGGTCCGCACCGCGTGTTGCGCGGCGACCTGGCGTTCGCCGGGCTGCCGGGGGTCGTGTGCACGCCGGAGTCCGGCTTCGGGCTGCCCGCCGTGGTGTTCGGGCACGGTTGGCTCACACCCCCGCGCCGATACCTCGACACGCTCGCCCACGTGGCTTCCTGGGGATTCGTGGTGGTCGCCCCGGCGACGGAGTGCGGGGCTGTCCCGTCCGCCCGGTCGTTCGCGCAGGATCTCGGCACCGCCGCGGACATCGCCACCAGCGTGCGGCTGGGCCCCGGACAGATCAGCGTGCACCCGGCGAAGGTCGCCATGGCGGGGCACGGATTCGGCGCGGGAGCAGCCGTACTCGCTGCGGGCCGTCACGGTGCGGCCGACGACGACGCCCTGTCCGAAGGCGCCCGGGCCGGCCGCAAGTCCCAGCGTCCCGCGCGGCCGTTCGACCCCACGGCGCGCCGGCCCGTCGCCGCGGTCACCGCGCTGTTCCCGGCGCCGACAAGCCCCTCCGCGCTGCCGTCGGCCGGCCAGGTGCACGCACCCGCGCTGCTGTTGTCCGAGCCGGGGACGGGCGGCGTGGCGTCCGCGGAGTCCGCGGCGCTGGCCGCCGCCCTGGCCGGCACGGTGACCACGCGCATCGTCCCCGCCGCGGAGGACGGCGCGCTCGCCGAGGACCGCAGGCTCGCCTCGTTCTTCGGCCTTCCCGGCTCCGACAAGCATCTGCAGGCGACCACACGCGCGTGCTTGACCGGCTTTCTGCTGGCCGCCCTCACCGACAGCAAGGAGCACGCCGTCTTCACGGATGAGGCGACCGTGCTGCCCGGCACGGCTGCGGTCGCCGACGAGCCTGCCGACCCCGCCCCGCCGAGCGCACGCGCGCGGATGCTCGGAGCGCTCGCCGGGCGCTGAGCGGGCACCGGCTCGCCCTCAGCCCTGCAGCCCAGGGTCATTCCCAGGGCAGATCCGAGTTCCAGCGCGGGTCGAGGAACATGGCGCACCGTGCCTGTTCCTCGTCGCGCTCCGGCCACGGCGCCGTATCCGCCGCCTGCGTCGCACCGGCCGCCGGCACGACGCGTTCCTGCCCTGTGGGCGCGGGCTCCGCAACGGGCCCCCGATCTTCGGCGGGCGCGGGCTCCACCGCGGCGCCAGTGGCCGGTGCCGGCCGTGGCGCGGAGGACGGAGGCAACTCGCCGTCCCGCTTGGCCACGACCTCCCGGATCCTCTGTTCAATGGCCTCCATCGCCCGGGCATGGTCCGCGCAAATGTGGTCGAAGCGCTGCTCAAACACGGGAGTCCCCCGCGTTCCGGCCGTCGCCCAGCGCCTGGGCCACGACCTCGCCGATCCGGTGCATCGACGCCGCGGTCTGCGCGCACGAACGGGCGAACGCCGCACGCAGTTCGCCAGGGCCGACGGCGGCCCCGCCACGGGCCGCGTCCAGCGCACGGTCTTCCACGGCGGTCAGGGCGTGGACGTGCCGCGCGCGCACCGTTTCCACCGCCCCCGCGCCCGCACGCAAGACCTCGGCGGCGTTCCGCAGCGCGTCCGCGTGGCGGCCCAGCGACCGCAAGCCGGCCTCCAGGTCATCCGCCGGGGTGTCCGCTGCGCTGCCCAACGCCCTGAGCACCCCTTCCGGGAGTGGGCGGCCAGCGTGCACGATGCCGTCGAGGTCGTCCGCCCGGGCGTCGCACCAATCGGCGCGCATCCGGAGCCCCACCGGATCCGCGCCCGCCGCACGCTCCCAAAGCGCATGCAGGTCCGCCGCCGCACCGGGTTCCGCCGTGGTCGGCGGGTCCGGTCGCCGGGCCGCATCGCCCCCGACAAGGCGCTCCCACGCTGCCGGAAGTCCCCGCGGCGTCACAGCGGCCCCGCCGCCCCGTCGGATCTCCGCCCGGACGCGCCGACGCCCACCGACCGCAATCCCGTGGCAACCTCCGCGTCTGCGTCCGTCGCGGCGCCGACCGTGCGCCGGATGTACTGCGCGCAGGCGTCGACCGTGGCCGCCCAGTCCTGTTCGCCGCGCAGGGCCCCGACGAGGCACTGCCGTAGCGCCTCGTCGATCCGCCCCAGCGCAGGATCGCCGACGGTCTCCGCGACGCCCGGCGCCGCGGGCCGCGTGAACTCCTCCGCCGCCGCGCGCGCATCCGACGTGCTCGCGCCGAGCGCGCGCAGGACCGCGTCGACCTCCGCGCGGTCCACACTGAGTCGCCCGCGGCGTTCGTCCGTACCGGATCCGTCCATTCGTCCCCCGTCCCCCCGTGCCCGCCTCCTACACGCCGGACACCGCATCCGAGAGCGCGTCCGCGAGCGTGCGGGCGACGGCGATGTCCTCCGCCTCGACCATGACCCGCACCAGCGGCTCCGTCCCCGACGGCCGCAGCAGCACCCTACCGCGCCCCGCCAGCTCCGCCTCGGCCCGGCGCACCGCCTCGCCGACGGCGGCGGAATCGGCCACCGCCTTCTTGTCGTCCACCCGCACGTTCACGAGGACCTGCGGCAGCACCGTCATCACCTTGGTCAGCTCGGCCAGCGTGCGGCCGGTCTGCGCCATGCGGGCCATCAACCGGAGCCCGGTCAGCACTCCGTCGCCCGTGCTGCCGTGGTCCGGCAGCACCACGTGCCCCGACTGCTCCCCGCCCAGGCTGTAGGACCCGCGGCGCAGCTCCTCCAGGACGTACCTGTCGCCCACCGCGGTGGTGCGCACGGTGATCCCGGCAGCCTGCATGCCCAAGTGCAGGCCCAGGTTGCTCATCACCGTCGCCACCAGCGTGTCCTCCGACAACTCGCCCGCCTCGCGCATGGCCACGGCCAGGATCGCCATGATCACGTCGCCGTCGACCACGTTCCCCTCCGCGTCGACGGCCAGGCAACGGTCGGCGTCGCCGTCGTGGGCCAGGCCCAGGTCGGCGCCCTGCTCCACCACCGCGCGTCGGACGTCGTCCAGGTGTGTGGAGCCGCATCGGTCGTTGATGTTGATGCCGTCGGGCTCGTCGTTGATGGCGACGACCTTCGCGCCCGCCGCCCGGTACGCTAGCGGCGCGGCCCGGTGGGCGGCGCCATTGGCGCAGTCGACCACCACCGTCACGCCCTTCAGCGGCGTGTCCACCGCGGCGGCCAGGTGCTGCAGATAGCGGTCCAGCGCCTCATGCGCGCTTCGCACCCGGCCGATCGCCGCACCCGTGGGCCGGTACGCGCGGCGCTGCGGCTCGCTGCCGGGACGCAGAAGCTGCTCGATCCGGTCCTCCAACGCGTCGCCCAGCTTGTGGCCGCCGCGGCCGAAGATCTTGATGCCGTTGTCCGGCATCGGATTGTGCGAAGCAGAGATCATCACACCCATGTCAGCCTCGTACGCCGCGGTGAGGTACGCGACAGCAGGCGTGGGGACGACACCGACGCGGAGCACGTCCACGCCCGACGCCGCGAGGCCCGCGCTCACCGCCGCCTCGAGCATCTCGCCGCTGGCGCGCGGATCACGTCCGAGGACCGCCACCGGACGGGCCGCGCCCGACGACGGCGCGGCCAGCACGGCAGAGGCCGCCTCCGCCAGTGCCAGCGCGAGGTCGGCGGTCAAGGTGGAGTTCGCTTCCCCGCGGACCCCGTCCGTGCCGAAGAGTCGTGACATGTTGGTCGAGGTCCTTCCCGCGGCGTCGCCGTCCGGCGGTGATGGTTCAACGGATGGGTCATCCGCCACGCGGTCATGTGTGTACAGGGCAGAACGAGAAAACCGAGGGCGGGCGCCGGATCGTTCCCGACGCCCGCCCTCGGTGTGCGCGGGGACGCCGCCGGCCCGGGGCCGGCGGCGTCGGCCCATCAGCGCTTCGAGTACTGCGAAGCCTTGCGGGCCTTCTTCAGGCCGTACTTCTTGCGCTCGACCGCACGCGCGTCACGGGTGAGGAAGCCCGCGGACTTGAGTGCGGAACGGTCCTCCGGCTGCACGTCCACAAGGGCGCGCGCGATGGCCAGCCGCAGTGCGCCGGCCTGGCCCGAGGGGCCGCCGCCGTGCAGACGCGCGTGGATGTCGAAGGACTCCTCGCGCTCGACGAGCACCAGCGGGGACTTCACCAGCTGCTGGTGCAGCTTGTTGGGGAAGTAGTCCTCGATGGTCCGCCCGTTGAGTGTGAACCCGCCGGTGCCGGGCTGCAGACGCACCCGCGCCACGGCCTCCTTGCGACGGCCGACGGTCTGCACGGGGCGGTCGCCGCCCAACTGCGGGACCGGCGCCGCGACGATCTCCTCGGCCACCTCGTAGCCCTCGTCGGCGATGCCTTCGTCGGCGATGCCCTCGTCGACGACCTCGACGCTGTCGGCGATGGAGGCCTGCAGGCCTTCGTTTTCGGGGTTGGTCACGTTCTGCTCCTCCGGCGCCGTCACTGGGCCACCTGCTTGATCTCGAACGGCACCGGCTTCTGCGCGGCGTGGGGGTGCTCGGGGCCCGCGTAGACCTTGAGCTTCGAGGCCATGGCGCGGCCCAGCTTGGTGTGCGGGAGCATGCCCTTGATCGCGTCCTCGACGAAGCGGTCCGGGTGCTTGGCGATCATCTCGCCGGCCGACAGCGAGCTGAGCCCGCCCGGGTGGCCGGAGTGCCGATAGCTACGCTTGTCCGTCAGCTTCTTGCCGGTGAGCGCGACCTTCTCGGCATTGACGACGACGACGAAGTCCCCGCCGTCCGCGTGGGGGGTGTACGTGGGCTTGTGCTTGCCGCGGAGCAGCGTCGCCGCCTTGCTGGCGAGCCGTCCGAGCACCACATCGGTGGCGTCGATGACGTACCACTGGTGGGTGACGTCACCGGCCTTCGGGGTGTACGTGGACACTAGGTTGTTCCTCGTCTGTCGAATGAACTGCCGGCCTGGGTGGATGCCGGACGGCCCCGGCGGCCGGTGGAGACCCGGGGGCGGCCTTCGTGGCAACACACCAACGGAGAACAATACCGACCGCCGGTCCGTACCGTCAAAGCGGCCCCCCGAGCGGCCGTCCTCGCATCCGTGGGCGACCCGATGCGGAGCCGGACCTCCCCTCCGACTTCCGCACCGGGCCGCCGGGACCGTGGCCCCGCGTCCCCCTCTACGAGGCCACGGCCGGCCTTTCCCCTATCTCCCCCTCGATCACAGCGAGCACCGTGTGGCCGGTGCCTCGGTCCGCTCCCTCCTCACCCCGTGTGCTCCGCCGGAACCGCGGGACGATCGGACCGAGTCGGTGCCCGGACCGGCACCGGCCCGGGCACCGCGCTGCCCCCCTCACCGATAAGGACGCAGGCGTGTCCGCACCGGTTCCGCCCCGTGGGAACTTTCTTCCGCGACCGTCGCGACACCGGTCCGGCACCGCGGGGGCCCGCCTACAGTCCCCGTGCCAGAAGCACCGCACCGCGCAGAGGCGCGTCCCCGTCCGTGCAGAGGATCCGGGCACCGGAGGCCGCACCGACCGCCCGGTCGAACTCCCACCCCGCGCGCGGGACCGCGATCACCGCGTCCGGGGCCACGCCGCCGTTGAGTCCCGCCAGCCCGCGGAGCAGGCCGGCAACGTCGTGGAGTTCGGTCGCGCCCGCGCGCCCCAGTACGACGCCCGCACCGTGCACGGCGCGCCGGTGCTCCGGCGGCCGATCCTGATCCCCGCCGGGAATCCGGCGCCCGCCCGCGACGGGGCCGCGCTGCGGCGGCCGGTCCACTACGGACGAGACCGTACAGTCCGGCCACTGCTCGACGACCCCCACCGTGCCGCCCGGCCGGATCTGCCCCTCGGCCTCCGCGGCGGCGACCGCCGCCCACGTCGACCCCACCGTGAGGACATCGTCCGCCAACGCGGCCGCCGCGCGCTCGACGACGCCACGGCGGATTGTTCCCCACTGGGCCGGAAGCACCAGCACGATCCGCGCGGGCACGCACCGCCTGCCGTCCCGCGCGGCGCCCCCGGCCCGGCCGGGAACGTCGGCATCGACGGAGACTGCCGACAGCACGTGCAGCAGCAGGCCACGGAACAGTTCCACGGTCCGGAACAGGGCGTCGCCGAGGGCCGTGTACTCCTCGTCCAACGCCGACGGAAGGGCCGACTCGTAGGCACCCAGATCCGTCCCGGAACGCCGGGCGGCCTCGTCCCCGTACGCAAGCCCCTCCCGCGTGCGCAGCACCGCCGCCCGCTGCCGGGTGACACCCCCATCGGCCCATGCGCGCACAGTGATGGGCCCGATGTCCACCACCGCCGTCCCCCGCTCGCGTCCTCCCGAATCCGCCATCGTCTCCCCCTCATCAGCCGCCCCACCGAAGGCCACCGGCGGCGGCCTTCCCGCCGCCGGCCCGCGCGCCGGATCAGCCGCCGCAGCAGCCGCCCGGCGCGGCGACCCCGTCCCCGGCTTCCACGGGGCCGCGCTTGTCCATCGTTCTGCGATTGCGTGCCGCGAGCGCGTCGTCCGGCGGATAGTCCACGCCGGCCAGACTCAGCCCCTTCGCGGGCGCCACCGGCACCGCGCTGGAACGCTCCCGCTCCGCCAGCAGGTCCGTCATCCACTGCGGCGCGCGCCGTCCCTGACCCACTGTGAGTGCTGCGCCGACGAGGCTGCGCACCATCGACCAGCAGAACGCGTCCGCACTCACCTGCGCCACAAGGACGCCTTCGCCATCCTCAGCCCATTCGAAACGTTGCAGCTCACGGACGGTCGTCGCGCCGTCCCGGCGCCGGCAGTACGCGGCGAAGTCGTGCAGCCCCACCAGCGCGGCCGAAGCCTGCCGCATCGCCTCCAGGTCGACGGGGCCACGCCACACGGCCGTGTCGCGGGCCCGCACCGGATCCGCGCCCGATTCCGCCGCCGTCACCCGGTATGCGTAGTGCCGGCGCAGGGCCGAGAACCGCGCATCGAAGTCCGCGGGCACCCGGGTGAACGCGCGTATGCGGACGTCCTGCGGCAGCAGCCGGGCGAACCGGCGCACCAGCCGCGACGGCTCGTCGGGTACCGCGTCCGTCGCCAGATCCAGGTGCGCCACCTGCGCCGCCGCGTGCACCCCGGCGTCCGTCCGGCCCGCCACGGTCAGGTGGGCGGGCGTGCGCAGCACAGTCGCGAGCGCATCCTCCAGAACGCCGCACACCGTCCGCAACCCGGGCTGCTTGGCCCACCCGGAGAAGTCCGTGCCGTCGTAGGCGATGTCGAGACGCAGACGGGTGAGCCCGCCGCCGCTGTCCGCGGCGACGGGCTCACCCGCGCGATGAAAGGAATCCTCCACGGGGGACTAGTCCTTGTCTGCGGCCTTGTCGTCCTCGGCATCGGTCGCGTCGGCTGCGGTGGCGGTGGTCTCCTCGATCCCCTCCACCACCTCTTCGGCGTTCTCGACCTCTGCTTCGGACGCCTCGTCGGCGACCTGGGCGACCGGGTTCTCCTGGGCCTGCGAGGCCGCGACGCGACGCGCACGGTCCGCCTCGGTGGACACCGTCTGCTCACGCACCAGCTCGATGATCGCCATCGGAGCGTTGTCGCCCTTGCGCGGCAGTGTCTTGATGATGCGGGTATACCCGCCGTCCCGCTCCGAGAAGTGCGGTCCGATGTCGGCGAACAGGTGGTGGACGACGTCCTTGTCGGTGATGTTCTTCATCACGTCGCGTCGGTCTGCCAGTGTGCCGGCCTTGGCCTTCGTGATCAGCTTCTCCGCGTACGGACGCAGCCTCTTGGCCTTCGACTCGGTGGTGGTGATCCGACCGTGTTCGAAGAGCGCAGTGGCCAGGTTGGCCAGGATGGCCTTCTGGTGCGAAGCCGACCCGCCGAGGCGGGCACCCTTGGTGGGCTTGGGCATTGTAGTGCTCCTTGTAGGCACCCGGGACGGCCTCTCCGGCGTTCCGAGTGAAGACGGTTACAGCTGTTCGGTCTCGGCGAAGTCCTGATCATCGTCGTCCGTGTCCGTCCACGTGCCCGTCTCCGGGTCGTATCCGGCGATCGTGGACGGGTCGAACCCGGGAGGGCTGTCCTTGAGCGCCAGGCCGAGGGCGGCGAGCTTGACCTTGACCTCGTTGATCGACTTCTGTCCGAAGTTCCGGATGTCCAGCAGATCCGACTCGCTGCGCGCCACCAGGTCGCCCACGGTGTGGACGCCCTCGCGCTTGAAGCAGTTGTTCGAGCGGACCGCCAGCTCCAGCTCCTCGATCGGCATGGAGTACGCCGCGATGTGGTCGGCCTCGACGGGCGACGGCCCGATCTCGATGCCTTCCGCCTCGACGTTGAGCTCCTGCGCCAATCCGAACAGCTCGACCAGCGTCTTGCCGGCCGACGCGATGGCATCACGCGGAGAGATCGAGCGCTTCGTCTCGACGTCCAGGATCAGCTTGTCGAAGTCGGTGCGCTGTTCCACGCGGGTGGCCTCGACCTTGTAGGTCACCTTGAGGACCGGCGAGTAGATGGAGTCGACCGGGATACGGCCGATCTCCGCGCCTGCGGCCTTGTTCTGGATCGCCTGGACGTAGCCGCGGCCTCGCTCGACCACGAGCTCGATTTCGAGCTTGCCCTTCTCGTTCAGCGTTGCGATGTGCAGATCGGGATTGTGCACCACCACGCCGCTGGGCGGGACGATGTCGCCTGCGGTGACCACGCCGGGCCCCTGCATGCGGACGTACATCGTGACCGGCTCGTCCTCCTCGGAGCTCACTACGAGCCCCTTGAGATTGAGGATGATCTCGGTGACGTCCTCTTTCACACCCGGGATCGTGGTGAACTCGTGGAGCACACCCTCGATCCGAATGCTGGTGACCGCCGCGCCCGGGATGGACGACAGCAGCGTGCGCCGAAGCGAGTTGCCGAGCGTGTAGCCGAATCCCGGCTCCAGCGGCTCGATCACGAACTTCGAGCGGTTATCCGCGATGACCTCTTCGGTCAGCACGGGTCGCTGCGAGATGAGCATTGACATTCCTCCTGTACGGACGTCCGCTATTTGACGTCCACCTGACACCTCCACCGGCCGTGGGCCGGCACCGCCGCCGCAGCGGCGACACCGAACGCCCGTCGCCCGTGGACGACTCCGTCCCGGACACTGCCGCCCAGGACGGACGGACCCCGAGACCTTCGGGGAAGTCCCGAACGCTGTCCGGGACAGCGCCCCCGCGCGGCGTCGGCCGCACGGGGGACGCATGATCTACTTCGAGTAGTACTCGACGATGAGCTGCTCCTGCAGCGGCACGTCGATCTGCGCGCGCTCCGGCAGCTGGTGCACGAGCACCCGCATGCGCGGGCCGACGACCTGCAGCCAGCCGGGGACGTTACGCTCGCCCTGGGTCTCCCGCGCCACCTGGAACGGCAGCGTGCTCATCGACTTCTCCTTGATGTCGATGATGTCGTACTGCGACACGCGGTAGCTGGGAATGTCGACCTTCTTGCCGTTGACCAGGAAGTGGCCGTGGCTGACGAGCTGACGTGCCTGACGGCGCGTGCGCGCGAGGCCGGCGCGGTAGACGACGTTGTCGAGACGCGACTCGAGCAGGATCAGCAGGATCTCACCGGTCTTGCCGGGACGCGACGCGGCCTCCTCGTAGTAGCGGCGGAACTGCTTCTCCATCACGCCGTAGCTGAAGCGCGCCTTCTGCTTCTCCTGCAGCTGCAGGAGGTACTCGCTCTCCTTGATCCGCGCGCGGCCATGCTGGCCGGGCGGGTAGGGGCGACGCTCGAACGCCTGGTCTCCTCCGACGAGATCGACACGCAGACGTCGCGACTTGCGGGTGACCGGTCCGGTATAACGAGCCATGAACCTTTAGCCTCCTATCCTTTCCAGTTCCCGCTAGACCCGGCGCCGCTTGGGCGGACGGCAGCCGTTGTGCGGCTGAGGGGTGACATCAGAGATTGTGCCGACCTCGAGACCGGCGGCCTGCAGCGAGCGGATCGCCGTCTCGCGGCCCGAGCCCGGCCCCTTGACGAAGACGTCGACCTTCTTCATGCCGTGCTCCTGCGCCTTGCGCGCGGCGTTCTCGGCCGCCAGCTGCGCGGCGAACGGGGTCGACTTGCGCGAACCCTTGAAGCCGACATGGCCGGACGAAGCCCAGGAGACGACGTTGCCGGCGGGATCGGTGATCGAGACGATCGTGTTGCTGAACGTGCTCTTGATGTGTGCGGCGCCGAGCGGGATATTCTTCTTGTCCCTGCGTCGGGTGCCCTTCTTGGGGCCGGTGCCGCGTGACTTCGGTGGCATTGCTTACCTGGCCTTCTTCTTGCCGGCGATGGTCTTCTTGGGGCCCTTGCGCGTGCGCGCGTTGGTCTTGGTGCGCTGACCACGGACCGGAAGCCCACGGCGGTGGCGCAGGCCCTGGTAGCAGCCGATCTCCATCTTGCGACGGATGTCGGCCTGCACCTCGCGGCGAAGGTCGCCCTCCACCCTCAGGCTGTTCTCGATGTACTCACGCAGCTTCGTGAGGTCCTCGTCGGTCAGATCCTTGCTGCGCAGGTCGGGGCTGACGCCCGTGGCCGCGAGGATCTCCTGGGAGCGGGTACGGCCGATCCCGTAGATGTAGGTCAGTGCGATCTCCATCCGCTTTTCGCGGGGCAGATCCACACCAGAGAGTCGTGCCATGTGGCAGATCCTGTTCTCGGTGTTCGGAGGTCTTCTCCCAGCCCGTCCCCGTTATCGATGGGGCCCCGGCCTCCGTGCCGGGGGTGGACCGCGCCCTCGAGGGGCACGGCTGGTTCTGGGAGGCTGTCATGTCGCTCGGCAAGCCGATCGCAATTGTGCGTTGGCCGGCGCTGCCTAACCCTGGCGCTGCTTGTGCCGCGGGTTGTCGCAGATCACCATGACCCGCCCGTGACGGCGGATCACCTTGCACTTCTCGCAGATCTTCTTGACGCTCGGTTGCACCTTCACGTCTGTCGAATCTCCTGAAGATCACTCCACGCCGCCGCCATCGGCGCCGCGGAATCGTAGTCCTCCCGACCGGGACCGGCCGGAAAGGGTTCTCACCTGTACCGGAAAACGATCCGACCGCGGGAGAGGTCGTACGGCGACAACTCCACCACCACCCGATCCTCGGGGAGGATCCTGATGTAGTGCTGCCGCATCTTGCCACTGATGTGGGCAAGGACCTTGTGTCCGTTCTCCAGCTCAACGCGGAACATTGCGTTGGGCAGGGGTTCGATCACACGCCCCTCGACCTCGATGGCACCGTCCTTCTTGGCCATGTCCTCCGCGATCCTGGCGTCGACCGACCGCCCGGGCACGCCCGGGCGACCAGGAATCGATCGCCTACTCGTCCTCCTAAGGGATGATGCTCACTACAGGCCTGCTCGCTACAGGCCCGCGCGTCCAGCCGCCCGACACGGGCAGCCCCGTCCGCCTTCAGACGGCACGGAACGCGCGCGCAGCACGCACCAATCGACCAGGGTACACGCCCGCGCCCACGCAGCGAAAACCCGCCCGCACCGCACGACAAGGATCACCGACCATGGCCGCAGCACCGCATCAGTGGTTCGACAGTTTCGGCGACCTCGCCACCTGGTTCGGATCGATCGGAACCGTCGCGGCGTTCGGCGTCGGATTCTGGCAGATCCACCGCGAACGCAAGCATCGTCTCCTGCGCGAGATGGGCGAACGCATGCGCGCGCGCCGCGCCCACGCCGATCAGGTGAGCGCGTGGATCGCGGACGCCCAGCTCGTCGTCGCGAACCGTTCCGGCCACCCCGTCCACGACGTCGAGGTGGTGCCGGCCGACGCCCGCACCACGGGGGAAGAACCCGACCGGCTCGATGCGCCGCCCATCAGGATCAGATTCGTGCTGCCCGGCGAGCACCGGCAATCCGTCCGGCAACCCGAGCACATCTCCGCTCTGCCCGCGATCACGTTCACCGATGCGCGCGGCGACCGCTGGCACCGCGCGCCGGGGAGCCCGCCGGCCCTTGTCGGCGCGCACGGGCACACCGGCCCGGACCGTACTGTCCCCTCCGACGACGGCATGGACTAAAGGGAGCCCGGAGGCCGTGAGAGCGGCCGGAGGCTGATCTGATCGAATGGCCGTATGCGGGCGGTCGTTCAGAGGGTCACGTGGGCACGGGTGCAGGTCGACGGTGGCACCGTCGGCGAGATCCTCGGCGACGGTGCCTTCGGCCCGGGCGCGGCCCCGCCCGGCGTCCGGCAGGGCTTGCTCGTGCTCGTCGGAGCGACGCACTCCGACGACGACGCGACCGCGCATGCGCTGGCGGCGAAGATCTGGCGACTCCGCATCCTCGACGGAGAGGCTTCGGCCTCCGACATCGGCGCCCCGGTCCTCGTCGTCAGCCAGTTCACCCTGTACGGCGACGCGCGCAAAGGCCGGCGTCCGTCGTGGAACCAGGCGGCCCCGGGAGCCGTGGCCGAACCTCTCGTAGAGACGCTGGCCGGCGCACTGCGCGAACTCGGCGCCCACGTCGAGTCCGGCCGTTTCGGCGCTCACATGCACGTCTCGTCCACCAACGACGGCCCGGTGACGATCCTGCTGGAGAACTGAACCCGCCCCCACAGAACTGTGGGGCCGGGCGTCAAGGTCGGGACGGTCAGGGTCGGGGCGTCAGGGTCGGAGTGTGAGGATGCGCGGCCCGTCGGGAGTCACCGCAACGGTGTGCTCCCAGTGCGAAGCCTTGGTCCCGTCGTCGGTGATCACCGTCCACCCGTCCTCGAGCACGGTGGTCTGGTCCGTGCCCAGAGTGAGCATCGGTTCGATGGCGAGCACGGACCCGGCCACCAGACGCGGACCCTTCCCTGGGGCGCCTTCGTTGGCCAGGAACGGGTCCATGTGCATCTCTCGGCCGATGCCGTGGCCCCCGTAGCCGTCGACGATGCCGTAGCTCCGCCCGTGTGCCCGCCCCGCCGCGTGCGTCCCGTTCTCGATCGCATGGGACACGTCCGTCAGCCTGTTCCCGGGAAGCATCGCCGCGATCCCCGCCGAGAGCGACTTCTCGGTCGCACCGTTGAGCTCCTGCTCCGCCGGGGTGATCGCGCCCACCGCGAAGGTCCACGCCGAGTCGCCGTGCCATCCGTCCAGGATTGCGCCGCAGTCGATGGAGAGCAGGTCTCCCTCGGCGAGCACGTCGTCAGCACGCGGGATGCCGTGCACCACCACGTTGTTGCGCGACGCACAGATGGAGCCGGTGAACCCGTGGTAGCCGAGGAAAGAGGGCACCGCTCCCGCGGACCGGATGGATTCCTCGGCCACGCGGTCGAGGTCCAGGGTGCTGGCCCCCGGCTTCGCGGCGTCCCGGACGGCCACGAGGGTCCTCCCGACGACCGCGCCCGCCGCGGCCATGGCGTCGAGCTCCCCGTTCGTGCGGAAAGGCACCGTTCTGCGACGTCGCATGAACCCCACCGCTACTTGCCCAGCGCTGCCATGGCCCGCGCGTTGATCTCCTCGATCTCGCCCACCGCGTCGACGCTGACCTCGATGGTCCGGTAATGGTCCAGCAGCGGGGCCGTCTCCGCCCGGTACACCCGCAGTCGGTTCCGGATCACGTCCTCTTTGTCGTCGTCGCGGCCGCGCGCCAGCATCCGCTCCACCACGACGTCCTCGTCGACGACGAACTCCACGACCGCGTCAAGCGTGGTGCCCAGCCGGCCCAGGATCCCTTCAAGCGCCTCCGCCTGGTCCACCGTGCGGGGGAAGCCGTCGAGCAGGAACCCCTGCTGCGCGTCCGCCTCGGACAAGCGCGCCTCCACCATGCGGTTCGTCAGCTCGCTGGGCACGAGCTCACCGGCGTCGAGGTACCGCTTGGCTTCGACGCCGAGCTCCGTGCCCTCGCCGATGTTCGCACGGAACAGGTCCCCCGTGGAGATGTGCGGAACACCGAGCTTGTCGGAAAGGATGGCCGCCTGGGTGCCCTTACCCGCGCCGGGGGGACCGAGTAGAACAATTCTCATCGAAGGAACCCTTCATAGTTTCGCTGCAACAGCTGGCTTTCGATCTGCTTCGCGGTGTCGAGTGCGACCACGACAATGATGAGGATCGACGTACCGCCGAACGCCATGCTCGCCGTCGCCGCCGCACCCAGGAAGAAGTTCGGCAGCACCGTGATGATGCCCAGGTAGAGCGAGCCCACCAAGGTGATGCGCGTGAGCACGTACTGCAGGTACTCCACCGTCGGCCGCCCCGGTCGGATGCCCGGAATGAACCCACCGTACTTCTTCATCTCGTCCGCCCGCTCCTCCGGATTGAACGTGATGGCGACGTAGAAGTAGGTGAAGAAGATGATGAGCAGGAAGTAGATGATGATGTAGCCGGTGTCGGCCGGGTTGGACAGGTACTGGTTGATGATCTTGTTCCACCAGTGTTCCTCGGTGCCGTTGTTGCTCGTCAGCTGCGCCACGAGAGTGGGCAAGTAGAGCAGCGACGACGCGAAGATCACCGGGATGACGCCGGCCTGGTTGACCTTGAGCGGCAGGTACGTGGAGGTGCCGCCGTACATCCGTCGGCCCACCATCCTCTTGGCGTACTGTACGGGGATTCGACGCTGGCCCTGCTCGATGAACACGACGCCGGCGAGGATCGCCAGCACCGCGATCATGATCAGCGTGAACTTCAGCCCGCCCTGGTCCAGGATGGACTTGCCCATGGTGGGCAGACCCGCACCGATGCTGATGAAGATGAGCAGCGACATGCCGTTGCCCACGCCGCGCTCGGTGATGAGCTCGCCGAACCACATCAGAAGCACGCCGCCCGCGGCCATGACGAGCGTCGTCACCACGAGCCCGAAGATGCTCGAATCCGCCAGGATCGGCCGGTCGCAGCCGCGTAGCAGATTGCCGCTGTTGGCCAGCGCGACGAAGCCGGTGGACTGCAGCAGAGCCAGTGCGATCGTGATGTACCGCGTGTACTGCGTCATCTTCGCCTGGCCGGACTGCCCTTCCTTGCGCAGTTCCTCGAACTTCGGGATGACGACAGTCAACAGTTGGACGATGATGCTCGCCGTGATGTACGGCATGATGCCGATTGCGAACACGGACAATTGCAGCAGTGCGCCGCCGGAGAACAGGTTGATGAGCGTGTACACGCCCGCCGAGTCGCCGCCGAGGGCGTCCGCGGAACACTCCTGGACCACCTTGAAGTCCACGCCGGGCGACGGCATCATCGCGCCGAGCCGATACAACACGATCAGGCCGAGCGTGAACAGGATCTTCCGCCTCAGGTCCGGAGTCCTGAAGGCAGATCCGAAGGCCGAGAGCAAGTGTCCTCCTGGATGTGTGCTGACGGGGCGCCCGGGAAAGAACCCACCGACCCGCCCGCCCTCATCGGGCGGCGGCCCGGGCAATCCCCACCGGCGTGGTCCGGCCGACGCGCGGACGACGGTTGAACTCTAACAGTGGGTGCAGACAGCGATGCCGCGGACGGGGCCCGCAAGGCCCCGTCCGCGGCATGCGCGCTGCTGCGACCGCGGCCGCGCCGGCCCTCCGAGGGGAGCCGGAACGCGACCGGGTCGCACGTTCCTCGTCCGTCAGGCGGTGGCGGTCACGGAGCCGCCGGCCGCCGCGATCTTCTCCGCTGCGGACGCCGAGATCTTGTCCGCGACGACGTCGACCTTGACGCCGATCTCGCCGTCGCCGAGGACCTTCACCGGCTGGTTCTTCCGGACGGCGCCGACGGCGACCAGCTCGGCCACCCCGACGGTCCCGCCCTCGGGGAACAACCGCGCGATATCGCCGACATTGACGACCTGGAACTCGGTGCGGAACTGATTCTTGAACCCCTTGAGCTTGGGCAGCCGCATGTGCAACGGCATCTGCCCGCCCTCGAAGGCGGCCGGCACGTTCTTACGGGCCTTGGTGCCCTTCGTGCCTCGTCCCGCGGTCTTTCCCTTGGAGCCCTCGCCGCGGCCGACGCGTGTGCGGTCGGTCTTGGCACCCGGCGCCGGGCGCAGGTGGTGCAACTTGATGGTCACTGTGAGACCTCCTCCACCGTGACGAGGTGCGAGACCACGTTGATCAGCCCGCGCGTCTCCGGCGAGTCCTCACGGACGACCGTGTGCCGGATCCGCTTGAGCCCGAGGGTACGCAGGCTGTCACGCTGGTTCTGCTTGGTTCCGATGGTGCTGCGGACCTGGGTGACTTTGAGCTGTGCCATCGTCATGCCCCCTGCCCGGCACGCGCCCGCAGCATCGCTGCCGGGGCCACGTCCTCGATCGGCAGGCCGCGGGACGCCGCGACCTCCTCGGGGCGACGCAGGCCCTTGAGCGCTGCCACCGTCGCGTGCACGACGTTGATCGCGTTGTCGCTGCCGAGCGACTTGGACAGGATGTCCTGGATGCCCGCGCACTCGAGGACGGCGCGCACCGCGCCGCCCGCGATCACACCGGTGCCCGGGCTGGCCGGGCGCAGCATGACCACGCCGGCGGCCTCTTCACCCTGGATCGGATGGGTGATGGTGCTGCCGATCATGGGCACGCGGAAGAAGTTCTTCCGGGCCTCTTCCACACCCTTCTGGATGGCGGCGGGCACTTCTTTGGCCTTGCCGTAGCCCACGCCGACGACGCCGTTGCCGTCGCCGACGATGACCAGCGCGGTGAAGCTGAACCGGCGGCCGCCCTTGACGACCTTCGACACGCGGTTGATCGTGACAACGCGCTCGATGAAGTTCGACTTCTCCGCGTCGCGCGACCGGTTGTCCCGGCCGCCCCGGCCGCGGCCGCCTTGGCCGCCCTGGCCCTTGTTGTCGCTGTTGGGGCCGTTCTGTCCGGCGGGACCCCGTCCGCCGTCACGCCGCTGACGTCCCGGCATCAGACAGTCCTTCCGTTGTTGATCGTCTTCATCAGAACTCCAGCCCACCCTCGCGCGCCGCGTCCGCGAGCGCCGCGATACGGCCGTGGTAGGCGTTGCCACCGCGGTCGAACACGACAGCCGTGACGCCGGCCGCCTTGGCGCGGGCCGCGATGAGCTCCCCGACCTTGACGCCCTTGGCCGTCTTGTCGCCTTCGACGGCCCGGACGTCGGCCTCGATGCTCGACGCCGCCGCCAGGGTGTGGCCCACGGTGTCGTCGATGACCTGAACGTGGATGTGCCGGGAAGAGCGCTTCACGACGAGCCGCGGGCGTGCCGGCGTGCCGGACAGCTGCTTGCGCAGGCGGAAGTGCCGACGGCTCCGCGCGATGCGGCGTGCGGTGGAAACATCCGTACCGCGCTGGACCCGCTTGCCGTTGGTCTGTGCAGTCTCAGTCATGATCACTTACCCGTCTTT
Organism: Tomitella cavernea; assembly: GCF_016599145.1. Taxonomy (GTDB): domain Bacteria; phylum Actinomycetota; class Actinomycetes; order Mycobacteriales; family Mycobacteriaceae; genus Tomitella; species Tomitella cavernae. The sequence continues at coordinate 48,808 of NZ_JAENKO010000002.1, forward strand.
CCGACCTTGCGACGGACCTGCTCACCCTCGTAGCGGATGCCCTTGCCCTTGTACGGGTCGTGCTTCCGCAGACGCTTGATGTTGGAGGCCACCTGACCGACCTTCTGCTTGTCGATGCCGCTGATGGAGAACCGGGTCGGGTTCTCCACCTGGAAACTCACGCCTTCCGGAGCTTCGACAGTGACAGGGTGGCTGTAGCCCAGCGAGAACTCGAGCGTGGAGCCCTTCAGCGCCACGCGGTAGCCGACGCCGTGGATCTCCATCTTGATGACGTAGCCGTCGGTGACGCCGGTGACCATGTTCTGCACGAGCGTGCGTGACAGGCCGTGCAACGCGCGGCTTTCGCGGTCCTCGTCGGCGCGCGTGACCTGCAGGCGTCCGTCCTCGGCCTTCTCGATGCCGATGACGTCGTGCAGGGTCAGCGCCAGCTCGCCCTTGGGCCCCTTGACTGTGACGTCCTGGCCGTCGACAGCCACGTCGACGCCGCCGGGGACGGCGATCGGGTCTCTACCGATACGAGACATTCTTCGACCCCCTACCAGACGTAGGCGAGGACTTCCCCGCCTACTCGCTGCTTGGCTGCCTGGCGATCGGTCAGCAGGCCGGTCGATGACGAGATGATCGCCACGCCGAGGCCGCCGAGGACCTTGGGCAGGTTGGTGGAGTTGGCGTACACGCGCAGGCCGGGCTTCGATACCCGACGGATGCCGGCGAGGCTGCGCTCACGCGCAGGGCCGTACTTGAGGATCAGCGTGAGGGTCTTGCCCACCCGCGCCTCCTCGACCTTGTAGTCGCCGATGTAGCCCTCGCGCTTGAGGATCTCGGCGATGTTCACCTTCAGCTTCGACGAGGGCATGGAGACCTCGTCGTGGTACGCCGAGTTGGCGTTGCGCAGACGCGTGAGCATGTCTGCGATCGGATCGCTCATGGTCATGAAAGTGACCTGTATACCTTTCTCGCAATGGTTCCCTCTTGGACGCCGCCGGGGCGGCGCAGCAGGCCTACCGCGAAGTGGTGTGGTGGTGGATCACCAGGAACTCTTGTGAACTCCCGGCAGTTCGCCCGCGTGCGCCATCTCGCGGAAGCAGACGCGGCACAGTCCGAACTTGCGGTACACCGAGTGCGGGCGTCCGCACCGCTGGCACCGTGTGTAGGCGCGAACTGAGAACTTGGGCTTGCGGTTCGCCTTGTTGACGAGCGCCTTCTTCGCCATCTCACTTCTCCTTGAACGGGAAGCCGAGCTGCTTGAGCAGCGCGCGCCCCTCGTCGTTGTTGGTGGCGGTGGTCACGACGGTGATGTCCATGCCGCGCGGGCGGTCGATCGAGTCGATGTCGATCTCGTGGAACATCGACTGCTCGGACAGGCCGAAGGTGTAGTTTCCGTTGCCGTCGAACTGCTCGCCCGACAGTCCGCGGAAGTCGCGGATGCGCGGCAGTGCGATCGAAAGCAGCCGATCGAGGAACTCCCACATGCGGTCGCCGCGCAGCGTGACGCGGGCGCCGATGGGCATGCCCTCACGCAGCTTGAACTGCGCGATGGACTTGCGTGCACGGCGGATCTCGGGCTTCTGACCGGTGATCAGAGAGAGGTCGCGGACGGCGCCGTTGATGAGCTTGGCGTCGCGGGCGGCGTCGCCGACGCCCATGTTGACGACGACCTTCACGAGCCCCGGCACCTGCATGACGTTCTCGTAGGAGAACTCCTTCTGCATGGCGTCGCGGATCTCGCTGCGGTACTGCAGCTTCAGGCGCGGCTGGATCTTGTTCTCGGTGCTCGTCATCTCTAGATGTCCTTCCCGTTGCGACGGGAGATCCGCACCCGCTTGCCGTTCTCGTCGGTGCGGTACCCGACGCGGGTGGGGTTGCCGTCGGAGTCGACGACCATCACGTTCGAGACGTGGACGGCGGCCTCCTGGGTGACGATCCCGCCGACACTCGCGCCGGCCTGGTTCGCAGAGACGGCGGTGTGCTTCTTGATGCGGTTCACGCCCTCGACGATGACGCGGTTGCGGTCCGGGATGGCCTTGATGACCTTGCCCTTGGCGCCCTTGTCCTTACCTGAGATGACGAGGACCGTGTCGCCCTTGTGCACCTTCATCACAGCACCTCCGGTGCGAGCGAGATGATCCTCATGTACTTCTTGTCGCGCAGCTCGCGGCCGACGGGCCCGAAGATGCGGGTGCCGCGCGGATCGTTGTCCGGCTTGATGATGACGGCGGCGTTCTCGTCGAAGCGGATGTAGGAACCGTCGGGACGACGGCGCTCCTTCTTAGTCCGGACGATCACGGCCTTCACCAGATCGCCGCGCTTGACGTTGCCGCCGGGGATGGCGTCCTTGACCGTGCCGACGATGACATCGCCGATCCCGGCGTAGCGGCGACCGGAGCCGCCGAGAACACGGATGCACAAGATCTCCTTGGCACCGGTGTTGTCGGCAACTCGGACCCGCGACTCCTGCTGGATCACTAGAGTTCTCCTTGACCTGGACTCGATGTGCGCCGGATTACCGACCCGACGCACGCGGTCGTTCGCCCGCCCCGCGGGGCGGACTCCCGCACGATGGCGGGGCACGCCGCACGGACGCGAGCCCGTGCGGCAAACCAGACCATCATAAGGGTTGGGACGTGCACCGGTGCGGCCGGCCCCCGCTTGCGCGATCGGCCGGCCGCACCGAGTACTACTTGGCCTTCTCGAGGACCTCGACCAGCCGCCAGCGCTTGGTGGCGGACATGGGCCGGGTCTCCATCAACTGGACGCGGTCGCCCACGCCGGCCTGGCCGTTCTCGTCGTGCGCTTTCACCTTGCTGGTACGGCGGATGATCTTGCCGTACAGCGGGTGCTTGACGCGGTCTTCGAGCTCGACGACGATCGTCTTCTCCATCTTGTCGGAGACGACGTAGCCGATACGGATCTTGCGGCGGCCGCGCTCGTCGGCCGCTTCCGTGCTCGCTGCGTTCTCGGTGGTGCTCACTGTCTTGTCCTCACTCATGCGGCGCCGTCCTCGTCCGGTCCGACCGCGAGCCCCAGCTCACGCTCGCGGAGCACCGTGTAGATCCGGGCGATGTTGCGCCGGACGGTCCGGAGGCGACGATTGTTGTCGAGCTGCCCGGTCGCCATCTGGAAGCGGAGGTTGAACAGTTCCTCCTTGGCCTCGCGGAGGGCCGTGGTCAGCTCCTCCTCGCCGAGCTCCCGGAGCTCGGACGCCTGGGTTCCCGTTGCCATCAGAAGCTCCCCTCCCTGGTCACGATCCGGCACTTGCAGGGGAGCTTGTGCGCCGCGCGCAGCAGGGCTTCGCGGGCGATCTCCTCATTGGGGTAGCTCATCTCGAACATCACGCGTCCCGGCTTGACGTTCGCGATCCACCACTCCGGCGAACCCTTACCGGAACCCATTCGGGTCTCGGCCGGCTTCTTGGTCAGCGGGCGATCCGGGAAGATGTTGATCCAGATCTTGCCGCCGCGCTTGATGTGGCGCGTCATCGCGATACGCGCCGCCTCGATCTGGCGGTTCGTGATGTACGCCGGCTCCAGGGCCTGCAGGCCGTAGTCACCGAACGTGACCTCCGTGCCGCCCTTGGCCATGCCATTGCGCTTGGGGTGATGCTGCTTACGGTGCTTGACCCGTCGTGGCATCAACATCGTCAGCCCTCCTGATTCTCTGCGGCGGGCGCCTCGGCCTGCGCAGTGGCGGTGGCCGCACGGCCACCGCCCTGGCCGGCCGTGGACGGGCGGCGCGAACGGGCCGGGCGCTCGCGGCGCGGACGGTCACGCTCGGCCGCCGCGTTGGCCGCCACCTCGCGGCGGCCTCCGACGACGTCGCCCTTGTAGATCCACACCTTCACACCGATGCGGCCGAAGGTCGTCTTGGCCTCGAAGAAGCCGTAGTCGATGTCGGCACGCAGGGTGTGCAGCGGCACGCGCCCCTCGCGGTAGAACTCCGAGCGGGACATCTCCGCACCGCCGAGGCGGCCGGAGCACTGCACGCGGATGCCCTTGACCTGCGGCTGCCGCATGGCCGACTGGATGGCCTTGCGCATTGCCCGGCGGAAGGCGACGCGGTTGGACAGCTGCTCAGCCACGCCCTGGGCGACGAGCTGCGCATCAGCCTCGGGGTTCTTGACCTCGAGGATGTTCAGCTGCACCTGCTTGGCCGTCAGCTTCTCGAGCTTGCCGCGGATGCGGTCGGCCTCCGAGCCGCGGCGGCCGATGACGATGCCCGGGCGCGCCGTGTGGATGTCGACGCGGACGCGGTCACGCGTGCGCTCGATCTCCACCTTCGAGATGCCGGCGCGCTCCATGCCGGTCGAGAGCAACCGGCGGATCGCCACGTCTTCCTTGACGTAGTCGGCGTACTGCTTGTCCGCGTACCACCGCGACTTCCAGTCGGTGGTGATTCCCAGTCGGAACCCGTGCGGGTTGATCTTCTGGCCCACTACTGAGCTCCCTTCCGACGGCCGCGGCCGTTGCCCTGGCCGGGCACCGACTGGACCTCGATGGTGATGTGGCTGGTGCGCTTGCGGATGCGGAACGCCCGGCCCTGTGCGCGCGGCTGGTACCGCTTGAAGGTGGGGCCCTCGTCGACGTACGCCGCGGACACGACGAGCGTGCGCGGGTCGAGGTCGAGGTTGTTCTCCGCATTCGCCGCGGCGCTCGCCACGACCTTGGCGACCGGCTCGCTCGCCGACTGCGGGGCGAACCGCAGGATGTCGAGCGCGTCGCCGACGCTCCGGCCGCGGACCAGGTCCACGACGCGGCGGGCCTTCATCGGGGTCACCCGCACATAGCGCGCGGTGGCCTTCGCCGTCTGCGCGACGGCCTGTGTCTCTGACTGTGTGCTCATCGGCGCTTGCTCTTCCGGTCGTCCTTGATGTGGCCCTTGAACGTCCTGGTCGGCGCGAATTCACCGAGCTTGTGTCCGACCATGTTCTCCGAGATGAACACCGGCACGTGCTTGCGGCCGTCGTGCACCGCGAACGTGTGTCCGATGAAGTCCGGGATCACCGTCGAGCGACGGGACCAGGTCTTGATGACCTGCTTGGTCCCCTTCTCGTTCTGCGCGTCCACCTTCGCCAGGAGGTGGTCGTCGACGAACGGGCCTTTCTTGAGGCTGCGTGGCATCCTTCACTCCCTCCTAGCGCTTGTTCTTGCCGGTACGGCGACGACGGACGATCATCGCGTCGCTGGCCTTCTTGGGTCGTCGGGTCCTGCCCTCGGGCCGGCCCCACGGGCTGACCGGGTGGCGGCCACCCGAGGTCTTGCCCTCGCCACCGCCGTGCGGGTGGTCGACGGGGTTCATCACGACGCCGCGGACGGAGGGGCGCTTGCCCTTCCACCGCATGCGGCCCGCCTTGCCCCAGTTGATGTTGGACTGTTCGGCGTTGCCGACCTCGCCGACGGTCGCGCGGCAGCGCACGTCGACGCGGCGGATCTCGCCGGAGGGCATGCGCAGGCTCGCGTACTTGCCTTCTTTGCCCAGCAGTTGGATGCTGGCGCCGGCCGAGCGGGCCATCTTGGCGCCACCGCCGGGGCGCAGCTCCACCGCGTGGATGACCGTGCCCGCGGGGATGTTGCGCAGCGGCAGGTTGTTGCCGGTCTTGATGTCGGCGTTGGGGCCTGCATCCACGACGTCGCCCTGACCGATGCCCTTGGGCGCGAGAATGTAGCGCTTCTCACCGTCGTAGTAGTGCAGCAGCGCGATCCGCGAAGTGCGGTTCGGGTCGTACTCGATGTGCGCGACCTTGGCCGGCACGCCGTCCTTGTCGTGGCGGCGGAAGTCGATCACCCGGTAGGCGCGCTTGTGTCCGCCGCCCTGGTGCCGGGTCGTGATCCGCCCGTGCGCGTTGCGTCCGCCCTTGTTGTGCAGCGGGCGGACGAGCGACTTCTCCGGCGTCGAGCGTGTGATCTCGGAGAAAACGGCGACGCTCGAGCCGCGGCGGCCCGGTGTCGTCGGCTTGTACTTACGGATTGCCATGAGTCTTGAAGTCCTTACCTTCTACGAGTTCCGGTGGGGTGAGCCGCGGCTCAGCCGACCGGCCCTCCGAAGATCTCGATGGGCTTGCTGTCGTCGGACAGCGTCACGAAGGCGCGCTTCGTGTTCTTGCGCCGGCCGTAGCCGAGGCGTGACCGCTTGCGCTTGCCCTGACGGTTGGCGGTGTTCACCGACGTGACCTTGACACCGAAGACCTTTTCCACGGCGATCTTGATCTGCGTCTTGTTGGCGTCCGGGCGCACCAGGAACGTGTAGACACCGTCCTCCATGAGCCCGTAGGACTTCTCCGAGACCACCGGTGCGACCAGGATGTCTCGCGGGTCGGACTTGATCTCCGCGATGCTCATGCCGAGACCTCCTTCGCTGCCGAGCTGCGGGCGGTCACGAAGCTCTCGAGCGCCGCGACGGAAAAGACGATGTCGTCGCTGCGCAGAACGTCGTGGGTGTTGAGTTGATCCGGTGCGATCAGGTGCGCGCCCTCGATGTTGCGCACGCTCTGCCACGTCACGACGTCCTCGCGCGGGACCACGACGAGGAACTTCGCGCGGTCGCTGAGGCGGCCGAGGAAGCCGAGCGCCTTCTTGGTGGACGGCACCTGGCCCTCGACCAGCTCGGAGACCACGTGGACGCGGTCGCTGCGCAGCCGGTCGGTCAGCGCGCCGCGCAGTGCGGCGGCCTTCATCTTCTTCGGGGTCCGCTGCGCGTAGTCGCGCGGCTGCGGGCCGTGCACGGTACCGCCGCCGGTGAACTGGGGTGCGCGGATGGAACCCTGGCGCGCGCGGCCGGTGCCCTTCTGGCGGTACGGCTTGCGGCCGCCTCCTCGGACCTCGCCGCGCGTCTTCACCTTGTGGGTGCCCTGGCGCGCCGCCGCGAGCTGCGCGGTGACGACCTGGTGCATCAGCGGGATGTTGGGCTCGACGTCGAAGATGTCGGCCGGCAGCTCCACGGAACCGTCGGTTCCGCCGGCCGGGACGTGGACGTCGAGGGTCAGCTTGACGGTGTTCTCGGCGCTCATGCCTGCGCACCACCCTTCACTGCGGTCTTGACGATCACGACGCCGCCCTTGCGGCCCGGGATCGCACCCTTGATCAACAGCAGACCGGCCTCGGTGTCCACCTTGTGGACGGTCAGGTTCTGCGTGGTCACGCGGTCGTTGCCCATCCGGCCGGCCATGCGCATGCCCTTGAACACGCGGCCCGGCGTGGCGCAGCCGCCGATCGAGCCGGGGCGACGATGCACGGCCTGTGTGCCGTGGCTGGCGCCCTGGCCGGCGAAGCCGTGGCGCTTCATCGTGCCGGCGAAGCCCTTGCCACGGCTGGTGCCGGTGACGTCGACGAGCGTGCCGTCGGAGAAGGCCTCGGCGGTGAGCTCCTGGCCCACCTCGTACTGGGAGGCGTCCGGCACCCGCAGCTCCACGATGTGGCGCCGCGGGGTGACCCCCGCCTTGGCGTAGTGGCCCGCGACCGGCTTGTTCACCTTGCGCGGGTCGATGGCGCCGAAGGCCAGCTGGACGGCGCTGTAGCCGTCGCGCTCCTCGGTGCGCACCTGGGTGACAACGCACGGACCGGCCTTGACGACGGTCACCGGGACGACCCGGTTGTTCTCGTCGAAGACCTGCGTCATGCCGAGCTTGTTGCCCAGAATGCCTTTGATCTCGGTATCAGTCATTGAATGTTCTCCGCTGCGTCTTCCCGGGCTCACTGAATGTTGACGTCGACGCTGGCAGGCAGGTCGATACGCATGAGCGCGTCGACGGTCTTGGGCGTCGGGTCGAGGATGTCGATGAGGCGCTTGTGGGTACGCATCTCGAAGTGCTCGCGCGAATCCTTGTACTTGTGCGGCGAACGGATGACGCAGTAGACGTTCTTCTCGGTGGGCAACGGCACCGGACCGACGACGCGGGCGCCGGTGCGGGTCACCGTCTCGACGATCTTGCGCGCAGACGCGTCAATCGCCTCATGGTCATAGGCCTTGAGCCTGATGCGGATCTTTTGTCCCGCCACGCTTGTAGTCCTTTGCTTGCCGTGTCGCGACGCCCGGGAGGCGCCGCTTCGTTCATTACCGGACCGATGGCAGCGGAATGTGGTCGAGTGGGGCCGGCCGCACACCTGTGATCGACGATCTCTCGTGATCGGCACCGCCGACTGCGATCAGCACCAGGGCTCATCGTCGCCGCTGTTCATCTGTCATGGTCCACCGGTACACGCGGTCGGGCGTGTCGCCCGTTCGCTTCTCACGCGACGCATTCCCCGGACACCGCCCCGGTGGGACGGATCCGCGCATCGCCGCGGAGAACGCACCGGTCGCGCCCGCCGGGCGGACGCTTTCAGGTACGTCGTACACAGGCCTTGATCGGCCGGGCGACCACTCTATCGGAACGGCCGCACCCGCCCGCACGCACCCCTGCCGACAGTCGGACGACCCCGACGGGACCGCCGCCACCGGCGCAGGACGCACTCAAGGCAACCCCGACAGTATGCCCGACTCGCCCGACCCTGCCAAATCGTGTCCGATCACACCCGCGGATGGCCCCCGTCGCAGCAGGCGGACGGGTCGCCATCGCTCGTCGCCGGAGGCGGACCGGGCATTTCGGCGGGATTCGCCGCGTCGGCCTGCCGGGATCGGGGCGACGGCTTATGCTCCTGGGATTGCGGCACCTTGAAATGGACGTCCGTTTCCGCGGCCCCGGCCGAGAACGCTCGGATTCCGCAGTGTCGTCGCACCGGGACGCCGGGCCTGGCGGACTCACTGTATACGCAGCACAAACCGTCGAAGGAATCACCTCGGCGGCCCCGATCACTGAATGGAGAAGACGATGAACCTCACCCGTTTCGGCCGCAACGCGGCCATCGCGGCCGTCTCCGCGGCGGCCGTCGCGGTCGGCGCCACCACCACTGCGGCCGCCGCCCCCGCGCCGGAGCCGGCGCAGACCCAACCGGTGGGAGACAGCGTCATCCTCGACGCCGGCGCGTTCTCCTTCACCTCCGGCGACGGCACCGTCGACGTCCGCGACGGCGCGGGCAACGTGGTCGAGTCGATTCCGCTCACGCTTCCGGGCACGGATATCGCCGCACCGATCGACACGGCCATCGGCGGGGGCGGCAAGACGCTCACCCTCCACCGCGTGGAGGCCGACGCGGTGGGGCAGTTCAACAAGCTCGTCGGCGAATGGCTCTGGGGCGTGCAGAACGGCGGGGCGTTCGGCGCCGCCATCGGCTCGGTCGTCGGCTGCTGGCTGCTGGTGTTCGGCTGCATCCCGGGACTGATCATCGGCGGCGCCATGGGCTCGCCCAACGCCGGCCAGATCCAGCAGACGTTCATGGACATGCTCGCCAACCGCTGACGAGCCCTCGTCCGGCCCGCAGGGCCGGACCCGGCACCGCCGCGCCCGCAGAACCCCGGGGCACGGCGGTGCCGTGCTGTGTGGACCGGCACACCCATATTACTTTCGAGTAAGGTTAGCTCGCGGCCTTCCGCAATGCCGCCTCCGTCGCCGCCTGGTCCACCGGCGGCGCGCCACACCACCTGCAGAGAGGGAAACCATGACCGCTCTCCCCGTCGACGGACCGACTCCTGTCGGCCCCACCTACGCCCTGCGCAAACGGCTGCCGTCGGGCCGGCTGGGCGACGCCCTGTTCTCCGTCGGCCTGTGCGCGCGGGTGCCGTACTTCGCCACGGTGCTGCCGACGGTGAAGGTCATGGAGCCGGGGCGCTGCGAGGTGACCGCGCCGAAGTGGTGGGGCATCCACAACCACCTGGGCACCTTCCACGCGATCGCCGCCTGCAACCTCGCAGAGATCGCGATGGGGATGTTGTGCGAGGCGACTGTGCCCACGACGCACCGGTGGATCCCGAAGTCCATGGAGGTCGAGTACCTGGCCAAGGCGACGACGGGCCTGCGGGCGATAGCCGAGCTCGCAACCGCTCCGGCAGTCGCCGGCCCCGGCCCGGAATCCGACACCGTCCCCGACTTCGACGCGATCGCCGAGGGCACGGAGATGGCGGTGCCCGTCCGCATTCTCGACCGCAGCGGCAAGCTCGTCGTGCGGGCGCGGATCACCACCTGGGTCACCGCCCGCTAGCCTGTCGACCGCCACTGCTGGCGGTGACCTGCTGCAACAGGTCCTGGCCCGTGGGGATCAGCCACGGATCGTCGGCCATCGGCGGGCCCACGGGCGTGCCGGCACGTGTCGCATTCCGCAGTCCCAGGTCATCGGGCCGCGGGGCGTTGCGTGAACCCCGCTGGGCCAGGTCCTCGCCGGGCGGGCAGTACAGGTCCAGGCTCGCGGGCCTGGCCGACGTGTCGCCGACCGCCCGCCGGGGCGTGTCGTAATAGCACACCGGCCCCTGCGTGGCGACGAGCACGAAATCGGCGCGCCCGTCGTGCAGCACGGACGTCAGCTGGTCGAGGGTCTCGGGGAACGCCGTCAGCCCTGCGCTCAGGGCGGCGTCCCTGTCTCCGAGGATCGCGCTGATCGTGTCGCCCGCGGCCGCCAATCCGGTGATGTCCGCCCGCGTGCCGGTCAGCAGGTCGCCCACTTTCTGCAGCGGGGCGGGCGAGTCCGACAGCAGGTGCGTCAGCGTGCCCCGGCGCTCGACGAGCTGACGGGTGATGCGGCGGGCGGCCGCCACCGCCTCGGGGAAGCCGCCGCCCGATTCGGCCAGGGCGTCGACGATCGGCAGCGTCCCCTCCACGAGTCCGGCGATCGTCGCGGCGTGCGCGTCGATCGCGGCCGTGAAGCGATCGGTGTCGTCGATCATCCGGCGCAGCACCGGCCCGGTGCCCTCGAACGCGGTGCTCAGGGTCGCGCCCAGGCTGTGCAACGACTCCGGATCGAGCGTGCCGAGCAATGCGGAGGCGTCGGCCAGCAGCGCGCCCAGCTGCTCGGGCCGGTCCTCCGCCGGCGCCGACACCGTGTCGCCGTCACGCAGGTAGGGGCCCTCATCCGTGTCGGCTGCGAGGTCCACCGAGCGGATTCCCAGCGCGCTCGCGCCCACCACGCGCGCCGTCGCGGACGCGGGTATCCGGACGCCGGGGTCCAGATCGGCCGCGATGGCCACCGCGCCGCCCGTCGGCTTGTCGTCGCCGGCTTCGTCGCCGGGCCCCGCCCCGCCGCCGATCGTGACCGAGGTAACGCGGCCTATCGGCACGCCCCGGTAGGTGACGGAGGCGCCCGCCCCCACCCCGGACGCCCCGTCCGCGGTGATCGTCACGCTGATGGCGCCACCGAAGCTCTGCGGCCCCGCGACGTACCGCACGCCGAACACGGTGGCGACCACCCCGATCACCACGAACAGGACCAGTTGGACGGCGACCCGGCGCCTCATCGCGGTCCCCCCGGCGCCGGCGGCGGTGGTGAGGGCGCGGCGGGCAAGCGCTCCCCCGCCCACAGCTCGAACAACGATCGGGGGATGTCCAGTGCGCCGTCGAAGAGCAGGTAGTCGCCGCGAATCGCCGACGTGAAGCCCGCGATGAACGCGTTGGCGCTGCGCAGCGTCTCGGTGTCGGTCGCATTGAACCGGCTCAGCGCCTCGAGGATCCGCGACACCTGGTCGATCTCCGCACCGATCCGCCCGGACGAGGTCGACAGCAGCGCGTCAGCGTGCGAGGCGATGTCCGCGCCGGAGTCGACGAGAGCTGCGATCCGGTCGTCCTGCGCGGCGAGCAACGCCGCCATCGGCGCGGCCTGTTCGAGCGCCCCGTCGATGTCGTCCTGGTGACGGGCCAGAGTGCCGGTCAGCGAGTCCATCGCCGCCAGCGTGCGGTCGATCTCCACGCGCTGCGAGTCGACGTCGCCGAGCAGCGCGTTCGCGTCGTCGATCAGCCCGCGGACCTGCGTGCCGCGCCCGCCGTACGCGGCGTCGAGCTCGGTCATCACCGTCTCCAATTGGTCGAGCCCGCTGCCGTTGAGCAGGAGGCCGAGGGTGGCCAGGCTCGACTCCAGTTCGGGCCCCACCCTCGTCCGCGCCAGCGGTATCGTGTCGCCGTCCGCGAGCATGCGTCCGCCCCCCACCGCAGGGCCATCCTCAACAGGCCCGTCCCCCGGAGACCGATCGGGTTCGATGCGCACGAACGGGTTGCCCAATGCGGAGGGCACCTCGATGACGGCGGCGGCGTCCGCGGGGATATCGACGTCGCTGCGCAGGCTCAGCCGCAGGTCCGCGCGGCGGCCGTCGGTGGAGAGGTCGTGGACCCGGCCCACCGTCAGCTGACCGATCCGCACAGGCGCGCCCGGCACCACACGGTCGGCGTGGTCGAACACGGCTGTCACGCTGTAGGAGTCCCCCTCCGCTTCATGCCCGACGGGAAGGTCCTGCAGCCCCGGCCCGCCGCATGCCGTCACCGCCATGGCCGTGCCGGCGGCCACCGCGGCGAACGTGCCGCGCAGCCGCACACCGCGGAGGCGGGAAGGCGTGTGCGCGGTCATCGGCCGTCCTCCCCGAATCGCTCCACCAGCGGGCCGAAGGGATCCGACCGGCTCAGCGGAATGGGCACGGGATTGGTGAGCCCCGGCGCGGAACACAGCGGGCCCGGGTGCTTTTCACAGATCCGCTGCGTCGTAACGAACTGGTCGCCACTGGACGAGATGTCGAGGCGCAGCCGGGCGCGCTCATCGGATCCGATGGCGCGGTCGATGTTCTGCATTGCCAGCGGGGTCAGATCGAGGAACTCGGCGAGGTTCGCAGGCTTGGACGCAAGGAGCCCGGTAACGGCGCGGGCATCGGCGATGGCCTCGGCCACGTCGCCGGACCGCGACTCGAGCAGCGCGCCGACCCTGTCGAACAGGCTGTTCAACTGTGCGAGGGGTGTGGCCACGTCGAGGTTCTGCCGCCGCAGCTCGTCGCCCAGCGCCGCGAGTGAGCGGACGGTGTCGGCGATCCGGCCCTGCCTGGCGCCGAAGGCGCCGGCGATGCGGTCGAGGTCGTCGAGCAACGCGCCGATCTGGTCTGCGCGCGCCCCCACGAGCGACGTGGCGGAGCCCACCTGCTCGATCGCCCTGTGCAGCGCGCCGCCCAACCCATCGGTGGCCTGGGCGGCCTGTTCGATCAGCGCGCCGACATCGCCGCCGTCCGGGCCGAGCGCGTTCGCGATCGTGTCGAAGCTGCCGAGCAGCTCGTCCCAATTGATCGGTGCGTGGGTCCGCGCCACCGGGATGACGTCGCCGTCGGCGTAGCGGGCACCGCCCCGGTAGACCGGACCCAGTTCGATGAATCGCGCGCTGATCACCGAGGGGTTCATCACGTAGGCGTTCACATCGGCGGACAGCACGATGTCGTCGCGCAGCGTCATCGTGACGCGCACCATGCCACCGCGCGGCCGCACCGATTCGACGTGGCCCAGCGGCACGCCGAGCACGTCCACCTTGCTGCCCGGGTGGACGCCCTCGACGTGCGTGAAGTCGGCGACGACCCGGCGCGTGTCCGCGCCGCGGAGGAACACGAACCACACCGCCGTCGCCGCCAGCGCCAGCACGCACAGCAGCGCCGCGGCGACGCGCCACGGGCGCCGCAAACCGGGGGTCACCGGCAGCCCTCCATCACGCCGAAAACGCACAGAAGCGTGTCGGGGATGGGCCCCGCCGGAGCCGACACGTCCACCCAGTTGCCGTTCCCGCTCGCGTCGACCACCGCACGGACCTCGGCCGGCAGCCGGTCGACGATCTCGCCGATGCGCGCCGAGTCGCCTTCCAGGGTGTCGAGTACGGAGTGCAGGTCGCCCACGAGCCGGTCGAGTCCGCCGGCCCCGTCCGGCCCGGCCGCATCCGCAGACGCCAGAACCGAGTCGGCCGCGCGGAGGATGGTGCGGAGGTCGTCGGTGAGCCCGCTGAGCGCCTTCCGTCGCGCGGCGAGCGACCCGAGCAGCGTCTGCGCCTCGGCGGAGACGGTGTCGAGCGACTGGTCTTGCCGCACCAACAGCCCGGTGAGCGTCTTCCCTGCGTCGAGCAGCGCTCCGAGCTGCGCGGAGTTCTCATTCATGGCCTCCGCCGCCGCGGACACGCCCGTGACCGCCCTGCGCAGGGTGTCCGGATTCTGCGGCAGCGCATCGCGCAACGCGTCGACCATGTCCTCCACCGCACCGACGTCGATGCCTTTCGCGGTGTCCATGGCCGACCGTGACGCCGCGTCGAGACTGTAGGGGACGGTGGTGCGCGCGAGCGGGATCGTGCTGTCCGGCCCCACCGCGCCGCCGCCGGCCGGGTCTACCGCCAGGTACCGCTTGCCGAGTATCGTCGCGAGTTGCACCGAGGCCGTCGTCCCCCCGCCCAGCGGCCGGCCTTCGTCCAGCCGGAACCGCACCTCCACGTGGTCCCCCGCGAAGTCGATCGATTCCACCTGGCCCGTGGGCACGCCCGCGACCAGTACCGGATCGCCGGTCTCGAGTCCCGCGGCATTGGCGAGTTCGGCCGTGTAGGGGTCGGTGCGCAGAAGATACCGTCCGTGCGGCAGCGCCACCGCCGCCAGCAGCACCAGGACCGCTGCGACGATCCCCGCGGCGCCGACGAGGACGAGTGCGCGCGAGCGTGCACGCTCCGATCCGCGGCCCGCGAACGCTGCGGCGCCGGCATGCCGGGCGCGCTCCGCCCACCGCCGCGCGGATCCGGCGCGGCTCATCGGCACACCTCGCTGTGCTCCGGGCCCAGGAGGTTGGCTTCGAGACCGCCCACCTTCGCGGTGAGCGTGCACGGATACAGCTGCAGCCAACCGCCATAGTCGGTGATCCGGCCGACGGATCGGGTGAAGGGGACGAGCAGCTCCATCGTCCGGTTGAACTCGTCGGTGTTGTCCACCCACGAGTCGGCCGTCTCGCCGAGCCGCTGCAGGGCCTCCGCGAGTGTGTCGACGCGGCCCTCCAGAAGCGCCGCCGCCGCACCGGCGGCCCGGGCGCCGTCGTCGAGTATGCCGATGAGCTCGTCGTTGCGGTGCGCCATCGTGCCGGAGATCCGCGCAAGGCCGTCGATGAGTCCGGTGATCTCGGTGCCGCGCCGACCGGCCGCCTGCGCCAGGCCGCCGAGGTTGTCGACCACGCGGGCAATCGTCTCGCGGTGGCCTGCCAGGTTCTCCGTCACGTCGGCGACCCTGCCCACCAGTACTTGCACCCCGCCTGTTCCGCCGCCGAACGCGTCGACGATCGACCGTGCCAACGCGTTCACCTGCGCGGGGTCGAGCGCGTCGAACAGCGGCTTGAAGCCGTCGAAGACGGCCGTCAGGTCCAGCGGCGGGCTCGTTCGCCCGAGCGGTATGCGGGCCCCCGCCGGCAACCGCGTCCCCGATTCCGCAGGCGGTGCCGTCAGGGCAAGGTAGCGCACGCCGAGCATGTCGCCATAGCGGACGGCCGCGTGCACCTGCGCATCGAGCGGGACATCGTCGCGCACGGTGAACACGACCACGGCGTGCGCGCCCCCGTCGGCGGTGTCGGAGCGGGTCACCGATGCGACGCGGCCCACCCGCACGCCCGCCGCGGTCACCGCGTCCCCGGGAGCCAGCCCCGGCACCGAAGTGAATGCCGCGGAGTAGTCCCGGGTGCCGCCGGGCACGGGCACCGTGAGGGTGTTGGCCACGACGACGACCGCCGCGACCCCCAGCGTGACGAACACGGCGACGACGACGAGCGGCCCGCGCAGCCCGCCCCTGCGGCGCACGCCCGGCCGGAGACTACTAAGAAGCCTTGCGGACGCCGTCATCAGTCGCCTCCCCCGCCGCAATTCGCACCCGCGAGCCCGCCGTAGCGCGGGCAGTCCGCCGCCGTGTACGGCGTCGGGTCGCTGAAGCTCGGCACCGCAGTGATGTCGAAGACCCCGGTGTCGAAGGCGGCGACGCCCTTGTCGGTGAACCGCCGGAGCGCGTCGAACGTGCCCGGCAGGCCCTGGCGCCCGGCGTCGACGGCCGCGAGCGCCGGGCCCGCCTGGTCGACGATCCGCCGGAGGGCGCCGGTGGTGTCGCCGGCGATCGCGGCGGTGGACGACGCGGCGGCCCCCGCGGTGCGGAGGAACGCGGCCAGGCTGTCGGGCCTGTCCGTGACCGCCTGCGAAAGCGCCGTGAGGTCGCGCAGCACGCCCAGCCCGTCGGCTGCGGCCGCGTCGGCGGATTCCGCCGCGGCCGCGAATTGCGGGGCGTGGGAGATAAGGCGCCGGGTGGTGGGCACGAGCGTGTCTGCGGTTCGCGAGAGCCGGTCCAGCGATCGGCCGAGGTCGGCGCCGCGCCCCCGCAACGCATCGGCCATCGCTGTGAGCGCCGTCTGCAGGTGCTGCGGCTGCAGACGATTCATCGTCTCCACGGCGCTCTCGTAGACGTCGTAAAGGCGGACCGCCTCCGGCGACGTGTCGGCGCGCAGAACGTCTCCACCCTGCAGGGCGCGTCCGGTCGCGGCCCGTGCGGGGTCGGGGACCAGTTGCAGGACCACGTCGCCGAACAGTGTCTTCGGCGCTACGCGCACCTTGACCGCCGCCGGAATGCGCCCGATCGCGTCGGGGGCGATGCGCAGGTGCACCGTCGATTCGGCCGTGCCCGCGTCGATGTCCGTCACCTCGCCCACCGGCACGCCCCGGAACTGCACGCCCACAGAACCGGTGAGCAGCCCCGCCTCTGCCGGTAGGTCGACGGTGACCTCCGGGTGCCCGGCGAGCGCCCCGTTGCCGAAGGCGACGAACGCGGTCACACCGACGACGACGAGGACGGCCGCCAAGCCCCGCAGCGCAAGGACCGCCTTCGACGGTGTGCGCCGCCGCGGCGCGGCGCCGCCGCGGGGGCGCGGCACGTGCCCGCGCGGCGCACCGAAGCCGCTCACGAGAGCCCCAGACCGGGTACCGAGGGCTCGATGCCCCACAGAGCGAACGTCATGGCCACGTCGACGATGCCGATGACGAGGATGCTCGTCCGCAGCGCGCGGCCCGCGGCGCGGCCCACCCCCTCGGGGCCGCCGGACGCATGGAAGCCGTAAGAGCAGTGCACCAGCGCGACGATCATCGCGAATACCAGCGCCTTGGCCAGCGACAGCCACAGGTCCGAGGCCCCCAGCCCCAGGTGGAAGTAATAGTCGTAGGTTCCGGCGGACTCGCCCGCCATGGTCACCACAGTGAACCGCGTCGCGATGTAGGCGGCGAGCAGCCCGACCATGTAGATCGGCACCACACACACGACCGCGGCGACGAGGCGTGTGCTGGCCAGGAACGGGATCGACCGCACCGCCATGGAGTCGAGGGCGTCGATCTCGTCGGAGATGCGCATCGCGCCGAGCTTGGCGGTGAAGCCCGTGCCCACCTTGGCCGCGAGCGCGATGCTCGCGACCACCGGCGCCAGCTCGCGCGTGTTGGCGATGGCCGAGAGCAGGCCGCTGAGCGAGGTCATCCCGATCAGCTCCAGGCCCCGGTGCGTCTCGACGCCGACCATGATCGCGGCGACGCCCGACATGGCGAACACGATCCCGATGGTGCCGCCGCCGGCGAGCAGCGACGCGCTGCCGAAGCTCACGTCGCCGATCTCACGCAGGATGTGCCGCCAGTATCTGCGCAGAGCGAAGGGGATGCCGGCGATGACGTGCACGAAGAACGTCACGTGCTCGCCGAACCGGGCGAATCCGTCGTAGGCGCGTCGCAGCGGGCGCCCGGCGCGGCGCACCCGGCCGACGGTCCCCGTCCCGATCATGCGTAGGCCCCCGGCATCGGGACGATCACCGAGTACAGCTGCGAGAGCACCGTGTTGACGACGAACACGACGACGAAAGCGAGCACGACGGTCTCGTTGACCGCGTCCGCCACCCCGCTCGGCCCGCCCTTGGCGTGGAGCCCCTTGAACGAGGCGATCAGCGCGGAGGTCAGCCCGAACGCGGCGGCCTTGATCATCGCGGTGGTGAAGTCGGACAGGCGCCCGTACTCCGCGAACGTCGACAGGAACGCTCCGGAGGACTGGTGCTGCACGTACACCTGGTAGAGCAGGCAGGTGAGCACCCCGGCCAGGGTCACCAGGGCGCACAGCAGCGCCGAGACCAGTACGGCCGCGACGACCCGGGGCACGACCAGGCGTTCGACGACGTCGATCCCCATGGTCTCGAGTGCTTCGATCTCCTCGCGGATGGTCCGCGAACCGAGATCCGCACAGATGGCGGAGCCGCCGACGCCGGCGAGCATGAGCGCGCACACCAGCGCCGCGGCCTGCCCGACCACGACGAACGCGGTGACCGCGCCCGAGTAGCCGCCCGCACCGAGCCGCGCGGCGAGGGACCCCACCGATACGGCGATGAGCACGCCGATCGGCAACATCAGCAGCAGCGCCGGGCCGCTGCACACCCGCGCGAGGAACGCCGTCTGCTCGACCGTCTCACGCAGCGGCAGCCGGCCGCGCGCCGCCGCACGCGGGCCGGCCGCCAGCACGCGCACGGAGAACGCGACGAGCCCCCCGAACTGCAGGGCGAGGTCGTGCAACGGCCCCCGCGCCGCGGGCAGGCTATACGTCACCGGGAGCCCCTCACCCCGTGTGCGCCGCCGGTGCGCTCTCCCGCAGCTCCCCCTTGACGACCTTGCCGCTGGCATTGCGCGGAAGCGCCTCGACCACGACGACGTCGTGCGGGTGCTTGTAGCGCGCGAGCCTGTCGCCCAGCCACCGGCCGAGCGCCGCCGCGTCGAGGTCCGGACCGTCGCCCTGCAGCGCGACGACGGCCACCGGGACCTCGCCCCACTTGGGGTCCGGCCTTCCGACCACCGCCGCCTCCCGGACGCGGGGATGCCCGTAGAGGACGTTCTCCACCTCGGCGCAGTAGATGTTCTCGCCACCGGAGATGATCATGTCCTTCTTGCGGTCGACCACGTAGATGAAGCCCTCGTCGTCCGCGCGGACCATGTCCCCCGAGTGGAACCAGCCACCGTCGAACGCCGCGTCGGTGGCTGAGCTGTCGTTCCAGTACCCCTGCATCAGGGTCGGCCCGCGGTAGACGATCTCCCCCACCTCACCCTGCGGGACGTCGTTCATGTCGTCGTCGACGATGCGCGCCTGGATGGTCGGTATCACCCGGCCGACGGAGCCGATCTTGCGCAAGGCGTCCGCGCCGTCGAGCACGCAGGTGATGGGCGACATCTCGGTCTGGCCGAACACGGCGACGTTGAGGGCGCCGGGGAAGGTCTCGGCCATCGCCTCGAGCACGGTGTCCGACGCGGGCGCCGCACCCCAGGAGATGGTGCGCAGGGCCAGGTCGCGGTCCTTGACCGTCGGATCGGCGCACACGGCCTGCCACTGCACCGGCACCATGAAGGTGGACGTGATGCGTTCGCGTTCCCAGGTGTCGAGGATGTCGGTGGTGCTGAACGCGCCCAGCGGGTGGATCACGGTGGTGGTGCCCAGCTGCAGCGCGGGCGCGATCGAGCCCAGCGCGGCCACGTGGAACGTCGGCGCCGCGAGCAGTCCCACGCCGTCCAACCCCATCTGCAGGGCCCGGATGCAGGTGAACGACTGGGCCGCCATGTTGGAGTAGGTGAGCACCGCACCCTTGGGCCGGCCGGTGGTGCCGGAGGTGTAGAGGATCAGGCACGGCGTGTCCTCCGGGACGTCCCGCGGAGCGTAGTGTTCGCCGTCCTCGGCGATGAGGTCCTCGAAGCCCTCGAACCCCTCGGCGACGGGGGCCGAGGAGTCCGCCGCACCCGCCCCGTCGGGCGCCATCGTGACCGCCAGGCTCAGCGCCGGGACCAGCGCCCGGACCGCCCTCACCAGGGGTTCGAGGGCCGGTTCGGTGACGACGGCCCGGGCGCCGCAGTTCTCCGCGATGTACGCGCACTCCGGCGGCGTGAGGCGGAAGTTCACCGGCACCGCGATGGCCCCCAGCGCATTCACCGCCAGGACCGCTTCGAAGAACTCGGTGCGGTTCAGGGTGAGCAGCAGGACTCTGTCGCCCTGGACCACCCCGCGGCGGGACAGCGCCGACGCCATCGCCTCCGCGCGTGCGTGCAGCACCGCCCAGGTCGTCGGCGTCCCCCGGTAGCGGAACGCCTCGGCGTCCGGCCGCATCACCGCGTGGCCGGCCACCCAGTTGTTCCAGGTGTTGCGGGTGAAGCGCCGGGGCGCCGCGGCGGCCCCCGCGCCCGGAACGTCCACTGCCATGTCGGTGCCCCTGTCGTCGCCGTCGGATTCCCGTCCCACACCAGGGCCGCAGCCCCGGCGGGTGTGGCGAGTATTACACAGGCAGTACCCGCGCAGGTGCGTTTTGTTAACGACGATTCCGCGTCGGCGGTGACGTCCGGCAGCCGCCTGATGACATCGCCGACGCCGTCTGTTCCACTGGTTGCATGCCGACTTCGCCCCGCAGCGGACGCCGCACCGCTCGCGCCGCTGCGGCGTTCGGCGGCGCCGTCGTCCTCCTGTGCGCCTCGGCGTGCAGCCTGTCCCTCGGCTCCCCGACAGACCCGATGCGCGAGTTCGTCAAAGCCGTCAACGACCACGACCTTGCGGCGGCCGCGGCCATGACCGACGACCCGGACACCGCCGAGCAGGCCCTCACCGCGACCTTCCGGGGCATGGGCAATGCCACCGCGCACCTGTCGACGCTCGAATCGCTGCGCGGCACGCTCACCACCCACATCGCCTGGAAGCTGCCCGACGGCAACAAGACCGAGACCACCGGCACCATCGGCCGCCTCGAGGACGGCAAGGTGCCGTGGTCGCCGCACATCATCGACTCACGGCTCCAGCCCGGCGGTCGGCTCGTCTACTCGCGGGACCTCGACCTCGAGAGCCCTGTGATCGACCGGAACCGCAACGACATCATGAAATGGCAGACGGTCACCGACGTCGCCATCGCGCTCGACGCGCCGCCCGGCGACGTCGCCGCGCTGGCGGACGTCCTGCACGGAATCGACCAGACCATCACCGCGGAGTCGATCGCCGCCGGGATCGCGGAGACGGAGCAGGAGTTGTCCGCGTCGACGCGCGACGCCGCTGCCGGAGTGCCTGCAACGCAAGCATCGGGCCGGTACGTGGTGATCACCCTGCGGCCGGCGGACGTCGACCCTCTGCGCGCAGACCTCGACGCCATCGCCTCCGTCGCGCTGCCCCAGCGCGGCCGATTGCTCACCGTGGACCCGGCGGTGCACTCCCCCGCCCTGGACGGTATCCCCGAGGTGTGGCGCGGCATCCTCGCCGAGTCGGCGGGGTGGTCCGTCGATATCGACAACCCCGGGCACGACGACGATGTTCGGGTGCAGGCGAAATCGCCCGAGGACGTCCAGAACATCCCCACCACGATGGATCTGGAAGCGCAGAAGGCCGCCCAGTTGGCCGTGGATTCCGCCACGCGACCGGCGGCGATCGTCGCGCTCACCCCGTCGAAAGGCGGGGTGCTCGCCGTGGCGCAGAACGCCGCCGCCTCTGCCCGCGGCCCCGTCGCGCTCAACGGGCTCTACGCCCCGGGCTCCGTTTTTTCCCTGGTGACTGCCTCCGCGGCGCTGGACAACGCGGACATCGGCCCCGACGACATCGTCGGCTGCCCCGCACAGGTCACCGTCGACGGCCGCACCGTGTTCAACCCCGATGACCTGGACCTGGGGCCCGTGACACTCACCCAGGCCTTCGCCGCTACGTGCCTCACCACGCTGGCGACCCTCACCGGCGCGTTGCCGGACGGCGCCCTCCCGGACACGGCCGAAGCGCTGGGCGTCGGAGCCGATTTCGACACGCCGGGGCTGACGACGCTCACCGGTTCAGTGCCGCCCACCGAGCCGGGCGCCGCACGGGTCGAGGCCGGCATCGGCCAGGGCCCGGTGGCAGCGAGCCCGTTCGGCATGGCCGTGGTGGCGGCGACGCTCGCCAACGGCGGCGACCGCATCGCGCCGATGCTCGTCGTCGGCAAGAAGGCCACCGCCGCCGACCCGCCGACCACCGTGTCCAAGGACACCGCCAACGCGGTGCGCCTGATGATGCACGAGGCCGTCGCCATGGGCAATGCGTCCGCGCTGCGCGACATCGACGGGCTCGCAGGCGTGGCGGGCACGGCCGAGGTGACGGACCGGCGCGCGCACGGCTGGTTCGTCGGAATCCTCGGCGACATGGCGTTCGCGGTGTTCGTCCAGGGCGCCGGGTCCTCACAGCCCGCCACCGACGTCACCCGCGTGTTCCTCGACGCCCTGGGCGCCACCCCCGACGACGGCTCCTGACGGCACCTTCTGATGTCGGCGGGTCGTGGCATCCCGCCGATACGACCCTGCAGCGCCGGAACTGAGGTTTACTTTCTAGCCATGTCGGCACAGGTGCGTCCCCGCGATCGCAGGCAACGGATAGCCGTCGTTGCGGCCGAGGCATTCGACGCGCACGGTTACCACGGGGCCGGTATGGATGAGATCGCTGCCGCAGTGGGAATATCCGGCCCCGCGCTCTACCGGCATTTCCCGAGCAAGTACGCGTTGTTCCTGCACTCCGTCGAGTCGTTGGTGTCCGCGCTCGACGCAGCGACAGACCTTCCGCCGGATCCGGCGGCGCCCCCTCGCGCCCGTCTCACCGCGCTCCTGGCATCGCTGGCCGCCACGTCGATCGAGCACCGGCGCAGCGGCGGGCTCTACCGGTGGGAGGCGCGGATGCTGCGCGACGAGGACCGGCGCCGGGTGGTGCGGACGATGCGCACCATCACGGCACGCCTGGCCGCCCCCGTGCGTGCGATGTATCCGGCGCTGACCGACGTGGAGGTGCAGATGCGCACCACTGCCGCGCTGAGCGTGCTCGGGAGCATCACCGGTCACCGCGCGCCTCTGGCGCGGCAGCGCATCGCATCGGTGCTCGTAGACGGCTGCCTCGCCGTCGTGGACTGCCCGCCCCCCGTGCCCGTGCGCACTGCGGACGCCGCAACGCAGCGGCCGGCACCGGCCGACCCGCGCGAGGCGTTGTTGACCGAATCGATCCGGCTTTTCGCGCGTCACGGATACCACGAAGCGAGCGTCGAGGAGATCGCCGAGGCCGCGGGAATGACGGCGTCGGGCGTCTACCGGCACTTCGGCGGCAAGCCGGCCCTGCTGGACGCGGCATTCCGCCGGATTGCGGAGGGGTTCGGTCCCGCCCAACATGCCGCGGCGGCGTCCGCGGCCGACCCGGCGGCGGCGCTGCGCATGCAGGCGGAGCTGTACATCCGCCGGTCTTTCCGGCACCCCGACCAGCTCACGCTGTACTTCGCCGAGGTGTCCAACCTGCCGCCGAGTCGACGGCGCATGCTTCGCGCAGCGCACCGGCGCCTGGCGGAGTGCTGGGCGGACACGCTGCTCCGATCGCACCCGGAGACGCCCCGGAACGAGGCCGTCTATCTGGCGCACGCGGCGTTCGCCCTGATCCTCGACGTGGGCCGGGCGGTACGGTTCACCGCGGACCCGGGCACGCAGGCGCAAATCGAGGAGATGGTGCTGGCGTTGCAGCCCGCCGGGTAGCGGAATGCCGCTCAGCCGTGTCGGCGCAGGACAGCGCTGAGGTGGTGCGTCATGGGGGTGTCGGCGTGCGCCATCCACAGCTCGTAGGAGAGCCCGTCGCCGTCCACCGTGAACCGCCTGCGCACGCAGTGCACCGGCTTGGCGCCGGGCGAACGGGCGATGTGCAGCTGTTCCGGGGCGAAGACGACGCTGCCGCCCTGCGCGGCGTCATCGGGCTCCACGGCGCCGCGGTGGAGCTCGGTGAACCCCGTCGGCTGGGTGACCAGAAGCTCCGCCTCCCCGCCACCGACGTTGCGCAGAAACCCGGTCTCCGTGTGCATAGGGCGGGAGCGACCGGGCGCCCACGTGCGCGACAGGTACGTCAGAAACGGCCGGCCGTCACCGGAGAACTCGATCTCCTCCTCGTAGGTGAAGTCGTCGATCGTCGGATAGTGCCCCTCGCCCCCGCCGACCCAGCGACCGGCGAATCCGGCCAGCGGCCCTAGGAGGTCGCGCGCGGCGTTCTCGTCGCTCATCGGTTCAGGTTCTCGTCGCTCATCGGTTCACGCTCGTGTCGCTCATGACCCCAGACTACGACGCGGGCCCCGGCGGGGCGGGAGCGTCCGCGATCGTGCCGGATGCGCCTGCCGCCGCCGGGACGACGCCGCGGAGCCTGCGCGCACGCCCGTGCGCCCGCTCCACTCCCAGGTCGCGCGGGCGGTAGCCGTCCGGGTAGCCCGGATACGTGCGGTTGCGCGGGTCGCGTGTGGTGCGTGAGACGCGGCGGCGCGGCAGGAACCGCACAGCGGCGCTGCGGGCGTGCAGCGCCGTCTCGATCAGCGCCCGCAGCCGCGGCGACCCCGCGGGGAATCCGAACGCGTCGGACATCCGCTGGTCCAGCATCGCGTACACCCCCCGGGCGACCAGCGGCCGCAGCGGTGCGGGGAACCAGGCGCAGTAGAGGTCGCGCGTGTAGCGGCCGATGGCGTTGTTGGTGTCCGCGTAGCGGAAGCGGTCGCGCTCGTATTCCAGTTTGAACCGGGCGAACGACTCGAAGTCGGCGGGGATGTCGCGGACCGCCATGTGCCGGCCGATCTCCACGTAGTAATGGTAGGCGGCCAGCCGCTCCACCGGGTCCAGGCGGCGCCACCCGTACCGGTCGATCCAGTCGATCGGGTCGTAAATGAAGGTGGACAGCACGTAGAGCATGTCGTCGTTGGCGATGTCGTACATCCCGTGCATGCGGTTGATGTTGCGCACCGACTCGTGTCCGCGTTCGGAGTCGACGCCGTGTTCCACCATTTCGGCCATGAGTATCGCGGTGTCGTCGTAGCGCTTCTGCGGTCGCCCGGCGAACTCCCCCGATTCCGCGAGCACCGCCGAGACGGACGGCACGCAGTACGTGCGGAACAGCGCGAACTCCAACGCCCGCTGGTAGTCGAACGGAAACTCGAATCCGGCGGTGAGCCGGTGGATCTCGTGCCGGTCCCCCAGCGGATCGAGCGTGCGGATGTACGGCAGCCAGCTGAACGTGCCGGGCGCAGTCCTGATCCTCATGGCGTACCCCTTTCGCGCATTCACCGGCCGTGCCGAAGCCGCAGCATGAGCCGGGCGATGCGCACGTCGCGCCGGCGCCGCCGCATCGTCATCAGTTTCAGCGGAGCGGCGAACCTCGTCACCGTCATGGATTTGACCGTCGCGAACTCCCGGAGTCCGTCGTCGCCGTGGATGCGGCCGAATCCGGAGTCGCCCGTGCCGCCGAACGGCAGCGCGGGCACGCCGGCGAACCCCAGGACGGAGTTCACCGTGACCACGCCGCAGTCGAGCCGTTCCGCGACCGCCCGGCCCGCGTCGGTGTCGGCGCTGAACACCGATGCGCCGAGCCCGTAGCGGGAGGCATCGGCCCGGCGCACGCCCTCGTCGAGATCCGCCACCGGCTCGATGACCAGCACAGGGCCGAAGGTCTCGTCGGTGACGGCCGTCGAATCGGGCGCGACACCGGTGAGCACGACCGGCTCGACGGTCCGGCCCCGCACTGAGTCCTCCCCACCGGCCAGCGCCCGCCCACCGCCGCGCAACGCGTCGGCGATCTGCGCGCGCACGATCTCCGCCTGTCCTGGCATCGTCATCGCGCCGTAGTCCACCCCCGCCCGCACCGCGCGCACACGGGCGGTCACCGCGGCGACGAACTCATCGAACACCCCCGCCGCGACGTAGATCCGCTCGACTCCCGCACAGGTCTGCCCGGCGTTGCCGAACCCGCCGAACACCGCGTACTCGGCGGCGGCATCGAGGTCGGCATCGGCCGCCACCAGCATTGCGTCTTTGCCCCCGCACTCCGCGACCAGGGGCGTCAGGCTCTCCGCGCAGGTGGCCATGACCCGCTTGGCGGTGGCCGTCGAGCCGGTGAAGGCGACCTTGTCCACGCCCGCGCGGCACAGCTCGGCCCCCACCGCACCGTCGCCCGTGATCACCTGGAGCACGGGCTGCGGCGGTGCCAGGCTCTGCCACGCCCGTGCCAGCCACTCACCGACGCCGGGCGTGAGCTCGCTGGGCTTGAAGACGACGGCGTTGCCGGAGGCCAGTGCGTAGGCGATGGAGCCCATCGGCGTGTAAAGCGGGTAATTCCACGGGCCGATCACCCCGACGACGCCGTACGGGCGGTAGCCGACCGACGCGGCCTGGTCGATACCCACCACCCCCGACGGCACCGACCGCCGGCGCAGCACCCGCTTGGCATTGCGCGACGCCCAGTCCAGGTGCTCGACGGCGAGCATAACCTCGAGCAGCGCGTCGTCGTCGGGCTTGCCGGTCTCACGCGCGATGACCCCGGCCAACTCGTCCGCACCGCGCGCAAGCACCCGGGCGAAGTCGCGGAGCCAGCCGCGCCTGCCCCGGAAGTCCTGCGCGTCCCACCATCGGGCGGCGGCGCGGGCGGCGGCGACGGCCGCGCCCACCTGCCCAACCGTTCCCACCTGTGCGGCCGTGTCGTCCGTCCTCTGCCCCTGTTCGGTCTGCGTCATGCCGACTCGCGCTCCTTCCACCCCGGTCGCTGCGTGTCCCCGTCACCGGCACCAGCGCCCTGGCCCTGGCCCGTCACCACAGTGCGCCCATGCCCGTCGACGCAGTATCGCATCACATATATTTGATCTGATCTACTGTGGTGGACACCACAGTATGCGTCGATCCGCGGCGCGACAAGGCGCGGGTACGACCGCAGTCAGCACTGCGCGGGAACGGCGCGACAACAGCGAGGAGGCCGCATGACGAAGGGGATCACCGACGTATCGACGGGGCTGCAGCCGGAGGCGATGGGTTTCACCGACGAGCAGGCCGCGTTCCAACGCGCCGTCGCCGACATGTGCCGGCGCGAGTGCGGCACCCGCGCGCAGCGGGACGCGCTGACCGAACAGGGCACGGTCCACCACAACACGTGGTTCTACGGCCGGATGGCGGAGCTCGGATGGCTGGGACTCACCGTGCCGGAGGAGTTCGGCGGCTCGGACGGTTCGATGGTGGACCTGTGCATCCTGCTCGAAGCCACTGCGCGTGGCATGGCACCCGTCGGCGGGATCGGGCCCACGCTGATCACGGGCGCCGCCTACAAGAAGTTCGGCACCGACGCGCAGAAGAAGGACGTCCTCGGCGGCGTCGTCGGCGGCCGCAGCTACTCCATCTCGATGTCCGAACCCGAGGCCGGATCCGACGTGGGCAACCTGTCCTGCAAGGCGGAGCGCACCGCAGACGGCTGGGTGATCAACGGCCAGAAGACCTGGTGCTCCAATGCCCACATCGCCGACGCGATCCTCCTCGTGGCGCGCACGTCCCGCGGCGAGGACAAGCACCGGGGCCTGACGATGTTCCACGTGCCGTCCGACACCCCGGGCCTGACCATCAAGGGCATTCCCACGATGGGCGGTAACGACGTCAACGACCTCTACTTCACCGACGTGCGTCTTCCGGTCGACGCAGTGATCGGCGAGGTCGACGCCGGCTGGGGCCAGCTCATGACGGGCCTGAACATCGAGCGGCTCATCCTCGGCGCGATGATGCTCGGCACCGCGCAGCGGGCATTCGCGGACGCAGTGGAGTTCATCAGCGAACGTCGGCAATTCGGCCGGCCCGTCGGCACGTTCCAAAGCCTGCGGCACCGCGTCGCTGACCTGGCCACGGAGATCGAGTGCACCCGCCTGCTGGTCTACGGGCTCGCGCGGATGGTCGACGACAACCCCGGCGCGCTGTTCCCCCGCGAGGCGTCGATGGTCAAGCTCAAGGCCACCGAAACCGCCAAGAAGGTCGCGCTCGAGGGCATGCAGATGATGGGCGGCTACGGGTACGCCACCGAGTTCGACATGGAACGCCACGTCCGCGCCACGCTGGTCTCGTCGATCTACGGCGGCACCAACGAGATCCAGCGCGACGTCGTCGGCAAGACCTACGGGCTGTGACTCCGTGACCGCCACCCCCGATACCGCCACTGGACCCGGCACCACCGCCTCCCGCGCGACGCAGCGGCGGCTTCGGCGACGCCCCCAACTCTCCGACGACGTCGCCGACCATGTGCGCGGCCGGATCATGTCCGGGCAGGTCCGCCCGGGTGCATTCATCCGCCTCGACGAGACGGCTGCGGATCTGGGCGTCAGCGTCACTCCCGTGCGCGAGGCGCTGTCGAAGCTCCGCGGCGAGGGGCTGGTCGAGTCGGTCCCCCACCGCGGTTACGTAGTCAACCCGCTCAGCCGCGAGGACGTCGTCGACATCTTCTGGCTGCAAGGGAGGATCGCCGTGGAGTTGTCGGCCCGCGCGGCCCGCCGCGCCACCGACACCGATCTCGCCGACCTGACCGCGCACTGCGATGCGCTCGAGTCCTCCCTCGCCGGGGCGGACGTGGAGACCGTCGCGCTGCGCGAGTTCGAGTTCCACCGCAGACTCAACCGGATCGCCGCTTCCGACAAGCTGGCATGGTTTCTGCACAACGCCGTCCGCTACACCCCGTATGCGCTGTACGCCGCGGACCCGGACTGGGGCGCCACCGCGGTGGCGGGCCACCGCCGGCTGATCGAGGCGCTGCGCACCCGCGACCGTGCGGCGGTCGAGGAGGAGACCCGACTGCAGTTCACCGACGGCGCCCGGCGGCTCGTCGCCCACCTCGACGCGGTGCACATGTGGGACGACTCCAATGAGGACGACCCCTTGGGAGACGACCGCTGACGATCTACGCGCGACCCGACGGAAGTCACCCGCGGATCAGCGGTACCAGGAGCGCAGTGGCGAACGCGCGGAACTCCTCGTCGTCGTCGAGCTGCGGCGGGCCGTCCGTCGTGAGCAGCAGCGACTGCGTGAGCCGGGCCAGCACGGCCGACAGCGCCTCGACGTCGCCAAGGCGCGCATCGCCCCCTTCTGCGCCCGCGTCCCGCGCGCGCAGAGTCCTGATCTTGTCGGCGAGAAAAGCGGTCGCGAGGGTGAGCACGTCGCCCGCACCGACGGTGAGCGACCGCAGCGTCTCATCGCGGTCCACGCGCAACATCCGCTCGAGCAGTGGGTTCCCGCGGACCGCACGGACGGTGACCGTGAAGAAGGTGACGACGTACTCCTCCAGCTCGTCGATGCCCGCCACCGCACGTTCGATGTGCGCGAGCACCCGCGCCGCCTCGTAGAGGTACGCCGCACGCACCACGTCGTCCTTGGTGCCGAGCCTGCGGTAGAGCGTCGCCCGGTTCACGCCTGCCCGGTGCGCGATGTCGTCGGTGCTGGTTTTGCGGACCCCGGTGAGGGCGAACTGCTCGAGCGCGGCCTCGAGGATCCGCGCGTCCGCCTCCGCAACACCTGCGCCCGCCCCCATCAGCGCTCGCACACCGTCATCCGTCACGCCCACAGGTTAACCACGCTTGCGGAGCCGACGGCCACATGCAACAGTTAGAGTCACATTGTTGCATCGGCGCACGCCCGCATCGGACGCAACCGGCAACGGAAACGCCCTGCAACGGCGACGGCACGGATCGGAGACGGCATGGCACGGACCGGACACGGCGCGGCACCGCACGCGACGGACCTGGCGACGGAGGCCGACGGCGCACCGACGGTGGGTGTGGCGGACTACGTCGACGAGGCGTACGTGTTCCTGGGTGCCGGAGCCGCCATCCTGCTGCAGCTGGCGATGCCCGGCGTGGGTCACGGCGTGGCCGATCACAGCGACGTCCTGCATCACCCGCTCAGTCGCCTGCGCACCACCATGAGCTACATCTACGCCGTCGCACTGGGCACGGACGACGAGCGCCGCGAGATCGTGCGCATGGTCAACAAGGCGCACGTGCCCGTGCGATCGGAGACCTACAACGCGTTCGACCCGGATTTGCAGCTCTGGGTTGCTGCCACGCTCTATCACGGCGGGGTCGACCTGCACCGACGGTTCCGCGGCCCGCTGAGGCCTGTGTCGGCCGAGCGCGTCTACCGCGAGTCGATGGCCTACGGCACGGCACTGCAGGTGCACCCTGAGATGTGGCCGGACACCGTCGCAGGATTCGACCGCTACTGGGCCCGCACCATGGACACGCTCAGCGTCGACGATCAGGTGCGCGCATTCACTCACACGCTTCTGGCGACCCGGAGCGCCCCCTGGTTCCTGCGGCCGCTGATGCCGCTGAACCGGTTCGTCACGAAGGGGCTGCTGCCGCAGCAGGCGCGCGACGCCTTCGCGCTGCCGTGGAGCGCCCGGCATCAGCGGGCGTTCGATCTGCTCTTCCGCATCCTGCCGCTCGTCTACGGCGTGGTGCCGCGGTTCCTGCGCACGATGCCGGCGCGGCTCTACCTGGCGGACATGCGCCGACGGTTGCGGTCCGGCCGCGGGCTGGCGCACTGACCCAGGCGCCGGGACCCTTGCTCACACGCGGGCCCGACGGGCGGCCTCACCAGCGGGCCGGCGCGTCGCGGCTCCAACCGCGGCGCTGCGGGTCCGAACCCAGCAGGTGGTCGTCCTGGGCGGCGCTGCGGCTGCGGTAGACGATGTACGGGCGGAACAGGTACCACACCGGGGCGCTGAACACGTGCACGAGACGGGTCAGCGGCCAGATGGCGAACAGCACCAGTGCGATCGCCACGTGCACCTGGAACTGGACGGGGGCCGCGGCCATGAGGCTGCCGTCCGGCTGGAGACTCCAGAAGTCGCGAAACCACGGCGAGACGGTCTCGCGGTAGTTCGCGTCCGGCGCCCGGCCCGACGGGGTCATGCCGATGACCGTGGTGGACAGCCCTGCCACCAGCGTCGCGACGAGGAGCACGTACATCCACTTGTCGTTCCACGTGGTGGCGATGAACACGGGCCCCGTGCGGCGCCGCCGGTAGATGAGGATGCTGACGCCGACGAGCGTGGCCAGGCCCGCGATGCCGCCCGCGCCCAGCGCAACCCAGTGGTAGGCGGCCTCGGAGATGCCGATCGCGTCGGTCCAGCTCTGCGGGATCACCAACCCGATGATGTGCCCGAGGAACACGACGATGATGCCGTAGTGGAACAGGGGGCTGCCGATACGCAGGAGCCGGGACTCGTAGAGCTGAGAGGACCGGGTGGTCCACCCGAACTTGTCGTAACGGTACCGCCAGATGAGTCCGACGATCATCATCGCCAGCGACACGTACGGGATCACATCCCAGAAAACCTCCAGCGCGCCATTGCTGCTGTTCATCGGGATCCTCCCACCGTGCGGAGCGACGCGGCCAGCGCATCCACCGGCACTGTCACCGAATAGGGGTCCAGGCCCACCGATTCGCTCGGCGGCCCCTCCTGCGCGATCCGCTGCGCCTCACGCCGGGTCTGCTCGGGGTCCGGTTCCGGCACCGTCGCCAGTACCGCCTCCACAGCCCCGGCGTACGGGGACCCCATCTGCCCGAGCGCGTCCTGCAGCAGCGCGAGCGGCGCACGGTACCGCCTGAGCAGCGCCATGCCCGCCTTGAACTCCACGGTGGCGCCGAACTCGAGCACCACGGCCAGGTGGTCGGGCAGCTCGCCGTCCGGCGGCTCCACCCCGGCCTCGCGGTACGCGTCCGCGAACTGCAGCATGGCGTTCCCCCGGTTGCGGGTGTCGCCGTCGGTCCAGTAAGTGAGGAACAGCGACCGTCGCCGGCGCAGGTCGAAGGTCTCGACATACCGCTGCGCCGCCTCGTGCACCTCAGACCCGGTCAGCCCGTCGACGCAACTCCGCAGCGGCCCGGCCACCGATGGCGGCAGATCGTCGATCACGCCCTCCACCAGCGCGAGCCGGTCGGCGTAGCCGGGCATGCCCTCCGCATCGTTCTCCGGGTAGGCGAGCAGCAGCGACACTGACTGCCACACCAGGCGGCGGTGGCTGTCGGCGATGCCGGTGGTACGTCGGAAGAGCCTCATCACACGTCCTTTCCGACCGCTCCGCCTTCTTCGGCGTTTCCGCCCTCCCCGTGGTCCACGGCCCCCGACGGGAACAGTCCGGGCGGGCTGCCCAGTCCGTCCCAGTTGAGCAGGTTCACGCGGCTGCCTGCCGTGTGTTCGCTGGTCTGCCGCTGTTTGAGTGCGTTGAACGTCTCCACCGCGACCGGGGCCGGCGTGCCGGAGGTCTCGCCGAACGGCCCCGAGCCCGCCATGTACATCCCGGGCCCGCCCTCGAAGTCGAGCGGGCACTCGGTGGCCGTCTCCTCCAGTTTGTGGCCCTCGTTCTGGTACGCGGTGGGGATGACGTACCGCTCGTCGTACTTGGCCAGCGCGAGCAGCCGGTACATCTCGTACATCTCCTCCTCGCCCATGCCGACGGCGGCGGGGATGTGCGCCTGCGGATCACGCCCCAAGTTGATGTCGCGCATGTACGAGCGCATGGCGGCGAGCTTGTGCAGCACATCGTCGATGACGTCGGTGTCGCCGGCGGTGAACAGCCCCGCCAGGTACTCCTTGGGGATGCGCAGCGCGTCGATGGCGCCGAACAGGTTGCCGACGTCCTCCGCGTCGTGTCCGTCGCGCGCGACCGCGTCGACCACGGGCGACAGCGGCGGGATGTACCAGACCATGGGCATGGTCCGGTATTCCGGGTGCAGCGGCAGCGCCACCTTGTACTTCTTGATCAGCGAGTAGATCGGTGATCGCTGCGCGCCCTCGATCCAGTCGTCGGAGATGCCCGCCGCGCGCGCGCCGGCGATCACTTCGGGGTCGTTGGGGTCAAGCAGCACCCGCATCTGCGATGCGTAAAGATCCTGCGGGTCCTCGGTGCTGGCGGCCTCGAGTACGGCGTCCGCGTCGTACAGCATCAGTCCGATGTACCGCAGGCGGCCCACGCAGGTCTCCGCGCACACCGTCGGCAGGCCCACCTCCACGCGCGGATAGCAGAACGTGCACTTCTCCGCCTTGCCCGTGCGGTGGTTGAAGTAGACCTTCTTGTACGGGCAGCCGGAGACGCACATGCGCCAGCCGCGGCACTTGTCCTGGTCAACCAGCACGATGCCGTCCTCGGAGCGCTTGTAGATGGCGCCCGAGGGGCACGACGCCGCGCACGACGGGTTGAGACAGTGCTCGCAGATGCGCGGCAGGTAGAACATGAAGGTCTGCTCCAGCTGCAGCTTGACCTCCTCGCTGACCTGGCTGAGGATCGGGTCACCGGGGACGATCTCCGGGGATCCGCCCAGGTCGTCGTCCCAGTTGGACGACCACGTGACCTTCATCGGCTCACCGGTGAGCAGGCTGCGCGGTGCGGCGACGGGGATGTGCTCGCCGGCCGGCGCCGTCGTCAGGTTCTCGTAGTCGTATGTCCAGGGCTCGTAGTAGTCCTGGATCGACGGCAGCTTGGGGTTGGAGAAGATGTTGACGAGCTTCTTGACGCGGCCGCCGGCCCGCAGCCGCAGCCGCCCCTTGCGGTCGAGAACCCAGCCGCCCTGCCACTTGTCCTGATCCTCGTAGGTGCGTGGGTACCCCTGGCCGGGCCGGGTCTCGACGTTGTTGAACCAGACGTACTCCATGCCCGCCCGGTTGGTCCACGCCTGCTTGCACGTGACCGAGCAGGTGTGGCACCCGATGCACTTGTCGAGGTTCATCACCATGCCCATCTGAGCCATGACGCGCATCAGTAGGTCACCTCCTGGGAGCGGCGACGGACGAACGTGACCTCGTCACGCTGGTTGCCCGTGGGGCCGAGATAGTTGAACGCATAACTGTTCTGGCCGTAGCCGCCGGCCAGGTGCGAAGGTTTTACCAGCAACCGGGTGATCGAGTTGTGAATGCCGCCGCGCCGGCCGGTGGTCTCCGAGAGCGGGGTGTCGATGGTGCGCTCCTGGACGTGGTAGACGAACACCACCCCCTTGGGGATCCGGTGCGAGACGATGGCCCGGCACACGAACACGCCGTTGCGGTTGACCGCCTCCACCCACTCGTTGTCGGCGGCCCCGATGGTGGCCGCGTCGTCCGGCGACATCCACATGGTGGGGCCGCCGCGGGAGAGCGAAAGCATGAACAGGTTGTCCTGGTACTCCGAGTGGATCGACCATTTGGAGTGCGGGGTCAGGTAGCGCACGGCCAGTCCCAGCTCGCCGGTCTCCCCCAGCTTCGGTTCGCCGTAGAGCGCGTGCAGGTTCATCGGCGGACGGTAGACGGGCATCTGCTCGCCGATCTCCTCGAGCCAGTCGTGGTCGAGGAAGAAGTGCATGCGGCCGGTGACGGTGTGGAACGGCTTGAGGTGCTCGATGTTCTGTGTGAACGGCGCATAGCGACGGCCGCCGGTCTCGCTGCCGGACCATTCCGGGCTGGTGATCACCGGCACCGGGTGCGCCTGGGTGTCCTGGAAGGTGATGTGCCGTTCTTCGGACCCCTCGGCGAGTTGCGCCATGCGCTGCCCCGTCTGACGTTCGAGATCCTTGAACCCCTGCACCGACAGTCGGCCGTTGGTGGTGCCGGACAGGCGCAGCACCGCCTCGCACATCTTCACCGCGGTGTCGATCGCCGGCCGCCCGGCACCGGCCCCGCGATCCATCACCCCGTGCAGGGCGGCGAGCTGCGCGACCTCCTCGTCCGGATGGAAGGTGACGCCCTTGGTCGTCATCCCGAGCGTGTCCACCAGCGGGCCCAGCGTGGCCCACTTGTCCGCGATGGCGCCGTAGTCGCGTTCGACCAGCGTGATGGGGCCCATCGTCTTGCCCGGGACCGGCGTGGCCCCCGTCTCCAGCCAGTTGTCCTCGGCCCCGCGCGGGTAGGCGGTCTCGCCCGGGGTGTCGTGCTGCAGCGTGCCCAGCACGACGTCCTTGCGCACCCCCAGGTGTTCGGCCGCGAGCCTGCTGAACACCTTCGCAATCGTCTGAAATGCCTCGAAGTCCGAGCGCGACTCCCACGGGTGGTCGATCGCGGGGCTGAAGGCGTGCACGTAGGGGTGCATGTCGGTACTGGACAGGTCATGCTTCTCATACCAAGTGGCCGCGGGCAGCACGACGTCTGAGAGCAGCGTGGTCGAGGTCATGCGGAAGTCGATCGACATGACCATGTCGAGCTTGCCCTCGGGCACCTCGGCGCTGCCGTCCTCGCGTGTGGGCACCCGCACCGACACCGGCCGCACGTCCTCCGGCATCGGCTCGGCGCTCATGTTGGACGACGTGCCCAGCAGGTGCCGCAGGAAGTATTCGTTGCCCTTGGACGACGATCCCAGCAGGTTGGAACGCCAGACGCTGAGCACGCGCGGCCAGTTCTCCGGCGCGTCGGGATCGGTCACCGCCAGCGTGAGGTCGCCGGAGGCGAGCCGGTCCGCCACGTAGCCGGGCACGTCGTCGCCGCGACCTGCGGCCACGGCTTCGTCGGCGACGTCCAGGCTCGAGCGGCCGAACTGCGGGTAGAACGGCGACCAGCCCATCGCGGTCGCCGCCGAGACCACGTCCATCGTGTGCTTGCCCGCGAAGCGCCCACGCCCCAGCGGGGTGGACAGGGCATCGGCCCGGTAGTTGTCGTAGCTCCACTGGTTGGTGTGCGCGTACCAATAGGTCGTGCCTGCCATCACGCGCGGCGGACGCGACCAGTCCAGTCCCATCGCCAGTGTCGAGTACCCGGTGAGGGGCCGCACCTTCTCCTGGCCCACGTAGTGCGCCCAGCCGCCGCCATTGCGGCCCATCGCGCCGGTGAGCAGCAGCAGCGACAGGACGGCGCGGTAAGTAGCGTCGCCGTGGAACCACTGGCAGATTCCGGCGCCCATGATGATCATGGTCCGGCCGCCGGACTCGATGGAGTTCTCGGCCATCTGCCGGGCCACGCGCACGGCCTGCTCGGCGCTCACGCCGGTGATCGGCTCCTGCCACGCGGGCGTGCACGGAACCGACGGGTCCTCGTAGCCGGTGGGCCACTGTCCCGGCAGCCCCGGTCGCGACACCCCGTACTGGGCGAGCATCAAGTCCAGCACCGTGCACACCAGGTGGCCGCCCACCCGCCGCACCGGCACCCCGCGACTGTGCACCTCCGCCCGGCCCTCCACGGTTTCGAACCCGGTGATCAGCACCTCGACGGACTCGGGCGCGTCGCCGGCCCACGAGTGCCCGCCGCCCGGTGCGTCCTCGCGGCCCACGGTGAGCAGGGGGGAGATGTCGCCGAGGTCGAGGTTCCACGCGCCCTCGTCCGACTTGGCGTAGCGGTGGCCGAGGCTGCCCCGCGGCACCGCGTGACTGTCGGTGACCGCGTCGAGCAGCACCGGCTTGAATTCGGCGAGCTCCTGGTCCGCCTCCGGGCCGGGCAGGTCGGCGGCCACCAGGCGCTTGCCCGCGATGTAGGCGCCGTCGCGTTCCTCGAGCCTGATCAAGTAGGGCAGGTCGGTGAAGCGCTTCGCGAAGTCGCTGAAAAACGGAGTAGAACGGTCCACATAGTGCTCGCGCAGCATCACGTGCCCCATCGCCATCGCGAGCGCGCCGTCGGTGCCGGCAGCGCAGGGCATCCACTCGTCGGCGAACTTGGTGTTGTCGGTGTAGTCGGGGCTGATCGAGACGACCTTGGTGCCGCGGTAGCGGACCTCGGTCATCCAGTGAGCGTCGGGCGTGCGCGTGATCGGCACGTTCGATCCCCACATCAGCAGGTACGATGCGTCCCACCAGTCGCCGGATTCGGGCACGTCGGTCTGGTCGCCGAACACCTGCGGCGACGCGACGGGAAGATCCGCGTACCAGTCGTAGAACGAGGTCATGACTCCGCCGAGCAGTTCGATGAACCGCGCCCCCACCGCATGCGAGATCATCGACATCGCGGGGATCGGCGAGAAGCCGGCGACCCGGTCCGGCCCGTACTCCTTGATGGTGTGCACGTGGGCCGCCGCGACCATCTCCGCCGCCTCGTCCCACGAGATGCGCACCAGCCCGCCCTTGCCGCGGGCCTGCTGGTAGCGGCGCCGGCGCTCCGGGTCGGCCTGGATGTCCGCCCAGGCCAGCACCGGGTCGCCCAGGCGCGCCTTGGCCTCGCGGTACATCTGCACGAGCACTCCGCGACCGTAGGGGTAACGCACCCGCGTGGGCGAATAGGTGTACCAGGAGAACGCCGCGCCCCGGGGGCAGCCGCGGGGCTCGTACTCGGGACGGTCCGGCCCCACCGAGGGGTAGTCGGTCTCCTGCGTCTCCCAGGTGATGATCCCGTCCTTGACGTAGATCTTCCACGAGCACGAGCCGGTGCAATTCACCCCGTGCGTGGAGCGGACCACCTTGTCGTGGCTCCAGCGGTCGCGGTAGAAAACGTCGCCCTCGCGCCCGCCGGCGAGGCTGACGGTGCGCTTGTCCGCGGAGAACTCGGCGCCGCGGCGGAAGAACCTGCCGGTGTCCAGCAGCACCTCCGCCAACGGCCCGTCGGTCTGCGGCCTGCCGTGTCGCGGAGCGCCGGTCCGAGGAATGTCGGTGGAAGTCACGCCGGTCTCCTTGTTGTCGTCGGTGCGGTGGGTATGGCTGCTGCAGCAGTGCCGGTCACGGCCTCGCCTCTTCCTTCGGCAGGGAGCCGGGTCTGCTCACGCGGCGCGTCGGATCGGCGGCCGGCACGAGCATCGCCGTATACACCAGGATGATCACCGCGGTGATCACCAGCAGTGTCAGTCCGAGGTGGTAATTGTTGCCGGCCGAGTCGAACGTGGCGCCCATGATCAGCGGCGGGAAGTAGCCGCCCAGGCCGCCGGCCGCGCTGACGATGCCGGTGACGCTGCCCACGCGATGCGTAGGGGCCAGCTGGGACAGCCACGCGAACACGCCGCCCGCGCCGATGCCGAGGAAGAAGGCGAGACCGCCGAACACCAGGCCCGCCTGCCACTCCGGCTTGGGCTGCATGTTCACCAGCGCCGCGAACACCGCAGTGCCCGCCACGGAGACCAGCACGACGTTCTTCGGCGGGACACGGTCGGAGAGCATGCCGCCGATGGGCCGTGCGATCACCGCCGCGATCGCGAACGCCGCGGTGCGGCTTCCCGCCTGGATGGGGTCGAAGTCGTAGACGTCGATCGTGGCGATATAGGTGGGCAGATAGCTGGAGAACGCGACGAAGCCGCCGAAGACCAGGCCATAGAGTACGCACATGTTCCAGGTGACGGGCAGTTTCATCGCCGCCCACGTCTTGGGGACGAACGGCTCCTTCTGCGGCTTCCACTGCGGCGCGTCCGAGGCGCACAGGAACACGATCACGGCCGTGCCGGCGAGGACGGCCGCCAGGATGACGTGCGTCTGCATGCCGCCGAACCAATTGTCGAAGCGCGGCGTGAAGAACGCGGCCACAGCGGTGCCCACCATGCCCGCGCCGAAGACGCCGGTGGCGAAACCCTTGCGCTCCGGCGGGAACCAGGCGCTGACGAACGGGATGCCGACGGCGAACACCGTGCCCGCCACGCCGAGCAGCAGTGCCGACGCCAGCAGCGCGCCGTAGCTGCCCGAAGAACCGAAGTATCCGACGAGCAGGATCGGGATGATCGACGCGATGGTGACCACCAGCAGCATCCGCCTGCCGCCGTACCTGTCGGTGAGGGCGCCGACGGGGATGCGGCCGAGCGAGCCGACGAGCACCGGCATCGCGACCATGATCGCGCTCTGCGACGACGACAGCGCCATCGACTCGGAGTACCGCGAGGACAGCGGGCCGAGGTCGTTCCAGACCCAGAAGTCGATCATCGACACGAACGTGGCCAGCAACAGGTTGCCGCGTGCACCCAATCGAATGATCACGGGCCTTCTCCCCATCGCGTCGGCTGCGCTGCGGGCCCGGCCGTTCCCGTCGTGCGCATGCCACCGAATACTGCCTCGTTCGTCCACAACGTAGCCCAACGGCCGGCCCCTCGTCAGCGATCCGCACTAGTCCGATCGGGCTAATAGCCGGAATCCGGGCAGGCGCCCCGCGGACGCGCGCCCACCGCTATTACGACACAGCGTCGTAGCTGATTTCCGGGCACGTGCGGACACCCTTCGGCCCCCTGACCGTGTCGAACGCGGCCAAGCGCTTGCTAGGCTACGCAGAATCGTGTCGTTGGACACATGCCCTGGAGAACCCGAGAGAAACCGTGGTGATCGCACAGTGAACCCCAATCGGAACACGCCCGCCGACCCCGCCGAAACAGCTGGCCGGAGAGGCCCGCTGCACGGGGTGCGCGTGGTCGAGCTCGCGGGCATCGGCCCCGGCCCGCACGCGGCGATGCTCCTGGCCGACCTCGGCGCCGACGTCGTCCGCGTCGACCGCGCCGGCACGTCCCCCTCCGTCGACCATCTGCAACGGGGCCGGCGCGCCGTGGCCGCGAACCTCAAGGACCCCGCCGACGTCGAGAAGGTCCTGCGGCTGGTGGCGCGGGCGGACGTGCTCATCGAGGGCTTCCGCCCCGGCGTCACCGAGCGGATGGGCCTGGGCCCCGACGAATGCCTGACCCGCAACCCGCGGCTCGTCTACGGGCGGATGACCGGCTGGGGCCAGGACGGCCCGATGGCGGAGCGCGCCGGACACGACATGAACTACATCAGCCTCACCGGCGTCCTGCACGCGATCGGCCGCCCGGGCGAGCGTCCGGTGCCCCCCCTCAACCTGGTGGGAGACTTCGGCGGCGGATCGATGTTCCTCGTCTTCGGCATCCTCGCCGCGATGCACGAAGCCACCGTCTCCGGCCGCGGGCAGGTGGTGGACGCGGCGATGATCGACGGGTCGACGCTGCTGGCGCAGATGATGTGGTCGTGGCGCGGCCGCGGCATGTGGAGCGACGAGCGCGGCGCGAACCTGCTCGACGGCGGAGCCCCCTTCTACGACACCTACGAATGCGCGGACGGCGGCTACTTCGCGGTGGGCGCCATCGAGCCCCAGTTCTTCGCCCAGCTGCTCGACGGCCTCGGCATCGACGCCGAGTCGGTACCTGCGCAACAGGACCGGAAGCGCTGGCCGGAACTGCGTGCGGCGCTCGTCGGCGCCTTCGCCACGAAGACCCGTGATGAGTGGGCCACGGTGTTCGAAGGCACCGACGCCTGCGCGACCCCGGTCCTCAGCTTCGGCGAGGCCGCCGGCGATCCGCACGTCGCCGCCCGCGGGATCCTCACCGAGCTCGACGGCGTCGTCCAGCCCATGCCCGCCCCCCGGTTCTCGCGCACGCCTGCACCGGCCCCGTCCACGCCTCCGCGCGAGCACACCGACATCGACTCCGTCTGGGACTGACAGGCACCGTCCGGGCCCGGCCCGGACGGCGGACCGTCGCACCACCCGTACCGATCTCCCGTCCGCCGTACGATGAAGGGGAAGCGCGCCCGCCGCGGCGTCACCGTCGCGAGGGTCGGCACCATCGCGAGAGTCGTCATCACGAGGGGACGGACACTATGGCTACACCGGCTTCCGCAGCTCCCGCACCACAATCCGGCGATGCGGGTGCCAAGAGCGGCCCACGCCCCCTGGCCGCCGCCCCGCAGGCGGGCTCCGCGTCGACGCAACTGGTGACCGACCAGGGCCGCACCATCCTCACCGACACGGTCGTCTCCAAGATCGCGGGTACCGCGACCCGGCAGGTGGACGGCGTGCACGCGCTGGACGGCGGCACCGCGCGCGCGGTCGAGGCGCTGCGCGGGCGGATCCCCGGCGCCCGCGTCAACCATTCGCAGGGCGTGGCCGTCGAGGTGGGCGAACGGCAAACCGCCATCGACATCGGCATCGTCGCGGACTACGGGGTGCCCATTTACGACCTCGGCGCCGCCATCCGGCGCAACGTCATCGACGCCGTCGAACGGATGACCGGGCTCGAGGTCGTCGAAGTCAACGTCACCGTCTACGACGTGCACATCCCGGGGGACGACGAGGGGCTCGAGGCCACGCCGTCCTCGCGTGTCCAGTAGAGCGATGGCGTCTGCTGACAGCGCGCCTGCCGACACCGACAGCGCCGGCATCGGATCCGCATCGGCGATGCCCGACGTGCGTGCCGCTGCCGCCGAGCACCTGGGATTGGCGCTGCCGAAGGTGGTGGTCACCATCGCCGACCTCGCCCACCGCCGGCCGCCGCCGGTCGCACAAACACAGGAGCGATCATGAGCACCGCAGCAGTCGGCCTGATAGCGGGCCTCCTCCTGGCCATCGCCGCCACCACCGGCGGGATCGTCGGGTTCATCGTCGCGGTGATCCTGGGCGCGATCGGGCTGGCTGTCGGCGCGCATCACGACGGGGCCATCGACATCACGGCCGTCTGGCGGGGCCGCGGCCGTGGCTGAGGCCGCCCCGCAGGCCGCCCGCCCGCGCTCCGGGGCCGCCGGCTGTGAGGCACAGGCGGGCGGTCGCACCCCGCCGGAAGAACGGGGCACGCTGACGATCCGAAACCGCGTGGTCACCCGGATCGCGTGCGCGGCGGCGGGCGAGGTCGCCGGGGTGTCCCCGGGCTCCGCCGACACCGGCCGGCGCAGCGGAGGCGGCATGCCGCGCGCCATCGCCGCGGTCAGGAACGGCAGCGCAGTGGTGGGCATCCGCATCGCCGTTCACCGGGCCGAGTCGCTGCCCGATGTCACCCGGGCGGTCCAACAACGCGTCACCGAGCGCATCCGCGAATTGACCGCCCTTGTTCCGATCCGCGTCGACGTCACCGTCGGCCGGCTGTCCGCCGCGTCGGGAGCCGGGGCGGCGCACACCCGGCCGTCGGAGCCTTCCGGCTCCGGGGGCCGTTCCGGGGGCGCGATGACGGGGCGCAGGGTTTCCGCCCGCGAGCCGCGCGCGGCCCCCGCGTCCGCCGCTGTTTTCGTCGTCATCGGTTTCGCACTGTTCGCGATCGGTGCGCTGTGCGTGCGCGAGGCGCTCCTGTATTACGAGGTGATCGCAGGCGACCCGTGGCTGGCGAACACCGTCGCGTGGGTGGCCCGGCTGACCTGGCGCGATTGGATGCGATATGCGGCGCCGGCGTGTGTGGCGATCGGAATCGCCCTGCTCTGGAGCGCGCTACGCCCCCGTCGCCGCACCCACCTGCGGCTGCACGCCGACGTCCCCGTCTGGCTCACGCCCACAAACGTGGCACGCGCCTGCAGCGCGCGCGCCAAGGACGCCCTGCCGCATTGCAGAGTCGCGACCATCGCATCGCGCAGGAAGATCACCGTCACGGTCTCCATGCCCTCCGAAATGCGCGCGGAAGCGGAATCCGCCTCCGCGGATCAGAAAACTCCGATGCCGGATCTCGAGCGGAGCGTGCGCGACGCGGTCCTGCCGTTGGTCGGCGACTTGACCCCCCGGCCGCGCGTCAATGTGCGCACCGCCCTCCTGCCGGACGGCCCCCGACAGAGGGTGCGATGAACGTCGGTCGCGGACTCGGCGGGGTCGGCCGTGTGGTCGTCGCTGCTGTCGGCCTCGCTTTGATCGCGGTCGGGGGCTTCGCCATCGCGTTCTGGGCGGGGACCAACCTGTCCGAGCGTTGGTCGATCTACCCTGACCGGCAGTGGATCTACGCCGTCCCGTCAGCCCCGGCGTGGCACTGGGGTCTGATCGGCGCGGCCGTGGTGCTCACTATCCTGGGGGCGGCGGTCGTCGGCGCGCATCTCCGTCCGCGCCGGGCACCGGACTCGCGCTGGGAACACGCCGCCCTCGGCCGCATTTCCGTCGCCCCGTCGGCGATCGGCGATGCCGCAGCGCAGGAGATCGCATCGCTGCCGGCGGTGGACGACGTCCGCGCCCGCACCCGCACGGTGCGCGGGCGACCCACCCTGACGTTGACCGTACGCACGACTACGGATGCGGACCTCGATGCTCTGCGGGCCCGCCTGTCGCACGTCATCGCGGATTTGGCGGACACCGCCGGCGGGCACCTCCCGGATGTGCGGGTTCTCCTGGAGCTGCGCCACCCGGACCGCCCCTCGCGGCGGGTGGAATAAGGACGACCCCCGCCCCCCGGCCCGCACCTGTGCGCATGCGGACCGGGCACGCCCGGGATGAGACAATCACCCCTATGCCGATCACCGAACTCAACGGAATCCGTCTGAGCTACGCCGAGCAGGGTTCCGGCCCGCTGGTCGTCATGGTCATGGGCACGGGGAGCCCAGGCCGTGTGTGGGGCGCGCACCAGGTTCCGGCGCTGACAAAGGCCGGGTATCGGGTGGTCACGGTGGACAACCGCGGCATCGCCCCCACAGACGAGTGTGCCGAGGGGTTCTCGCTCGACGACATGGTCGGTGATATCGCCGCGTTGATCGAGCACCTCGGCGGGCCGGCGCGCGTGGTGGGCACGTCACTGGGAGCCCGCGTCACCCAGGAGCTTGCACTCGCGCGCCCCGATCTGGTATCGCGGGCCGTCATGCTCGCCACGTACGGGCGGCAGAGCGCCTTCCAGGCGCGCTTGGGGGCCGGCGAGCGCGCGTTGGCGGACCAGAACGTGCAGTTGCCCGCGGAATACCGCTCGGCGGTCACGGCGGCACTGAACCTGTCCCCCGCCACGCTCGCGGAACCGTCCGCCGCCCGCGACTGGCTCGACATCTTCGAGTTCTCCGCCCCCGAGCAGACGCCGGGCCTGCGCGCGCAGATGGAGGTGGACCGCGGGGAGGACCGCACCGCGCACTACCGGCGCATCAGCGTGCCGTGCATGGTGGTGGGATTCGCAGACGACCGCATGGTGCCGACGGACTTGTGCCGCGAGGTGGCCGATGCGATCCCGGGCGCCCGCTACGAAGAAGTGCCGGACGCCGGCCACTACGGCTACCTGGAGCGCCCCGACGCGGTCAACGAGCTGCTCATCGACTTCCTGCAGCAGTGACCGCGGCTGCTCCCCGGGAGGCTCAGGACCCTCGGTTGCGCTCGTCCTCTTCCATCGCCTTGATCAGGCTGTTCGGACGCATGTCCGTCCAGTTGGCCTCGATGTACTCGACGCAGGCCTCCCGGCTGTCCTCACCGAAGACAACCTTCCAGCCCGCTGGGACGTCCGCGAACACCGGCCAGAGCGAGTGCTGTCCCTCGTCGTTGACCAGCACCTTGAACTTGGCGTCAGCGTCGTCAAACGGATTGCCCACTGCTTCGTTCTCCTTCACTTACCCGCGTTGGGGTGAGTATGTGTGTCCGGCGGGCCCGCGGCCCTGCGCGCAGCCCGCGCCGCCAGCCCATGATGCTACCTGCCGAGCGCCGCTCGCTCAGTATCGCCCGAACCGGTATGCCCCCGCGACCACGGTTGTTCGCCGCACCCGGGCCACCCGCGCCACATCGGTGCGCTGCCGGGTAACCTTCAGGCCCGGTCGGGCGATGTCCACACACGTGCGCCGGAACCGAACGATCTGCTGCAGGCGGCCCGCAGCATGAGAGACTGGCGGCTACACACCGCCGGGCGGCCAGGCTTCTGCCGCCCCGGCGGATTCCCGACAACCACCGACGACGCAGCGGAGCACCCATGACCGAACCCGACGCGGGCGTACTCGTCGAGGACATCACCAAGTCCTTCGGCGATGTACACGCGTTGCGCGGCATCAGCT
Source organism: Tomitella cavernea (assembly GCF_016599145.1). Classification (GTDB taxonomy): domain Bacteria; phylum Actinomycetota; class Actinomycetes; order Mycobacteriales; family Mycobacteriaceae; genus Tomitella; species Tomitella cavernae. The sequence continues at coordinate 93,033 of NZ_JAENKO010000002.1, forward strand.
TCCGCGCGGAGCGCGGCGAAGTCCTGGGGGTTCTGGGTCCCAACGGCGCCGGCAAGTCCACCGCCGTGAACGTGCTGTCGACGCTGATCAAGCCGACGAGCGGCCGCGCCGTCGTCGCAGGCCACGATGTGGTGTCCGATGCCGCCGGGGTGCGCCGTTCGATCATGCTCACGGGCCAGTCGGCGGCGTTGGACAACCGGCTCACCGCCCGCGAGAACCTCATGCTGTTCGGGCGCCTCATGGGGCTGGACAAGAAGTCCGCGGTCCGCAGGGCGAACGCGCTGCTCGAGGAGTTCGATCTGGTTTACGCGGCCAATCGACGCGTGGGGCAGTATTCCGGCGGGATGCGTCGGCGCATCGATATCGCCTGCGGGCTGGTGGTGCGCCCGGAAGTCGTGTTCCTCGACGAGCCGACCACCGGCCTGGACCCGCGCAGCCGGCAGGCGGTGTGGGATCTGGTGAGCCGTTTGCGCGATCAAGGCATCACCACGATCCTCACGACGCAGTACCTCGAAGAGGCCGATGTGCTCAGCGACAACATCATCGTGATCGACAAGGGCACGGTGATCGCGGAGGGAACGGCGGACGAGCTCAAAGCCCGCACCGGCAGCAGCTACTGCGAGGTGGTCCCCTTGCATCCGGACGATGTCCCTCGGGTGATCGAGGTTCTTGACGACTTTCTGCCTCCGCAATCGCGGCCGAATGGCGAGGACGCGCCGACGGCCGTCGCGGTGCCGGCTCCGAAGGGCGCGCAGACATTGGCCGAGGTCCTGAGGCGACTGGATCTGGCGAGCATCGAACTCAATGACATCGCGCTGCGGCGCCCGTCGCTGGACGAGGTTTTCCTCAATCTCACCAAACGCATTCCGGAAACCGCGGAGTCCGACGCTACGGGCCTCGGCGGCGAGGCGGCATCATGACGATCGTCGCCCCCACCGATCCGCCGCGCAGCATCGACCGCGGTTACGTGGGCCGTCGCCGGCGGCCCACCCCCGACTCCCTGCAGCAGTGGTGGGCACTGAGCTTGCGGCTGATCAAACCTGCACTGCGCAACGGCGAGATCATTTCGGCGATCATCAGTCCCATCGTCTTCACTGTCGGCTTCTACTTGCCGCTGAAGTTCGTCATGAGTTTCCAGGGCGTCGATTACGCCCAGTTCCTCATGCCTATCATCGCGCTGCAGGCACTGTCGTTCACCGCACTGTCTGCTGCGATGAATGCCGCGTTGGACCGCACCGAGGGAATCACCGACCGGTTCAAGACGATGCCGATCCGTTCCGGCGTACCACTGGCCGCTCGCATGTCGGCGAACCTGTTCCGCCTGGTGGTCTCGTTATCGGTCGCCATTGCGTGCGGATACGTCATCGGATTCCGGTTCCACCTGGGATGGACCAACTCCGTCGGCTTCTGCGCGCTGGCACTGCTGGTGGGTTTCGCACTGACAATGGGCGGGGACGCTATCGGCACGTTGTCGAAGACCCCAGAGGCCACCACACAGGCCCTGACGCTGCCCCAACTGATCCTGGGCATGCTCTCGACGGGGTTCGTCCCCATCACCGGCTTCCCTGAATGGATACAGCCCTTTGTACGCAACCAGCCGATCTCCGTGATCGCGACAGCCATGCGCGATATGACCTCCGACGGCGTGGACTGGCCCACTCTTTGGCCGGCCTTGGCATGGTCGTTCGGGGCCCTGCTGGTCTTCGCCCCCATCACGATCTGGGCGAACGGGAGGCGACAGTGAGCACGGAACCCGTCATGGTGAACAGGCGCGCCCGCCACGCCGCCACCGGTCCGGCTGCGCCTGCGGTTGTGCCGACCGGCAACGGGCCCGAACCACCGGCGCGCCCGGCTGCAGACGACGCCTCCGGTGCGCGCGAACGCGTACTGACGTTCATCGAGCCCGCCCACGCACGTTCCGAGCGTTCGATGAAGGCCTTGGCACTGCACAGCCTGCTGCACGCGCAGCGGCTGCTGATCCGGTGGTCCCGCGATCCGCTCACCACAGTCCAGGTGCTGTTGTATCCGGGCCTCATGCTGGTGATGTTCAAGATCGTGCTGGGCGATTCGATCGGGGACGCCACCGGGCAGTCTGCGATCTACGGCCAGGTGGCGATGATGGCGCTGGTCGCTTCCATGGTCGGCTCCATGGCGGGCGCGATGGGCCTGCAGCTCGAGAGGCGCGAAGGTCTGCTTTCACGGTTCTGGGTGCTGCCCGTGCACCGCGCCGCCAGCCTCGTGGGCCGCCTGCTTGCGGAGACCTGCCGGATCCTGATCACCACCGCCGTGATCATCGCCGTGGGGTTCGGCCTGGGATTCCGGTTCCAGAACGGTGTGGGCGCAGCGATAGGAATGTTCTTCGTCCCGCTGCTATACGGGATAGGGTTCGCGGTCGCGGTCACGGCCGCGGCCGTGTACGGCGGTCGCGCGAAGCTGATCGAATTCATCTCGCTGGTCACATCGCTACTGATGTTCTTCAACACTGGATTCGTGCCGCTCGTGGCCTATCCGCAGTGGTTGCAGACGGTCGTGGAATACCAGCCGATGAGCTGTGCGGTCGAAGCGATGCGCTCCCTTGCCCTGGGCACCGAGATGGGCAACAACTTCTGGTACGCGCTGGGCTGGGCGGGCGCGCTGATTTTACTCTTCACGTTCCCTGCCATCCGCGGTTACCGCCGCGCCGCGCAGCCGGGCGGGTAAACAGTTCCATTGGCGGGGGATTTCGGGCTGAATGTGTGAGGTCGGGCGTCGATGAGAATGATCTGCAACAGCCGGTCCGCCCGATTTAACGTCTCTTCAACATTCTGCGTGCGTTGATGCGTTCGATGAGTCGGCCGTAGCGCAGCAGTGGGTCTCCCCTCGTATCGTGGAGGTATCGCCTTTGAGGAGATGAACGGCGATGACGAGGAAGTACCTGAAACTCGAAAACAGGCTGGTCAAGGCCGTCAAGCGGTCTGCTTGCGGCTTCCGGAACACGGAGAACTCCCGCCGCCGGATACGATTCCACTGCACCCGTCGACAGCGGGCTGCCGCACACCAGTTCTAATACTGATAGCCCGCTCAACCTCGAAGAGCCCCCATACTCCCATAGATGTAACATAGCGAACCTGGGGCGCGGCAGGCTCCACAGCGTGCCGCACGGCCGCAGCCTTGACGGTTTTTATGCACAACATCAGGAGTAGCGCGTGCAGCAACTCGACCCCACCGATGCCGCGTACGTCCACCTGGAGCACGGGGCTCTACCGCTGCAGATCGTCGCCGTGTTCGTATTCGAGTCCGCGCGGGCAGAGACGGACGACGCAGCGGCGACACGTGCGCTGACGGCCCGCCTCGCACACCGGGCGGCGATCATGCCGCAGCTACGTCGCCGGCTCCGCCGCGTCCCGTTTGACCTGGACTACCCGTACTGGATCGAAGACCAATCCTTCCGGCCGGCGCGGCACATCCACGCGCGCAATGCGGGCGGCGCAGACTGGGAGTATCTGCGTCACCGTCTCGAACGCCTTGCCACCACGCAATTGGACCTCGACGCCCCGCCATGGGAGCTCCATGTGGATACGGGACTTCACAACATCGACGGCGCGGAGTATGCCACCGCCATCACGCTGAAGATGCATCACGCGCTGGGCGACGGCTTGTTCAGTGTCTCAGTGCTACGCGACTTGTTGGGAACAGCCGGCCCGGACGGAGCGGGGGACGCACCTCGCACTGACTCTTCCAGCACTAACGCTTCACGCCGTCACCTCCTGCGGTCCGCACTGCGCCGTCAGCCGGAGCAATTGGCACGACTGGCCCGCGGGGCGAAAGACATCGCCGCGGCATCACGCACTGTTGCACGCCTCGATGCCGAGGGGGCAATCACCCTCCCCCAGCACAAACGCCCGCGCACACGCTTCAACCACAAGCCTCGGCCCACCCGCATGTTCGACGCGCTCTCCGTCTCCGTACTCCAGATCCGCGCAGCAAAGGCGGCGGTACCGGACGTCACCGTCAACGATTTTCTGCTGACCATGATCTCGCGCGCGATGGAGCTGTATCTCTCCGATCACGGCGAACCGATTCCTTCGAACCTCGCCGCACTGGTACCCATGTCTACCCGCGGGAAGATCGACAAGGCCTCGGCCAACCAGTTCGACGCGCTCGTCGTCGATCTCCATAACGACGAACCCGATCTGCATCGGCGTTGCATCGCCATCAGCAACAGTGTCCGCACTGACAAGTGCCGGGACCTCAATGCGGCGGTTCAGCGCTCACGATCGCTACTGCAATACCTCCCGTCCACCATGCTGGCGGTCACTTCGCTGATAAATCGACACTGGCCGGACATCGGAACGCAAGTAGGCTTATCGAATACGATGATCACAAACGTGCGGCGCGGTGCCGATGATTTGACCCTCGACGGCGGCCGGGTCGTGTCGAGCTATGGACTGCCGGCGTTGGATTCGAACACCGCCCTTAGCCACGGGATCTACACAATCGGCGACTCCCTCACCATATGTTTCGTCGCCGACCGCGACGCCGTGCCCGACGCTGCCGCCTACAAGTCCTCTCTCCAATACGCCTACGAAGAGACAACTCGGGCGTTGACGCACGTCGGTTCCTGACCGATCCACCTCGATACAATCGCCCTCCTGCTCATACCGTCAACACGGAGTCACCAATGACCGCAGAGACCTTCACCGTCAATGTTTTAGACCGTCCCGATCACGAGGCTGCGGCAGAATTTTCGTGGGGCGATAAGATCTACACGATCGAGACGAGCGCAAACGTCACGCTTCGCAACACTGCGACCGCATGGCTGCCCCCGGCCACGATCATGGCGATGAAAAAAGATCTTCCGCTGCACATTGACTCGACTGTCGACCCTAAAACACTCAAGGGCGCCAACGAAGCACAACAGCTACTCCACAGTTGGTGGCCAGAGGAATTGCATGAAATTAATATCGACGCAACAGCCAATACGCCGTCCCCCAAAAGCAGCCGCGGGATCGGCTGCTTTTTCAGCGGAGGACTCGATTCCTTCTATTCGGCAATAACAAACGCGCCAAAGATTACGCACCTAATCTTCGTGCACGGATTTGATATTTTCCTAAACAGTACAGAACATTACAATTCCGCATTGGACGCCATGCGCGCTACAGCGGAGGAAATGGGTAAGACCCTGATCGAAGTCAGGACAAATATCGTCCACACGGTTGGGCACGGTCGCGATTGGATGTTGGCACATGGCGCCGCCATGGCGCATGTGGCACTACTTCTGTCCGACCACCTGAACAGCGCAATAATACCGGCATCACATTACGTAGATAATATCGTCCCCCATGGTTCGCATCCAGATCTTGACCCACTTTGGTCAAGCACGTCTTTGAGCTTTGTATACGATGGAATCGAAGCAAACCGCGCAGAAAAGGCATTACGCGCGTCTACGAGCCGCACCGCGCTCAAACATTTGAGAGTTTGCTTCTGGAATCGCAGCGACATTCAGAATTGCGGCGAGTGCGAAAAATGTGTTCGCACGGCTGTGAATATGCGAATAGCCGGCGCTTCCGACAAGTTTACGGCTATCCCGACAACGGATTTGATAAAATCGATTTCTCGCGTAGAATTCAAACGCGACAACGAAAAATACTTCCTGGCAGAGAACATTCGCGCCCTGGAACAGTCCGATCGCGCAGATCCCGATCTCTTAAACGCTCTTGTGACGGCAAGCAGTCGATCCACAAGTCAAAAGGCACGGGCACTTCTATGGTCGAACTATATTTACGCGAAAATGACCTGCATTCTAATCGGGCAAAAATCACGGGGCAGCCTTTCAGGTCTTCATCAACGGCTAGGCAAAGTCCAATAATACATCACACGGAGAAGCAATGAACCAGCGCACGATAGTCACCCCCCTGGAATGCCAGTCTGGCTCTGCTGCCGCTCACTTCGACTGCCCCGACGGAGAGTTCACCGTCAACGTTTCTGCAAACGTCGAGCTCGCCGGCGATGCGACAGCTTGGCTGCCTCCTGCGATTTTTCTATCTATGAAGACCTGCACTCCCCTATATGTTTCCGGGCCATTAGATGAGCAGATCTGGCGGAACGCAAAGGACGCGCAACATGTTATCAATTCATGGTGGCCTCACTCCATGCAGACTGTGGATGTAGATTCGGCATCTACGGCGACTCCAACCCCGGGACACGATCGTGGAGTCGGCTGTTTTTTCAGTGGCGGACTCGACTCATTTTATTCAGCGGTCAAAAATAGTCCGGCGATTACGCATCTGATATTTGTTCACGGTTTTGACATATTCCTGAACAGCCACAGCAAACGGCATTACGATAAGACAATATTCGAGATACGACACGCTGCCGCTACCATGGGAAAGCAGCTGATCGAAGTGCGTACGGATTTAAGAACGAAGTTTCATCGCCTCGGTCGATGGGATGTCGGCTACGGGCTCGCGCACGTCGCGCTGTTGCTTTCGGAGCATCTGCACACGGTATACATACCTGCTTCCGCACACTGCGGAGACGCGCCCCCGCGAGCAACGCATCACGAGTTGGATTATTTGTGGTCCAGTGGCGCGGTCCAGATAATTCATGATGGCCTTGAGGCAGACCGCGTACAGAAGGCTGAGACCGTAAAGAGCAGCCCAGCGGCCATGGAGAGCATTCGGGTGTGCTTCTGGAACCGCGCCGACCGACTCAACTGCGGAGAATGCGAGAAATGCGTTCGTACAGCGATCAATTTACGGATTGCAGGTGCTCTACCACTCTGTACCGCCCTGCCCCCGATTAACCCAATACGAGCGCTAACAAGAATCCCCGCCGATGACCCAAGCACCGTATATTTCCTTAAGGAGAACCTCGGAGCACTACAAAATTCCGACCGCGACGATCCCGAACTCGAGAGCGCGCTCGAATCGGCGCTGCACCGCTCGGCTCTGCAGAAGGCGACGGCACGCTCGTGGTACATCTTTACCGTGGTCAAAGTCCTGGGGCTGACGCTACGGGAGAAGGCCTACCAAGCCATCATTGCCCGAAGGGGCGATACCGATTGATCCCATCGCGCCCGGCCTGCCGCAAGCCACACAGCAGCAAGCGGGCCAGGCCGGGCGCTCAGGCTCAACCATCTACTTTTGTGACAGCTGCCCGGTGCCCATTTTCCAAAGAAAGCCGGCGAACTGAGGTGCCAAGCCGGCCAACTGGCGAGCATGGAAGATCTGGTTCTGCCACGTGGGCCTGTCGATCGCGTCGCGTAACGCACGTTCCATCTCGGCGTCCCGGTATCCGAAATCGTCCATCGCCTTCAGATTCTCCACTGCACCGTGCTTTCCCGGCTTATTGATATACATCCGGTTGTACACATCATATGGAATATCAGCAGGCAGGGTTGCGCACTTTCCCTCTGCACCCGCAATCTTGATGTTCATCATCGTGCGAATGCACTTCTCACAGTGCCCGCAGTTGTAATCATTGTCTTTGTTCCACCAGCAGACTCGGAGGTTGTTCATCGCCGGCTCGCTGTCGGCGAACGCCGCGACCTTCATCGGCCTGTTCGCCTCGTTGCCATCGTGCTCGATCTCGAGACCGCGGGACCCCCAATGCTTGTCGAGATCCGGGTGCGTGGCATACGGCTCCAGCTCGCCCTCGATGCGGTTCGACGGAAGATACAACTTGCCAATATGGTCCGTTAGCAGAAGCGCGACATGCGCGAGGAGCGACCCGTGCGAATGCGATTCCCAATCAAGCCCCAGCAGCGCATGAACCTGCCGCAGATTCGTTCGGACCTCAATGAGGGGTTTTCCCAGATCCTCAGCCGCCTTGCGGAGGGTGCGCAGCGTGCGCTCGGCCAAGTCTTCATTGTCCAGCGGAATATCGAACCCGTGGATGAATATGAGGTGCGTGATCTCGTCGATGTGTTTGACGGTGGAATAGAACGAATCGACCCCGCCTGAGAAGAAGCATCCGACCCCTCTGCCACCGGCGAGGGTCTCATTCGTGGTTTCTTGTTGCAGAATGGCAGTGGCGTGCATCTGTGCCGGATACCAGTCGCTCATGATCCGCTGGACCTCCTCGGCACCGGTGAGCGCCACTGAGTCCAGGGGCCCGTCGATGTCCAGAGCGGCATTCTGGCGCATCGCCGCCAACAGCCCCGGCGCAAGCCACGGCGTCGCGCCGGAGGCGAGTGAGACGTTCGCCGACGTGCGAACCGTGAAGCTCTTCTTACCTACTGAGAAACGTGCCGATACCTCGTTCCCCGAAGGCGGGTTCACGCGGACGGCGAGTGTGGAGGACATGGGTTCGTCCTAACTCGGCGTGCAAACACCCGGTGAACTCAGCCCGGGGTGGTCACGCCGTATGTGCGTACAGCTTCTTCCGACACTGTAAGCGTGAGCGACGCACTCCGCGCATACGGGCGAGCAGGCGATGCACGACGACACCTGCGTGCCGTTAGTCTCCGGCGATCGTCAGTGTCATCTCAGCCACACGAAGTCCGGATTCGGCCGCCGGCCGCGTTGACGTGCGCGGCGGGCTGCTATGCGCTGCGTAAATCGTTCCGCCATGCGGATCATCCATCCGGACAGGGGGCGTCCGGACACCTGGTAGCAGCCGAGGTAGTCTGTGATCTCCCGGCTGAAGGATTTCTTGAACTTGCCGATCCGGTGGAACGGGTGCGTCGGATCGTGAATGTGTGCGGTGGATGGTGTGACGTCCATGTCGTACCGCGTACAGCCCCTCTCATGCGCCCACTTCATGCACTCCCACTGCAGTGCGTATCCGGCTCCGGACGTGCCCAGCCCCGGATGCTCCGCGTCCCCCGGCGCCTTGCGGACCGATCCCCCCACCATGCACATGGCGTTCTCGCCGAATACGACCGCGAAAGCGGCCGCCACGACCCGCCCCCCATGCCACGCCATGAACATCTGCCCTGCACCGTCCGCCGAGAGTGTGCGGTAGATATCGGTCAGCACATGGTCCGGCGGTGTGCTGAAACGTTCATGCCGCGTCTGCTCGACCAGGCGGTTCATCGTCACGCAGTTCTCGGACGTCGGCTCGACCCGGCGCACCTGCACGCCCTCGCGCACCGAACGGCGCAGCGCATGCCGCGTCTGCTTTTTGAACCGCGCATAGACCTGCTGCTGTGTGCCGGAGAGATCCACCACGGCGATATGGTCCGACAGCCACGACGGCACCCGCACCAGACCGCTGTCACGCAGGAATCGGGCGGCTCCTTCATCCTCGCGCAGCTGGGGGCGGACCCGAACCGCCGAGACCCCGTGCTCGGCCGCGAAATCAGCAATCGCACACGCCGCATCGACCAGCTCCACCGCATCCGACGCGGGTGGGCCTATGAGCATCCACATCGCACCGAGCGGCCGTACGTCGACGCGGAACCCCGTCACAGCGTGTCCGCCGACGATGAGACGGACCGCCTGATACCCCTGCAACGCCATGCATGCGATGTTGACGCTGCCCCGGTATGCGTTGCCTTCATCCGGCGCGGCCAATAGTAGGTCATCCCACCGTGCAACCTCGTCCGAATCAGCGAAGCGGACCTGCACCGGCGGGCCGGGCGACTCCTTCGCGCCAAGGCGATGTGCACGCGCCCTCCACAGCGATCCCGCCACGGCCCCTCCCTTCCGACTCACAGCACACCCCGTGCCAGTCAGCGGGTTCACACAACGATGACTGGACGCGTGTCCGAAGCACCCTCGGTACCGTAACCGATCAAGTGTCGGCAACCAGCGCTCGGCGGCCCGGCTCGGCGTCGCACGCCATCTCACCCGACTCCACGCACCCAAGTTACGAAGGCCACAGACACCCCAAGCAGGGCGTCCGCGTTGGTACTATACGTCTGAAACAGGTCGGATTCAGTTTTCAACCGCATGACACGTTCTCCCGGGCGGGAGCATCCGCACCGACGCACGGGCTGCAGGGACGCGGAGGGCACGGAAAGGCGATAGACTGGCGATGGCTTCACACCAGGAGCAGCGGTTTGGGGAGGCCGGTCATGAGCAAAGACCGTCCATGGCGGGATTCTAAGCGTTATCTGTGGCCGCTGTCGCTGGTCGCGCCGGCCGGTCCGTTTTTCGCGTGGCTGCTTGCGCATCACGTATCCGGGTTGTTGTGGGGGTTCGGCGCCTATCTCGTACTCGTCGCCGTGCCCCTGATCGACGTGGTGTGCGGTCCCGACCGCTCCAGCCCACCGGACGGCGCCGTGCGTGCACTCGCCGCCGACCGGTACTACCGATGGTGCACGTACCTGTTCGTGCCCGTGCAGTACGCAGGGTTCGTCTTCGGCGCCTGGTGCCTGGCGAATGAGCCGATGACCACCGGCGAACGCGGCGGCCTGGCGATCACCATGGGCATCAGCGCAGCCGTCGGCATCAACGCTGCACACGAACTGGGCCACAAAAACACACGGTCGGAGAAGTCGTTCGCCAAGCTGGCTCTGGCTCCGTCGTTCTACGGCCACTTCTTCGTCGAACACAATGTGGGGCATCACGTCCGCGTCGCCACGCCTGCCGATCCGGCGAGCGCCCGGCTCGGGGAGTCCCTGTGGGTCTTCTACCCCCGCGCACTGGTCGGAGGGTTCCTGTCCGGCGTGCGCTCGCAGGCCGGACGCCTCCGCCGCCAGGGCCACGGATTCTGGCACCCGAGCAACGACATCCTCCAATCATGGACGATCAGTGTGGTCCTGTTCGCCGCCGTCATCGGCGCATTCGGCTGGGAGGTGGCACCATGGCTCGCGCTGCAGGCCGTGATCGGGATGCTCGTGCTCGAGGCGGTCAACTACATCGAGCACTACGGTCTGCTGCGCGCACGGGAGCCGGACGGCAGACTCGGGCGCGTCCGCCCGGAGCACAGCTGGAACGGCGATCACCCGGGCAGCAATGTACTGCTGCTCAACCTCCAACGGCACTCGGATCACCATGCGCATGGCAGCCGGCGTTATCAAGCCCTGCGCAGCTGCAAAGAGGCCCCGCAACTGCCCGCCGGGTACGCACTGATGGTGCTCACGGCATTGGTGACACCGCTATGGCGCGTACTGATGGACCCGCGCGTGGTCGCCCATTACGACGGCGACGTCACCCGGGCGAACCTTCAACCGTCGAAGGCTGCGAAGCTGATCCACCGCTACAGCCCCGGCGTCCACCGCGATGGCACGGTGCATCACCCCGCGCTCCGGCCTGACGGGCCCGATGAAAACCTCACCAGAGGCAAGGCTGAACGTCGGCTGGACTCCGCCGACTCCGCGTAATCTTTCGCGCTCACCCGCACGATTCCGTGCGTGTCTCCAGCGCCCCGACGGCGCCGACGGCCGCACTTCCGAGCGCCTCACGGACGATGTCAACCGCGACCTCATGCGTGCACAGCTGCATGTGGTCGACCTGAGCGGACGGATCGATGTCCTGCACCCAGATATTGCGCACTCGCGCCCCCTCCCCCGCGGCGAGGAACGTGCGCTCCGGCGGGGTGGAAACCTGATCATCCCTGCTGGCGACCACCGTGTACTGCACCCCGGGGACGGTGTCGCCGCCTTCGTTGAGGCGGTCGAGGAAGGACGACCCCACCATCTGCTGGGCCAGCGACCGCCCCAACGCGGCATCACTGAGAGCGCCCAGCGGAAGACCCAGCCTCTCCGCGGCCATGCCGATCAGCTGCATCGTCCCGAATGTGATGCCGTGGTTCGTCGCACCGAGCATGACGAGCCGGCCGACCTTGTTGTTCTCCGGCGCGGCCGGGTCGGCCCCGCCGGAGAACCGCAGGTATTGGCGCGCTACCACCCCGCCCATCGAGTGGGCGACGATGTCGACACGCTCCGCGCCCGTCGCGCGCCTGACGCTCTCGACGAACCCGGACAACTCGATCGCCGAATCCGCGATATCCCCGCCCCCCGGTCGATCGGTCAGGTTCCCATCGAACAGACCGCGCCGCCGACCATGCTCGACCGCGAAGACCCGATATCCGTCGGCCACGAGGGCGGCTGCGATCACATCCCACGTATCCCGCACACCGACGCCGGTGCCGTGCACCAGCACCACCGGGCGCGGACGCTGCGCCGAGAGCGGAGCCGTCCAGTCGTTGACACCGTCGATGGGCGACGGTGGAAATGGATCGTGATTCCGGCGCCGCACTGCAGAGGCCGCCGCAACGGCACCATCGACGGCGAACTCGAACGCCGCGCGTTGCCATGCACCCATGCCGGACCACATCCTCACGTCGATCGACATCGCATCGCCAACGATACGCATCACCCGCAGCGCCGTCACCCGGCCTGAGCCCAAACCACAGGCGCCACAGCAGAAACTTGAGCAACAGGGTAATGTGCGTTCCGGCGCATGATCGGCCACTGCTCGAGGGCAGGGGTCCATCGGCACCTTGCGCGCAGACCTCCACCGCCGCAATCCGCGTGCCCACCGACGGGCACGCCCCGCAGACGCCCGCATACAACAGCCCCGGGAGAGGCCAGCATGACCGGTATTCGCACGACCATGGCCGCGCTCGCGTCCGCTCTCACCCTCGTCGGCGCCCCCGCTATCCTCACGGCCGGCGCGGCGCAGGCCATACCGCTCATCCCGGCTTCCGCCTCCCAAGCGCTGCCCCGCGTCAATGATTGGGGATGCGTCCCGTCGGCCGAGCACCCGCGTCCCGTGATCCTCGTGCACGGCACCTGGTCGGACGCCGAGACCACGTGGTCGACGCTCGGGCCGCAACTCGCCGACGAGGGATATTGCGTCTTCGCACCCGATTACGGCAATGACGGCAATGCCCTCGACGGCAACCTGCTGGGTCTCGGCGGCGGGGCGAACATCGACTGGTCCGCGGCCCAGCTGTCCGCATTCGTCGACCGGGTCCTGCAGGAGACCGGGGCCCGTCAAGTCGATATGGTCGGGCATTCCCAAGGCGGGCTGGTCGCACGCCAGTACCTGCGGTTCCACGGCGGCGCGGATCCCGACGCCCCCGCGGACAACAAGGTGCGCAACCTGGTCACCCTGGGTGCTACCAACCATGGCTCCACGTTCGGCGACGTCGTCGCGATCTCCCGCGCGCTCACGCGCGTCGGCGTCCCTGTGCAGAAAATCCTCGCCCGTACCGTGGGCCCCTCCTACGCGGAGCAGATGGTCGGCAGCGAATTCCTCGATCGCCTCAACGCCGGCGGAGACACCGTGCCCGGCGTGCACTACACGGTGATCGCCTCGCACAGCGACCGCATCTCGACTCCCCCCTCGAACACGTTCCTCACCGCGGGGCCCGGTGCCACCGTGGACAACGTCTGGGTCCAGAACGGCTGCAAAGAGAACACGACAAGTCACGAACAGCTGGTGAGCAACCCCCGCTCGGTCTATCTGGTCCAGTCCGCGCTCGATCCGGCCTACGCGCAGACCTACGAAGCCCCCTGCGCCGGCTGAGCACCGCACATCCCGACGCCCCCCGCGAGCGACAGCCCCTCTGGTCCGGACCGGGAGCCACCCGTACGGCCGCGCGCAGGATGGGCCTGCGATGCGAACGGCGTTTACCATGAGACCTGTTCAGTGAACGGGATCGCCGACGCGCGTACCGCCCACCTTCTGGAGAGGAGCCCTCGCCGTGTGCGCGATTCTCGGCTGTTTCGACCTGCCCACCGGAGACGACCTGGCCGCACTGCGCCAACGCGCCGTCGGAATGTCGAGCAGGCAGCGGCATCGCGGCCCCGACTGGAGCGGCGTCGCCGTACGCGACGGAGCGGTGCTTGCGCACGAGCGCCTCGCCATCGTCGATCCCGGCAGCGGCGCACAGCCCATGACCTCGCGCGACGGCACACTGACGCTCGCCGTCAACGGCGAAATCTACAACCACCGCTCGCTGCGTGAGCGCCTGGACTACGAGTTCACCACCGCATCGGACAGCGAGGTGATCAATGCTCTCTACGCTGCGTGCCGCGACACGTCTTTCGTCGGCCGGCTCAACGGCCTCTTCGCGTTCGCCCTCTGGGATTCCGAGGCCGGACGCGCGCTGATCGCCCGCGATCCAATGGGCGTCTGCCCGCTGTATTGGGGGCGCGACTCCGTGGGCCGTCTCTGGACCGCCTCGGAGATGAAGGCGCTGGTAGGCGTTTGCGACGACGTGGAGGTCTTCCCACCGGGGCACGTCTACGACAGTGAGATCGGCCTGGTCCGGTTCTACGCACCGGAATGGCGCGATTACGACGCCGTCGCGGGCTCGGATACCGTGCCGACGGATCTGCGCTCGGGCTTCGAAGCCGCCGTGCACCGCCAGCTCATGACGGACGTCCCCTACGGGGTCCTCCTCTCCGGCGGGCTCGACTCCTCACTCGTGGCCGCGTGTGCGGCCAAGTTCGCTCGCGACCGCATCGAGGATGACGACCGCAGCCGCGCCTGGTGGCCGCGACTGCATTCTTTCGCCATCGGGCTCACCGGGTCGCCGGACCTCGCCGCCGCCCGCGTCGCGGCCGAGGCGATCGACACCGAACATCACGAATTCACCTACACCTTCGACGAAGGGCTCGACGCACTGCCGGAAGTGATCCGACACATAGAGACCTACGATGTGACGACCATCCGCGCATCGACCCCCATGTTCCTTCTGGCCCGCCGCATCAAGGCGATGGGCGTGAAGATGGTTCTCTCCGGAGAGGGCTCGGACGAGATCTTCGGCGGCTACCTGTACTTCCACAAGGCGCCGTCCACACGCGAGTTCCACGAGGAGACCGTCCGCAAGCTCGACGCCCTGCACAATTACGACTGCCTCCGCGCGAACAAGGCGATGATGGCCTGGGGTGTCGAAGCACGCGTGCCGTTTCTGGACCTCGAGTTCCTCGACACGGCGATGAGTATGGATCCTTCCCGCAAGACCATCGCCGACGGGCGCATGGAGAAACACGCCTTGCGTGAGGCTTTCGACGGCGCGCTGCCGGACTCCATCCTGTGGCGGCAGAAGGAGCAGTTCTCCGACGGGGTCGGATACGGCTGGATCGACGGACTCAAGGACCACGCGGAGAAAGCGGTCTCCGATGCCGACTTCGCCGCCGCGGCAACGCGGTTCCCCCACAACCCGCCGCGGTCGAAAGAGGCGTATCTGTACCGCGAGATCTTCGAGCGACATTTTCCGGGCGCCGCCTGCGCCCGCACGGTGCCGGGCGGCGAGTCCATCGCCTGCTCCACCCCGGAGGCGCTGGCGTGGGATCCGGCCTTTGCCGACGCCGCGGACCCGTCCGGGCGTGCCGTGCTCGGCGTCCACGGCGGCTACACCCACGCCGGCAGAGTCCCGGGCTGAGACCCCGCCAGATCACTGCGCCCGGCGCAGCCTCCGGCGCACGATGTGCATGACGTGCCAGGTCTCCGGCAGCCACGACAAGTACATGAACGTATGGAACCCACCGCGGTATTCATGCACGCGCACGTCGACGTCCAGCCGCCGTGCCAGTTCGCTCAGACGCCGGCAGTCCGCGATGAACACCTCGTGCGTACCGATGAACACGTCGACGGGAGGGAGCCCCAGCAAGTCTCCGTCGATAGGACTCGCCCCCACCCCGCACCGCCCCGCAGAGGCCGTCCACTCGCGCCCCAGGTGGCGCAGCACTTCCACGTCCAGAATCGGATCCTTGCCGGCCACGTCCTTGATCTCGGGGTTGTCCAGCTCGAGATCCAGCCACGGGGAGAACAGCAGCAGGTTCGCGGGCGCGGCGATCCCACCGTCGCGGATCGCTTGCGCCAGGGCGTAGGCCATGCCCCCGCCCGACGATTCCCCCGCCAGCACCACATCCGCCGCGTCGCAGTCCTCGAGCACGCGTCGGTACAACTGCAGCATCCGCTCCAGTGCCTCCGGATGCGTACCACTCGGAGCAAGCGTGTACGTAGGCACCAGCACCCGAACGTCCCCGTTGCGCGCCAGCGCGGACACCAGCATCCACTGCTGCGGCTGCAGCGGCGTGGTGAATCCGCCGCCATGCAGGAAAATCACCGTCCGCGCAGGGGACGTGCGCCCCCGCACCGTCACGGTGTACACGGGAAGCCCGCCCCATTGCTCCATGTCCACGCGGCAGCGCCGAAGCGTCGAGCGCGGCGGTGGCGCGCCTCCCCTGGCCTGCGCCTCGTCGCGCCTGCGCAACGCCTCATCCAGGGTCAATGCCCGGTCGGCTCGCCGCAGCCACCAGGTGGACAGACGCATCGGCACGCTCGGCCACCGCGCAGCCCACACCTTGCGCGCGCCGGAGCCGACCACACCGTCCGGGACGTCCGCCCGCTCCGCATTCACCGGGCGCCGGCCTCCGCGATCGCCGAAAGCGCCTGCTGCCACAGGCCGAGCAGCTCACCGGCCTCGCTCTCATCGAGTACCCCGGGGGCCACCGACACGTAAGCGAGGTACTCGGGACCCTCCGCGGTTTCGGCGATCATCGACTGGATGTCCACTACCGCCTGCGCCGGCATCCGGCTGGGGTTGTCCACCCCGAGATCGTTGTCCTCGAAATCCGGAAGCCAGCCCAGGCCGCGCACCTCCTCTGGAATCTCCGAGGATTCCACGCTGCCGATGTAGTTGAAAACCACCTGAGGCTCACCATGCTGCTGAAGCTCCGGAGCCGTGCGGGGGTTGAGATACCGCAAAAGCCCATACCCGATACCTGACCCCGGCACACACTCGAGTTGCTCGGCGGTCTTCTCGACCAACTTCACCGTGGCGTCGGCCTTGCGTCCCGTACTGCCGGAGAAGACCTCGTCCACGTCCACCTCGGACAGGTCGACGCGGGCCGGGTACATCGCCGTGAACCATCCGACCGTTCGGGACAGATCCGCACCCGGCACAGCCGCCTCGTCACGCCCATGCCCCTCCAGCGTCATCAATGCGGAAGGTTCTTCTATACCGCGGTGGCGACGCCACTGCACAAGCGCAGCAGACAGTGCGGCCGTCGCCAGCCGCCCCGGGTCGGTCCCGAACACGTTCCGCGCCGAATCGAGCAGCCCGCGAGTGACAGCAGTACTCAGGCGCACTTCAGTACGCTGCAACGATTCGACCAGGTCGCGGCTCAGATCCAACGGCCGCCGACCCAGCAAGGGATCCGCGCCCGCGAGGGTGCGACGCCAGAACTCCAGTTCCCGTTCGCGCTCCGGGTCCTGCGCCGCCTCGACGAGCCGGTGCGACCAGGCGCGCATCGAGGTGCCGACCGGCTGCAACTCCGCCGCCTGCCCGTGCGCGACCTGCGCGCCTGCTATGGCGAAATCCTGAACAAGGATCCGCCACGATACGGAATCGACGAGTAGATGGTGCGGGACGATGACGAGCCGGCCCGCCGTTTCCGGGTCGTCGGGCACCAACCACACGCACTGCAGCAGCGTTCCAGCAGCCGTGTCCAACCGGTTCAGTGCGCGTGTGAACTCATCCCCGGCCACCCGTGCGTAACCGGCGCTGCCCGGATACTGCCTACCGGTCAACTCGACCTTGCGGAGGACATCCCGGACATCGAGCCCCCCGACGGGCCGCACGTACAGGGAGGGGTCGCCGTCCTCATCGAGGAGTACCGCGCGCAGCATGTCGTGCGTGTCGACCACGGCCTGCAGGGTCTCGACCACGTGCGTCTCGCTGATCCCTGCCGGAAGCGTGAGCACCATCGGCATGGTGAAACGATCGAAGTCGCCGCCCCGCTCGACCATCTTCGCCACCACGGGCACCAGCGGAGCCGCGCCGACTCCGCCGCCGGGCAATTCTTCGGCGACACCGATATCCCGACTGGTTGCAGCCGCCACGGAGGCGAGACCCGCGACGGTCCTGCGCTCGAACACGTCGCGCGCAGTGAAGTGCACGCCCGCAGCACGCGCCCGCGAGACGAGCCGGATCGACACGATGCTGTCGCCGCCGAGGTCGAAGAAGGAATCGTCGACACCGATCTCGTCTGTGCCGAGAACCTCTGCGAACACGGCCGCGATCGCGCGCTCGGTGTCGGTGGACGGCGCCCGGTACTCCGCGCCCGCAGCGAACACGGGTTTGGGCAGCGCACGCCGGTCGACCTTGCCGCTGGTGTTCAGCGGAAGGTACGGCAGCGTCATCACCAGCGCGGGGACCATGTATTCCGGCAGCTCGCGCGCCGCGAATTCCCGCAGCTCCCGCTCGTCCACAGTTGCGTCGCCGACGGACACGTATGCGACCAGCCGTGTGGCGGCGGCGCCCTCGGCACCGTCCGAGCCGCCGCCCTCGTGGGCGACGGCCGCCGCTTGGCCCACGCGCGGGTGCGAGGCGAGCACGGCCTCGATCTCACCGAGCTCGACGCGCTGACCGCGCACCTTGACCTGGAAATCGGCACGCCCGAGGTACTCCAACGATCCGGCACGGGTCCACCGCACCAGGTCCCCGGTGCGGTACATTCGCGCACCCGCCCCGGCGAACGGATCGGCGACGAAACGCTCGGCGGTCAGATCGGCCCGGGCGGCATAGCCGCGGGCCAATTGCCCACCGGCGAGATACAACTCGCCCACCGCCCCGATAGGCGCCGGCTCGAGCCGGCCGTCGAGCACGTACGCCCGCGTGTTCCACACCGGCTCGCCGATCGGCGCGGTGTTGCCCGCCGTATCGGCGGGCGCGGTCGCGGTCACCGAGTTGATCGTGACCTCCGTGGGGCCGTACAGGTTGACCACGCTCGCCGCACTGACGGCCCGCACCCTCTCGACCAGCGCCGAGGTCAGTGCCTCGCCGCCGGCGAAGACCACCCGGAGCGTGGCGAGGGCGTCGGCGTCGGCCTCGTCGAGGAACAGCGCCAACAGCGAAGGAACGAACTGCACCGCCGTCACCGATTCACGGGCCACCACGGCCGCCATCCCGGCCGGGTCGCGGTGCCCGTCGTGCTCGAGCACGACCAAGCGCGCACCGACCACCGGCGGCAGCAGCAGCTCCCACACTGACGCGTCGAAGGTCGCCGGCGTCTTGTGCAACAGCACGTCGTCCGCAGAGAAGCCGTGCTCGCTTTCCATCCACGACAGTTGGTTGACGATCGCCCGGTGCTCGATCGCGACGCCCTTCGGACGCCCCGTCGACCCGGATGTGAACAGCACGTATGCGGCGTCCTGCGCCATGAGCGGACGGGAACGCTCGTCCGGCCGGATCGGATCGGCGGACAGCCCGCCCAGCTCGAGCTCGTCGAGCCGTACGGTCTGCGCACCGGCCTGCTCGAAGACGCTCGCGTCCGCGGAAGTCGTCAACACGCACACTGGGCGCGCGGACGCGACGACATGCGCGATGCGGTCGGCTGGATGCTCCGGATCCATCGGCACGTACGCGCCCCCCGCGGCGATCACCGCGTGCACGGCCACCACCATCCGGGTCGAGCGGCGCATTCCCACCGCGACGGTGGTGCCCGGGCCGACGCCTGAGGCGATCAGGTGGCGGGCCAAGCGCCGCACCCGTGCCGCGAAATCGCGATAGGACACCGATCCGTGGTCGTCCGTGAGCGCGGGCGCGTCAGGCGTCCGCTCCGCCTGCTGATCGACCAGATCGGCGAGCGTCGCCTGCGGCACGTCCCGCTCGGTGCGGTTGAACCGCTCGAGGACGGTGCGTCGCTCCTCGTCACCGAGCAGCCCCACTGCCGACGTACGCGTCCGCGGTGCGTGCGCGACTGTGGCGAGGATGCGCGCGAGCCGCTCGGATATCGCCGTGGCGGCATCCGGCGACACCGCACCGGGAAGATGCTTGACCGTCAGCCGCAAGCGCGGATCCGCCTCGGCGAGCAGGCTCAACGGGTAATGGGTGGCATCCTGCATCGCCACGCCCGTCAACCGCATGCCGTTGATATCGGTCTGCTCGGCGAGCCCCGCCTGGTCGACCGGATAGGACTCGAAGACGGTCAGCGTGTCGAACAGCGCGCCCACGCCCGCAGCCTGCTGGATCTGCGGCAACCCCACGTGATGGTGATCGAGCAGATCGGCCTGCCGGGCCTGCACCCGCTCGATCAGGTCGACGAGGGCCTCGCCCCGGACCTCGTCGAGACGCACGCGTACCGGCACGGTATTGATGAACAGTCCCACCATCGACTCGATGCCGTTGACCGACGGTGGCCGTCCGGACACCGTCGCACCGAAAACCACGTCGGAGCTGTCGGTCATCCTGGCGAGCAGCAACCCCCAGGCGGTCTGCACGATCGTGTTGAGCGTGACGCCCCGGTCACGTGCCAGCTCGGCCAAGGCATCGGCGACCGTGTCGGGCACATCGACCGCCACGTCCTGCGGATCGCGTCCGTCGTCGCCGCCGTCCGGAGCGATCAGCGTCGGCTGCTCGACCCCGTCGAGCGCCTCGCGCCACGCCCGCATCGACGCCTGCTCGTCCTGCCGGGCGAGCCACGCCAAGTAATCCTGGTACGGCCGCACCCGCGGGAGCACTGTCGCGTCGCCGCCGGCGGCGTAGAGCACCAGCAGGTCCTTGAGCAGCAGCGGCAGCGACCAGCCGTCGAGCAGAATGTGATGGTTGGCGATCGCGAAACGGTAGTGTTCGTCGCCTGTGCGGACCAGCAGGAATCGCAGCAACGGCGGGCGCGCCATATCGAACGCGGCCGTGCGGTTGTCCTCCAGCAACCGGCGGCATTCCTCGTCGCGTCGGTCCGAATCCACCGATCGCAGATCGATCTCCGCCCACGGCAGGTCGACCGAGTCGACGATCACCTGCACGGCCTCGCCGGAATCGCCGGCGACGAAGCCCGCGCGCAGATTCGGGTGCCGCCCGACCAGCGCTTCGGCCGCCGCACGCAACCCGGACGCATCGACCGTCCCTTGGAGCTCGAGCACCACCTGCGACGTGTAGACGTCGTGGCCCCGCTCGGCCAGCAGCGCATGGAAGAACATGCCCAGCTGCAGCGGTGCAAGCGACCAGACATCGGCCAGGCGCGGGTACTGCCGCTCGAGCACCTCGAGCCGTGGCTGGTCGACCGCCACGAGCGGCACGTCCGACGGGGTGAGCCCGCCGGCGCTTCCGCCGCGCGCACGCTGCGCCAGCGCGTCGGCGGCCCGGCACCACAGCCCGGCGATGGCGCGGGCGTCGTGCTCGCCGAGCGCCCCGGCCGCATGCGCGAAGTTCGCGCGCAACACCGGCCCGGCATCCGACTCCGTGGTCACGGCGTTGATGCTCAGCACGGCCGGGGCCGCCATGCCGTCGTCGGCGGCGCCGCCCAGGGCGGCCGACTCGCCGTCCGGGAGCCAGCCGACGCCCGACAGATCCGCCGACACTGCACTCGAGCCCATCCGGCCGAGGTAGTTGAAGCTCACCTGCGGCACCGCGAGCCGCGCCAGCTCCTCGCCCGCGTCGTCATCGAGGTAGCGCAGCATGCCGAAGCCGACGCCCCGGCCCGGCACGGCCAGCAGCTGCTCCTTGACGGCTTTGACCGCGGCGTCCGCGCCTTCCCCGGCCGCGTAGGCGTCGTCGACGTCCACGCCGGTGAGGTCGAGCAGCACCGGGTACATGCTCGTGAACCAGCCGACGGTGCGCCCCACGTCCGCGCCCGGTACGGCGTCCTCTTCGCGCCCGTGACCCTCCATGTTGATCAATGCCGACGGGACATCGGAACCGTGCCCGCTCTGCGCGCGCCACGCAGCCACTGCAAGCGCCAGCGCGGCGAGCAGGCCGTCGTTGGCCCCGCCGCGGAACGCCGCCGGCAGATCCGTCAGCAGCGCCTCGGTCGTCTCCGCCGACAACGACACGTCGAATCGCTCAACGGTCGCCATTACGTCGATCGCCGGATCGAATCGGCGCGAGCCCAACGCGGGATCGTCGTACCCGAGCACCGCGCGCCAATGGTCCATCTCCGCGGACCGCCCACCGGAGCGCGCCTGCTCCTCGAGCGCATGGGCCCAGCGTCGCATCGAAGTCCCCCCCGGCGCGAGCACAGGTTCTTCGCCGGCGGCGACCTGCGACCACGCCGAGGCGAGGTCTGGCACGATCAGGCGCCACGAGACCCCGTCCACCGCGAGGTGGTGCACGAGGACGAGGAGCCTCCCGTCGTGCGCGTCCAGCCCGCCGGCCGGGGCGAACCAGACGAACCGCACCATCGTTCCGCCACGCGGATCGAGGCGGGCCGCAGCCGCCTCCTGCGCGTCTTCGGCCAGCCGCGCGAAGGCGTCGGACCCTGGTGCGTCGGTAAACTCGATGCACTCGATGAGATCGTCCACGGACACGGCACCGGGCGCGGGCACCGCGAAGCGCATTCCCTCGCCACCGGACCGCGCTGCGTCGGCCTCCACCCGCGCACGCAGCATGTCGTGGCGATCGAGCACCGCCTGCAGCGTGCGTACCAGGCGCGGGCGGTCGATGCCCTCCGGCAGCGTCAGCAGACTCGCCTGGGAGAAGCGATCGTAGCCGCCGCCGTTACCCACCAGCCACTGCGCGATCGGAGTGAGCGGGAACGTGCCCACCGCCCCGCCAGGCAGCTCGTCGAGGGTGCGGATGGCGTCAGTGTCGGAAGCCCACTGCGCGATATCAGCGAGGCCGGCGACGGATTTGCGCTCGAACACGTCGCGCGCGGTGACGACGATCCCGGCTTCCTTGGCGCGCGTGACCAGCTGGATCGACACGATACTGTCGCCGCCGA
Source organism: Tomitella cavernea (assembly GCF_016599145.1). Classification (GTDB taxonomy): domain Bacteria; phylum Actinomycetota; class Actinomycetes; order Mycobacteriales; family Mycobacteriaceae; genus Tomitella; species Tomitella cavernae. Next base: position 115,582 of record NZ_JAENKO010000002.1, read on the forward strand.
GCGCGAAGAAGGAGTCCTCCACGCCCACGCGCTCGAGCCCCAGCACCTCCGCGAACACCGCGGCGATCGATCGCTCCATCGCCGTCGACGGCGCGACGTACTCGGCCGACGAGTCGACGAACACCGGCTCCGGCAGCGCCTCGCGATCGACCTTCCCGGATGGCGTGAGCGGGAACTCGTCGACGACGGTGATAGCCGACGGCACCATGTAGTCCGGCAACGTGCCGGAAACGAATGCGACGAGCTCGGGTACGTCAATCTCGGCGCCGTCGACGGCATGCACGTACGACACCAAGGTCGTCGTCGCGCCGGTGCGTTCGTAGCCGATGGTCATCGCGAAATCGACGGCCTCGTGACGCCCCAGGGCCGCGTCGATCTCACCGAGCTCGATGCGGAAGCCGCGGACCTTGACCTGGAAGTCCGTACGCCCGAGGTACTCGAGTGCGCCCGGCCCGCCACCACCGTCGGTGATCCACCGCGCCAGATCCCCGGTGCGGTACATCCGTTCGCCGGCTCCGCCGAACGGGTTCGCGACGAAGTTCGCGGCAGTCTGCCCCTGGCGCTGGTGGTACCCGCGTGCCAGGCCCGACCCCGCGATGTACAGCTCTCCCGATACCCCCACGGGAACGGGCTGCAGCCGCTGGTCGAGCACCAGCAGGCCGACGCCGCGCACCGGTCCGCCGATAGTGACGGGCAGCGCGGGATCCAACGCGCCGGTCGCCGTCGACCACACCGTGTCTTCGGTGGGGCCGTACAGGTTGAACATCGCGCGGCCCGGGGCCCACCTCGCCATGAGTTCAGGCGGGCATGCCTCGCCGCCCACGCTGAGCACCTCGAGACTTTCGAGTCCGACCGGTTCCATCGACGCAAGCGCCGCCGGAGTGATGAAGGCATGGGTCACCGCGTGCGCACGCAGCAGCTCGGCGAGCTCCTCGCCTCCGAACACGCTCGTGGGGACTATCACGATCGTCGCAGAGGCTCCGAAGGCGAAGAGATACTCGAACACCGACGCATCGAAACTCGGCGATGCGAAATGCAGTACACGCGACGAGGAAGTCGTACGCATACGTTCCCGTTGTTCGGTCGCCATGGTCTCGAGGCCGCGATGCGTCACGACGACGCCCTTCGGAAGTCCCGTGGATCCGGAGGTGTAGATCACGTATGCCGCGTCTTCACCGCGCACCGGGCCGCGATCGACGTCCGTCACGGGATCAGTCGCCGCTCCGTCGATCAACGCGCGGACAGTCGGGTCGTCGAGGACCAGCCACGTCACATCGTCCGGCAGGTGCGCACGGTGCGCCGACGTCGTCACGCCCACCTTCGCCCCGCAGTCCGAGATCATGTGCGCTATGCGGTCGGCGGGATACTCGGGGTCCACAGGCACGAAGGCGGCCCCGGTCTTCACGATCGACCAGATGCCGAGCACGGATTCAAACGACCGCGGCAGACCCATCACCACCGTCGAACCGGAACGGACGCCCTGGCCCAGCATGACGCGTGCGAGCCGTGTCGATTCCGCGTCGAGTTCTCCATAGCTCACGTGACGGTCGCCGACGATGAGCGCAGTCGCCCGCGGTTCGCGGGATGCCGCCCGCGCCAGGATCTCGGCGAACGTCGCCTGCGGCGCCGGCCGCAGTCCACGCACCGGAGCCATGTTCTCGGTCTCCTCGCGGCCGAGCACGGGCAGATCCCCCACGGGCGTGTCCGGCGTGCCGACCGCCCCGGCGAGGAGGCGCTCGAAAATCTGCGCGAACCTGCGGATCGTGCCCTCGTCGAACAGATCGGTCGCGTAGATGAAGTTCGCGTCCAGTCCACCGCCGGGAGCATCCGAGATCGTCAGTTGCAGGTCGAACTTCGCAGCCGCCACATCGGTGTCGACCCCGGACACGGTCAGACCGGGCAGTTCCAGATGCGCCTGTTCGATGTTCTGGAACGCGAGCACCACTTGGAACAGGGGCGAGTGCGCCGTGGAACGCTCGGGTGCGAGTTCGTCGACGAGTTGCTCGAAGGGCACGTCCGTGTGTGTGAACGCGGCAAGGTCGTCCTCACGTACGCGGCCGAGCAGGTCGGCGAACGATTCGGCCGGATCGACGGCCGTGCGCAGCACCAGGGTGTTGACGAACATTCCCACCAGATCGTCGAGCGCGGCCTCGCCGCGCCCCTCGATCGCGGAACCGATGGCGATGTCGCCGCTTCCGCTCAAACGGGACAGCAACACCGCCAGTGCGGCGTGGACGACCATGAACGACGAGGCGCCCCGCTCGCGCGCCAGCGCGTCCACGCCGGCGCGCACGTCCGTGTCGATGACGAAGTCGAACTGCGCGCCGCGCATCGACTGCACCGACGGGCGCGGCCGGTCCGTCGGCAGCTCGAGCACCTCCGGCAGCCCTGCGAGGGCGTCCTTCCAGAAGCCGAGCTGGCGGGAGACCTCCGAATCGGTGTCCGCCGCGTCTCCGAGCACTTCCCGCTGCCACAACGCGTAATCGGCGTACTGCACGGCCAACGGCCGCCACATCGGCTCGTCCCCCGCGGCGCGGGCTCCATAGGCGGTCATCACATCGCGTGCCAACGGCGCCGTCGAGGCCGCGTCGCCCGCGATGTGGTGCAGCACCAGCACCAGCATGTGCTCCGCGTCGCCGAAATGGATCAGACGCGCGCGCACGGGAACCTGCGCCGCGACGTCGAATCCGCGCTCCACCTCGGCGGCGACCAGTGCGCGAAGGTGCGACTCATCGGCGGCGTCGTCGACGGCCAGAGCGGCGCCATCGACGACGTCCAACGGCAGAATCCGCTGACGCGGGCCGGACCCGTCGTCCGGGTACACGGTGCGCAGGATCTCATGCCGCGAGACGACGTCGACGACCGCCGAGCGCAACGCCTCGACGTCGAGCTCCCCGGATAGACGCACCACCAGCGGAATGTTGTACGCCGCCGAGGATGTGTCGAACTGGTTGATGAACCACATCCGCTTCTGCGCCAGCGACAACGGCACCCGATCCGGTCGCGCCACAGGCTCGAGCGCCGGCCGCGCCGTACCGGTGCTCTGCTCTGCGCGCTCGGCCAGCCGCGATACCGTCGGCGCCTCGAAAAGCTCCCGGACACCGATCGAGACATCGAGCGCCGCGTTGACGCGCGCGATGACGCGCGTACCGATCAGCGAATTGCCTCCCAGATCGAAGAAGTCGTCCTCGATCCCGACTCGCTCCTGGCCGGTGACGTCGGCGAAGACGCCTGCGATGATCTCCTCGACCGGAGTGCGCGGCGCGACGTACGCGCTCCGCGCGGAATCGAGGTCCGGCAAGGGAAGCGCCTTGCGATCCAGCTTCCCGTTCACGCTCAGCGGGAGTGCATCGAGCATCATCACGACCGACGGCACCATATATCCGGGCAGCCTGCGCCCGGCCGCTTCCTGCACGCGCTTGGACTCCAGCTCCGCGCCCGGGGCCGCCACGACGTAGCCGACGATGCGGGCACCGGTGCGCGCATCCTGGTGGACGACCACCGCCGTCTGCGCAACGCCGTCCTGCGCCGACAGCGCGGCTTCGATCTCGCCCAGCTCGATGCGGAATCCGCGGATCTTGACCTGGAAGTCGGCGCGTCCCACATAGTCGAGCTCGCCACCGTCCGTCCAGCGCGCGACGTCCCCGGTGCGGTACATCCGCTCCCCCGGCCCGCCGAACGGGTCGGCCACGAAACTTTCGGCAGTCAAATCGACGCGCCCGAAGTACCCGCGGGCCAGTTGCGTGCCCGCCAGGTACAGGTCTCCCGCGACACCGGCGGGGACCGGCTGCAGGCGCGCGTCGAGCACGTACGCGCGAACGTTCCACTCCGGACGACCGATCGGCACCGAACCGATCTCCTTTACCGCGCATTCGTGGTAGGTCACGCTCACCGCGGCCTCGGTCGGTCCGTACAGGTTGTGCATCGACGCATCGCAGAACGCGCGGAAGCGCGTCACCGTCTCCGCCGGCAACGCCTCGCCGATGCACAGCACGCGACGCAGCGAAGCGACCCGTTCCGGTTCGACGACGGCCATGAAAGCCGTGAGCAGCGAAGGTACGAAGTGCGCCGCGGTCACCCCGTGCCGCTCGATCAGCCCGCCGAGGTATTCGGGGTCGCCATGCCCGTCGGGCCGGGCGACGACGAGCCGTGCACCACTGGTGAGCGCCCACCAGAACTCCCAGACCGACAGGTCGAAGGTGAACGGGGTGCGCTGGAGCACGGCGTCGTCGGAGCTCAGCGGGTAGGCGTTCTGCTTCCAGAGCAGCTGGTTGCAGATGGCCGCGTGCGGCACTGCCACGCCCTTGGGCCGGCCGGTCGAACCCGAGGTGTAGATGATGTACGCCGTGTTGCCCGGCCGCAGCGGCGCAGTCCGCTCGTTATCGGTGATCGGCGTCGCAGCGAATCCGTCTACCTCGAGCAGTTCCACCGCAACGCACTCGACCGTATCCGGCAGCTGCGACGCCGCCGCCGCCGTCGTGAGCACGAACGCCGGACGTGCGCTGTCGAGAACGTACTCGTTTCGCGCGGCGGGGTGGTCCGGGTCGATAGGCAGATACACGCCGCCCGTCTTCGCGATGGCGTACATGGCGACCAGCAATTCCACCGATCGCGGAATCGCGAGCCCCACGATGACCTCGGGACCAACGCCCTTGTCGATCAGGCAGCGGGCCAGCCGGTTGATCCGCGCATCGAACTGCGCATACGTCAGTTCTTCATCTTCGAAGATCAGCGCGGTCGCATCTCCGTGCCGCGTGACTGCATCGTCGACCAAGTCTGGCAATGTACGAGCGGGAAGCGGCACGTACGTGTCGTTCCACTGCTCGATGATCCGAGCGCGTTCCGTCGATTCGAGCAGTTCCGCGTCGCCTACAGCGTGGCCCGGGCGGTCGAGCAGCTCACCGAACAGCCGCACGAATCGTTCGGCAATGCGCTCGACCGTCGACCGCTCGAACAAGTCCTCCGCATAGGTGAAAACGCCCGCGATGCCGGCGGGATCGCCGGATTCGTCGTACTCGTCCTGCAGGATCAAGTGCAGGTCGAACTGCGCCGTGTCGCCGCCGGCCTCGAGCGGCGTGATCGTCATGCCCGGAAGTTCCAGTTCCGTGCGCGTGGTGTTCTGGAACGAGAAACCCACCTGGAAGATCGGGTGGTGCGCAGTGCTGCGCGCAGGGTTGAGCGCCTCGACCAAGCTCTCGAACGGGATGTCGGCGTGCGCGAACGCCGCGAGGTCACGCTCGCGTACGAGCCCGAGCACGTCCGCGAACGACGCGGCCGGATCCACTTGCACACGCAGCGCCAGGGTGTTGACGAACATGCCGATGATGTCGTCAAGCTCGGGTTCGCCTCGGCCTGCGATCGGCGTGCCGACGACGATGTCCCCGCCGTCGGCCAGGCGGCTGAGCAGCACGGCGAAGGCGGCATGCGCCACCATGAACGGCGTCGCACCGTGCTGCTTCGCCAGCGCTTCGATGCGCTCGTGCATCCGCCGGTCCACTGGGAAATCCACCCGGTCGCCGCGCAACGTCTGAACCGCCGGACGCGTATGGTCCGTGGGCAGTTCGAGCACGTCCGGCGCGCCGCTGAGCGCGTGGCGCCAGAAGGCGATCTGCGCCGCGGCGAGACTGTTTGCGTCGTCTTCGTCGCCGAGCAGGTCCCGTTGCCACAGTGCGAAGTCCGCGTATTGGACCGCCAGCGCGGTGAACTCCGGCGACGTGCCCGCGTGCCGTGCGACATAGGCGGACACGAGGTCGCGGACGAACGGCGCCGTCGATTCGCCGTCGGTCGAGACGTGGTGGATCACGGCGGCCAGCACGTGGTCGTCTTCGCCGAGCTCGAAGAGGCGCAGGCGCACCGGCACCGCCGCCGTCACGTCGAACCCCGCGGAGACCAGCTCCAGGAGGAGGCGGGGCAACTGGTCTTCATCCACGGCTCGCGCAGTGAGATCGAATGAGACATCTCCGGCCGGCAGCACCAACTGGTGGGGTCCGTCCTCGGCGTCCGGATACACCGTCCGCAGCGTCTCGTGGCGTTCCGCCAGGTCGTCGACCGCCGCTGCGAGGGCCGCCATGTTCAGCCGCCCCTGCAACCGAACGGCCAGCGGAATATTGTAGGCGGCCGAGTCCGGGTCGAACCTGTTGAGGAACCACATCCGCTTCTGCGCCAGCGACAGCGGCAGGCGATCCGGACGCGGCCCGGCCACCAGCGGGGGTCTGCCGGCCCCGGAGCCGATGTTCGGCTCGAGACGCTCGGCGAGCAGCGCCACCGTCGGCGCCTCGAACAGTTCGCGCACGCCGACCTGCGTGTCCGTGGCAGCGCGGATGCGCGAGACGGCGCGGGTGGCGATCAGCGAGTTTCCGCCCAGATCGAAGAAGCTGTCGTCGATGCCCACCTCGTCGAGCCCCAGGATCTCGCCGAAGACGCCGGCGATCGTATGCTGCAGCGACGTTGAAGGCGCCCGATACACCGCGACGGACGATGCCGACAAGCGCGGCTCAGGCAACCGCTTGCGGTCGAGCTTACCGATGGGCGTCAGCGGAATCTCGTCGAGAACGATCACCGCCGACGGCACCATGTACGACGGCAGGGACCGGGCGACGACACCCGTGAGATCCGCGGGATCGGCGATGTGCCCGTTCGCCGCGTGCACGTAGGAGACCAGGGCGGTCTGCCCGGACGGGTCCTCGACGCCGACGGTCACCGCGAAGTCCACGGCATCGGAGGCGGCCAGCACCGAGTCGATCTCGCCGAGTTCGACCCTGTTCCCCCGCACCTTCACCTGATGGTCCGAACGCCCGAGATGCTCGAGGACGTGATCGTCGCCCCACCGGGACAGGTCGCCGGTGCGGTACATCAGCGATCCCGGAGCCCCATGGGGGTTCGCCACGAACCGTTCCGCGGTCAAGTCGCTGCGTCCGAGGTAGCCGCGCGCCAGGCCCGGGCCCGCGATGTACAGCTCGCCGGGCACGCCCCGCGGCACGGGCCGCAGTCGCTCGTCGAGCACCAGCGCGGTGACGCCGCGCATAGGCGCACCGATCGTGACCGGCGCGCCGGGCCGCATCGGTTCGGTGATGGTGACGAGGACCGACGTCTCCGTAGGGCCGTACCCGTTGTGGAAACGGTGTGCGCCGCCCCAGCGGGATACCAGTTCAGGAGGGCACGCATCGCCACCGACGGTGACCGAGCCGACGGTGTCGAGGCCCGCCGGGTCGACGGTCATCAAGGCCGTCGGGGTGAGTACGACGTTGGTGATCCGGTTCGCCGCGATGAAATCCGCGAGCTCGTCGCCGCCGAACACGTCCGGAGGCGAAACCACCAACGTGGCACCCGCGCTGAACGCCGCGAGCATCTCGCCGACTGAAGTGTCGAAGTTCGGCGCAGCGACCTGCAGCAGGCGCGCGCCCGGGTTCGCCTCGTAACGATGCCGAAGGTCCATCGCCAGATTCGCCAGGCCGCGGTGCGTCACCACGACACCCTTCGGCTTTCCCGTCGAGCCGGAGGTGTACAGCACGTAAGCCGGATGGTCGACGAGCAGCGTGCGAAGGCGGTCGGCATCGTCGATGGGGCCGCTCGGAGACTGCGCAAGCAGTTCAGCGGTGGCCGTGTCGTCGAGCACGATCCACTCGATCGAGTCTGGCAGTGCATCCCGGTATGCGCGCAGCGTCAGCCCGACGGCGGCACCGCTGTCCGCGACGATCTCCCCGTTGCGTTCCACGGGGTGCTTCGGATCGAGCGGAAGGTACGCACCGCCCGCTTTCTCGACCGCCCAGATCCCCACGACGGTGTGCGCCGAGCGCGGGATGGCGATCGGGACCACCGACTCCGGCCCCACCGCGCGGGAGATCAACACGTGTGCGAGCCGGCTCGAATCCTCGTCCAGCTCGCGGTATGTCATCCCGGTGCCGTCGGCCTCGACCGCAACGGCTTCGGCATCGACAGCGACGCCGTCCGCGTACAGATCCGGCAATGTGCGCGACGGCAAGGCGCTCGCACCCTGCTCCTCAACAAGCACAGCGCGCTCGCGGCCCGAAAGGATTTCGATGTCGCCGACAGTGACGTCGGGGTCGGCGACGACCGCCTCGAGGATCCGCAGCAGCCGGTCTGCGAATCCACGGACCGTGGCTTCGTCGAACAGATCGGTGGCGTAATCAAACGCGGCGTCGATTCCCGCGCCACGTCCCGCATCGTCGTAGCGCTCGCGCACGCTGAGCTGCAGATCGAATTTCGACACGGCGAACGGCGGCTCGACCGGAGCGATGTGCAGCCCGCCGAACTCGAAATCGACCGCCTCGTTGTTGTCGAACGACAGCGCCACTTGGAACAACGGCTGGTGCGCAGTGGAGCGCGGCACGTCGAGCACCTCGACGAGGCGTTCGAAAGGCACGTCCGCGTGCCCCATGGCCGCCAGATCGGTCTTGCGCACCTGCGCGAGCAGATCGCTGAACGAGGCGTCGGGGTGCACGGCGGCCCGCAGCACCAGCGTGTTGACGAACATTCCTACGAGCTCGTCGAGCTGTGCGTCATTGCGGCCGGCCACCGGGGTGCCGATGGCGACGTCCGGCTGGGCGCTGAGCCGTTCGAGCAGGACTGCAAGACCCGCGTGCATGACCATGAACATGGTCGTGCCGGTACGCCGCGCGACCTCCGCGAGCGCACCGTGCAGATCAGCGTCGAGCGCAAACGGCACGCCCGCCCCGCGGAACGATTGCACGGGCGGTCGCGGGCGGTCGGCCGGGAGCTCGATCGATTCCGGAAGCCCTCCTAGAGCAGCGTGCCAGTAGTCCAGCTGCCGCCTCACCAGAGATTCCGCGTCCGCTTCGTCGCCGAGCAGGTCCCGCTGCCACAGCGCGAAGTCCGCATACTGGACCGGCAGCGGTTCCCACGCCGGCACCTGCCCTGCGGACCGTGCCGCATACGCGGTCATCAGGTCCGAGAACAGCGGTGCGAGCGACGCCCCGTCCGCCGAGATGTGGTGCACCACCATCATCAGCACGTGATCGGTCGCGCCCAGCTCGAAGCACGCCACTCGCACCGGTACGGACCGAGTGACATCGAATCCCTCACCGGCCATGGCCGCCATGCGGGCCATCATGTCCTGTTCGCCGGCAGAAGCGACGACGGGCAGCTCCGCCGACGCTTCGGAGGCGTCGACGATCACCTGGCGGGGCTCGCCGTCCGAGTCCGGGTACACCGTCCGCAGCGTTTCGTGCCGCGCGACTACGTCGCGGTACGCCTGACCCAGGGCCTCGAGATCGACAGCTCCGCGCAGGCGTACCGCGAGCGGCATGTTGTAGGCCGCCGAGGCGGTGTCGAACTGGTTGATGAACCACATGCGCTGCTGCGCCAGCGACAGCGGGATGCGCTCCGGGCGCTGCCGGGCCGTGAGCGGCACCCGGTGCGCGTTCGTCCGTCCGTCGAGACGATGCGTTATCGCCGAGACGGTGGCCCCGTCGAAGAACTCCCTGACGCTGAGGTCCGCATCGAATACGGCATTTATCCGCGCCACCGCCCGCGTCGCGGAAAGCGAGTCCCCTCCCAGCTCGAAGAACGGCTCCGCGGCACTGACCTGATCAATTCCGAGCAGTTCCGCGAAAATCGCCGCGACGGACCGCTCCGCCTCCGTCTCGGGCGCCACATAGTCGCGCGTGAACATCGCGGGATCCGGGTCCGGCAGCGCCTTGCGATCGAGCTTGCCGTTCGCGTTCAACGGCATCGCCTCGAGCTGCATGATCGTGTCCGGCACCATGTATTCCGGCAGCGTGGCGGCGCACGCGGACATCAGCGATTCGACGTCCACGGGCGCATCGGCGACGACGTATCCGACGAGGCGCTGCCCCGACACGCCCTGATGAACCGTCACCGCAGCCTGGCTCAGCTCGTCGCGGGACAACAGCGCTGATTCGATCTCTCCGAGCTCGATCCGCAGGCCGCGGATCTTGACCTGGAAATCGGTACGCCCGAGAAACTCCAATTCGCCGTGGTTGTTCCACCGCACGAGGTCGCCCGTGCGGTACATGCGTTCGCCCGGAGCACCGAAGGGGTCCGCGACGAATCGCTCGGCGGACAGATCCGCCCGGCCCTGATACCCCCGGGCAAGCTGGATCCCTGAAAGATACAGCTCCCCTGCGACTCCCTGCGGTACCGCCCGCAGCCGGGAATCGAGCACGTAGCCCTGCGAGTTGAGCAAGGGCACGCCGATCGGCACGGACGCACCGAACGGATAGTCCAAAAGCGAATACGTCGCCGTGACGGTGAATTCCGTCGGACCATAGGTGTTGACCAGTTCGGCGTCACTCGTCTCACGGAACCGGTCGATCAGTTCGGGGGAGAGCGCCTCTCCGCCGGCCACGACGAAACGGACAGAATCCAGGACGTCGCCGAACTCTCCCGAAATGAACACGTCAAGCATCGAGGGGACGAACTCCACGACGCTGACCCGCTGCGTCTTGATCAAATCTGACAGATAATCCGGCTCACGGTGCCCGCCGTGCCGTGCGATGACCACTCGCGCGCCGACGAGGAGCGGCGCCAGGCACTCCCACATGGCCACGTCGAAGGTGTACGGGGCCTTCTGCACGATGCGGTCCTCTTCGGTCAACCGATATTGGTCAACCGTCCATTGCATCTGGTTGTCCAGGCCCGCGTAGGTGCACACGACCCCCTTGGGTCTGCCGGTGGAGCCGGAAGTGAAGATCACGTACGCGGCATTGTCGCCGCGCAGGACACTCAATCGATCGGCATCGGTGATCGGCCCGTCGCCCACCCCCGCCGCATCGAAGTCGTCGACCTTCACCACCTGCGCATCGTCCGGCAACGCGATCCGGTCTGCACGACGGGTCAGTACAACGACGGGACGAGCGGCCTCGATGACATAGGCGGTCCGCTCCGCGGGGTGCTCCGGGTCCAGCGGCACATACGTACCACCGGCCTTGAGCACCGCATGAATCGCGACCATCGCCTCGAGGCTGCGCTGCATCCCGATCGCAACGGGGCGGTCCGGCCCCACACCCATCGAAATGAGGTGGCGCGCCATGACGTTCGACCTGCTGTCGAACTCGCGGTAGGTCAGTTCCGTTCCCTCGAAATGCAGGGCGACCGCCTCCGGCGCCCGCCCGACCTGAGCGACAAAACGGTCCATCGCACGCGGAACCTCCGCGACGCCCGCGCCGGCGGTGGCGTCGGCAACGAGGCCTGCGAGCAGACTAGCGAAGTTGGCCGCGAAATCCGCACTGTCCTCGCCATCGAGGACCCCCGGCAGAAGCGTGGTCAGCGCGACGGTCACTGCCGCCTCGGCACCGACCCCCATGCCCGCGAGCGACGTCGCCAGTTCCGCTGATTTGTCGTGCAACTGCTTGTAGGTGACATCGATGCCGTTGTGCGAGACTGCGACATCGCCCGGACGCAACGCCGCGGCCGTGTCCAGCAACTCCGGCAACGGCTTCGCCTTCAAGTCGTCCGACACCGCTTGCGACGACAGGGAGCCGGGCGGTGCAGCCGATACGGCACCCGGCTTCTCCTGCGCCGTGAGGATGTCGATCTCCTCGACTGCGGTGGCCGGTTCGGCGGTGCCGGCGCGGAGCACGGAAACGAGCCGCTCCGCGAAGCGTTTCGCCGTGCTGCGATCGAAGATGTCGGTCGCGAACTCGAGGTAACCGTCCCAGCCGCGTGCCGAACCGTCCGCATCGAATCGCTCGACCAGAGTCACACCGAGATCCGACTGCACCTCGCCGAAGTTCGCATCGAGGGCTTCGACCGCCAGCCCGGCCATTCGCACGGACGGCTGCTGGAGGTTCTGGAAGCTCAGCATCACCTGCGCGAACGGAGTGTACGAATCCGACCGCGCCGCGCCGAGCGCGTTCAATACACGTTCGAAGGGAATATCGGCGTTGTCGAACGCGTCCAGGTCCAGTCTTTTGACCGCGTCGACGAGATCTGCGAACGACGTCGTCGGATCAACGTCCGCCCGCAGAACGAGGGTGTTGACGAACATGCCGACCAGATCGTCGAGAGAGGCGCTGCCCCGCCCGGCAACCGGCGTGCTGATCGGAATCCGCGCCGCACCGCTCAACCGCGACAGCAGGGCACCCAGCGCAGCGTGGACGATCATGAACGGTGTGGCGCCGTGCTCGCGCGCGAGCTCGCGGATGCGGCCGACCACTTCCGCATCGACCCGGAACTCGACGATTTCGCCGACTCCCGACCGCGATGCCGGGCGCGGCCGGTCGACAGGAAGCTCGAGGACTTCCGGCAATCCCGTGAGCCGGTCCCGCCAGAATTGCAACTGCGCGGACGCGACGGAGCGCGGATCGTCTTCCGAACCGAGAAGCCCGCGCTGCCACAGCGCGAAGTCCGCGTACTGGATCTCCAGCGGATCCCAATGCGGAGCCTCCCCGCCCGTTCGCGCGTCGTACGCGATCATGAGATCGCGGGACAACGGGGCCATCGAGGAACCGTCGGCGCAGATGTGGTGCGCGACGACGACCAGCACGTGCTCGTCGCCCGCAGTCTTGTACAGCCGGGCGCGCACTGGTAGCTGCCTTGTCACATCGAATCCCGCCGAGGCCAGTTCGACAGCGCGCGACCGTGCTTCAGCGTCGTCGCGGACATCCTCGAGCGGCAATGCCGAATCCGCGGCCTCCGCGACATCCAGAACCTTCTGGCTCGGTCCGTCGACGGAATCCGGGTATACGGTGCGCAATGACTCGTGCCGGCCGATCACGTCGCGCAGAGCGGCGCGCAGCGCTTCGACGTTCAAAGATCCGGACAGTTTCAGCGCCAGCGGGATGTTGTACGCCGCGGAATCCGGGTCGAGACGATTGAGGAACCAGATCCGCTGCTGCGCCAACGACAGCGGGATGCGCTCCGGCCGCTGCTGCGGCACCAGCGGGGGCCGCTCGGCCGACCGACCACGCAGCTCTTCCAGTCTGCGGGCCAGCTCGGCCGCGGTCGGTGCCTCGAAGAGCACCCGGACCGGGGCGTCGGCGCCGATAGCCTCGTTGATCCGCGCCATCGCCTTCGTCGCCACCAGCGAGTTCCCGCCCAGGTCGAAGAAGGACTCGTCCACACCGATCGCGTCCGCACCCAGCACCTCGGCCAGGCGCTCCGCGACGAGCCGCTCCAGTTCCGTGCGCGGCATCCGCTTGTCCTCGGCGCTCGCGAAGAACTCCGGCCGCGGCAGCGCGCGGCGGTCCAGCTTGCCCACGGGCGTGAGCGGCACTTCGTCGAGCACGGTGATCAGCGATGGAACCATGTAGCCGGGCAGGAACCCGCGCACGTGCTCGCGCAGTGCCGCGGTGTCGATCGAGCGCCCCGCCACCGGCAGGACGTAACCGACGATCACCTCGTCCCCGGAGGGGCCGGCCACCGTCGCCGCGCTCGCGAATTCCACGTCCGCATGCCCGGCCAGCGCGGCCTCGATCTCGCCGAGCTCGATGCGGAAGCCGTGCACCTTGACCTGGAAGTCGCTGCGGCCCACGTACTCGACGGCGTGGTCCGCGGTCCAGCGCACCACGTCACCGGTGCGGTACATCCGCTCGCCCGGCTCACCGTAAGGATCGGCGACGAAGCGCGCCGCCGTCAGCCCGCGGCGGTCGTGATATCCGCGGGCCAAGCCCGGGCCGGACAGGTACAGCTCGCCGGCGACACCTGCCGGCACCGGCTGCAGCCGATCGTCCAGCACCAACTCGCGCACGCCGCGCACCGGCCCGCCGATGGTCACGCGGTCCCCTGGCCGCACCGGGTCCGAGATATTCGTCATGATCGTGGCCTCGGTAGGCCCGTACCCGTTGTGCAGGTGGCGGCCCGGCCCCCACCGGTCGGCCAGCTCGGCCCCCCAGTGCTCGCCGCCCACGACCACCACCGCGAACTCGTCGAGCCCGGACGGGTCCACCGATGCGAGCGCCGCAGGCGTGATGAACGCATGCGTCACGCGCCGGTCGCGGAGGAATTCGCCCAGGTCCGTCCCGCCGTACACGTCGGTCGGGGCGATGACCATCGTCGCCCCCGCCCCGGTCGCCAACAGCAATTCGAGCACCGAGGCATCGAAGCTCGGCGACGCGAAGTGCAGTGTGCGCGAATCCGTCGTGACCTCGTAACGCTCGCGCTGCTCGAGCGCGAAGTTCGCCAACCCGCCGTGCGTGACGACGACGCCCTTCGGCCGCCCCGTGGTGCCGGAGGTATAGATCACGTATGCCGCATTCTCCGGCGCTACCACCCCCCTGCGCTCCGCATCGGTCACTGCGGCGGCCAACTGCCGCGCGCACCGCTCGGCGCACGCTTCCGAATCCAGTTCGATCCAATCGACGCCCTGCGGGAAGTGGTCCGCATCTGCGGACACCGTCAGACCCACCCGCACGCCGGAATCGGCGACCATGTGCGCGATGCGCTCCGCCGGATACGTGGGGTCGATCGGCACGTACGCGCCGCCCGCCTTCGCGACGGCCCAGATGCCCAGGATCGACTCGACCGAGCGCGTGATGCCCAGCGCCACGAAGGTCTCGGCGCCCACGCCGCGATCGATCAGTACCCGCGCGAGTCGGTTGGACCGCTCATCGAGTTCCCGGTAGGTGACCCGGCTGTCGCCGGATTCCACCGCGATACCGTCCGGGTTCGCTTCGACTGCGCGCGCCAGCAGGGCAGCGAGGGTCCGCGCTTCCACGCCGGAGACCCCGCGCACGGGCACCAGGGTGGTGCGCTCGGCAGCGCTGAGCACGTCGATCCGCCCGATGCGCGCGGAATCGTCCGCCACGACCGCCTCGAGCACCCGCAGGTAGCGCTGGATCAGCGATTCGACTGTGCCGGCATCGAAGATGTCGGTCGCGTACCCGGTATGGATGCCGATACCGCCGGGGGTGCCGTCCGCATTCCAGCGCTCGGAGAGGTCGAAGGTGAGGTCGAACTTCGCGACCTCCACGTCCACGGCGCCCGGCGTGACCTCCAGCCCCTCGAACTCCAGGGTGGGCACTGCATCCGCCTGGTGGGTCATCATCACCTGGAACAGCGGGGTGTGCGCCGTGGAACGCGGCGGGTCGAGGGCCTCGACGAGCCGCTCGAACGGCACGTCCGCATTGCCGAACGCGCCCAGGTCGGCCTCGCGCACGCGGCCCAGGAACCGGGCGAAGTCCAGCTCCGGATCCACATGCGTGCGCAGCACCAGGGTGTTGACGAACATGCCGACGATGTCCTCGAGCGCCGGCTCGCCGCGCCCGGCCACGGCCGCCCCGACGGCGACGTCCTGCGTGCCGCTCACGCGGGAGAGCATGACCGCGAGCGCGCCGTGCAGCGCCATGAACAGCGAAGCGCCGTTGCGGTGGGCCAGATCCGCCAGCGCGCGATGCATCTGGGGGTCGATAACCGCCATCACCGCACCACCGCGCATATCACGCGTCGTCGGCCGCGGCCTGTCCGTCGGCAGCGCGATCGACTCCGGAATCCCGCCCAGGGTCTGCGACCAATAGGCGATCTGCCGTGCACCCCGGGCGTCCGGGTCGTCGTGCGCGCCCAGAAGCTCGCGCTGCCAGATCGCGTAGTCGACGTATTGCACCGCCAGCGGCAGCCGGTTCGGGGCCTCGCCGCGCACGCGGGCCGCGTAGGCGGCCATCATGTCGCCGGCCAGCGGCGCCGACGATGCACCGTCGGAGGCGATGTGATGCAGAACCAGGGCGAGCACGTGCTCGGTGGGGGACGTCCGGAACAGCCGGACACGCAGCGGCGCATCCGCGGTGAGGTCGAATCCGCGCGCGGCGATGGCGAGCAGCTCGTCCGAGAGCCCCGCTTCGTCGACGTCCACCGGGGTGAGGTCGATCTTCACCTGCGCGGCGGGGAGGATCACCTGCTCGGCCTCGCCGTCCGCGCCGGGAAACACCGTGCGCAGGGTCTCCTGGCGCTCGACCACGTCCCGCAATGCCGCTGCCAACGCGTCGGTGTCCAGCGATCCGGAGAACCGCACGGTCAGCGGGATGTTGTAGGCGGGCGACTGCGGATCGAACCGGTTGAGCAGCCACATGCGCTGCTGCGCCATCGACAACGGCAGGTGCTCGGGGCGTTCGGCGGCGACGAGCGCCGGACGGGCGGCGCCCTCCCCTTCGGCGTGTTCCGCGAAGTCCGCGAGCAGCGCGACCGTGGGCGCGTCGAAGAGGTCCCGCATACCGATTTCGACGCCGAACGCCTCGCCCACGCGTGCGGTCACACGGGTGGCGCTCAGCGAGTTCCCGCCCAGGTCGAAGAAGGACTCCTCGACGCTGACGCGGTCCAGTCCGAGTACGTCGGCCACGATGCCGGCGACCACTTCCTCGGCCACGCCGCGCGGGGCGACGTACCGGCTCTCGCCGGCATCCATCACCGGCGCCGGCAGGGCCTTGCGGTCGATCTTGCCGCTGGGGTTCAGCGGCATGGCGTCGAGCACCACGACGGCCTCCGGCACCATGTACCCCGGCAACTGCCCGCCGAGCTGCGAGATCAGGTCCGATTCCGCCACCGACGCACCGTCGCGGGCCGTCACGTAGCCGACCAGATGCTGGCCGCGATCGTCCTCATGCACCACGACGACCGATTGCATGACCCCTGCTGCGGCGGTCAGCGCCGTCTCGATCTCCCCGAGCTCGATGCGCAAGCCGCGGATCTTGACCTGGAAGTCGCTGCGGCCGATGAACATCAGCTCGCCGTCGGGGCGGCGCCGCACCAAGTCGCCCGTGCGGTACATACGCGTTCCCGGCTCGCCGAACGGGTTCGCGACGAATCGGGACGCCGTCATCGCGAACATCCCGCGGTAGCCGCGACCCAGGACGATGCCGCTGATGTACAGCTCGCCCGTCACCCCCGCCGGCACCGGTCGCAGCCGACTATCGAGCACGTGGTACCCCGCACCGGCGAAGGCATCCCCGATCGGGATATCGCCGTCCTCCGCATCCAGGGAGGAGAGGTCCACCTCGAAGCAGGAGGTCGTGTCCGACGTCTCCGTGGGGCCGTACGTGTTCAGCATCCGCGTGCGCGTGCCGATCAACGGCCTGCGGGCCGCCTCGCGGATGGGCTCACCGCCCAGGACGATCCACTCGAGGTTGGCGATCGCTGATGCGGTGTCGAGATCCACCAGCACCTCGAAGGCGCTCGGGGCCATGTTCGCGACCGCGATGTCCCCGGTGGCCAGTTGCCGCAGAATCGACTGCGGATCGAACCCGTCGGCGGCGAGGTGGAGAACGCCGCCGAAGCCGAGCGAGAGCCAGATGTTCTTCTGCGTCTGATCGAACAGCGGCGAATTGGCGACGAGCACGCCGGTGCCGGCACGGAAGTCCAATGCGCTGCGGTACCACTGGAAGTCGTTGGCCACACCGCGCATCGGCACCATCGTCGGCTTCGGTTTGCCCGTCGATCCGGAGGTGGTGATCACGTACGCGAGCCGGTCCCCCGCCGCGGCGTCCGCCCAGGCGTCCGGGAGGTCCGTGTCATCGCGGTCTGCCAGACGTACGGCCGTGGCGGGATCATCCAGAGCGATCGTCGTGAACGGCAGATCGGACCCCGGCCGCCAACCGGACGTGGTCACCACCGCCGACGCATCGAGCACGCCGACGAGATCGATGATGCGCTCGAGCGGCCACGCCGGATCCAGCGGACAGTACGCCGCACCCGCCTTCCACGCCGCGAGCATGCCGACCACCCATTCCGCCGAACGTGGCACGATCAGCGGAACCACGTCGTCGGGACCGACGCCGCACGACTGCAACTCCCGGGCGAGAGCGTTGGCGCGGGAGTTAAGTTCCGCGCGGGTGAGCCGCTGTTCGCCGGAGACGACCACAAGCGCATCCGGATCCTGCGCGGCCAGTTCCTGCCAGCGCCCCGCAGCGCTGGTCAACGGCCAGCCGTCCGGATCCGGTTCGTCGCCGGGCGCCGTGTGCACCGCTGGCTCGTCAGGCACGATCTCGATATCGCCGACCAGGGCGTGCGCGTCCGCGATGACCTGGTCGAGAACGGCTCCGAAGCCTTCGGGCGCGGTCATTATCGTCGGCACCAGCCCGGACAGGACGACGGAGACGATCGCCTGGTCATCCATCCCGCGCTCGGCCATCGTCCCGGCGAGCAGCTTCATACGCTCGTCGAACTCGCGGTAGGTCACCCGCATGCCGTCTTGCTCCACGGCGATCGCCTCGGGATCGACGCGCACAGCCGCCGCCAACAGTTGCGGCAATTCACGGACCGTCATCACACGCTGTGATTCGGCAGGAGCCAACTGGGCTTTCTCCTTGTCGGTGAGTATGTCTATATCGCCAATCGCCACGGCCGCGTCCGACGCGAACGCTTCGAGGACGAGGACATACCGCTGCACGATCAATTCCACGGTCGACCGGTCGAACAGATCGGTCGCGTACGTGCAGCGCGCGTCGATGCCGCCGCCCGCGCCGTCTTCACCGACCTGTTCGGAAAGCGTGAACGTCAGATCGTATTTGGCGGACTCCGCCATGTCCGCAAGCACGTTCACCCTGAGCCCGGGCAACTCCAGAGTCGCCTGCGCGTTGTTCTGGAAGGCGAGCATGACCTGAAACAGCGGCGCGTACGCATTGGAGCGCACGACCCCCTGGGACTGCACGACAGTCTCGAACGGCACGTCGGCGTTGTCGAATGCCGCAAGATCCGCTGCCCGTGCAGAAGCGATCAACTCCGAAATCGGAGCCGCCGGATCCACTTCGGTGCGGAGGACCAGCGTATTGATGAGCATGCCCACCAAATCGTCCAGTGATCGGTCCCCCCGGCCGAACATCGGAGTACCGACCGCGATGTCGTCGCTGGTGGAAAGCCGCGCAAGCAGTGCGGCGAGCGCGGCGTGCGCGAACATGAACAACGTCGCATTATGCGAGGCGGCGACGTCGTTCAGCCCCCGGGTGAGTTCCGCATCGATCGTGAAATCGATGTGGTCGCCGTTCATCGACTGCCGCGCCGGGCGCGCACGGTCTGTCGGCAATTCGAGACGTTCGGGCAGCCCCGCGAGTTCGCGCCCCCAGAACGCCAATTGGCGCGCGGCAAGGGAATCGTCGTCCGCCGGATCGCCGACGACCTCATGCTGCCACAATGCGAAGTCGGCGTACTGAACCTCCAGCGGCTCCCACTGGGGCGCGCGGCCGGAGCAGCGCGCCGTATACGCCACCATGACGTCCCGCGCGAGCGGCATCAAGGAAGCTCCGTCCGCCGCGATGTGGTGCACCACGAGGATCAAGTAGTGGTCGTCTGGCCTCATCTCGAACAGACGAATGCGCACCGGCACTTCTTCGGCGACGTCGAAGCCCAGTGCAGCGAAGTCGTTCAGCGTCTTGTGCAGATCAGCGTCGGTGACCGGCTGCCGAACCAGGTCCGTGGCGACGTCGTCCGCCGGAATGATCCGCTGGTACGGCCCTTCGTCCGAATCCGGGTAGAAGGTACGCAGCGACTCGTGCCGCCCGAGGACGTCCCGCACCGCGGCCGACATCGCCTCCGCGTCGAGTTCCCCGGTCAGGCGCACCGCCATCGGGACGTTGTAGGCGCTCGACGAGCGATCGTAGCGGTTCATCAGCCACATGCTGCGCTGTGCCAGCGACAGCGGAATCCGCTCAGGCCGCGTCCGCGCAGCCAGGGCGGGGCGCGCGCCGCCGGCCGTTCGAGCCGAGTCGAGCCGCGCAGCCAGGTCCGCCGCACAGGGCGCCTCGAACAGATCGCGAACTCCCAGCCGCGCTTGTTCGTCCGCATTGATCCGCGCGATCACCTTGGTGGCGATCAATGAATCGCCGCCGAGCTCGAAGAATGAATCCGTGACGCTGACGGACTCCACACCGAGCACTTCGGCGAAGACTCCGGCGACCAGGGCCTCTGCCGGATCACGGGGTGCGACGAACTCGCCGATCGCCCCGCTGATATCGGCTTTCGGCAGTGCAGCGCGGTCCAGTTTTCCGACGGCCGTCAGCGGAATCTCGCCGAGGATGACGACCGCGGACGGCACCATGTAGGACGCCAACGATTCGCCGACGAATCGGGTCAACTCGGCCGTGTCCAGCTCGGCCCCGTCGCTCGGAAGCACGTAGGACACGAGCGCTTTCGCGCCCGACGGCAATTCCTGGCCGTGGGTCGTCGCGAACTCCACGTCCGGATGCCGGGTCAAAGCCGCGTCTATCTCACCGAGCTCGATCCGGAAGCCGCGGACTTTGACTTGGAAGTCGCTGCGACCGACGTATTCGATCGTCAGAACGCCGGCATCATCCTCGATCCACCGCACGACATCGCCCGTGCGGTACATGCGCGTGCCGTCGCCGCCGAAGGGATTGGCGACGAACCGTGCAGCGGTCAATGCACCACGCCCATGGTATCCGCGCGCCACATTCGGCCCGCAGATATAGAGCTCGCCGCGGACCCCGACCGGGACCGGGCGCAACCGATCGTCCAGGACCAGCGCCTCCACCCCGCGGACCGGTCCGCCGATGGTCACACCGTCGTCCGGGTGCAGACGATCGCTGATGTTGGTCATGATCGTCGTCTCGGTCGGGCCGTAGCCGTTGAACAACCGCCGCCCCGGAGCCCAGCGCTGCACCAAGTCCGACGGAACCGCTTCGCCTCCCGCCACGACGTACTGGAAATCGTCGAGACCCGACGGATCCACCGACGCAAGCGCCGACGGAGTGATGAAACCGTGGGATACGGCTTCCTCCCGCAGGAAGCGCGCGAGCTCGGGGCCGCCATAGAGGTCGTTCGGAGCGATGACCAGGGTTGAACCCGAACCGAAAGCGAGCAGGAGCTCCAGTACGGACGCGTCGAAGCTCGGCGACGCGAAATGCATCGGCCTCGAGCTGGTCGACAGCTCATACCGTTCGCATTGTTCGGCCGCGAAGTTCGCCAGCCCGCCGTGCGTGACCACCACACCCTTGGGCAGCCCGGTGGTGCCCGACGTGTAGATCATGTAGGCGGCGCCGTCCACCGACACCGGCGCGAGTCGCTCGGCGTCCGTGAGCGGCGCGTCCGAGTACCCTGCGGTGAGCGCCGCGACGGATTCGGCGTCGATGTCCGTCCATGCAAGCGCGTCTGGCAGGGCGGTGCGCTCCGAGGGAACGGTCAGCCCCAGCACCGCGCCGCTGTCGCCGACCATGTGCGCGATCCGGTCGGCAGGGTACGTCGGGTCGACGGGGACATACGCGCCGCCCGCCTTGGTGATCGCCCAGATGCCCAGGATCGATTCGATCGAGCGGCTGATCGCCAGCGCCGTGAACGATTCCGGGCCCACGCCGCGGGCGACGAGCACGCGCGCGAGGCGGTTCGACAGCCGATCGAGCTCGCGGTAGCTCATCCGCCGGTCGCCGGATTCCACGGCGACGCCGTCCGGGTTCGCCGCGGCCGCCCCTTCGAGGATCTGCGCCAGCGTGCGCGGCTCGAGCGCCGGACCGCCGCGCACCGAGGTCAAGCGCGCCAGCTCCTCCGGATCGAGGATCTCGATACCGTCCGCGGGCGCGGACGGGTCGAACGCCATGCCGTCGAGCACGCGCAGCAACCGCTCGACGAGCTGGCCCACCATCACCCGGTCGAACGACGCCGGCAGGTATTTGATCCGGAACCGCAGCTCCGGGTCCTTCAGCGCCATCAGCGCCAGCGGATAGTGCGTGGAATCGACCACGGACACGTCGTCGACGAACATCCCGGCGATGTCCGTCTGCGCGGTGAGCCCGCTGCGGTCGACGGGATACGACTCGAAGACCGTCAACGTGTCGAACAGTTCGCCCACCCCGGCCAGGCGCTGGATCTCCGCCAGGCCCACGTGGTGGTGATCGAGCAGCGCGGCCTGCGCGTCCTGGATCCTGCGCAGCAAGCCCTCGACCGCCTCGTCCGCCGCGAGCCGGACCCGCACAGGCACGGTGTTGATGAACAGGCCGATCATCGACTCCACGCCCGTAAGCTGCGGGGGGCGTCCGGATACCGTGGCGCCGAAGACCACATCGCGGCTGCCGGTCAGCCGCGACAGCACGATCCCCCACGCCGCCTGCACCACGGTGTTCAGCGTCACGCCCGCGTCCGCGGCGAGGCGTTCGAGCCCGTCGCGCAGGCCCGGGTCCACGTCGACGTCCAGATCCACCGGCTCGGCGGGCGCATCCGGGTTCGGGCTCCGCGGCGCGAGGAACGTCGGTTCACCGATGCCGGAGAGCTCCCGCGCCCAGGCCTCGCGTGATGCCTCGGCATCACGCCGCGACAGCCAGCTCAGGTAATCGCGGTACGGCCGCATCCGCGGCAGCACCGAGGCGTCCCCGTCGCCCGCGTACAACATCAGCAACTCGCGCACCAACAGCGGGGTGGACCAGCCGTCCAGCAGGATGTGGTGGCTGGTGATCGCCAGCCGGAACGTATCGGGAGCGAGCCGCACCAGGCTGAACCGCATCAACGGCGGTGCCGCCATGTCGAACTTCCGCGTGCGGTCGTCCGTCTGCATCCGATCGAGCTCCGTGTCACGCTCCTGCGGCGGCAGATCGGTCAGGTCCACGACGCGCCACGGCGCATCGAGCCCGTTGAGCACGATCTGCGCCGGCGCACCGGACTCGTCCTGCACGAAGGCGGCCCGCAGGTTCCCGTGCCTGTCGATCAGACGCTGCGCGGCGGCGTGCATGCGCTCGGCGTCAACGCTGCCGTGCAGGTCCAGCACGATCTGCGCCGTGTAGACGTCGAGGCTCCGCTCCGCGAACAGCGCGTGGAAGAACAACCCCTCCTGCAGCGGCGAGAGAGACCAGACGTCGGACATCCCGGCATGGTCGCGGGCCCAGGCATCGAGCTGGCTTTGGTCGGCGCACACCAGCGGCACGTCCGACGGCGTCAGCCCGGCGCCGCCGTCCGCGACATGCGCGACGAGCGCCCGCAGCGCGGACGTCCACAAGTCGGCCAGGTGCTGCACGCGGTGCTCGTCGAGTACGCGCGAAGCGAAGGAGAAGGCGGCCGCCAGCCGCTCGCCGTCCGCGCCCGGAGCCGAGATCGCATTGATCTCCAGCGGAGAGTTCAGCGCCATCGCGCGGCCCATGGTGGCCTTCAGATCCCCGGCATTGCCCGCGGGCATCCAGCCGAACTCGCGCAACGCCTCGGGAATGTCGCCCGCCGAGACCCGCCCGAGATAGTTGAACGTGAACTCCGGGGCAGGCAGCTCCCGCAACACGGCCGCGGATTCCGGGTCCAGGTGGCGCAGCAGGCCGAACCCGATCCCCCGGCCGGGTATCGCCCGCAGCTGCTCCTTGACGGCCTTGAGCGCCTCTCCGGCCGCCGCACCGCCCGCCAACGCGTCATCGACATCGATCCCGCCGATGTCGAGGCGCACCGGGAACTCGGAGGTGAACCAGCCGACCGTGCGTGAGACATCGGCGCCCGGAAGGAGATCCTCCTCCCTGCCGTGCCCCTCAAGGCTCACCAGCGTGGAGCCATGCGCCGCGCCGTATTCTGCGCGCCACCGTGCGACCGCGAGAGCCAAGCCGGTGAGCAGCACGTCGTTGACGTCCGCCCCGTACGCCGTCGGCACCGTCATGAGCAGATCGCGGGTTTCGGCGGCGGACAACTCCACGGACGCGCGGCGCACCGTCGCCCCGGTGTCGAGGGCGGAATCGAACGGGGCGGTCCCGATCATCGGATCCGGCTCGTCGAGCATCGAGCGCCACTCGTCCAACTCGCCGCGTCGCGATGCCGCCTTCTCCTGAAGGCCGTAAGCCCACCGGCGCGCGGAGGTGACCGCGGGGGCCAGATCCGGCGCCGCACCCGCCGCGCATGCCGCCCATGCGGCGGCGAAATCCGGGAGCAAGATCCGCCACGACACCCCGTCGACGGCGAGGTGATGGACGACGATCAGCAGCCGCTCGGCAGCGGCGCCATCGGCATCGTCAGCCGGTGCGTCGTTGTCACCATCGCCGCCGGACCGGGCCGCATCGCCGCCCTCGGGAGTGAACCACACCAGCTCGATCATGCGGCCGGCATGCGGATCGAGACGGTCCGCCGCGGCCTCAAGCGCCGCATGCTCGACCTCGGCGAAACGCTCGGGATCCCCCATCACGTCGGATCCGACCCGGCAACGCTCGACCATCGGGGTCGCATCGACCACTCCGGCGGGCTGGAACACCAGCCGGTCCCGATCCAAACGGGCCCGCAGCGCATCGTGGTGGTCCACCACATGCTGCAGCGTGGCCACCAGGCGTCCGATTTCCGCCCCCGCCGGCGCCGTCACCGCCATTGCCTGCGCATAGCGCCCGTAATCGCCGCGCTCCCGCATCGCATGCGCGATGGGGGTCAACGGCGCCGGACCCACGCCGCCGCCCGAGTACTCCTCGAGCACCTCGGCCCGCGCCCGGTCCGCAGGCTCCGCCACTTCGGCCAGCCCCGCAACTGTCCTACGCTCGAAGACGTCCCGGGCCTTGAAGACCAGCCCCCGCTCCTTCGCGCGGGTGATCAGCTGGATGGCCACGATGCTGTCCCCGCCGAGCGCGAAGAACGAATCGTCGACCCCCACTTCGTCGACCCCGAGGACCTCCGCGAACGCCCCGGCCAACGCCTGCTCGACCTCCGTCGTCGGGGCCCGGAACTCGGCGTCGCCCCCGGCGAACTCGGGGACCGGGAGGGATCTGCGGTCCAGCTTCCCGCTGGGACTGAGCGGCAGCTCCGCGAGCGGGACCACGATGTCCGGCACCATGTAGCCGGGCAGTGCAGCGCCGATTCCGGCCAGCACGTCCGCCGAGTCGATCTCGGCGTCGCCGGCGGGCACAGCGTAGGCGACGAGCCGACGCCCGAGCGGAGTGTCGACCACGGCGGCGGCAGCGGCGCGCACGCCATCCTGCTCGAGCATCACCGACTCGATCTCACCGAGCTCGATGCGCTGCCCCCGCAGTTTCACCTGATGGTCCGCGCGCCCCACATACTCGAGCTGCCTGTCCGTCCG
The DNA here is from genome assembly GCF_016599145.1 of Tomitella cavernea. Taxonomy (GTDB): domain Bacteria; phylum Actinomycetota; class Actinomycetes; order Mycobacteriales; family Mycobacteriaceae; genus Tomitella; species Tomitella cavernae. The sequence goes on from NZ_JAENKO010000002.1 coordinate 140,477, forward strand.
CCAGAGAACCAGGTCCCCCGTGCGGTACATCCGGCCGCCCGGTGCACCGAAGGGGTCCGCGACGAACCGATCCGCAGTCAGATCGCTGCGCCCCGCATACCCGCGAGCCAATTGCGCGCCCGACAGGTACAGCTCGCCCACGGTCTCCACCGGGACGGGCCGCAGCCGGGAGTCGAGCACGTACGTGCGCGTATTCGCCACCGGGCCGCCGATCGGCACCGCGCGGGCGCCGTCCGTCTGCACCGGCGCCGCAGTGGCGTGCACCGCGGCCTCCGTCGGACCGTAGAGATTGTGCAACTCCGCACTGCTGAACCGGGCGAACTGATCGGCGGTCGGGCCGGACAGCACCTCGCCTGCCGCGAGAACCAACCGCAACGACGAGCTGTCCTCGGGGCGCGTGGCGTCGATGAATGCGGACAGCATCGACGGCACGAAGGACGTGGCCGTCACCCCGTGCTCCGCGATCGCCTCCGCGAGCCGCACCGGATCCCGGTGCGCCTCCGGCTCGGCGATGACCATCTGCGCACCGGCGGCCAACGGCGCGAACAGTTCCCACAGGGAGACGTCAAACGTGAACGGCGTCTTCTGCAGGACGACATCCTGCGGGCTCAGCGCGTACCGGGACGCGAGCCACTGAACCTGGTTGGCGATCGCCTTCCTGCCGACCTCGACGCCCTTCGGCCGGCCGGTCGAGCCGGACGTGTAGATCACGTAGGCGGCATTGTCGACCCGGACTGGCTGCTTGCGGTCGGCGTCGGTGACCGCCGATCCGTCGTAGGCGTCCAGGGAGAGCTTGTCGATCGCCAAGCCGCCGACACCGCTCGGCAGGTCCGGTGCATCGGCGCGTGTCGTCAGCACGCACTCGGGATGCGCCGACTCGAGCACATAGCGTTTCCGCTCGACCGGGTGCTCCGGGTCGAGCGGCACGAAGGCACCGCCGGCCTTGAGCACCGCGTACATCCCGGCGACCATCTCGACGGACCGGCGCGTCGCCAACGCGACCCGCGATTCCGGTCCCACGCCGAGGCCGATCAGGTAGCGGGCGAGCCGATTGGTCAGTGCGGCGAACTCCGCGTAGCTCCACTTCCGCCCGCCGAAGGCGATCGCCGTCGCGTCCGGGGTGGCGGCGGCCTGGGCATCGAACAACTCGATCAGCGTCGCGTGCTCGTACGACTCCGCCGTGTCGTTCCACTCATACAGCACGGTGTCGCGCTCCGCGCGGCCCACCGGCTCGAGATCCCCCAGCGCCGTCGATTCGTCGACGCCCATAAACTCGCCCAGGAAATGCAGGAAACGCTCGTGGTGCCGGCCGAGTTTCTCCTGCGCGTACAGCGCCGGGTTCGCCTCGAAGTCCACGTGGATCTGCGAGCCGGCCACCGACTGGTAGATGTTGATCGCCAGGTCCTCGACCGGGCCGGTCGAGAGCACGTTCAAGTGCCCCGTCGCGCCGCCGAACCGCACCTCGCTGTGGAACAGCATGATGTTCACGGCGGGGCCGAAGAAGCCGCGGTGCGTCGAATCGAAGCCCGCATCGCGGCGAATGTCCTCGTGGCGGTACCGCTGGTGGCGCAACGCCCCCATGAGCTCGGTCTGCACGCCCGCGACGAGGCCGCCGACGGTCTCCTCCGGCACCACGCGCACGCGCAGCGGCACCACGTTCGACACCATTCCGCCGGAGTTGCGCATGACCGCCGTGGTGCGGCTCGACACCGGCAGGCTGAGCACAACGTCGTCGCGGCCGGTGACGCGCGCCAGGTACACCGCCGCGCCGGCGATGAGCATCGGCGCGACCGACGAGCGCCCCACGTTGTTCTCGAGCGCCTCCTCCGCCGCCGGCGGCAGGGGGGTGCTTGCGACCATGCTGGGCACCTGCGCCTCCGCCTGCCTGCCCGCCAGGCTCAGCGGCTCCGGCAGGTCATGCGTGCGCTGGGCCCAGTATTCGCGGTCCGCCTCGAACCGCGAGGAGCCGCGGTACTCGAGCTCGGCGGCGTGGATGCGATCGAGCTCGCGCGCCTTGGACTTCGGCGGCTCGCTGCCCTCGACCAGCGCGCTGTACACCTCTGCGAGGCGGTTCATCATCGTCATCCCGCCGAAGCCGTCCAGCGCGATGTGGTGCACGCGGGTGTAGAGGAAATAGCGCTGCGCTTCGAGACGGAGCACCACCGCGACCGTCAACCGGTCCGCATAGATGTCCAGCGGCGCGGAATACTCGCGCCGCATCCACGCCAGCGCCGCCGCCTCCGGATCCGCCGCCGAGCGCAGGTCCACGTAGGACACCGAGTCCTCGATGGCGCGGTCGACGATCTGGTACGGGCGCCCGCCCGCCTCGATCAAGCGCAGGAACGCCGAGCCCAGCTCCCGGCCGACGCGGACATTCGCCTCATTGTATATGTCGAAGTCGAGCTCGCCCCGCACATCGATGTACTGCGCGATGTTGACCGGTACGTCCGGCGCGACCTCCTGCGCCGCCCAGATGCCCGACTGCGCGGGCGACAACGGGAACGCGCCCTCCGGAACCTCTCCGGCCGGACCCCCGTAGATCCCCTCGACCCCAGGCACCAACATCCGCTCCCTTCGCACCGCTCGGACAGCTGCCCCGAGACAGGCTGCACGCGCACGCTTCACATTGCGGCCGTCGCCGATACGCCGACCACCCGAACCCGACCCGGCCGATTCCGCTACCGGTTGCTACATCGCCGCACCGGTGCACCTCCGTTACCCGGAATGGTGCCATTCAACCACTGGCATTACCACCAGCAGACCACCCGACGATACCCACTGGCGCTCCCCGACAGAAAATCCATCGTTTAGCCGACACCAGGCACGACTGCGGCGCCGACCCCGCAGGATCGGCGCCGCTCCTCGGCTGTGGTCAGTCGATCACTTGATGATCTTCGTGACGCGGCCGGCACCCACGGTGCGGCCACCCTCGCGGATCGCGAAGCGCAGGCCCTCGTCCATGGCGACCGGCTGGATCAGCTTGACGGACATGTCGGTGTTGTCACCGGGCATGACCATCTCGGTGCCCTCCGGCAGCTCCACGACGCCGGTGACGTCGGTGGTGCGGAAGTAGAACTGCGGGCGGTAGTTGTTGAAGAACGGCGTGTGACGGCCGCCCTCGTCCTTGGACAGGATGTAGGCCTGGCCCTCGAACTCGGTGTGCGGGGTGTAGGCGCCCGGCTTGATGACGACCTGGCCGCGCTCGACGTCCTCACGCTTGATGCCGCGCACCAGCAGGCCGACGTTGTCGCCCGCCTGGCCCTGGTCGAGCAGCTTGCGGAACATCTCGATGCCCGTGATGGTCGTCTTGGTGGCCGTCGGCTTGATGCCGATGAGCTCGACGTCCTCGTTCACGTTGATCACGCCACGCTCGATACGGCCGGTGACGACCGTGCCGCGACCCGTGATCGTGAAGACGTCCTCGACGGGCATCAGGAACGGGTGGTCGGTGTCGCGCACCGGGTCCGGGATCGACTCGTCGACGGCCTTCATGAGGTCGAGGACGGACTGGGTCCACTTCTCGTCGCCCTCGAGAGCCTTGAGCGCGGAGATCGGGATGATCGGCGCGTCCTCGTCGAAGTCCTGGCTGGCCAGCAGCTCGCGGACCTCCATCTCGACGAGCTCGAGGATCTCCTCGTCGTCGACCATGTCGGCCTTGTTCAGGGCGACCAGGATGTAGGGCACGCCGACCTGGCGGGCGAGCAGCACGTGCTCACGCGTCTGCGGCATCGGGCCGTCGGTGGCGGCCACGACCAGGATCGCACCGTCCATCTGGGCGGCGCCTGTGATCATGTTCTTGATGTAGTCGGCGTGACCCGGGGCGTCGACGTGCGCGTAGTGGCGCTTGTCGGTCTGGTACTCGACGTGGGAGATGTTGATCGTGATGCCACGAGCCTTCTCCTCGGGCGCCTTGTCGATCGTGTCGAACGCCGACGGCTCGTTGAGGTCGGGGAACGCATCCGCGAGCACCTTGGTGATGGCAGCGGTGGTGGTGGTCTTGCCGTGGTCAACGTGACCGATGGTCCCGATGTTGACGTGCGGCTTCGTCCGCTCGAACTTCGCCTTCGCCACTGGTTGTCCTCCTGGACTTATCGTTGCGTGCTGCCTGGCAGCAGTGCAGTTGATGTTCTGGTCAGTACTTCTGGTCGTGCACAGGGCCCGACCGGCGGGAACCACCGCGAACACTGTGTGCCGATCACTGTGTGGATCGAACACGGCGTGTCAACAGTGCAGTGTCCCACCGTCGCCCTGGTGTCCGGCGCGCGATGAGACGAAGATTACTCTCCGTGGGCCTTCGCGACGATCTCCTTGGCCACGTTCGCAGGAACCTCGGCGTAGGAGTCGAACACCATGGTGTAGTTCGCTCGGCCCTGTGTCTTCGACCGAAGGTCTCCGACGTAGCCGAACATCTCCGACAACGGGACCGTGGCCTTGACGACCCTGGCACCGCTGCGTTCCTCCATGGCCTGGATCTGGCCACGGCGGGAGTTCAGGTCACCGATCACCTCGCCCATGTAGTCCTCGGGCGTGATGACCTCGACCGCCATCAGCGGCTCGAGGATCACGGCCTTCGCCTTCGGCGCGGCCTCCTTGAAGGCCATCGACCCGGCCACCTTGAACGCCATCTCCGAGGAGTCCACCTCGTGGTAGGCGCCGTCGAGCAGCGTGGCCTTGACGTTGACCATGGGATATCCGGCGAGGACACCGTACTGCATGGCGTCCTGGATGCCGGCGTCGACCGACGGAATGTACTCGCGCGGCACGCGGCCGCCGGTCACCTTGCTCTCGAACGCGTAGGTCTCGCCTTCCTCGCCCTCCCAGGGCTCCAGCTTGATGATGACCTTCGCGAACTGGCCCGAGCCGCCGGTCTGCTTCTTGTGGGTGTAGTCGTACTTCTCCACCGTCTTGCGGATGGTCTCGCGGTAGGCCACCTGCGGCTTGCCGATGTTCGCCTCGACCTTGAACTCGCGCCGCATGCGGTCGACGAAGACGTCCAGGTGCAGCTCGCCCATCCCGCCGATGACGGTCTGGCCGGTCTCGTCGTCCAAGTGGACCTTGAAGGTGGGGTCCTCGTCGACGAGCCGCTGGATCGCGGTGCCGAGCTTCTCCTGGTCGGACTTGGTCTTCGGCTCGATCGCCACCTCGATGACCGGCTCCGGGAACGACATCGACTCGAGGATGATCGGGTTGGCCGGGTCGCAGAGCGTGTCACCGGTGGTGACGTCCTTGAGCCCGATGAACGCGTAGATGTGGCCGGCCTGGGCCTCATCGATGGCGTTCTCCTTGTTGGAGTGCATCTGGAAGAGCTTGCCGATGCGCTCCTTCTTGCCCTTGGTCGAGTTGATGACCTGGGTGCCGGAGGAGATGTGGCCCGAGTAGACGCGCACATAAGTGAGCTTGCCGAAGAACGGGTGCGCCGCCACCTTGAAGGCGAGGCCCGAGAACGGCTCGTCCTTGGACGGGTGCCGGACGAGGACCTCTTCGGGGTTGTCCACCGCGTGGCCCTGCACGGCCTCGACGTCGACCGGGGTCGGCAGGTAGTCGAGGACGGCGTCGAGCATCGGCTCGATGCCCTTGTTCTTGAACGCCGTGCCGCACAGCACCGGGTACTGCTCGCTGGCGATGGTGACCTTGCGGATGGCGCCCTTGATCTCCGAGGTGGTGAGCTCCTCGCCGCCGAAGTACTTCTCCATCAGGGCCTCGTCGGTCTCGGCGACCGCTTCGAGGAGCTTCTCCCGGTACTCGTCGACCGTCTCCTGGAGGTCCGCGGGGATCTCCTCGATGACTGGCTCGGTGCCCGGCGCCACAGTGCCGCGCCAGGTGAGCGCCTTCATCTCGACGAGGTCGACGACGCCGTCGAAGTGGTCCTCGGCGCCGATCGGCACCTGCAGGACCAGCGGCGTCGCGCCGAGGCGCTCCTTGATGGTGCGCACCGTGAAGAAGAAGTCCGCGCCCAGCTTGTCCATCTTGTTGACGAAGCAGATGCGGGGGACGTCGTACTTCTCGGCCTGACGCCACACCTGCTCGGACTGCGGCTCCACGCCTTCTTTGCCGTCGAACACCGCGACAGCGCCGTCGAGCACGCGCAGCGAACGCTCCACCTCGACGGTGAAGTCGACGTGGCCCGGCGTGTCGATGATGTTGATCTGGGTGTCTTTCCAGAAACAGGTGGTGGCGGCGGAGGTGATCGTGATCCCCCGCTCCTGCTCCTGTTCCATCCAGTCCATCGTGGCGCCACCGTCGTGCGTCTCGCCGACCTTGTAGTTGATGCCGGTGTAGTAGAGGATGCGCTCGGTGGTCGTGGTCTTGCCGGCATCGATGTGCGCCATGATGCCGATGTTGCGGACCTTCTTGAGGTCGGTTAGCACGTCCTGTGCCACAGGATTCTTCCCCGCTCGTGACTCGGTGATTCGGTGGACCCTGCTGGGGCCCGGGATTCTCTTGCGCCGGCGTGTGACCGACCGGCACCGTGACCCTCCCGGTGGGGGCCGGCCGCAGCCCGCCCCCGCCGGAGTCGGATCACCAGCGGTAGTGCGCGAACGCCTTGTTGGCCTCGGCCATCTTGTGCGTGTCCTCGCGCCGCTTGACCGCCGCGCCCAGGCCGTTGCTGGCATCGAGGATCTCGTTCGCCAGACGCTCGACCATGGTCTTCTCGCGCCGCTGACGCGCGAAGGTCACCAGCCAGCGCATCGCCAGCGTGGTCGAACGGCCCGGACGCACCTCGACCGGCACCTGGTAGGTGGCGCCACCGACACGGCGGCTGCGCACCTCGAGGGCCGGCTTGACGTTGTCGAGCGCGCGCTTGAGGGTGACGACCGGATCGGTGCCGGTCTTCTCACGCGTCTGCTCGAGGGCCTGGTAGACGATGCGCTCCGCGGTGGACTTCTTGCCGTCCTTGAGGATCTTGTTCACCAGCTGCGACACGAGAGGCGATCCGTAGACCGGGTCGTTGACCAGCTGACGCTTCGGGGCGGGACCCTTACGAGGCATTAGCTCTTCTCCTTCTTGGCGCCGTAGCGGCTGCGTGCCTGCTTGCGGCCCTTGACACCCTGGGTGTCGAGGGAACCGCGGATGATCTTGTAGCGCACACCCGGCAGGTCCTTCACGCGACCGCCGCGGACCAGGACCATCGAGTGCTCCTGGAGGTTGTGGCCCTCGCCCGGGATGTAAGCGGTGACCTCGACGGCGGTGGTCAGGCGCACACGTGCGACCTTGCGAAGAGCGGAGTTCGGCTTCTTCGGCGTGGTCGTGTAGACGCGGGTGCAGACGCCACGGCGCTGGGGGCTCCCCTTGAGCGCAGTGGTCTTACCCCCCACCGTTTTGTCGTGGCGGCCCTTGCGGACCAGCTGCTGAATGGTTGGCATAACCGTCTTTCTCTGTGGCTCGGCCGGCGCGGCTGACTCAGTCGGCCGGTCGAGACGAACATTGCTGATGTGAAATTAGGGTTTTCGCAGTTGGGACAAGGTAGCTACTGCCCCTCACCCGAACCCCACGGTCGGGCGTGTCGCATCCCCTCACAGCGCAGCCAGCTGCTCGCCCGCGCGCGCAGCGCGGGAACGCACACTTGGCCATACCGTCGGGTAGGCACACAGATCGACCCGGCAAGCCGGGCACGGCCGTCTACGATACCCGGCCACAGCACAGGCGGTCAAAGCGGGCACGGCGCGCCGGACATCGTATCGGGGCAGAGGTCGACCGCAGGACGGGATCCGCGTCAGGCGCGAGCCACCCGGCGGTAGGACAGCAACGACAGCGTAGCGAACACGACGATGATCACGACCGCGCAGAGCAGCGCGTACATCGATGCGTTGTCGGCCGACCACCCCGAGGCCACCGGAAAGTCCGGGGGCGCCGGGTTGCCGAAGAGCTGACGGCCTGAAGTGGCGACGGCGGTGATCGGGTTCCACTCGGCGATCGCGCGCAGTGGGCCGGGCAGGCTCTGCGCGGAGATGAACGCCGACGAGATGAAGGTGAGCGGGAACATCCACAGGAAGCCCACGCTTTGCGCCACCTCGACACTCCGCGCCAGGAGTCCGGTCAGCACGCCCACCCAGGACATCGCGAACGCGAACAGAGCGAGGATCCCGAAGGCCGCCAGGGCCGCGCCGACGCCGCCGGTGATCCGCCAGCCGATCAGATATCCGCACCCCACCATGACGATCACGCTGATCGCGTTGACGGCGAAGTCCGAGACCGTCCGTCCGAGCACCACTGCCAGGCGCGACATCGGCAGCGACCGGAATCTGTCGATGAGTCCGTGCTGCAGGTCGCCGGACAGCCCCACCGTGGTGAACGCAGCGTTGAACACCACCGTCTGGGTGAAGATTCCGGCCATCAGGAACTCCCGGTACTCGCCGCCGCCGAGCGAGGCGCCGAAGACGTACGCGAACAACACGACGAACATCAGCGGCTGCACCGTGGCGCTGACCAAGAGCGTGGGGACGCGCCGGATCGTCAGGATGTTCCGGAAGGCGATGACCGCGCTGTCGGTGAACATCCGTCGTATCCGGTGGCCCTCGGCCGCGCGCAGGTGGGCAGCCACATCCGTCGCATCTCCATCGTCATCCGGCACCGGGCCGGCGGTGGATCCGTCCATGCCCGCGGTCGTGCTGCCGCCCGCAGTCGAACCCTCGTCCGGCCCGGTATCGGCCGGGGGGCGTTCCCCCGGGGCGCGTTCGTCACGGTCCGCCGTGTGCGTCGCGAGCGATTCCAGCTTCGTCACCTCGCGACCCCCGTCGTCGCATCGCCGTCCGTACCGACGCCGCGCCCGGTGACGGCCAGGAAGAATTCGTCCAGGCTCGTCTCTGTGAGCGAAGCGTCCTCCACTCGGACCCCGTCGACGGCGAGCCGGGACACCGCCGCGGCGAGCGACCGGCTGCCGTTCTGGGCGCGCGCGGACACGGTACGGCCGCCCACCTGCGGATCGCCGTCGCAGACCGCGCCCAGGGCACGGACGGCGTCCGGGACGTCGTCCGGCTCGCGCACCCGGATCGACACCACGTCGCCGCCGACTCGCGCCTTGAGCTCATCCGCGGTGCCGCGGGCGATCACCGCGCCCCGGTCGATCACCGTGATCGCATCTGCCAGCCGATCGGCCTCCTCCAGGTACTGAGTGGTCAGCAGCACCGTCGTCCCGTCGGAGACAAGGCCCTCGACGACCTCCCACATCTCCCGGCGGCCGCGGGGGTCCAGGCCCGTCGTGGGCTCGTCGAGGACTATGACGGCCGGGAAGGCGACGAGCGCGCCCGCCAGGTCAAGTCGACGCCGCATACCGCCCGAGTAGCCAGAAGAGCGCCGGTCTGCGGCGTCTTCGAGGTGGAACCGGCCGAGCAGTTCCCGGGCCCGTGCCGTGGCGACGCGCCGCGGCAGTCCGTACAGGCGCCCGATCATCCGCAGGTTCTCGAAGCCCGTCAGGTTGCCGTCGACGGCCGCGTACTGCCCGGAAAGCCCGATCCTGCGGCGAACGCGGTCCGGCGACGAGACGACATCCACGCCGTCCAGCAGCACCGTGCCCTCGTCAGGGCGCAAAAGGGTGCTCAGGATGCGTACGACCGTGGTTTTTCCGGCACCGTTGGGCCCGAGGACGGCGGCGATCGTGCCTCTGGCGATCTCGAGGTCGACACCGTCCAGCGCGCGGACGACGCCTGCCCGGCGCCGGCCGGGGCCGGGGCCGAACCGCTTCTCCAGTCCCCGGATCTCGACCGCCGGCCCCGTCATCGCGTCCGCTCCTCCGCCGGCGAACCGGACGATCCGCATATCGCATGCACGAGGCTGGCGGGACGCATGTCGGTCCAGTTCCGCTCGACGAAGTCCACCGCGTCCTGCCGGGACGACTCGCCGAGGCGGATGGTCCACCCGTCGGGGACCGGGGCGAACACCGGCCACAAGGAATGCTGGCCCTCGTCGTTGACCAGCACGAAGAAAGCGGATTCCTCGTCGTCGAAGGGATTCGCCGCGGGGCCGTGTCGGGTGGGTGTGCTCATGATGGTCCTCCTGTCGTGGGTGCTGCGATGCATTCGTGCCGTACGGCGTCGCGCGTCGCACGGTCGTTCCGGGTGAGGCTGTCGCCTCGGGTGAGGAAGGCCTCGAGCGCCGGACCGACGACGGCGAGCGCCTCCGGGGACGTCATCTGCGCATGGACGCAGTCGACCGTGATCTCCCTCATTTCCCCGCCGACGTGCCGCGGCCAGTCCGTGAACGCCCGCGGGCCGCCGGGTCCACCGCGGGCGGCGGTGACGAACAGGACGTCCCCCTCGAACAGATCGGGCCGGAAAGCGGCCGCGAGTGCGACGCCCTTCGCGTAGGCGTCGTACATCCGCCGAAGCTCATCGATACCCAGGTCGGCGAGGGCGCTGCCGGATTCGGGCAGCAGCGCTGCCGCGTCCTCGATGGTCATGTCCGGGTCTGCGATCGTCCCGTCGGCGCCCGCCGCGCCGGGCACGGTGTGCGCACCGGTCAGCTCGGCGACGAGCTCCGCGACGCTCGGCATCGCGCGGTACTCCGGCCCGCGCTGGCCCGGAAGGAAGCTGTCGAGCATGGTCAGCGTGGCCACGTCCTCGCCGTCGGCGGCCAGCAGCGTCGCCATCTCATGCGCGATCAGCCCGCCGAGCGACCACCCCAGCAGGTGGTATGGACCGTGCGGGGCCACGCGCCGCATCTCCGCGACGTAGCGCTCCGCGAGCCGGGGAATCGAACCGGGCAGTTCCTCGGCGCCGCGGAGGTTCGGCGCCTGCAATCCGTACACCGGGCGGTCGCGGCCCAGATGTTCGAGCAGTCCGTTGTACCCCCACGACAGCCCCATGGCCGGATGCACGCAGAACAGCGGCGCCCGCGTTCCGCCCGTCCGGATCGGCAGCAGCACCGCCAGAGCATCGGCGTCCGCGGCGTTCCGATCCGCACCGTGGGCGTCGCCCGCTGCGTCCGGCCCGCCTTCCGGAACATCCCGACCCTGCGCCGCCGAACACCGCCGCGCGAGGTCCGCAGGAGTCGGGTCGGTGAACAACCACTGCGGCGAGATCCGTCGCAGCTCCGGCAGACCGGAAACCCGGAGCTCGGCCACGGCGCGTGTCGCCAGCAGCGACGTCCCGCCGAGCTCGAAGAACCCGTCCTCCGCGCCGACGGTCCCGTAGCCGAGCACGTCCGCGAAGACCGCGCAGATCGCCGTCTCCAACCGTGTCCCGGGACCGCGCCCGCGGCCGGCGTCCTGCAGTTGAGCCGCGGGCAACGCCGCCCGGTCCAGCTTTCCGACGGGGGTGAGCGGAATCCGCTCGAGTGCCTGCACGGACGCGGGCACCATGTGGCGGGGCAGCACCGCCGCCGCGTAGTCGCGCAGCAGACGGCAGTCGAGCCGCATGCCGTCCACGCGGCCGGGCCCGCTGGTCTCGCCCGGCCCGGCGCCCGACGCGGGCTGCACGTAGGACACGAGCACCGTGTCTCCACCGGGTCCGGATACGGGAACGGTGACGGCGGCTCCGACATCCGGATGCCGGGCGAGCACCGCGTCCACCTCCGTGGGCTCGATACGGAAGCCCCGGATCTTGACCTGGTGATCGATGCGGCCGCGGTACTCGATCGTCCGGTCCGCCCGCAGCCGCGCCAGGTCGCCGGTGCGGTACATCCGCGAGCCGGGCCGGCCGAACGGGTTCGCCACGAAGCTTCCGGCCGTCAACGCCTGCCGGCGGTGATATCCGCGGGCCAGTCCGGGTCCAGCAAAATACAGCTCTCCGACCACGCCTGTGGGAACCGGGTGCAGGCGTCGGTCCAGCACCATCGCCTCGACACCGCGGACGGGTCCGCCGATGGTGATCGGCCCGTCCCCGACCGGTCGGCTCATCGTGGTGACGATGGTCGTCTCGGTGGGTCCGTAGACGTTCGACAGCACCCGGCCCGCGGCCCAACGCTCGGCCAGGTCCGGCCGCAGCGCCTCGCCGCCGACGAGCACGGTGCCGAGTCCGGGCACCCGATCCGGGTCGACGGTGTCCAGCGCCGCGGGGGTGATGAAAGCGTGCGAGACCCGCTGCCGCGCCAGGAGCCCGGTCAGTTCGTCGCCGCCGTAGACATCGGCCGGCGCGATCACCATGGCCGCACCCGACGGGAACGCCAGGAGTGCCTCAAGGATCGCGGCGTCGAAGCTCGTCGACGCGAAGTGCAGGGTGCGGCTGTCCTGTCCGATGCCGTACCGCTCGCCCACCTCATCTGCGAAGTTCGCCAGGCCGGCGTGCGTGACGGTGACGCCCTTCGGTGTGCCGGTGGAACCGGAGGTGTACACGAGGTAGGCCGGGTGCCGCGCGTGCAGCGGCTCCATGCGGTCCACGTCGCGGACCGGATCCGGCGACGCCGCCGCGCACTCTCTCAGGAAGGCCGGGTCGTCGAGTCGCATCCACCGCACCGATCCGGCGCGGCCGCCCGGTACCCGGGCGTCGGACACCCCGAGCCGGGCACCCGAATCCGCAAGCATCCGCTCGATCCGCGCCGGCGGATAGTCGCCGTCGATCGCCATGAACGTCGCACCCGTCTTGGCCACCGCCCACAGGCACAGCACGGATTCGATCGAGCGCCGCACCGCGACCGCCACCGGAATCTCGGGCCTCGCGCCGCGGGCGATGAGAACGCGGGCCAGCCTGCTCGACCGGGCGTCGAGTTCGGTGTAGGAGACCGTGTTCGCGTCCTGCACCAATGCCGGCGCCTCGCCCCTGCGCGCGACAGCCGCCGTCAGCAGGTCCGGCAGCAGCCGCGCCGCGGCATCCCGCTCGGAGGCCGGATCGCAGGCGCTGCGCAACGGCACGGTCGCGGCGCGTTCGGGCCCGGTCACCAGCACGATGTCGCCCACGGCCACGTCGCCGTCGGCGTCCAGCGCCTGCTCGACGATCGACGCGAACATCCGGGCGTACGCGTGTGCCCGGTTGCAGTCGAAGAGGTCGGTCGCATACTCGAGCGCCGCGTCGACCGTGCCGTCGGACCGTTCGCGCACCGTCACCTGCAGATCGAACTTCGTCGTCGCCGTCGCCACTTCGTCCACCGCGACGTCGAGCCCCGGCAGTCCCGCGGCCTGAAGGCCCGCACCTGTCGCCTGTGCACCGACCACCGACAGCGCCACCTGGAACAGGGGATGCCGCGCGGGGTGGCGTGCCGGATTCACGGCGGCGACGACCTGCTCGAATGGGATGTCGGCATGGCCGAACGCGTCCAGATCCCGGTCCCGCACGCGCAGAAGCGCTTCGACGAACGTCTCGCCGCGGTCGATCACGGTGCGCAGCGCGACCGTGCCCGCGAACATGCCGACCAGGTCCGCCAGACCCGGCCTGTCCCGTCCGGCCACCGGCGTGCCGATCGTGACATCGGGCTCGTCGGCGACCCGTGAGATCAGCACGGCGAGAGCCGTGTGCAGCACCATGAATGTGCTCGCGCGCCGGCCCCGCGCAAATCTGCGCAGTGCCGCCATCGTGTCGCCGCACAACGGGATCGGCACCTCCCCGCCGTGTCCTGACGGCGCGGGGGGCCGCGGACGATCGGCCGGAACGCCCGATTCCTCCGGCGCGCCTGCCAGCTCCGCTACCCAATAGTCGAGCTGCCTGCGGGCTTCGGCGGACGGGTCCGCCGCACCGCCGAGCAACGCACGCAGGTCCGCGGCATGGTCGGCGTACCGCAACGGTAGTGCGGGAAGACGGGGCCGCCGACCGGCCGCACGTGCACTGTAGAACTCGGCGAAGTCGCGCATCATCGGTGCGAGGGACGCGCCGTCCGCAGCGACGTGATGCAGCACCAGGAGCAGAACCGCCCGGCCCGGCCCGTTCCCGTTCGTGTGCCCGTTCCCGTTCGTGTGCTCAGCCCCGCCGGAGTGCAGCAGTACGGCGCGGAACGGTGCTTCGCCGGTGAGGTCGAAGGGACGGACCGCATGCCGCCGGATTGTTTCATCCATTTCCCCGGCCCCCACGCAGTGCGACGCGAGCACCCGTGTCTCGTCGGGCGCGTCCAGGATCAGCTGGTGCGGTCCGTCGTCCGAATCGGGCAGCACGGTTCGCAACGGTTCATGCCGCTCGATCAGATCGTGGACGGCGCCACGGAGCGCGGAGACGTCGAGCGCGCCGCGCAGACGCACCGCGAGCGGGATGTTGTACGAGGCCGAGTGTTCCGCGATGCGCTCGAGCACCCACAGGCTGTGCTGCGCCGGGGCGAGAGGGACGATCCCGGTACGGTCCCGTCCGGCAGCGCCGAGAAGTTCCGGCCCGGCAGGACCGGGCTGCTCCGTCCGCGCGGTCGTCCCGGCACGGCCGCGGCGCTCCGCCTGGCCGGCCCACTCCGCCAACTGCGCGACGGTCGGGTTGTCGAAGAGCGCCCGCACCGGGATGTCCACCGCGCACGCCTCCGCGAGATCGCGGGCCGCCCGGGTGGCGAGCAGCGAGTCGAGTCCGAGATCGAACAGGTCTTCCAGCACCCCGATGCGGCGGGCATCCAGCACCGCGCCCACGACGTCCCGGACCTGCTGTTCCCGTTCGGTGCGCGGAGCCACGTACTCGTCGACGGCCGCGTCGAAGTCGGGTTCGGGCAGGCCGGCGACGTCGAGTTTGCCGTTGACCGTCAGGGGCAACGCGCCCACGCGGGTGATCGCGGCCGGCATCATCTGGCGCGGTAGCGCCGCGCGCGCCCGGTCCCGCACCTCGCGCAGATCGGTGCCGGGCTCCGTTACGACGTAGGACAACAGCCTCTCGTCCCGCACCATGCTCACCGCGTAGCGCACCCCGCTGTGCGCGGTGAGCGCTCCGTTGACCTCGGCGGTCTCGATCCGGTGGCCGCGCACCTTGATCTGGCCGTCGACGCGGCCCAGGTAGCGCAGCGCACCGTCGCCACGGCCGCGGCGCACCAGATCCCCGGTCCGGTAGAGCCGTTCACCGGGCGCGCCCCACGGATGCGCGACGAAGCGCGATGCGGTGAGCCCCGCTCGGCCGTGATAGCCGCGCGCCAGACCCGCGCCTGCCAGATACAGCTCACCGGTCACGCCGTCCGGAACCGCGTGCAGCCGGGAATCGAGCACGTACGCGGCCGCACCGTCGACCGGATGCCCGATGGTGACGTCCGCGTCGGGGGCCAGCGGGCCGCTCATGGTGGCGACGATCGTCGCCTCGGTTGGCCCGTAGGCGTCGAGTACGGTCCGGCCGCCGGCCGCCCACCGCTCGACGAGCGCAGGCGGGCACACGTCCCCGCCGACCGCGACCACCCGCAGCGCGTCGATGCCGGCCGGGTCGACCGACATCAGCGCGGCGGGGGTGATGAACGCGTGCGTGATCTGCTCCGCGGCGAGCAGCGACGCCAATTCCACTCCGCCGTAGACGTCGGGGGGCGCCACCACCAGCGTGGCGGCCGCGCCCGTGGCGAGCAGGATCTCAAGCATCGAGGCGTCGAAGCTCGGCGAAGCGAAGTGCAGGATGCGCGAGTGCGCACTTGTCCCGTACCGCTCGTTCTGGGCGCGGACGAGCCCGGCGAGGCCGGCGTGCGTCACCATGACGCCCTTGGGCCGGCCGGTGGTACCCGAGGTGTAGATCATGTAGGACACCTGGCCCGGCTGCACAGGCTCGGGTAGGTCGGCATCCTCGATCGGGCGGGCGGGATCCACCTCGCCGGGCTGTGCCGCCTCCGCGTCGTCGATCGCGAGCCACCGCATTCCGGTCGTACCGGGCGCGGCCGCCGCCGACCCGCACAGGCCGATCCGGGCGCCGGAATCCTCGATCATGTGCGCGATCCGCTCAGGCGGGTACGCGGTGTCGACCGGCACGAACGCCGCGCCGGTGCGCGCCGCCGCCCAGACCGCGAGCACCGATTCGACGGAGCGCGGAATCGCGATCGCCACCGGTGATCCAGGCCCTGCCCCGTGCGCGAGCAGCGTCCTGGTCACCCGGTTCGCGCGTGCGTCGAGCTCCCGGTAGGTCAGCGATCGTGCCGCGTCCCGGATCGCGGCCCGGTCCGGTTCACGCCGCACCGCATCGTCCAGGATCTCGGCGAGCGTGCGGTGTTCCGAATCCGGCGGCGAGGCGGTCGCCGCCGCACGCTCCGCCGCGGAAAGGATCGGCACGTCGCCGACGGCGGTGCCGGGCGCATCCGCCACCGCTGCCGCGACGCGGGCCAGCCGCGCGCCGAACGCCCCCGCCGTCGACTCATCGAACAGCGCCCGGTCGAAAGCGATCGTCCCGACCAGGTCGCCGCCGCCACCCGGCCGTAGCCGGACCTCGAGATCGAACTTGCCGGCGGCGTTGCCGACGCTCGACGTCGTCGCCGCGAGCCCCGGCAATCGCACAGCCGGCGCTTCCCCGTCCTCGAGCGTCAAGGCAACCTGGAACAGCGGGTGCCGGCCGGCGAGCCGAGGCGGGTCGCAGGATGCGACGACGCGTTCGAACGGCACATCGGCGTGTGCAAGCGCCTCGAGGGTGGCGGAGCGGGAGGCGCGGAGCAGCCCGGTGAAGCCGGCCCCCGGATCGACGACCGTCCGCAGCGCCACCGTGTTGGCGAACATGCCGACGAGCCGTTCGCCCCCCTCCGTCCCGCGTCCGGAGACCGGGGTGCCGATGGCCACGTCGTCGGAGCCGCTCATGCGGGCGAGAAGCAGCGCCAGCAGACCGTGGACGGCCATGAACTCTGTGGCCCCGGCCTGCTGCGCGAGCTCCGCGAGCCGCACGCGGACGGCGGCCGGGATCGCGAATCGGGACTCGCCGACCTCGATGCCGCGCGCGTCGTGGCGCGCCGATCCGGCGGGGCGCGGCCGGTCCAGCGGGGGCAAGGACTCGGCGGGCAGGCCGGCGAGCTTCTCCTGCCAGTACCGCAGCTGCGCGGCGCCGCGGCTGCGGGGGTCCGCCGCGTCACCGAGCCGCGCCTGCTCCCTGAGCGTGTAGTCGCGGTACTGCACTGGCAAAGGCCGCCACCGCGGCGGCCGGCCCTCGCCACGGGACGCATAGGCTTCCGTGAGGTCACGCGCCAACGGCTCCATCGATCCGCCGTCCGCGGCGATGTGGTGCAGCACCAGCAAGAGCACGCAGCCCCCGTCGTCCCCGTCGAGCAGGCGGGCCCGGAAGGGAATCTCGCGCTCGAGGTCGAACGGTCGTCCCGCCGCCTCGGAGACGCGTGCGGACCTGTTCTCGGCAGTGACGGATTCGACCGGGAGCACGTCCCCGACCTCCTCGACCGGCCGCACGAGTTGCGCGGGCCCGAGCCCGGAGTCGACGATCACCGTGCGCAACACCTCGTGCCGCTCGAGCAGGTCCGCGACCGCAGCCTGCAGCGCGGCGATATCCGGCCCCCCGACGCCGACGGGGAGATCAGTCCCCGACGCAGCACGCAGGTCCACGGCGACGGCGATGTTGTATTTGTCCGACGCCGGTTCCTTGCGGTACTCGAGCCAGATCTGCTGCTGGGCGGAGGACAACGGCACGCGCTCGTGCAGCCCGGCGACCCGGTCCGCGCCGGGTTCGCCCAGGCCGCCGTCGGGAACGGCGCCGCGGCCCTCGACAACGGCGGCGAGTGCTGTGATCGTCGGGTGGTCGAAGACCTCCCGCACGGACAGCGCGGTTCCCGTCGCCGCGGAGAGCCGCTCGGCCACCTGCACGGCCAGCAGCGAGTTCCCGCCGAGCGCGAAAAAGCTGCGGTCCACCTCGAGCGCCCCGGAGCCGTCCTCCAGCTCTTCTTCTGTCGCTGGGGCCCCTGCCTCCTCGGTTCCGTGCGTCGTGCCGTCGAGGACGCGCGCGAAGGCCTCCGCGACGAGCCGCTCCGCCGCCGACTCCGCCGTCCTGCCCCCCGCGGCCGTGATCTCCGGCTGCGGCAGCGCCGTCGTGTCGAGCTTGCCGGACGCCGTCCGCGGAAATTCGGGGAGCGCGACGACCGATGCCGGCACCATGTGGCCGGGCAACCTGCCGCTCAGCGCGTCGAGGATCTCCGCCTCGGCGGGTCCTGCCGCCCGTGCCGCGTCGGTCAGAACGTAGGAGACCAGCCGCGCCGAGGCACCGCGCCCGAGCACCCGCGTGCGTGCTTCACGGATCCCGGGGAGAGTCACGAGCTCGGCGTCGACCTCGCCCGGTTCGATGCGGAATCCGCGTACCTTCACCTGGGAGTCGGCGCGGCCGGCGAAAGACAGTCGCCCGTCCCGGTCGGCGCGGACGAGGTCCCCGGTGCGGTACATCCTCGTCCCACGGGCGCCGAACGGGTTCGCCACGAACCGCTCTGCGGTGAGCGCGCGGCGGCGGTGGTAGCCGCGGGCCAGCGCCGGACCGGCTAGGTAGAGTTCACCGGTCACTCCGGGCGGGACCGGGCGCATCCGGCCGTCGAGGACGAGCAGTTCCGCCCCCTGCACTGCCGACCCGATGGTGTTCCCTCGTCCGGGCGCCAGCGGCCCGCTGACCGTGACCGCCACCGTGGCCTCGGTCGGACCGTACGCGTTCACCATCTTCCGGTCCGGGGACCAGTCCGCCACGACGCCGGGCGGGCACACGTCGCCGCCCACGACGAGCGTCTTCAGCGACGGGAGCCGGCGCTGTGGCAGCGACGTCAATGCCGCCGGAGTGATGAAGGCGTGCGTAACCTGCTCGCGCTCCAGCAGGTCGGCGAGTTCGCGACCGCCGACCATTCCGGCGGGGGCGATCACCAGCGTCGCCGACGAGCCGACCGCCATCAGGATCTCCAGCACCGATGCGTCGAAGCTGGGCGAGGCGAAGTGGAGGACGCGGGCGTCGCCGTCCACGGCGAACCGTCGCCGCTCGGTGTCGGCGAGATCGACCAGTCCGCGGTGCGTGACCACGACGCCCTTGGGCAGGCCGGTCGAGCCCGACGTGTAGATCAGGTATGCGGGCTGTCCGGGGGCGGCCGGGCGGACGAGCTCGTCGTCCCGGACAGGCGCGGCGGACACGCGGGCGCACTCGTCGCGCGCGGCGACCGAATCGACGACGACCCAATCGATGTCCTGCGGGAGACGATCGGTCCCGTCCTCACCCGGCAGTCCGTCGTCCCCCGGCAGGCCGGCCTCGCCTCGCACATCGTTCACGTTGGCGAGGTCGTCCTCGGTGCACAGTCCGCACCGCACGCCGGAATCGACGAGCATGTATTCGATGCGCTGACGCGGATAGCCCGGGTCGACCGGCAGAAAGGCGGCGCCGCATTTGGCGACCGCCCAGATCCCGACCAGCGCGTCCACAGACCGCCGGATCGCCACCGCGACGAAGGACTCCGGGCCGATTCCGCGCGCGATCAGCGTCCGCGCCAGTGCGTTCGACCGCTCGTCCAGCGTCCGGTACGTCCACCCGCGCCCGTCCGCGGCGACGGCCTGACCACCGGGGTTCGCCGTCGCCGCCCGCGTGAGCATAGCGCCCAATGTCGGCGGGACGGAGACTTCCGAGGCCTCCGGGTACTGCGGCGGCTCCGGGGCGCGCATCGGGACGGTTTGACTGCGCTCATCCCTCGAGAGGATCTCGATCCGGTCCAGCGGAAGTTCGGGCGCACGCACCGCAGCGTCGAGGATCCGGACGAACCGCTCGGCCATCGCAGCGACGGTCTCCTCGTCGAACAGGCCGTCGTCGTAGGCGAAGGAGCCGCGGATGCCGCCGGCGCCGTCCTCGCCGGTCGGATCGTCCGCCCCCTGTGCTGCGGCAGCACCCGGGTCGTCGATGACGACCTCGAGGTCGAACTTGACCGTACCCGTCCGGATCGGCTTCGCCGTCGCCGCAAGTCCTCCCGTCACCAGCCGAGTCGCCGGCCTGTCCTGCAGCGAGAGCACGGCCTGGAACAGGGTCGGCTCGCGATCCCGCTCGTCCTCCGGGCGGGCGGCGCGCACCTGGTCGACGATCTCCTCGTACGGCAGGTCCGCGTGCGACTGCGCCTCGAGGGACGCCTCCCGGGCCGTGTGCAGCAGCGCATCGAAGCCGCGCGCCGGATCGATCGGCGTACGCAGGACGAGCGTATTGACGAACATGCCGACGAGCCCGGCCAGGTCACGGTCGGTGCGGCCGGCCACCGGCGTGCCGATGCCGACGTCGACGGCGCCGCTGAGCCGGTGGACGAGGGCGGCCAGCGCCGCGTGCAGGACCATGAACTGTGTCGTCCCGTGGCGACGTGCGAGTTCCTGCAGCCCGTCGGCCGCCTCCGCGCCGATCCGGAAATCGACGAGGCCGCCCGTCCCCGTGCGTCGGCCGTCGGACGACGGCGCGGACGGCAGCACATCCTGATCAGCGAGCCCGTCGAGCGCCTCGGCCCAGTGCGCACGCTGTCGGCACTCACGGCTGTGCGGGTCGTGCGGGTCACCGAGCCTCTCCAGTCGGCGCATCGTGTGATCCGCGAACTGCAGCGGCAGCTCCTCCCACCCGGGCACCGCACCACGGCTGCGGGCGTCGTACGCCACGGCCAGATCGTGTGCGAGCGGGGTGAGCGACCACCCGTCCGCGGCGATGTGGTGGATCGACACGGCGAGCACGTACCGCACGGCTGCCCGGTCCTGCGGATCGCCGACGAGGAACAGAGCGGCGCGCAGCGGACGGTCACGCGCGAGGTCGAACCCCTCTGCGGCGAAAGCGCACAGGCGCGCGGCGACCGCGTCCTCGGCCACCCTCTCCTCCGGAAGCCGCGCCGCCTGTGCCGGCAGCACCAGCTGGCGCGGCCCGGCCTCCCCCGACGGATAGACGGTGCGGAGGACCTCGTGCCGCGCCGTCACGTCGGCGAGCGCCGCGCCCAATGCCGCGCGGTCGGGTTCGCCGGCGAGATCCAGCGCGAACGGGATGTTGTAGTTGCCCGTCCCGGGATCGAGCGAGTTGAGGAACCACAACCGCCGCTGATCCGGCGAGAGCGGGACCACAGCGGGGCGCGACGGCAGTGCCCCGCCGTCGGCGTGCGGGTGTTCGACGGAGAAGACGACGTCGCCGGGAAGCGCTGCGGCGAATGCTGCGACCGTCGGCGCGTCGAACACGTCGGCGATCGTCAGCTCGAGGCCGGTCCACGCACGCAGCAGGGCCACGAGCTGCGTCGCCAGCAGCGAGTTGCCGCCGGTGTCGAAGAAGTCGGCGTCCGCGCCCACCTTCGGCACCTCGAGGATCTCGGCGAAGGCGGCGGCCACGGCCCGTTCCGCCGGTGTCTGCGGCTCCCTGTCGTCGGCGCGCGCACCGAAAGCCGGTCGCGGCAGCGCCGCACGGTCGAGTTTTCCGTTCGCAGTCACCGGCATCGCGTCGAGGACCACGATCGCCGCGGGGACCATGTACTCGGGAAGCCGCGCGCGGACCCGCCGGCGAAGGCCGCGCCCGTCCGGCCCGGGCCCGGACGATCCGGCCCTGGTCGCGGCCGGGTCTCCGACGACATGCGCGACGATCGCCGCGTGCGCGCCCTCACCGAGCACTGTCGCGACCGCCTGGCCGACGCCGGGCTCGCCGGTCAGCACGGCTTCGATCTCGCCGAGCTCCACGCGCTGCCCGCGGACCTTGACCTGCGAATCGGTGCGCCCGAGGAAGTCCAGGCGGCCGTCGGACCGCCACCGGGCCAAGTCGCCCGTGCGGTAGAGCCTCCCACCGCCGCCGAACGGGTCCGCGACGAACGCGCCGGCCGTCAGCGCCGGGCGGCCGGCGTAGCCGCGCGCGAGCTGCGTGCCCGCCAGGTACAGTTCGCCGACGGCACCGACGGCCGCCGGCCGCAGGGCGGCGTCGAGTACGTAGGTGCGCGTGTTCCATACCGGCGCACCGATCGGGATCGCCTCGCCGGACAGGTCTCCCGGCAGGCATTCGGTGGCGGTGACGTCGACCGCCGCCTCCGTCGGGCCGTACAGGTTGTGCAGCGCAGCCTCCGACACCGCGCCGAAGTCCCGGACCGTTTTGGACGGCAGCGCCTCGCCGCTGCAGAAGACCATCCGCAGCGAGGTGCATGCGGCCGCGTGCGGCTCGGCGACGAACGCCGCCAGCATCGACGGCACGAAGTGTGCGACAGTCACGCCCGCACGACTGATCAGCCGCGCCAGATAATCCGGGTCCCGGTGCCCGCCGTCGAGCGGCAGGAGCATCGTGGCGCCCGCCTGCAACGGCCAGAACAGCTCCCACACAGAGACGTCGAAGGTCATCGGTGTCTTCTGCACGACGGTGTCCTCGGAGCCGAGTACGTACCGGTGCTGCATCCACCGCAGCCGGTTCGTGATCGCCCGGTGGGTGACGGTGACGCCCTTGGGCCGCCCCGTCGAGCCGGAGGTGAAGATGATGTACGCCGCATCGTCGGGGTGGGGGTCGCGCAGTTCCGCGCCGCTGCCGTCCGTGCCCGTCCCGAGCAGTGCGCCCGCGCCGTCGATCCGCAGTATCGGCGCGGGTCCGGCCGGGCCGCCGGGTTCGGGGTTCGCGGGCGGCATCCGCGCCGCCTCCGCCACGTCGTCCGCGAGGTCTGCTGCAGTCAGAACGCAGGCCGGACGTGCCGCGCGCAGGACGTGGGCAGTGCGTTCGGCCGGATGGGCCGGATCGAGCGGCAGGTACGCCGCACCCGCCTTGACCACCGCGTACACGGCGACGATCGCGGCCACCGATCGCGGCGCGGCGATCGCCACGGTCGATCCGGGCCCGACGCCCCTCGCGCTCAGCATCCGCGCCAGCCGCTCGGCGCGATCGTCGAACTCCCGATAGGTCAGCGAGTCCGCACCCGCCTCGTCGGAGGCGAGGGCGACCCGGTCCGGATACCGCGCCACGGCCGCCCGGAACATTGCGGGAAGCGTCGTCGCCTCGAGTTCGACGTCCGTGTCGTTCCAGGTCCGGAGAACCAGCCGCCGCTCCGCCTCCCCGGCGATCGGCAGACTGGTGAGCGGTGTCGACGCATCGGCCGTGGCGACGGCGTGCAGCAACGAGAAGTACCTGCCGTGGTGATCCTGCAGGTCCCGCGCGTCGTACAGGTTCGGGTTGGCTTCGAAGTCGACGACGGTCCGACTGCCGCCCTGCGTCGGATACACGTTGACCGACAGGTCTTCCACCGGCCCGGTCGACAGAATGTGCATAGTCCCCTTGACCGGACCGAAGTCGATGCCGTCGTGGAACATCATGATGTTGATCAGCGGACCGAGGAATCCCCGTCGCCCGGTGGACGCCCCGGCGTCCCGCATCATGTCCTCGTACCGGTAGCACTGGTGCTGCACGGCGGTCCGGAGTTCGGCGTTCATCCCATCGACGAGATCGCCGACGGTCGTCTCTGCGCGGAAACACGCCCGCAGCGGGACGATGTTCGACAGCACGCCGCCCGGTCGGCGCAACTCCCGCGTCGGCCGCGCCGCGACGGGCAGGCTGAGTACCACCTCCGGTTCCCCTGTGATGGAGGCGAGGTAGTACGCCATCGTCGCGGCGATCACCGATTCCGGACGGATCCCGCGGCCGGCGCACATCCGCACGATCGCCGCGAAGGTTTCGTGCGGCAATGCCGCCCCGGCTCGCAGGCTGGAGGGATCGGCGGGCGCCGTCCTACCCGCTGCGAGCGTGTGCACCGACGGCAACGGGTCCAGCTTGCCCGCCCAGTGTTCACGGTCGGCGGCCCACTGGTCCGACCGCCGGTAATCAGCAGTCTGCTGTTGCACCACCGCCGCACCGGCCGTCTCGAGCGGAGCCGCGTCCTCCCCCGCGATGAGCGCGCCGTACCGCTCCGCCACCCGTTCAGCCACCTTCATCGCCGAGAATCCGTCGAAGACGATGTGGTGACCGCGGCAGAACCAGATGTAGTGTTCGTCGCCCACACGCAGCAGCGCGTTGCAGACCAGCCGGTCGCGGACGGCGTCGACGCATTCGGCCGCCCGGGCCCGCATCCACGCCATCGCGGCCGCACGAGGTGCGGCCTCGCCCCGGAAGTCGTACTGCTCGACGTCCAGCCGAACGTCCCGGTCCACCACCTGGAACGGTTCGCCGTCACGCAGAACGATGCGGGTCTGCGCCGCGTCCACCTCGTCACCGGTCATCCGCACCGCGTCGGCCACCGCCTGCGGGTCCACCGCGCCCGGCAGGTCGAGATACTGGGCGATCGTGACCGGCACGTCCGGCGCCAGCAGCTGCGCCTCCCAGAGGCCACGCTGGGCGTCGGTCAGCGGGTACAGCCGTCCCATCTCAGCGTGCGCACCCGCCCGGCACGCCCCGGCAGCACCGGAGCCCGCTGAATCGGGGCCGGCGGCACCGGGCTCCTGTGCCTCGCGATCGTGCACGACGTGGCGTTGCATACGTGGCTCCCTCCGCGCTGGTCGTCCGGGCACGACGGCGGAGGGCGCACTGCGTTCAGCAGCTGCGCACGCGGCGCGCGGCGGCCCCTCGCCGACGAATCGGCTCTCGCGTAGGACTTCGGCGCCGAGCGTCGAGCGGATGGGTCGCGGCGGAGAACGGGCGGCAACCGCGCCACGTCATACGGCCGGTGGAAACCCCGGATTCAGGGACGGGAGCGACCGGCGCCGGCGGAATCCAGGGCCGTGTGCAGCGTATCCGCCCACTGGCGCACGATGCGCTCGCGGCGGGCGGAATCGTCGGTGAGCACGTCCGCCAACCCGAGGCCGCGCGCCATGTCCAGGGTGGCCTGCACGAGCGTGTGCACCACCGGGTCAGCGTCGTCCGCACCGAGCATCTCGATGGTGGTGCGGTGCGCGTGCCGGCCGAACTTCGCCTCCAGCGGCACGATGCGGGCCCGCAGCTGCTCGTCCGCCGCCGCCGCCGTCCACACCTGCAGAGCCGCCTTGAACAGGTTCCCGGTGAAGTGGTCGACCACCCCCTGGACGACGTGCAGGGTGCGGCTCGGGCCCGCACCGATCTCGGCCGCGCCGCCCCGGAGCTCGGTCATGCGGCCGTCGAACATGTACTCCAGCGCGCCCGTGATGAGGTCCTCGCGCGTCGGATAGTGGTGCTGTGCGGCCCCCCTCGACACCCCGGCGTGCTCGGCCACCTCCGCCACCGTCGACCCCGCCCAGCCGTGCACGGCGAGCAGTTCGATCGTCGACTCGAGCAGCCGCTGCCGGGTGGCCCGGCTCCGGTCCTGCTGCGGTTCGCGCACCTCGGAACGACGGCCGGTCATCCGTACTCTCCTCCCCGCTTTCGTCCACGCGCACGCGCCCGGACCGGGCCGCGCCGTCACTCCGCCCAGGCCGGCGCCCTCTTCTGCAGGAACGCCGTCATGCCCTCGATCGCCTCCGGCGTCCCGAACAGCTGCGCGGACCGCTCGCACAGGCGCTCCGCATCGGCGTCGAAGCCGGCCAGCACCGCCCGGGTGAGCAACGCCTTGGATTCTGCCAGTCCCTGCGGGGATGCCTTGCGGAGCTCGGCCACCAGCACGTCGATCACCGCGGCCGCGTCGTCGGCGGCCACCGTCACCAGACCCATCGCCTCGGCGCGCGCCCCGTCGAACTTCTCGCCGGTGAGAAAGTACCGCCCGGCCGCGCGCGAGGTCATCCGGGGCAGCACGGTGAGCGAGATGATCGACGCGGCGAGCCCCAGGCGCGCCTCTGTGAGCGCGAAGGTGCACCGCGGCCCGGCCACCGCGACGTCGCACGCGCCGACCAGCCCCATGCCGCCCGCCCGCACGTGCCCGTCGATCAGTCCGATCACGGGCTTGGGGCATTCGAGGATCGCACGCAGCAGGCCCGCCATCGCCTCGGCGGGCGACTCCCCGCCGCCGGCGGCGGTGTCGGCGTCGGTCGCGGTGTCGTCGCCCCTCCCGCCGGTGGCCGCGCTCAGGTCGGCGCCCGCGCAGAAGGTCCCGCCGGTGTGCGTGAGCACGACCGCCCGGACCTGCGGGTCGTCCTGTGCCCGCGCCAGCCCCGCCCGGAAGTCGGCGATGAGGCGCGGGGAGAGCGCGTTGCGGTTGTGCGGCGAGTCCAGGATCAGCGTGGCGCGCACGCCGTCGGTGCCGTAACGGACGAGGGGCCCGTCCTGCTTGTCGGTCATCGCTGTGCTCCTAGAATGTCGGTGTGCGAGTGTGGCGCGGCGCCCGCGTGGTCAGTACGACCGCGGCAGGCCCAGGCTGTGCTGCGAGACGAAGTTGAGGATCATCTCGCGGCTCACGGGGGCCACCCGCGCGATGCGCGCGGCGCCGAGCATCGCGGCCAGACCGTGTTCGGCCGCGAGCCCCCCGCCGCCGTGCGTCTGGATCGCCTGGTCGAGCGCCTTGATGCTCGCCTCCGCCGCGGCATACTTGGCCATGTTGGCCGCTTCCGCGGCGCCGCCGTCGTCGCCCGAGTCGTAGAGCACCGCGGCCTTCTGCATCATCAGTTTTGCCAGCTCCAGCTCGATCTTCACCTGCGCGAGCGGGTGCGCGATGCCCTGGTGCGCGCCGATGGGCGCATCCCACACCGCGCGTTCGCGCGCATAGGCCGTGGCCGCGTCGAGCGCGTAGCGGCCCATGCCCACGGCCATCGCGGCCCCCAGGATGCGCTCGGGGTTGAGCCCGGCGAACAGTTGCATCAGCGCCGCGTCCTCCGCGCCGACGAGGGCGTCGGCCGGCAGCCGCACGTCATCGAGGAACAAAGTGAACTGGTTGTCGGGCTCGACGATGTCCATCGCCATCGGCCGGGCGGTGAACCCCTCGGCGCCGGTGGGCACGATGAACAGCGCCGGCTTGAGCCTGCCGGTCCGGTGGTCCTCGGTGCGGGCGACGATGAGCACCGCGTCCGCCTGGTCGACGCCGGAGATGAAGACCTTGCTGCCGCCGAGCACCCATCCGCCGTCGTCGCGCCGTGCCGTGGTGGTGATGCGGTGGGAGTTCGAACCCGCGTCGGGCTCGGTGATCCCGAACGCCATCTTCCGGCTGCCGTCCGCCAGGCCCGGCAGCCAGGCGTCCTTCTGCGCGTCGGTGCCGTACTTGCCGATGATGGTGCCGCAGATCGCGGGCGAGACCACCACCAGCAGCAGTCCGGCGCCCTTGGCCGCGAGCTCCTCCTGCACCAGCGACAGCTCGTAGATGCCCGCTCCGCCGCCGCCATATTCCTCGGGCAGGTTGACCCCCAGGAAACCCGCCTTGCCCGCCTCGTCCCACAGCTCGGTGAGCGGTTCGCCGCGACGGGCGCGCGGCAGCACGTAGTCGACGTATCCGTACCGCGCCGCAAGGCCCGCCACCGCCGCGCGGAGCTGCTTCTGCTCGTCGGTCTCGATGAAACTCATGCTTGTTCTCCTGACTGTCGTGGCGCGTCGGATCCTTCGCCATCGGGCCCCTCGGCCGCGTCCGGGGCGGACACGACCGCGAGGACCGCGCCGACCTCCACCTGCCTGCCGGCCTCCACCGCGACCTCGGTGAGCACGCCGTCCGCCGGCGCCGCGATGGCGTGCTCCATCTTCATCGCCTCGAGCCACAGGACGGGCTGGCCCGCGGTGACCGTGTCCCCCACCGCCGCGCCCAACCGGATGACGGTGCCGGGCATCGGCGCAAGCAGCGAGCCCGCCGCCTGCATCTCGGACGGGTCGACGAACCGCGGGACCGCGTCGAAGGCGCAGGGCCCCGACGACGAGTCGACGTGCACCCGGTCGCCCGCGGGGCCGCCGTCGTACCGGGCCACCGCGTACTCACGGCGGAGCCCGTCGACGGTGAGCACCACCCGGTCCGGCGCCGCCGAGACGAGGCCGACGCCGTCGACGAAGCCGGTGGCGAGGCCGTCGCGGGTCAGCCGGTAGTCCACCTCATGGGTGCCGCGGGCGCCACGGAAGTCCTTGCGCTGGGGCTGCGAGGGCACGTTGCGCCACCCACCGGGGAGGCCCGCCACCACTGTCGCAGACGCCCGGTTCGCCGCGGCCTGCGCCAGCGCGGCGGCGAGCGCCGAGACGCGCTCGGCCCCGGCGTCGGCGAGCGGCGCGGACAGGGCGTCGAGCCCGTGGCGGTCGAAGAACGCGGTGTCGGTCTCGCCGGCGAGGAACGCCGGATGCCGCAGCACGTTGACCAGCAGGTCGCGGTTCGTCACCAAGCCGTGGATCCGGGCCCGGGCCAGCGCCGACGCGAGGATGCGCGCCGCCTCGCCGCGGTCCGGTGCCCACGCGATGACCTTGGCGAGCATCGGGTCGTAGTGCACGCCCACCGCAGAGCCGTCCTCGATCCCCGAGTCCAGCCGGACGCCCCGGTCCGCGGGCGGGGCCGCGAACTCCGCCGTCACCCCGGGCACCGAGAACCGGTGGACGGTGCCGGACTGCGGTTGCCACTGGAGCGACGGGTCCTCCGCGTACAGGCGCACCTCGATCGCGTGCCCCCGGGCCGCCGTGTCCGTCCCACGTCCTTCGCCCTCCCCGAACCTGGCACCCTCCGCCGCATGGAACTGCATCTCCACCAGGTCGATCCCGGTTGTCAGCTCCGTGACGGGATGCTCCACCTGCAGGCGCGTGTTCATCTCGAGGAAGTAGAAACGGCCCTGCTCGTCGGCCAGGAACTCCACCGTGCCCGCGCCCTCGTAGCCGATCACCGAGGCGGCCAGCCGGGCGGCGTCGAAGAGTCGCCGACGCATGTCCCCGCCCGCCCCGTCGATACGCTCGACCAGCGGCGACGGCGCCTCCTCGACCACCTTCTGGTGGCGGCGCTGGATCGAGCACTCCCGCTCGCCGAGCGCGAGCACGGTCCCGTGGGAATCCGCCATCACCTGCACCTCGATGTGCCGGCCGGTCTCCAGATAGCGCTCGCAGAACACGGTCGGATCGCCGAACGCGGAGGCGGCCTCGGCCCGTGCGGCCTCAATCTGCGGACGCAGGTCGGCCAGGTCGCGCACCACGCGCATGCCGCGTCCGCCGCCGCCCGCCGACGCCTTGATGAGCACCGGCAGCTGGTCGGCGGTGACCTGGTCCGGATCGAGCTGGTCGAGCACGGGGACGCCGGCCGCGGCCATCCGCTTCTTCGATTCCACCTTGGAGCCCATCAGCGCGATGGCCTCGGCGGGCGGGCCGATCCACGTCAGCCCGGCGTCGACGACGGCGCGGGCGAAATCGGCGTTCTCCGAGAGGAACCCGTACCCGGGGTGGACGGCATCGGCGCCGGCCGCGTGCGCGGCCGCCACGAGCAGGTCGCCCCGCAGGTACGTCTCCCCGGGAGCCGCGCCCGGCAGCCGGACCGCGGCGTCGGCCTCGCGCACGTGCGGCGCGTCCGCGTCCGCGTCGGAGTAGACGGCGGCGGTGCCGCGCCCGGTGCGGCGCGCGGTGGCGAACACGCGCCGGGCGATCTCGCCGCGGTTGGCCACCAGGACGGTGGTCACCGGGGCAGAGCTGCTCACCGGGGCTGGGCTGGTCACCGGCGTGGACGTCGGCATGACGGTATCGGTCACGGCAGGCTCACATTCTGAAGACACCGAAGTCGCCGGTGCCCTCGATCGGTGCGGACGCGATGGCGGACAGGCACATGCCCAGGACCGTCCGGGTATCGCGCGGGTCGATGATGCCGTCGTCGAACACACGGCCGGACAGGAACATCGGCAGCGACTCGGCCTCGATCTGTGCTTCGACCATGGCGCGCATCCCGGCGTCGGCCTCCTCGTCGAACGGCCGGCCCTTCGCCTCCGCGCTCGCGCGGCTGACTATGGAGATGACCCCGGCCAGTTGTGCGGGCCCCATCACCGCGGATTTGGCGCTCGGCCAGGCGAACAGGAAGCGCGGGTCGTACGCCCTGCCGCACATCCCGTAGTGGCCGGCACCGTAGGACGCGCCGATGAGCAGGGATATGTGCGGCACCGTCGAGTTGGAGACCGCGTTGATCATCATCGCGCCGTGCTTGATGATCCCGCCCTGCTCGTACTCCGCGCCCACCATGTAGCCGGTGGTGTTGTGCAGGAACAGCAGGGGGGTGTCCGCGCGGTTGGCGAGCTGGATGAACTGCGCCGCCTTCTGCGCCTCCTCGGAGAACAACACGCCGCGCGCGTTGGCGAGGATGCCGATGGGATAGCCGTGCAGCCGCGCCCATCCGGTGACCAGCGACGAGCCGTAGAGCGCCTTGAACTCGTCGAACTCGGACCCGTCGACGATGCGCGCGATCACCTCGCGCGGGTCGAACGGCACCTTGAGGTCCTCCGGCACGATGCCCAGGAGTTCCTCGGTGCCGTGGAGCGGCTCGCGCGCACGGCCTTCGGGGCCGAGGTCCGGCGCGGGCCCCTGCTTGCGCCAGTTCAGTCGCTTGACGATGGACCGGCCGATGCGGAGGGCGTCGTACTCGTCCTGCGCGAAGTAGTCGGCCAGCCCGGACGTGCGGGCGTGCATCTCCGCGCCGCCGAGCGACTCGTCGTCTGCGACCTCCCCGGTGGCCATCTTCACCAGCGGCGGCCCGCCGAGGAACACCTTGGAACGGTCCTTGACCATGACCACGTGGTCGGACATTCCCGGAATGTATGCGCCGCCGGCGGTGGAGTTCCCGAACACCAATGCCACCGTGGGGATTCCCGCAGCCGAGGCGCGGGTGAGGTCGCGGAACATCCGCCCGCCGGGGATGAAGACCTCCTTCTGCGTGGGCAGATCGGCGCCCGCCGACTCCACGAGCGAAATGACCGGCAGCCGGTTCTGCCGGACGATCTCGTTGACGCGGAACGACTTCTTGATCGTCCACGGGTTCGACGCCCCGCCGCGGCTGGTGGGGTCGTTGGCGACGATCATGCATTCGACGCCCTCGACCACGCCGATCCCCGCGACCACGTTGGCGCCGACGGGGAAGTCGGTCCCCCAGGCGGCGAGCGTGCACAACTCGAGGAACGGGGAGTCCTCGTCGATGAGCAGCTCGATGCGTTCGCGGGCGAGCAACTTGCCGCGCTTCCGATGCCGCTCGACGTACTTCTCCCCGCCGCCGGCGAGCGCCTTGTCCACCTCGGTGCCGATCTCGTCGAGCTTGCGCCCCATGGCGTCGGCCGCGGCGCGGTACTCCTCCGACCCGGTGTCGAGAAGCGTCTTCAGTGTGCTCATCGCTGGAACCCCAATCGCTTTGCCGCCAGTCCGTTCAGGATCTCTGTGGTGCCGCCGCCGATGCCGAGGATGCGCATGTCCCGGTACTGGCGTTCCACCTCGCTCTCGCGCATGTACCCCATTCCGCCGAAGAGTTGGACCGCCTTGTGCGCCACCCATTCGCCGGTCTCCACCGCGGTGTTCTTCGCGAAGCAGACCTCCGCCACCAAGTCGGTGTCGCCCGCCGCGTAACGGTCCACGACGTGCCGCGTGTACACCCGGGCGATGTCGATGCGGCGGGCCATCTCCGTCAGCGTGTCCTGCACCGACTGGCGCGCGATGAGCGGTCTGCCGAACGTCTCCCGGTCGCGGCACCACGCCAGGGTCAGGTCGAGGCAGCGCTGGGCCGCCGAGTAGGCCTGCGCGGCCAGCGCGACCCGCTCGGTGACGAAGGCCTGCGCGATCTGCAGGAAGCCGCTGTTCTCGGGGCCCACGAGGTTGCCCACGGGTACCCGGCATCCGGCGAAGGACAGCTCGGCCGTGTCGGAGGCCAGCCAGCCCATCTTGTCGAGTCTGCGGGCCACCTCGAACCCGGGCGTGCCCTTGTCCACCACCAGCAGCGACACGCCTGCGGCGCCGCCGCCACCCGGTGCGCCGGGGTCTCCCGTGCGCACCGCGGTGACGACGAAGTCGGCGCGCACGCCGGAGGTGATGAAGGTCTTGGCACCGTCCACCACGTAGTGGTCGCCGTCGCGGACCGCGCGGGTGCGCAGGTGGCCGACGTCCGAGCCGCCGCCGGGTTCGGTGACCGCGAGCGCACCGATCGCCGTGCCCTCCAGCGTGGGTCGCACCCACCGGTCGATCTGCCCGGCGTCGCCGGCCGCGATGAGGTGCGGCACCGCGATCCCACAGGTGAACAGCGAGGCGAACAGCCCGCCGGAGCAGCCGTCGTAGTGCATCTGCTCGCAGATGATCACCGCGTCCCGCGGCGACCCGCCCCCGCCCCCGGCGGATTCCGGGAACGAGGCGCCGAGCAGCCCCAGCTCCCCCGCCGTGCGGTGCAGGCTCCGGGGGAGTTCACCGGCGCGTTCCCACTCGTCCTGTTGCGGCCGCACGTCGCGGGCCATGAAGGCGCTCACGGTCGCGCGCAGCGCGGACGCGTCGGGGCCGTTCCACAGGTCCTGCGCCGGACCCACGCTCGCCGTGTCCCCCGTACTCGTCATGTTCCCTGTGCTCACAGCGCGGACTCCTCGACGTCGATTCCGGTGGCCGCGACGGACGCGGGCATGTCGATGCGGCGCGAACGCAGCCACTCGGCCAGGCCCTTGGCCTGCGGGTCGAATCGCGCATTGTAGGCGACGCCCTGTCCGAGGATCCCCTCGATCACGAAGTTGACCGCGCGCAGATTCGGCAGCACCGTGCGCGTGATCGGCAGGCCCGCGGTCTCCGGCAGCATCCTGCGCAGTTCGTCGATCGTCAGCGCGCGCGCGAGCCAGCGCCACTGCGCGTCGGTGCGGACCCAGACGCCGATGTTGGCGTTGCCGCCCTTGTCGCCGCTGCGGGCCGCGGCCACGGCGCCCAGCGGAAGATTGCGCGTCGGACCGGGATCTCCGTCGTCCCCGCTCTCGGCCTCCGGCGGACCGGGATCCCGGACCGGTTCCAGCCCGCGGGTCTCGTCGGCCGGCGGAATGTCCACCCGCGTCCCGTCCGGCAGCACCGCCACGTGCGGCACCTTGTGGCGGTCGACGTACCCGGCCGTGAACACGCCGTAGGGTGCGGCCTTCCCGGGCATCGACGTGAGCGTGGCACCCGGGTACCCGGCCAGCGCGAGCTCGACGGCGACATTGGAGAACGCCCGGCCCACCGTGTCCGGGTCCCGGTCCCGCACCGCGCAGGTGAGCAGCGCGCTCGCCTGCTGCTGAGTGGGGGCGTCGGGCCGGTCCACCCGTGCAAGGTCCCAGGTGAGCTCCGCGGGGCGGACGGGCAGCCACGATTCGAGCTGCCGCCGGGACAGCTCCGCCTTCGCCTCGATGTCGAGCCCGGTCAGCACGAAGGTCATCTCGTTGCGGAACCCGCCCAGCGAGTTCAGCGAGACCTTGAGGTCCGGCGGCGGGGGCTCGCCGTGCACCCCGGTGATCGACACGCGGTCGGGGCCGTCCTGCGCGAGGGCGACCGTGTCCAGGCGCGCGGTGGCGTCCGGATTGGCGTAGCGCGCGGTCTGGATCTCGTACATCAGCTGCGCGGTGACCGTGTCGACGGTGACCGCACCGGCCGTGTCCGGATGCTTGGTGATCACCGACGAGCCGTCGCGCCGGATCTCCGCCAGCGGGAAGCCGGGCCGAGACATGTCGGCGATCTCGCGGAAGAACGCGAAGTTGCCGCCGGTGGCCTGCGTGCCGCACTCGATGACGTGCCCTGCGACCACGGCCCCGGCGATCGCGTCGTAGTCCGTGCGCCCCCAGCCGAAGTGGGCGGCCGCCGGGCCGACGATCACCGACGCGTCGGTGACCCGCCCGGTCACCACCACGTCCGCACCCGAGCCCAGCGCCTCCACGATCCCCCACGACCCCAGGTATGCATTGGCGGTGAGCGGTTCGCCCAGTCCCAGCTCCGCGGCGCGCGGCGCCAGGTCGTCGCCCTCGACATGCGCGACCGTCGCGGTCAGCCCAAGCTCCTGCGTCAACTCCCGCAGCCGCGCGGCGAGTCCCGCGGGGTTGAGTCCGCCCGCATTCGCGACGATCCGCACCCCCTTGTCCAGCGCCAGGCCCAGACAGTCCTCGAGCTGACGCACGAAAGTCTTGGCGTAGCCGAGCTCGGGATGCTTCATCCGGTCGCGGCCGAGGATGAGCATGGTGAGCTCGGCGAGGTAGTCGCCGGTGAGCACGTCCACATCGCCGCCATCGAGCATCTCGCGCATGGCCGAGATGCGGTCGCCGTAGAAGCCGGAGCAGTTGCCGACGCGGATCAGGTCCGGGTCGGGTGCCAGAGAAATCATCGGGTCTCCTCCCGTCGCGGCCGTTCCGAATGCGGCGGGCGCCCGCCTCCCGGTGCGCCCGCGAACGCCTGCGCGATCGTCATCCATCGCCGCGCGTCGTCGCCTTCGGCCTTGATGTCGAGGTCGTCGGGATGCCGCCGCTGGGTGACGAGCAGGCAGAAGTCCAGCGCCGGGCCGGTGATCCGCTGCGCCGCGTCGTCGGGACCCCACACCCAGTCGTCGCCGTCGGGGGCCGTGAGTTCCACTCGGAACGCCTCGGCCGGCGGCGGCAGTTCGTGCACCGCATACGCGAAGTCGCGCGTGCGGACGCCGATGTGGGCGACGTGCCGCAGCCGGCTCGTCGGTGCCTTTGCCACACCCAGCGCGTCCGCGACGTCCTCGCCGTGCGCCCAGGTCTCCATGATCCGCGCGGTGGCCATGGACACCGGGCTCATCGGCGGGCCGAACCACTGCACCTTCTCGCCTGCCGGCCTGTCGCGCAGCGCCTGCGTGAGCGCGGCCCGCCCCTCTCGCCAGCGCGTGAGCAGCGCTGCGGGCGCGATGCTCGCCCACCGGTCCGCCCCCGCGTCGACGAACCCGGTCGGGTCGGCCCAGGCCTCCGCGACCAGTTCCTGAAACCGGGGCTCGTCGGTCGCGGCGGTCAGCGATGCGGCATCCGTCCAGGCGAGATGTCCGATCTGGTGCGCGATGGTCCACCCGGCGGCCGGAGTCGGCGTGGACCAGTCATCAGAGTCCAGGCCGGCGACGAGAGCATCGAGTGCGTCGCCTTCCGCGTCGAGGTCCGCCAGGACCGGTTCGAGTTCAGCCACGTGCACAGCATCACACAGGATCAGCGAACAATCAAGCATGCTTGATTGTTTTGGAGCGAGGATCCACAGCTCCGATGCGAAGCCCGCGCCTCGCACGTGCACGGTGTTCGGCAGGTTCAGCGCCTCGCTCGCCGGGCAGGGATAAGGTCCGTCGTGGCCGACGGAAGCGAGTAACGGGGAGCTCAGGGGGCCGGCGGCGCCCCGTCGGCTCCCTGCCCCGTTCTACAGCCGCGCCATCCCCAGCAGCGCCGCGAACCCGAGCACCGTCTTCGGCTCATACCCGGAACGCCACAGCCCCCCGTGCGCCGCCTGATCCGCGAAAAGGCGCTCGGGATGCGTACGCGTGCCGGCATCGTGGTGGAGATCGTGTGCCAGCAGCGCCGCCATGAGCACGCGGGTGGTGTCGGCCGCGAAGATCTCGACCCCGAAGTGCCGCGCCCCCTTGTAGGCGGATGCCAGCACCTTGTTCTTGGTCACCGAGCGGGTCCACGACGCCGGCGCCACGTTGAACGACACCGTGTGCCCGGCACGCTCGGCGGTGACGCCGCGCCATCGCTGCAGCCGCTTGGCCATCGCGTAGCTCGGCCCCTGCTGCGGCACGAGGATGTCGGCCACGCCGGTGCCGTCGGTGTGCACGGACCTGTACGACGGCTCGAACAGCGCGCCGCGGCCCGCGAGGCGCAGCGGCGCCTGCAGATACCGCTTGGCGTCGCGGCGGTCCCAGGCCCCGTGCCCGGCTGCGACCACCTCGGGCGGCACGACGAACGCGTCCGTCGGCGTCTGCAGATAGGCGAGCGCGGTCGACGGGTGCCCGGCCAGGAGCCGCTCGATGATGAGGTCGGTGGCCATGCTGATGCGCACGTGCGCGCCCCGGTCCGCGTAGGCGTACATGCCGAACACCATCCGCGATCCCGCGGCGTCGCCCGCGCCCGCGTGCCCGCCCAGCCAGGCGGTCGCCGCGGCGGGCTCGCCGACGATGTCCAGACCCGGGGCCCCGTCAGCGGACACCGGGAAGCGGACACGCCCCGCCCCCCGCTCCGCCGTCCGTATGATCCGGTCCCACACCCGCTCCGCCGGCAGGTCGACGGCGAGGATGTCCGCGCCCCACCGTGCGAAGGGTTCGAGCGGGCTCAGCTCGCCGCCCGCGCCCATCATCGCGATGGTGCGCCCGGGCAGCGCGAGCCACTCCGGGTTCTCCACCACCCGCGTGATCGCCGCCGCGAACGAGGGCTCGACGGCCCCCGCCGCCACCCACCGGTCGAGCTGTGCCACGAGCGCGTGACCCTCGAGGAGGCCGTCCCGATACGGCACGCGCAGCACCGGGTCGGGCGTCGCCGTGCCGATGACCTGCCCGGTCGCCGGGGCCGGGACCGACCATTCCGCGTCGCCGACCTCATCGAGCGGCACGGCGCCTTCGACGGACTCCCAGACGAGCCGGCGGCGCGCCTGCGCGATCCCGGCTTCCGCGATGGCCCACGCCGTGTCCGCGTCCCGCGCAGAAAGGGAGGTCAGCTCCGCCATCAGCGGAGCGTAGTCCGTGCGCCAGTCGCGGCGGCGCTCCACGCGCGCAGCGAGGTCGTCCGACGCTGCGCCCGCCGCGGCGGCGAGCACGCTGCGCATCGGGTCCGTCGTCGGCCGCGAGTCCCCCGCACGGGCGAATTCCACCCCCGCCGGAGGCGCCGTGGCCGGTGCGTCCGTGCCGTGCGCTCCCGCGGTTGCGGCCGTCTCGCTCATCAGGGTCCTTCCGGTTCGACGGGTCGCGGATCCGGCGGCCCTCCCCCGATCTATACCGGCCGAGAACCGTACGGGCGAGTACACGGTCCGCCGGCAAGACTGCGCACGGCGCTTGCCGCGCCGGGCGCTCACGCCGACAATGTGCACCAGGCGGGGCGAGAGGCACCAGGCGGGGCGAGAGCCGGAGAACCCCGGGATATCGGCCGGAGGGACGGATCCATGACCGAGCGCAAGCCGGCGGGCGTGACCATCGAATCCTGGGTGGAACGGCAGATCCGCGTCGCGGCCGAGCGCGGCGACCTCGACGGACTGCCCGGAGCGGGCAAGCCCATCCCCCCGTCGCCCGTGGAGGACGATACGGGCTGGGTGCGCCGCAAGCTCGAAGAGGAGGGCCTGTCCACCGATGCGCTGCTGCCGATGTCGCTGCAGCTCCGGCGGGAGATCGACCGTCTGCCCCGCACGCTCGCGGACATCGACCCGCGTGCACCCGGCGCGGAAGCCGAGGTGCGCACCCACGTCGCCGACCTCAACCGCCGCATCGCGGAATGGGTGCGCGCCCCGTCGCCGCCGGTACTGCCGATCGCGCCGGTCCCCGTCGACGCCGCCGTCGCCCGGTGGCGTGCGGAGGGCCCGGCCGCCGGTGCGCCCGTCCCCGGCGCCGCACCGATCACCCGCCCCGTACGCGAGGAAGCGAGCCCTGCCACAGTGACCGACGACCCCCGAACCGACGGCTCCCGCCCTCCCGACCGCGAAGTCATCGTCTATTGGCGCCCCGGCTGCGTGTTCTGCCAACGCCTGCGCGCGATCCTGTGGGCCCGGCGGCTGCGCCCCACGATGATCAACATCTGGGACGACGCTCGGGCCGCCGCCTTCGTCCGATCCGTCGCGGACGGCGACGAGACCGTCCCCACGGTGGTGATCGACGGGGTCGCGCACGTCAATCCGGCCCCCAAGACGGTGGTGGCCGCACTGCGGCGGGGACGGCCCGCCTGACCGATCACCCGTTGATGTCGATGACGACGCGCCCGCGTGTCCTGCCCGCCAGAATGTCCTCGGCGAGCTGCGGGATGTCCGCGAACCCGCGCGTGGTGGTGAGGCGCGCCAGCAGGTCCTGCGGGAGGTCCGCGCCCAGCCGGGCCCACGCCTCGGTGCGCACGTCGGCGGGGCACTGCACCGAGTCCACTCCCAGCAGCGACACCCCGCGCAGGATGAACGGCAGCACCGTGGCGGGCAGGTCGTTGCCGCCGGCGAGCCCGCACGCGGCGACGGAACCGCGGTATGCGGTCTGCGACAGCACGGACACCAGCGTCGTGCTGCCCACCGCGTCCACCGCGTGCGCCCACCGTTCCTTCTGCAGCGGACGCCCCGCCCCGGACAGTTCCGCGCGGTCCACGAACGACGCCGCGCCCAGGTCGGTGAGATACCCGTGCGACTCCGGGCGGCCGGTCGCGGCGACCACCTCGTAGCCGAGCTTCGCGAGCACAGCAACGGCCACACTGCCCACTCCGCCCGACGCGCCGGTGACCAGCACCGGCCCTTGGCCGGGTGTCGCCCCCGACCCTTCGAGCGCGAGTACGCACAGCATGGCGGTCAGCCCCGCCGTCCCGATCGCCATCGACTGCTCCGCGGTGAGCGCTTCCGGCCGGGCGACCAGCCACTCCCCGCGCACCCGCTGGCGCGTGGTGTAGCCGCCGGGATGCGTCTCGGAGAGCCCCCATCCGGTGAGCACCACGTCATCGCCCGGCTTCCAGCGCGGCGACTTCGAGGCGGACACCGTACCCGCCAGGTCGATCCCGCACACCATCGGCAACCTGCGTGCGATGGGCCCCTTGCCCGTCACTGCGAGCCCGTCCTTGAAGTTGAGCGACGAGTGCGTGACGTCCACCGTCACGTCGCCGTCCGGCAGGTCCGCATCGGTCAGCCGCCGCAACCGCGCGGGCTCGCCCTTCTCTTCGACGACGTACGCAGGATAGGTGCCGTCTGCGCTCATGTGGCTGCTCCCGTCTGTGCGGCTGCTGTGACCGTGCTCGCCCCCAGACTGCCACGCGCACGCCCGCCGCCGCGCGGCCGCGGCGTCAACATGCCGTTCCATCGGGCCGTCGTACTCCGCCGGGCCGTTCCACCCCTGGAGCGTCTATTCCGCCGAACCGAACGACGGTGCGGGCGGGTTCCCGTCGAACAACGCCCGCACGAACGGTGTGCTGTCCGGCAGCGACGCCGCCATGGTGCCGCTGTGGTCGGTGGGGTACGTCCGGAAGGTGAGCGGCTGTCCGTTGCGCCGCAGCGTCTCGGCGTAGATCAGCGTCGACGGCATGATGATGTCGGTGTCCTTGAGCCCCTGCCCGATGAAGAACGGCTGGCCGAAGCCGTCCTCCGGCATCTTCATGTAGTCGAACAGCACGCGGTGGAAATCCGGCAGCGACGACAGCGGCGCGGTGAACAGCGAGCCCAGGACGGTCCCGACCGCGGTCTCTTCGAAGTCGCCGAGGCATTGCACCTTCGCCTGGCCGAGCAGCGCGCGGCCCTGCTCGGTGAGCACGGAGGGAATGCCCAGCTCGGGGTGCGCGGTGTCGAGGCCCGCGAGGATGTAGAGGCCGTAGGCGGTCATGCCCTTCGGCAGTGCGATCGGCGGCATGCCGGGACCCGCGATCGCGACGATGTTCTCGATGTACGCTGGCACCCCGGTGCCGACCGCGCCCCGATAGTCGAGGTCCGGCCCGCCGTACTCGTCGGCGTAGCGCGCCGTCGTGATGGCCGCGCCGCCGCCCTGCGACTGGCCGATCACCACCCACTCGCGGGACAGGTCCGCCCCGGCGACGTTGCGCCCCGCCTTGACCATGTCGACGACGTTGTGCGCCTCGACCTTGCCGTCCAGGTAGGGCATTCCGCCGGGCGTGCCGAGGCCCGCGTAATCGGTGGCGACCACCGCATAGCCCTGGCCCATCCAGTGCGCCAGGTAGTCGAGGTCGCGCTGCGACCACCCGGTATCGGACGGCGCGCAGGAGTCGCCGAGGCCTGTGGTGCCGTGCGCCCACGAGACCACCGGCCATCCGCCCTCCGGCGCCTGCCCCTCCGGTACATACACCGTGCCGGTGCTCGCCGCGGGCCCGTCGCCGGACGTCGATGTGCGGTACTCGAGCTTCCAGGCCCGCGCGGCGCCCGGGATCCACAGCGCACCGCCTGCGGCGGACGGGTCGATCTCGACGGGGGAGGACAGGAGCGTACCCGGCGCGAGCTGCGCGAGCGCCCCGGCCTGCGCCGCCGCCGGCGCAGGCGCCGGCGCGGCCGACACCGTGGGCGCCAGCGTGAGCGCACCGACCGCGACGAAGGCCGCACTCGCCGCCGCGAAGCTCCGACCGCGGCCGGCCGTCGCGCGGGTATGCGATGCCCGTCCACGGAATCGTGCCGTCAGGTCTCGTGCAACCACTGCTCGCCTCGCCTTCATGCCGCTTCGGATCGTCGCAAACTATACACCCGTCCTATGACGTGCCCCACAGCATTCGCCGCGCCGCGCGGATCGCGATCAGCGCGTAGGCGATGGCGCAGGCGACCACCATGAGCACCATCGCCACACCGACCCCCGGCGACGCCCCGTCCGCGCCGGCCCCCGCCAGGGCGCCCCCGGGCAGCCCGCGCAATTGCGCCGACACCGTCTCCGACAGCGCTGCCGGGGCGGACGTGACGAACAGCAGCGCGGCCGCCGGCACCGCATGCCGTGCGCGGCATCGGGTGCCGGCACAACCGCCAGCCCAGGGGACCGGCGATTCCGCGGAACCGGGCCCCGCCGGCAGCTGCACGACGCACGACGACAGCAGATACGCGCCCCCGACCGCCGCCACCAGAAGCCGGAACACGACAAGCGTCTGCAGATCGCCGAACGTCACGACGCCGAGAACCCCCGGCACGGCCAACACTGCGAAGCCGAGCCCCGCCGAGGGCCACCGCACCCCCGCCACCGCGGCCGCGCCCCCGAGGACGACGAACGCGACGACCACCGGCATCCCCAGGATCATCGTGCCGGCCGCCTCCGCCGCGAGCGGCGCCGCCACCACCGTCGTCGCCAGCGCCGCCGGCAAGATTCCGCCGTCACCGCCCAGCAGCAGGCCGCACAGCGCGAACAGCACCACGGTCAGCGCGAGCGCCGGCGCCATCGCGCCCCACCCGTCCGCCGACCGGGCGAGCCGGTACAGGCCGAATCCGCCCGCCACGAGCAACACCATCGCTCCGGACCGGGCCCCTGCGGCGCGGTCGACGCCCGAGATCTTCGTCGACCGAGGCGCGGTGGCGCCGGCCCGTCGCGTCGGCCGCAGAGCCTCCGCAAGCGCCGCGGCAATGATCAGGGCCCCGGCGACGGCGAGCGGCAGCCACCACGAGCCGGATTCCGGTGCCGCGCCATTGGACAGGAACGCGGACGACCCGCCGCTGAACGTATCCATCGCCCAGGTCACCGCGGCAGGCCGCGCGAGCACGCATGCCACCGCAGCGCCCCCGACGAGCATGGGCAGCGCCCACCGCCGGCCGCTCGAGGCCTGTCCCGCCGCGCCGAGCAGGACTCCCGCGCCCACCGCGAGACCCACCGCCGTCGCCGCGCGTGCGCCGGGCGTGACGACGCCGCGGTCGGCCGCGAGCAGCACGGCGAGCAGGACGACGCCGGCGAGCGCCACCGACCAGGATGCGACGCGCCGGGGCACCGACCTGGCGGGCTCGCCGCCCGAGCCGCCGCCTGCGGATCGTCGCTCTCCGAGTTCGAGCAGCGCGCAGACGCCCACCGCGACCAGAACTCCTATTCCGGGCGCCAGATGCTGCAGCCATTCCCAGGGCACGCGGACGATCCCGCCGTCGGCCCCGGGAACGCCGGAATCGACGAAGGCGAAGTTCACCCGCCTCGGTGCGTGCGGAAACTCGGCCCCCGCCAACACGAACCCGCCGAGCAGCGCGCTCGCCAGTGCCGCGCCCGCG
Organism: Tomitella cavernea; assembly: GCF_016599145.1. Lineage (GTDB taxonomy): Bacteria > Actinomycetota > Actinomycetes > Mycobacteriales > Mycobacteriaceae > Tomitella > Tomitella cavernae. The sequence continues at coordinate 181,798 of NZ_JAENKO010000002.1, forward strand.
GTCGTGCCGGTACGCAACGGGCCGTCGCCCGCGGCTCCGCCGCCGCCCGCAGCACCGCGTCCGTTCTGTCGCCGGGAATCCTGTTGCCCCCCAGAATCTTGCGGTTCGGCTCCGCCGTCGCCCACCGAATCATCCCCGTTCACAGCCGCTACGGTAGCGGACCCGGGCGCCGCGGCGGCGCACTTCCGCAGGCACCGCCCGATGCCCGCAGGGGTCAAAGGAGCGGCCGGTCAGCGGGCGCGGGCGGTCACCAGCCACGCCGCCGCGCCCAGGTGGACGCCGCCATCGCCGGCGTGCTCGGCCAACTGCTCGCGGATGCGCGCAGTCACCTCGTCGACCTCCGCGGTCGGCTGCCGCGCGAGCAGCCGCCTGGCCATCGGCCCTGCGAGGTAGTGCGCGAGAACTTGGTCGACGTCGTCGCCGACGCGCAGTTGCTGCTCGATCGGCGCGCACTCGACATCACCGAATCCGGCGTCGGCGAGCAGCGCGCGGACATCGTCGGGCTCGGCCATGCTGAACGGCGGCTGGGGGGTGTCCCGGGGCAGCGCGTCGGGGAACGCGGTGACGATGGCGCGCATCGGCAACGAGATGTGCGGGTTGCGACGGGCGGACTGCCAGCACACGAAGGCCAGGATACCGTCTGGTCGCAGGGCGTGTGCGAACGCGCGGAACGCGGTGGGCGGGTCGTCGAAGAACATCACGCCGAAGCGGCTGATCACGGCGTCGAACGTGGCCGGCGCGAAGGGGTGCGCCTGTGCGTCGCCCTGCACGAAATCCACGCCCTCGATCCCCTGTGCCACCGCCAGTTCCCGCCCGCGGGCGAGCATCGCCGAGGACAGATCGAGCCCCACCACGGGGGCCGCCCCGCGCTCGGCGGCCGCCCGCGTGGTGGCCCCGCAGCCGCATCCCACGTCCAGCACCGCGGTGCCAGCCTCGACCCCGGCCGCATCGAGCAGGGGCGCGACGAACGGCCGCAGTACCGCGTCCTGGTGCTCCTGCTCACGCACCCAGAACGCGCCGTGCTCACCGTCCCAGTCCAGAGCTCCCGCCGGTCCCGCTGCCCCTGCAGCGCCGGTTCCTGCATCGTCGTCCATGTCGCGCATCCCGCCTCCCGTCTCGGCCCGATGCACCCATGATCGCCGAAAGCCGCGCAGTCCGTTGGCCTGCCGCGCGATCCCTTCGCGTGGCAAGGCCGTCAGTCCCGCGGCAGGCCCAGCATCCGTTCGGCGATCACATTGAGCTGCACCTCGGTGGTGCCGCCGTAAATGGTGGTGGCCCGCCCGGCGATGAGCTGCTCGATCGCCTTGTCGCTGGGCATGCCCGGCACCGCCACCGCTCCGGCCGGGCCGAGCTGCGCCACCACGTATTCGGCGATCGACTGGCCCAGCCCCATCGCCAGCAGCTTGCCCACGCTCGACGTGGTGCTCACGTCCGCGCCGGAGAGCTGGCCCAGTACCGTGCGCACGCCGAGCAGGTCCACCGCCTGACTCTCCGCCACCAGCTCGCCGAGCTGGTGGCGGCCCACCGGGGTGAGCGCCCGGCCGCGCGCGAAGGCCAGCAGGTCAGCGTCGGTGGCGTAGGCCTCCATCTTCTGGCTCAACGCCACACGCTCGCCTGCGAGGGTCGTGCGTGCGACGTGCCAGCCGTCGTCCACCGCCCCCACCACGTCCGAGTCCGGAATGAACACGCGGTCCAAGAACACCTCGTTGAACAGCGCGGAACCGGTCATCTCGCGCAGCGGCCGCACCGTCACCCCGGGAGCGGACATGTCGAGCACGAAGTAGGTGATGCCCTCGTGCTTGGGCGCCTCCGGGTTCGTCCGTGCGATGAGCATGGCCCACTGTGCGAGCTGGGCGACGGTGGTCCAGATCTTCTGGCCGGTGATCTCCCAGCCGCCGTCGACGCGCACGGCCCGGGTGGTCAGGGACGCCAGGTCGGAACCGGCACCCGGTTCACTGAACAGCTGGCACCACACCACCTCCCCGCGCAGCGTGGGAACGACGAGTTCGCGCTTCTGCCGCTCGGTGCCGTGCGCGACGATCGCCTGGACGGCCCAGCCGCCCATGAGCAGCTGCGGCATGGCGATGCCCGCCGTGCCGATATCCTCGGAGATGACGATCTGCTCAAGGGGCCCCGCCCCACGCCCGTACGGCCGCGGCAGGTGCGGCTGCACCCAGCCGCCGTCGCCGAGCGCGACCAGCTGCTCATCCTCGTCCGCTATCGCCGCGATGTCCCGCAGCGCGTCCGCGATGGGCCCGCGCAGCGCGTCGGCCTCCTCCGGAAGTTCGAGCGCGCACTCGCGGCGGGCGCCGGCGAGCGCGGCGGCCGCCACCCGGCCCGCGCGCTCCTCCCTGGTGCCCAGGACGGCGCGGATCGCCAGCGCCCGCCGATAGTACAGGTGCGCGTCGTGCTCCCAGGTGAAGCCGATGCCCCCGTGGACTTGGATGCACTGCTGCGCCACCTCCACCGCCGCGTCGGGCACCACAGTGGCGGCGATATCGGCGGCCAGCGCAGCATCGCCGTCGTCCGCGTCCAGCGCGCGGGCGGCGTCCCACAGCGTCGCCCGCGCCTTCTCCAGTGCGATGCCCATCCGTGCACAGGCGTGCTTGACCGCCTGAAACCCGCCGATGGGGCGCCCGAACTGCTCGCGTGTCTTCGCATACTCCGCTGCCGTGGACACGCACCAGGACAGCACGCCCAGCGCCTCGGCCCCGAGCAGGACCGTCGCGATGGCGCGCACACGATCGGATTCCAGCGCCGCCAGCACCCGGGACTCCGGCACCCGCAGCCCGGTCGCCTCGATCCGCGCCGACCGGCGCAGCAGGTCCACCCCGTCCTGCTCGGTCCGTCGCAGCTGCGGGCCGTCGACCGCGACCCACACAGCTTCCGTGGCCCCGCCGGCCCCCTCGCCACCGTCCCCCTCGACCACCGTCACGGGCACGACCACCACGTCCGCCGCCGCGGCGCCCAGCACCGCGTCGAGGACACCGTCCAGCACCAGCCCGTCCGCGTCGCGGCGGCCCGTGATCCCCGCGGCCCCCGCGACGGCGGGCCCCAGTGCCACCGCACCGGTCCGCCCGCCGGAGATCAGGCCCGGCAGCAGGTCGATCCCCGCCTTGTCGTCCGCCGCGGCGAGTACCGCCGACGCGAGCACCGTCGGGACGTACGGCCCCGGCGCGACGGTGCGCCCGAGCGCCTCGAGCGCCACTGCGGCGGTGAGCAGCCCGCCCCCGGAACCTCCCTGTTCCTCGGGCACGTGCAGTCCCAACAGGTCCTGCGCGGACAGGTCCGGCCAGTACCACGGGAACTTCTCCTCGGCGGGCGCCGCGAGCGCCGCCCGCACCCCGTCGGCGGTGATGACGCGCTCGGTGAAGGCGCGCACCGATTCCGCGAGGGCTGTGTGCTCCTCGGTGAGACCGAGCCCCAGCTCGTATGCGGCGCGGCGGCGTTCGGCGGCCATGGCGCTCACCCGAGCCTTGCCGCGAGGTCATCGAGCTCCCAGGGGCCGTCCGCCTCGATGGTCGAGACGTCGTGCCATCCCGCGAGCTCCGAGATCGCGCCGCCCTGCACCGCGAACACCTTGCCGGTGAGCGAGCATTTCTGCGACGCCAGGTGCGCGACGACGGGGGAGATGTTCGCGGGGCTGAACGCGTCGAACTCCCCGGCGGGCACCTCCTGGGCGAACAACGCGCCCATGCCCGGCGTCGCCAGCGTCAGCCGCGTGCGTGCGATGGGCGCGATGGCGTTGACGCGCACCCCGTAGCGGTCCAGCTCGTCCGCCGCCACCAGTGTGAGTGCGGCGATGCCGGCCTTGGCAGCGCCGTAGTTGGCCTGGCCCGCGTTCGGCATGAACGTCCCCGAGGCGGAGGCGGTGTTGACGACCGCCGCGTCCACCGGCTCGCCCGCCTTGGTCTGCGCCTTCCAGTACGCGGCCGCGTGGTGCAGCATGCCCGCGTGCCCCTTGAGATGCACCGCCAGCACCGCGTCCCACTGGTTTTCGTCCATGCCCGCGATGAACGCGTCGCGCAGGATGCCCGCGTTGTTGACGAGGATGTCGAGCCGGCCGAACTCGTCGACCGCCTGGTCGACGGTGGCCGACGCGTCGGCCCACGAGGCGACGCTGCCGATGTTCGCCACGGCCTCCCCGCCCGCCGCGCGGATTTCGTCGACCACCTGCTGGGCCGGCCCCGCGTCGGCCCCCGAGCCGTCGTTGGCGCCGCCGACGTCGTTGACGACGACCCGCGCCCCCTCACGGGCGAAGAGCAGCGCGTGTTCGCGGCCGATGCCGCGCCCCGCGCCGGTGATGACCGCTACGCGTCCGTCCAGGATTCCCATATGCAGCTCTCCCTTGCGATGTCGTGGTGGATGGCGGCGCCCGCCATGATCGGGCACGCCGGTCAGGCGTCGGCGATGACGGCGAGCCCGTCGGTGATGACCGTCGCCTCGGGCGCGTCCGCACCGCCCGGGACGACGGTCTCGTACGAATAGGCGGTCTCGCCGGCACCTGCGAGGCCCGGTGCAGCACGCCAGAACCGGGTGTCGATGGTCTGCCCGGGAAGCACCGGGCGCGCGAACCGCACGGCCAGCCGCCGCAGCCGCGCGGTGTCGGCGCCGGCGAGTTCGGTGAGCGCGGCCCACGAGGTGAACGCCATCGTGCACAGGCCGTGATTGATGATTCCCGGAAGGCCCGCCATCTGCGCGATCTCGTCGTCGAGGTGGATCGGCATCGGGTCGCCGGAGGCCGGTGAGTACCGGAAGGTCTGGTCCTCGTCGATGCGCTGGCGCACCTCCGCCGCCGGCGCGGCGGCGCGCAGCGCCGGGTCGAGCGGGTGCGGCGGGGCCTGTTCCCCCTCCCCCGGGCCCGCGTCGACACCGCGAAAGAACGCGGTGAGCCACTGCTCGCCCACGAGTTCCCCGGACTCGGTGCGTGTCTCGGCGTGCACGGCCACGCTGGACCCGCTTCCCCTGCCCGCGTAGCCGACGGGGCGGGCCCGCGCGACGAGCGTGTCACCGGGGACGATGGGCCGGTGGAACCGGAAGTCCTGCTCTCCGTGGACCAACTTCATCAGCAGTTCCGGCGGCGCCACCGACAGCGCGGCCGGCGCCATCGACAGGAACACCGGTACCACTGCGAACACCGGCGGGGCGACGCGTCCCGCCCGGTGCGCGTCGATGGGATCGTTGGTTGCGGCGGCGTACTCGGTGATGCGCTCGGCCGTCACCTCGAAGCGTTCCGGGTCCGTCCACACCCCCAGCCCTGCGCCGTCGAACGCGACAGGCTCGGCGGGGCGCGCTGCCCGCGTGTCCGATGAGGTCACTGCCCCGCCTCAGCCGAAGATCTCGGCGAAACGTGCCAGCGACGCCTCGAGGTCGCCCTTGGCGTTCTTCGCCACCGACTTGCCGATGGGCCCGACGATCATGGTGCCGGTGAACGACGCGTCGATCACGGCGCGGGAACCCTCGCCGTCCGGCTGGACCTGCAGCGTGAACTGCACCTTCACCCCTGCCATGCCGGTGCCCTCGATGGTGACGGACTGCGGGACGGTCACCTCGGTGACGGTCCACTCGATCTTGTTGGCCATGCCCATGACCGAGACGACCTCGGTGAACTGCGCGCCCACCGCCACCTCGGCGGGCAACTCGCTCTTCCACGACTGATGGATGGTCAGCCACTCCTCCCACCGGGAGAGATCCGAGAGCGCGTCCCAGGTCTTCTCCGGCGCGGTGGGCAGGGGCGCGGAGACGGATACCGATGCCATTGGTGAAGCTCCTTCGCTGTGCGTGCTGTTTCCGGTGTGCTGATCTTCGGTGTGCTGCTGATTCCGGCGCGGTGCGCCGCGCGCCTTCAGCGCTCGGCGGGCCGGTATGCAATGACGACGACCGCGCCGCCGAGACCGATGTTGTGCTGCAACGCCACCCCGGACGGAGCGGCGGCCGAGGCGACCTGACGCGCGTCCGCGGCCCCGCGCAGTTGCCAGGTCAGTTCGCTGCACTGGGCCAGGCCGGTGGCGCCCAGCGGGTGCCCCTTGGAGATGAGCCCGCCGGACGGGTTGACCACCCAGCGGCCGCCGTATGTGGTGTCGTCCGCGTCGACCAGCGCTCCGCCCTCACCCGGGTCGCAGAGCCCCAGCGCCTCGTAGGTGAGCAGTTCGTTGGTGGAGAAGCAGTCGTGCAACTCGATCACGTCGACGTCGCCGGGGCCGATCTGCGCCTGCTCATACACCCGCTGCGCGGCCGTGCGGGTCATGTCTGCGCCGACGAGGCTGATCACCGACCTGTCCTCGAAGGTGCTCGGCAGATCGGTGACCATGGACATCCCCGCGATCTCCACGGCCCGCCCGGCGAGCCCGTGCCGGTCGACGAAGTCCTCCGAAACGACGACCACCGCGCCGGATCCGTCCGAGGTGGGCGAGCATTGCAGCTTGGTCAGCGGCCCGTGGATGGGGCGCGAGCCCAGGATCTCCTCCAGCGAGTACTCGTCGCGGAACTGGGCGTGCGGGTTGTTCTTGGAATGCCGGTGGTTCTTCACCGCGATTTTCGCGAACTGCTCGGCCGTGGTGCCGTAGCGCTCGGTGTGCTCGACTCCGGCCGCCCCGAACATGTAGGGGGCGGGCGGCATGGCGAACTCCTGCAGCTCCGCGGTGGCCAGCAGGTGCCGCATCATCGGCTGCTCACGGTCGTCGTAGGTGGCGCCGAGCGATCCCTTTTGCATTTTCTCGAAGCCCAGCGCCAGGGTGCAGTCCACGAGCCCGCCCGCCACGGCCTGCGCCGCCAGGTAGAGCGCGGTGGACCCGGTGGAGCAGTTGTTGTTCACGTTGACGATCGGGATGCCCGTGAGGCCCAGTTCGTATACCGCGCGCTGCCCGGACGTCGACTCGCCGTAGACGTAGCCGACGTAGGCCTGCTCGACCTCGCCGTACCCGATGCCCGCGTCGGCGAGCGCCGCCGTTCCCGCCTCGCGTGCCATGTCCGGGTAGTCCCATTCGCGCGCGCCGGGTTTGACGAAGTCCGTCATCCCGACGCCCACCACGAACACGCGCCGTCCGCGTGGATTCCGCATATGCGGTCCCATCGTCACCGTCCCCTCGGTAGTCTCGGCGCCCCGGAGAGTGTGTGCGACGCCACGTCTCATAAACATAAGTGAGACAGGGTGTCGCGTCAATCTTCGGATGGGTACTGTGATCACGTGCCCGACGACCCCAGGACTGACGAACCGCGAATGACGGCAGAACCCCCCACCGGCGCCGGGCAGACGGACGGGCGCTCCACCCGATGGGCCGGCCACAAAGCGGAACGGCGCGAACGCATCCTCACCGCGGCGGTGGAGGTCATCAGCGAGTCCGCCGACGACGTCGGCGTGCAGGCGATCGCCCGGCGCGCCGGGATTCCCCGCTCCGTCGTCTACCGGCACTTCTCCGGCCGCGGGGACCTCGATGAGCAGATCCGCGAGCGCATCATCGGGATGCTGCTGGAGGCGATCTCACCCACACTGATCCCGCAGGGCACCGTCCGGGAGGCCATCGACGACGCCGTCTCCGCCTACATGCGCTGGATCGTCGAATCGCCTCGATTGCACCAGTTCCTCGGCGTGGGGTCGGCATCGCACCGCACGGTGGGGTCACGCGTGGTGACCGGGACCAAGACGGCCATCGCCGTGCGCCTTTCAGACCTGATCTCCGAGGTACTGGCGGCGCTGGGAAAACCCGCCGACATCGCTGAGACGCTCGCCTTCGGCGTGACCGGCCTGGTGGACTCAGCCGTCAACCGGTGGCTCGGCAACCCCGCGTCCCCGCTCACCATCGACCGGCTCGGCGACTTTCTGCGCGTCGCCATCTGGCAGGTCCTCGACGGCGCACTGCGCGGCGCGGGAGTGTTCATCGATCCCGACGCGCCCGTGGCGGACCTGGCGCCCACCGCCTGATCCGCGGCGCCGGGACCGCCGACGCGCTGACGTCACATGCGCAGCACCGACGCCGAGGCGCGGGTCAGCAGCCGTCCGTCGTCGGTGGCGATGCGGGCTTCCACCAGCTCGATCCGGCGGCCCACGCGCACGACGTTGGCCTCGAGCCTGATGTCGGGGCCGGTGACCGCCGGCGAGCGCACGAAATCGGTGCGCAGGTCCAGCACGCGGTACCCCTCGCCCGGATCCGTGGCGGTCTCGGCAGCGAGACCGCAGATCAGGTCGGCCGCAGCCAGCAGAATCCCGCCCTGGAGGGTGCCCATGCTGTTGGCCATCCACTCCTGCGGGGCGAGAACGGCAGTGATGGCTCCGGTCTCGACGATCCGCACTTCTAGCCCCATGAGCTCGGCCATCGCCCCGCGGGGGATCTCCCCCAACGCGATGCCCTGCACCACGTCGAGCCCCAGCCGATCGCGCAGGTCCTCCCCCGACGCCGGCTCCGTGACGGGCGGCAGCTCGGGGGCGCCGGACTCGGCCCCGTGGTCGAAGTTCCGGTCCACCACCACCCCGCGCGCGCTGACGATCGCGCACACCGTCCCGTCCTCGTCGCGCAGTGAACCGGAGGCCACCCCGATTCCTGCTTCGGTGTCCAAGTTCTCGATGCGCCCGTACACGGCGACCGTCCCCGCCACGGGGACGGGACCGGCCGAGGAGACGGTGAGCGACGCGGCAACGGACCGCTTGCCGGACGGCAGCGCCGCGTACACCGTGCCCGCGACCGCGGTGTCCAACAGCACCCCCACCGAGCCGAGCGTGGACAGCCCCCGATGGTCGTGGAAGCGCGCGCCCAGCGCCTGCTCATACACCAGCCCGCCCTGGCCCTGCTCCCGCAGCTGTACGCCCAGCGCGGCGTTGACTGGATCCAGAAGCGGGGTCTGCCGTGCATCGAAAGTCACATCCCCATTTAAGTCGGCGCGCCGCGTCCGTTTCGACCCGGGTCGGTCAACCGCAGCGGCCGCGCGCCTGTAGCGTCGAAGGGTCGGCCACTGCCGGGGCGCCGAGGCGAACCTCCGGCGCGCCGGGCCGTCACAGCGCGCGGTTGATGCTCAGTTCCACCAGCTTGCGCGCGGCTGCACAGGGGTCCGTTCGCACCCCATGCACCCACCAGCCGACCACGCCGGACTCGCCCGCGCGCGCCACCGCACCGCAGGACGCGGGATCATCGGGCGGGCGCATGACGTAGGCCGACGCCCCGGCAACGCGCACCGCCTCCACCGTGTAGCCGAGCCGCTCCGCCACCGCCTTCTCCCGATGCACCGTGCCGCTTTCGAACCAGTTCAACTGGACGTCGGTATCCCCGTCGAGCGACACCCATCGGCATACGGCGCCCGAAAAGGTGGAATACACACCCAGCACGCCCACCGCCTCCGCGATCGTCTCCGTCGGGACCACGGTGCATTCCCTCAGCAGGTTGACGTACTCCTCGCCGGCGGGGCCCGTGCCCGCCCGGGCCACCGTCGCCTCCCCCGGGATCGCCTGCGTACACCCGGCCGAAAGCAGGCATGCGGCGAGGACTGCGGGCACGCCCCACCGGTGCACGGCAAGCGCCGCACGCCGGGTGCGCGGAGGCCGGAGGTGCGCGTTCATCCGGCACGCTCCGCGGTCATCGTCGCCAACGTCATCGCCACGCCGCACACGCCCCCCGCCGGCGGACTGGGCATGTCCACCCCGTAGGAGACCGACCAGAGGAAGAAGTCCGCACCGTATTGGACGCCCACCTCGCACAGCGACGAATCGGACTGCGAGGAGAAACCGGGCCTGCCGCCGACAGCCACCTCCTGCACGTCGCGCCCCACCGCGCCGTCGATGGCGCGCTCGCGGCCGATGGGGCTGCCCCGGTACCAGGTGAAGCTCACGTGCGATCCCACATCGACCAGCCCGACATCCCATTGGCAGCCGACGGTGTCGCGCACCGCCTCAAGCGGCAAGGTGATCCCGGTGGTCGCGGCCACTTCTCCATCCGTGACGGACCCGCACATCCCCAAAGCCGGGCCGGGCTCGCCGGTCGAGGGTGCAGGTGATACCGATTCCGACGGGTCTGCCGCAAGCGCATCACCGGCCGATCCTCCCGACCCGCCGCACGCCGCCACGGTCACCCCGACGGTGACCGCGAGCGCCCCTCCCCAGACACTTCGCTTCACCCGGCGAGGGTATCAGCGCACGGGTGCGGCATACAGGTAGACGTTGTCCGCGTAGTCGCCCACGCCGTCGGCGTAGGTGCGTTCACCGCCGCAGGCGTAGGCGAGCTCACAGCCGCAGGCGTAGGCGAGTTCACAGCCGCAGGCGACGACAGCCAGGCGGCGCGGGCCGTCCGGCCCGTCGAACACGCTCGGCTCCACCCCGTCCGCCTTGGGCAGCTCGGTCACCGCCGTCACCCGGCACTCGGTGGGCGCACCTGTGTCGTCCGCGGAGTAGATGATGCCCCCGGGGCGCATGCGGGCAAGGTCGAACAGCGCGCCCGACCCCCTGCTACCGCGGCGGCGACTCGGCGGGCCCGGCGACCGGCGCCCCCCGCATCATCCACACTCCGATTCTCCAGCACCGTGCGACGGCCGCTGATCTGCCACGCTTGCCGACGATCAGCTCCCCTTCCCACCAACCGGGAACCGACCGGTCGGATGCCTGCTCGGGTCGGTCGTCCATGGAAATCATGCCGCCGATCCGCCCGCCCTTACGTTCGCCGAGCACCTTTAGGAGATTGTGCCGGGGCCGTGTGGAGCGCAACAGGATTCCCGACTTCGCCCACTCGCCGTTCGGGAGGGCGTAGATCCACCGGTAGATCGCCTCGTGCGAGACGGTCCAGCCTGCGGCATCAGGGGAATGCACCTCGGCGTCCGCGCCGGCGTCCGGCGCCTCGAGGCGCCGGCCGGCCGGCGATCTGTCGGGGCGTGCGGAACGGTCAGCCGATCATCCGGCTTGTTGCCGTAGAGCGGCACGACGTACCCGTTGTTGTCGTTCTCGAGGAGCTCGCCGGCGAGGTTGATCCGCTCGGGCAGCGGCGGGAAATCGGTGCCCTCGCCGAGCGGCGCCGTGAATGCATCCCCTGGCGCCGCGGTCGCCATGCCCGCACCCGCGGCACCGCCCCCGCACCCACCAGCGCGAGTACGCCGACGGTGGCCACCGCCGACCGCACCGCGTGCACGGTGAATTCATCCGACCCGCCACCATGACAGCCGTACTGGAACAGCACGACAGCAAGACTCGCACGCATTCACGCACCGATCGCGTTCCACTTCTCCACGCAGCACGGCGCATGGAGAGCACAATGTTTCCAACGCGTTCCGCGCACTGCAGATCAATGCGTTGTGCACGTTGCGTTGCGGCGGATATCGGCGATCGTCTCACGCCGGACGCGACGCACTCGCCGTCCGGTCACCCCCGAAGCGGGGTGTCCTAACGGCCGGGGCGGGGGCGCAGACGCTACGAGGCCCCACCCGGTGCCGGGTGGGGCCTCGTAGCCGGGAGGACGACTACGTCTTACCTCCTGCTAACTGCGGGCGCGGCCCCTTCGGGACGGCGCGGCGCAGAAACGGCGTCAGGACGTCGCCGTCACTTCGCGACCAGCTCGCGCTCGTCGTCCGTGCCCGCGACGGCGGACGGCGCCGCGCCCGCCTGCTCCGACGGCGCCACCTTCTGCCGCGACAGGAACATCGCGGGGATCAGTGTGCACGCCACGATGACGACGCTCACGACGAAGGTGTCGCTGAACGCGCCGGCCGCGCCGGTGAGCAGTTCCTGGATCTTCGCCGCCATGTCCGCCGGCACCGGGCCGCCCCCCGCCGCCCCGGCGCTCTGCATCGCCGCCGCGTCGACGCCGTGGCTCGTCATCTGATTGGTGAGGATCACCGACATGGTCGCCGCACCGATCGACGCGCCCGTCTGCTGGACGATGTTCATCAGCGTCGAACCCCGTGCCACCTTGTGCTCCGTCAGAGTCGCCAGGGCGGAAGTCATCAGCGGCATCATCGTGAAGCCCATCCCGATGCCCATGATGAGCAGCGAGCCGCTGGTGTACCAGAGGGAGGTGTCGGTCCCGACCTGCGTGAACAGGCCCAGCCCGACGACGATGAGCGAGATGCCGGGGAGGACCACGAACTTGGGGCCGATCTTGTCTATCAGCTTGCCGCCGATCGGCATCGACATCATCGCGCCGAGCCCCTGGGGCGCCACCAGCAGGCCCGCCATCAGCGTCGACTCACCACGCACCTGCATGAAATAGCTGGGGAGCAGCATCATCGTGCCCATGAAGGCGATGACGAACAGGAGCAGCGTGATCACGGAGACCGTCAGGTTCCTGTCTTTGAACAGCGACAGGTCGATGAGCGCGTTGTTCTTGCGCAACGCGTGCAGGACGAACAGCACCATCAGCGCCAGCCCTGCGATGCCGGGGCCGAGCACCCGGACGGCCGCCACCGTGCCCTCGTCCGGGATCGAGGAGACGCCGAAGAGAAACAGGGCCAGTCCCGGCGAAAGCAGCAGCATCCCGAGGAAGTCGAACTTCTCACCAGGATGCGTCCTATCGGACGGCAGGACGACGAACGCGGCCAGGATCGCCAGTGCGCCGACCGGCACGTTCACCAGGAAGATCCAGTGCCAGGAGACCGAGTCGATCAGCCAGCCGCCCAGGATCGGACCGCAGATCGGGCCCAGCAGCATCGGCACGCCCAGCAGCGCCATCATGCGACCGATGCGATGCGGCCCTGCCGCCCGGGTCAGGATCGTCATACTCAGCGGCATGAGCATGCCGCCGCCCAGGCCCTGCAGCACGCGGAAGCCGATCAGCGCCTCCAACGACCACGCCGTGCTGCAGGCGACCGAACCGACGACGAACAGTGCCAGCGCCGTCAAGTACAGGCGTTTGGTCCCGTAGCGATCCGCGGCCCACCCGGTGAGCGGAATGACCGTGGCCAGCGACAGGGTGTAGGCGGTGACCGCCCACGCGACGTTGGCGTAGCTCGCGTTGAAGGCGTCCTGGAAGGTGGGGATGGCGACGTTGACGATCGTCATGTCCAGGGTCGCCATGATCGCGCCGAGGACCACGACGCCGGCCACCTTGAGCAGCCGCGCGTCCAGGGCGGTCGCGCCCGCCGCGGCGTCGCCGGGCGGCGCTGCCGTGCCCGGGGAGTTTTCTGATGTCATGAGGAAGTCCTGACTTGGTCGGGTGAGCAGGCGGCACCTGCACGGAGATGTTCTGGAGTGGCGGCGATGGCGGCCGCAACAGCCTCTCTCAGTCCGTCGGCAACATCGGCGGGCAACGCACGGGAGAACGTACGGATCCGCTCACGCATTCCCTCGCGCTGCGTGTCCGCCAGCCTGCGACCTTCCGCGGTGAGCGAGACGAGTTTGCTGCGACGGTCGTCCGGGTCTTCGCGGCGATCCACCATGCCGAGCGTCACCAGGCGGTCGACGGTGCGGCCCGCCGTCGCAACCGAGACGTTGAGCCGCTCGGCGACCACGTTGATCGGCAGTTCGCTGCCGTGCATCGCCAGCATGAACACGACGCGCACCTGCGTGAGAGTCAGATCCATGCTCACGAACACGTCGAGCACATCCGCGTCGCAGCCCTTGTGGAGAATCCCGATGAACGTGTCGAATACATCGGCGAGGTCTACTTCCGCTGCAACATCCACAGCGAAATACTACCGTTGATGCGACTACTTCACCATTGCAAGCATTGGGGAACGGATCACACCAGACCGCTCGAGGGGTCCCGGTCACATTCCGGACGGGCGTGGCGGCCGCCGGCCTCGCGCTACCGTCGCAGGCATGTCACGCACTCTGATTCTCCTCCGTCATGGTCAGGCCGCTCCGGCCGCCGGCGCACCCGATCACGACCGCCCACTGACCGAGCACGGCGCCGCGCAGGCCGAGGCCGCCGGCGAATGGATCGCCGCGCACGGATGGCAGGTCGGTGCCGCATTGTGTTCCACGGCGGTGCGCACCCGCGAGACCCTCCGCGCCGTGGCCGTCGCCGCCGGCTGGAGTGAGGCCGCAGTCGCCTGCAGCGCCGAGCCCGCGCTGTACGACGCCGGTGTCGACGATGTCCTCGACGCCATCGCACCGGTGGGTGACGACGTGGACACCCTCGTGGTCGTCGGCCACTTCCCCGGGCTGCCCCGAACCGCACTGACCCTCGCGCCGTCCGGCCCTCTCACCGACCAAGTCCGCGACGGAATGCCCACCGGCGCGTGCATCGCGATCGCGACCGACGCCGCGTGGTCCGCGCTCCCCGACGTGCTTCGCGGCACCTCGGATCCGTACGGCACCATCACCGCCGTCCTCACTCCCTGACCCCGCGGCGGCACGGCCGTCGCCGGACAGACCACGGCCCCCGGATCCTGCGCGGATCCGGGGGCCGTGTCTGCGGTTCTGCCAGGCGGGGCGTGCTAGCGGTAGTCGCCGGAGAACGGGAAGTCGTCCAGCGGCACCGCGGCACCGGTGGCGCTGCCGAAGCCACCGTCCGGTCCGTAGAACGCGTCGTCGTACGCAGGCACCGCGTATGCGGCGGCGCGCGCCTCCTCCGTCGGCTGCACCTGGATGTTCCGGTACCGGTTGATGCCGGTGCCGGCCGGGATCAGCTTGCCGATGATCACGTTCTCCTTGAGGCCGACGAGGCTGTCGCTGCGGCGGTTGATCGCCGCATCGGTCAGCACGCGCGTGGTCTCCTGGAAGGAGGCAGCGGACAGCCACGAATCGGTGGCCAGCGACGCCTTGGTGATGCCCATGAGCACCGGGCGCCCGGCCGACGGCTCTTGCCCCTCCTGCACGGCCCGCTTGTTGGCCGCGTCGAAGTCGGCGCGCTCGACCAGCGACCCGGGCAGGAACTCCGTGGCCCCGGAGTCGATGATCGTCACGCGGCGCAGCATCTGCCGCACGATGACCTCGATGTGCTTGTCGTGGATCGACACGCCCTGGGCCCGGTAGACCTCCTGCACCTCGTTGACGAGGTGGACCTGGACATCGCGGGGACCCATGATCCGCAGCACCTCGTGCGGGTCGGCAGCGCCCTCGAGCAGCTGCTGTCCCACCTCTACATGATCGCCGTCCTGCAGGACCCGCTCGTACTGCTCGCCCTCGGGACGATGCTTGGCCAGGCGCTGCCGCTTGGACAGCTTGTCGTAGACCACTTCTTCGCCGCCGTCGTCGGGCGTGACGGTGATCGTGTAGAAACGGTCGTCGTCCTCGATGCGAACCCGGCCCGACTGCTCGGAGATCGGCGCCTTGCCCTTGGGCACGCGCGCCTCGAAGAGCTCCTGTACGCGCGGCAGACCGCCGGTGATGTCGTCACCGCCCGCACCACCCTGGTGGAAGGTGCGCATGGTCAGCTGCGTGCCCGGCTCACCGATCGACTGCGCCGCCACGATGCCCACTGCCTCGCCGATATCCACCAGCTGTCCGGTGGCCATCGAACGGCCATAGCACTTGGCGCACACGCCCGTTCCGGTGGCACAGGTCAGCACCGAGCGGACCTTCACCTTCGTGACGCCGGCGGCGAGCAGCTTCTCGATCGCCGGGTCGCCCAGGTCGCTGTCTTTCGCCACGACCACGTCGCCGTCCGCGTCGAGCGCATCGGAGGCGAGAGTGCGGGCGAACGCGGAGGTCTCCACGTGCGCGTCGCGGACCAGGTTGCCCGTGGGCTCCCCGGCCGCGTCGAGCTCGGGCTCGGCGATGGCGATCGTGATGCCGCGCGGCGTCGCGCAATCGACCTCACGCACGATGACGTCCTGCGAGACATCGACCAGGCGACGGGTCAGGTAACCCGAGTCGGCCGTGCGCAGCGCCGTGTCCGCCAGGCCCTTGCGGGCGCCGTGCGTGTTGATGAAGTACTCGAGCACGGTCAGGCCCTCGCGGAACGAGGACTTGATGGGCCGCGGAATGAACTCGCCCTTGGGGTTGGTCACCAGCCCCTTCATGCCGGACAGAGAGCGCACCTGCGTCATGTTGCCCGCAGCGCCCGATTTCACGATCATCGGGATCGGGTTGTCGTCGGGGTAGTTGGCCTCCATGGACTTGGCGACCTCTTCGGTGGCCTCCGACCAGATCTTGACCAGCTCGCTGTTGCGCTCCGACTCGCCGACCGCGCCGCGCTGGTACAGCTTCTCGGTCTGGTCGGCACGCTTCTCATACGCCTCGAGGATCTCGGTCTTCTGCGGCGGCACGAGCACGTCGGACATGGCCACGGTGACGCCCGAGCGGGTCGCCCAATAGAAGCCGGTGTCCTTGAGCTTGTCGACCGTCTGGGCGACGGTGATCATCGGGTACCGCTCCGCGAGGTCGTTGATGATCGCGGCCTGGCGCTTCTTCGGCATGACCTCGTCGATGAACGGGTAGTCCACCGGGAGCAGTTCGTTGAACAGCACGCGGCCCAGCGTCGTCTCGGCCATCCACGTATCGCCGGGGGTCCAGCCGTCCGGGAACTGCTCGGCTTCGATCGCCGCCGGGGGACGCTGACGGCTCAGGCGCACACGGATGCGCGCCTGCATCGCCAGGTCACCCAGGTCGACGGCCATGATCGCCTCCGCGGGCGCCGAGTACACGCCCGTCGCCGCCTGGTCCGTCACCGACGGGGTGTAGGCGCCCTTGGCGTCCTCCACCTCGCGGGTCAGGTGGTACAGGCCGGTCACCATGTCGAGGCGCGGCATGGCCAAGGGGCGGCCGGACGCCGGCGACAGGATGTTGTTGCTCGACAGCATCAGGATGCGCGCCTCGGCCTGCGCCTCCGACGACAGCGGCACGTGCACGGCCATCTGGTCACCGTCGAAGTCGGCGTTGAACGCCTCGCACACAAGCGGGTGCAGCTGGATGGCCTTGCCCTCCACCAGCTGCGGCTCGAAGGCCTGGATGCCGAGGCGGTGCAGGGTCGGCGCGCGGTTGAGCATGACCGGGTGCTCGTTGATGACCTCTTCGAGCACGTCCCACACCTGCGGACGCTGACGCTCGACCATCCGCTTGGCAGACTTGATGTTCTGCGCGTGGTTGAGGTCTACCAGGCGCTTCATGACGAACGGCTTGAACAGCTCGAGCGCCATGAGCTTCGGCAGGCCACACTGGTGCAGCTTGAGCTGCGGGCCCACGACGATCACGGAGCGACCCGAGTAGTCGACGCGCTTGCCCAGCAGGTTCTGGCGGAACCGGCCCTGCTTGCCTTTGAGCAGGTCCGACAGCGACTTGAGCGGGCGGTTGCCCGGGCCGGTGACGGGCCGGCCGCGCCGGCCGTTGTCGAACAGCGCGTCCACCGACTCCTGGAGCATCCGCTTCTCGTTGTTGACGATGATCTCGGGCGCGCCGAGGTCGATCAGCCTCTTGAGACGGTTGTTCCGGTTGATCACCCGCCGGTACAGGTCGTTGAGGTCGCTGGTGGCGAACCGGCCGCCGTCGAGCTGCACCATCGGGCGCAGCTCCGGCGGGATCACCGGCACGGCGTTGAGGACCATGCCGGCCGGGTCGTTGCCCGAGCTCTGGAAGGCGGCGACGACCTTGAGCCGCTTGAGCGCGCGCAGCTTCTTCTGCCCCTTGCCGGAGCGGATGGTCTCGCGGAGGTTCTCGGCCTCGGCCTCGATGTCGAACGCTTCGACGAGCTTCTGGATCGCCTCTGCGCCCATCGTCCCCTCGAAGTACTCGCCGAAGCGGTCCTCGAGCTCCCGGTAGAGGCTCTCATCGATGATGAGGTCCTTCGGCGCGAGCTTGGTGAACGTCGTCCAGATTTCCTCCAGACGGTCCAACTCACGCTGCGCACGCTCGCGGATGTGCCGCATCTCGCGCTCGCCGGCGTCCTTGACCTTGCGTCGCGCGTCGGCCTTGGCGCCCTCCGCCTCGAGCTCGGCCAGGTCGGCCTCGAGCTTCTGGGCGCGCTCCTCCAAGTCGGCGTCACGCTGATCCTCGACGGCCTTGCGGTCCACCGTCATCTCCGCCTCGAGCGTCGACAGCTCGTTGTGGCGCAGCTCCGCGTCGACGGCCGTGATCACGTACGCCGCGAAGTAGATGATCTTCTCGAGGTCCTTCGGCGCCAGGTCCAGCAGGTATCCGAGGCGGCTCGGCACGCCCTTGAAGTACCAGATGTGGGTGACCGGCGCGGCGAGCTCGATGTGCCCCATGCGCTCGCGACGCACCTTGGCGCGCGTGACCTCCACGCCGCAGCGCTCGCAGATGATGCCCTTGAAGCGGACGCGCTTGTACTTACCGCAGTAGCACTCCCAGTCCCGGGTGGGACCGAAGATCTTCTCGCAGAAAAGGCCGTCCTTCTCGGGCTTGAGCGTGCGGTAGTTGATGGTCTCCGGCTTCTTGACCTCGCCGAAGGACCAGTTGCGGATGTCCTCGGCGGTGGCGAGACCGATCCGGAGTTCGTCGAAGAAGTTGACGTCGAGCACGTAACTTCCTTTCCCCGCTTGCGGGATATGGACCCGTATACCGTGCGGTCGGGGTCCTGACTGCCAAAAAAGTTGAGTATCCGTTGCGCCCTCCCCCGGCCGGAGCGTCTCCGGCCGGGGCGGGCACCTAGTTCACCAGGTCGTCCACCGTGGCCGATTCGTTCTTGGACAGGTTGATGCCCAGGTTCGCCGCGGCCCGCTCGAGATCCTCGTCGTCGGAACTGCCCATCTCGATTGCCATGCCGTCGGAGGCGAGCACCTCGACGTTCAGGCACAGCGACTGCAGCTCCTTGAGCAGGACCTTGAACGACTCGGGGATGCCGGGCTCCGGGATGTTCTCGCCCTTGACGATGGCCTCGTACACCTTCACGCGGCCCACCACGTCGTCCGACTTGATGGTCAGCAGCTCCTGCAGGGTGTAGGCGGCGCCGTAGGCCTGCATCGCCCAGCACTCCATCTCACCGAAGCGCTGGCCGCCGAACTGCGCCTTACCGCCGAGCGGCTGCTGCGTGATCATCGAGTACGGCCCGGTGGAACGGGCGTGGATCTTGTCGTCCACCAGGTGGTGCAGCTTGATGATGTACATGTAGCCCACGGCCACCGGGTACGGGAACGGCTCGCCGGAGCGCCCGTCGAACAGTGTCGCTTTGCCGTCCGGGCCCACCATGCGCTCGCCGTCGCGGTTCTTGAGCGTGCAGCCGAGCATGCCCTCGATCTCGGACGGCTCCGCGCCGTCGAACACGGGGGTGGCGGTAATCGTGTCCGGGCCCGCCTCGTACATCTCCTCCGGAAGCCGCTCGGCCCACTCGGGGTCGCCTTCGACCTTCCAGCCGGTCTTGGCGATCCACCCCAGGTGGGTCTCCATGATCTGGCCGATGTTCATACGCCGCGGCACGCCGTGCGTATTGAGGATGATGTCGATCGGCGTGCCGTCCGGCAGGAACGGCATGTCCTCCTGCGGGAGGATCTTGCCGATGACGCCTTTGTTGCCGTGCCGGCCGGCCAGCTTGTCCCCGTCCTGGATCTTGCGCTTCTGCGCCACGTACACGCGCACGAGCTCGTTGACGCCGGGTGCCAGCTCGTCATCGTCGTCGCGCGACACGACGCGGACACCGATGACCTTGCCTGACTCGCCGTGCGGCACCTTCAGCGAGGTGTCGCGGACCTCGCGGGCCTTCTCACCGAAGATCGCGCGCAGCAGACGTTCCTCCGGGGTCAGCTCGGTCTCGCCCTTCGGCGTGACCTTGCCGACGAGCACGTCGCCGTCGCGCACCTCGGCGCCGATCCGGATGACGCCGCGCTCGTCGAGGTCCGCCAGCACCTCGTCGGAGACGTTGGGGATGTCCCGGGTGATCTCCTCCGCGCCGAGCTTGGTGTCGCGGGCGTCGATCTCGTACTCCTCGATATGGATCGAAGTGAGGACGTCCTCCTCAACGATCCGCTGGGAGAGGATGATCGCGTCCTCGTAGTTGTGGCCCTCCCACGGCATGATCGCCACGAGCAGGTTCTTGCCCAGCGCCATCTCGCCTGAATCCGTGCACGGACCGTCCGCGAGGACCTGACCGGCCTCCACGCGTATGCCCTCGTCCACGACCGGACGCTGGTTGGCGCACGTGCCCTGGTTGGACCGCTCGAACTTCTCAAGCCGGTGAGTGGCGCGGCTGCCGTCGTCCGCCATGACGGTGATGTAGTCGGCCGAGACCTCCTCGACCACACCCGCTTTGGCCGCGACGATGACGTCGCCGGCATCCACGGCCGCACGCAGCTCCATGCCGGTGCCCACCAGCGGCGCCTCGTTGCGGACCAGCGGCACGGCTTGACGCTGCATGTTGGCGCCCATCAGCGCACGGTTCGCGTCGTCGTGCTCGAGGAACGGGATCATGGCCGTCGCTGCCGAGACCATCTGACGCGGCGAGACGTCGACGTAGTCGATCTCCATCGGGCTGACGTACTCGACCTCGCCGCCCCGCTTGCGGACGAGGACGCGTTCGTCGGTGAAGTTGCCGGCCGCGTCGGTGGTCGAGTTCGCCTGCGCGACGACGTGGCGGTCCTCTTCGTCCGCGGTGAGGTAGTCGACCTGATCGGTCATCACGCCATTGTCGACCCTGCGGTACGGCGTTTCGATGAACCCGAACGGGTTGACCCGCGCATACACCGAAAGCGAACCGATGAGGCCGATGTTCGGCCCCTCCGGCGTCTCGATCGGGCACATGCGACCGTAATGCGACGGGTGGACGTCGCGCACCTCGAGGCTGGCGCGCTCACGTGACAGGCCGCCCGGCCCCAGAGCCGAGAGCCGACGCTTGTGGGTCAGACCCGACAGCGGGTTGTTCTGGTCCATGAACTGCGACAGCTGAGAGGTTCCGAAGAACTCCTTGATCGCCGCGACGACCGGACGGATGTTGATCAGCGTCTGCGGCGTTATCGCCTCGACGTCCTGGGTGGTCATGCGCTCACGCACCACCCGCTCCATGCGGGAAAGGCCCACCCGGATCTGGTTCTGGATCAACTCGCCGACCGTGCGCAGGCGGCGGTTGCCGAAGTGGTCGATATCGTCCACCTCGACCGGAACCTCGACGCCGTCGGGGGAGACCATGGAGGTCTCGCCGGCGTGCAGACGCACGAGGTATTCCACCGCGGTGACGATGTCCGACTCGGTGAGCACCAGCGGGTCGTCCGCGCCCGCGGAGTTCAGACCCAGTTTCTTGTTGATCTTGTAGCGACCGACGCGGGCCAGGTCGTAACGCTTCTCCTTGAAGAACAGGTTCTCCAGCAGCGCCTGCGCACTCTCCTTCGTGGGCGGCTCGCCCGGGCGGAGCTTGCGGTAGATGTCCAGGAGCGCCTCGTCGACGCCGCCGGTCGCGTCCTTCTCCAGCGTGGACATCATGATCTCCGAGAAGCCGAACCGCTCGGTGATCATTTCGCTCGTCCAGCCGAGCGCCTTGAGCAGCACGGTCACCGGCTGGCGCCGCTTGCGGTCGATGCGGACGCCCACGGTGTCACGCTTGTCCACGTCGAACTCGAGCCACGCTCCGCGGCCCGGGATGACCTTGACGCTGTGCAGTTCCTTCTCGGTGGACTTGTCGATCGAGTCGTCGAAGTACACGCCGGGGCTGCGCACCAGCTGAGACACGACGACGCGCTCGGTGCCGTTGATGATGAACGTGCCCCTGTCGGTCATCATCGGGAAGTCGCCCATGAAGACCGTCTGGCTCTTGATCTCGCCGGTCTCGTTGTTGATGAACTCGGCGGTCACGAACAACGGGGCCGCGTAGGTGATGTCCTTCTCTTTGCACTCCTCGATGGACGCCTTGACGTCCTCGAAGTGCGGTTCACTGAAGGAAAGCGACATGGTGCCCGCGAAGTCCTCGATGGGCGAGAGCTCGGTGAGGATCTCCTCGAGCCCGCCCTGCCTCTGCGTGTCACCACGGGCGGCGACACGGTCGCGCCATGCCCCCGAACCGATCAGCCACTCGAATGAATCCGTCTGGATGTCCAGGAGCCCGGGCACCTCGATCGGCTCTTGGATCTTTGCGAACGAGATCCTCCTGGGGGCCCCGGGAATCGTCGATTCTTTCCTGGTCTGGCGGGAGACTGCCAAGATGCGTCCTTCCAGCACCTCACGCGCGCCACCCTCGAATCGGGCGGCCGCCGCTGTACCTGTTCTGCGGATTCTGCCGGATGCGCTCCCGACAATTCCGCACCTTCAGGTGACCAGCGGCCTGATCCATGCTCAAGGGGCCCGCACCGCGTTTCCGCACTGCAGTTCCGCAAGAGGACCAGGCGCCAGGACCCGCCGGAGACGGTAAGTGGACAGGAGGCAGCCAGCGCAACGTCCAACGGTAGCGCAATCCGGCAGCGATGTCGAATCCGCTCACGACCACCGGACCCGCCGCCTCCGAGGAGACGCGGCGGGCATCCGCCACCGGGACCCGCGCCGGAAATCTGCACCGGCGATCGGATACGGCCTTCTGTTCCCGGATCAGGGTGACCGGTCCGCGCCGCCACGTCAAGACTCGGCCCGGCGTTTCGTCTCCGGCGGCCCGCTCAGCCCTCAGAGCAGGCGCATGTCCGTGGCCTTCCACCGGCCGTCGACCTTCTCCATCTGCACACGAAGAGGCGCGGCGTCCGAGATCTGCTGGGAGTCGCCGTTGGTTCCGGAACGCTCCATGATCACCACCGCAGTGGCCTCGTCGCCGTCGAGCTTCTCGATCCCGACGTTCCCCTCGCCGACGGTGGCCTTGATGGTGGTTTCGGCCTGCGTGATGATCTGGATGTTCTGATCTGCGGTCTGCTGATAGCTCGCCAGCATGTCCTTGTTCAGGAACTTCGCCAGCGAAGCCTGGTATGCATCGAGGTCCTGGTACGAGTATGAGAAGACCCCTTGGACGATGTCGCGCGCGGACTGCGCGGCCTGCGCCGTCGCGGACTGGTCGACGAACGCCGTGTTGACGTCCGCCGGATGGGGCCCGTTGTGCTCGGCCCACTGCCATCCCGACAACGCCGCTGCAAGCGTGAATACGACGGCGCCCGCCGCTGCGGTGATCATCGCGAGCCGGCGACGCCCGCCCCGCGCCGCGTCGACCTTCCGCTCGCCGTCCGCCGCTGCGTCGGCGGAAACGTCAGCCTCCCCGACTTCCTGCGCATTCCCGCTTTTCTGCGCGTCGGCGTCCGTCTTCGTAGAGCCCGTCTCCGTGCTATCCGTCCTCAGAGCGTCCGTCGGCTCCGGACCATCCGGTTTCTCCACTGCGTCCGCCGACGAGTCGCCGGGCTTCTTGCCGAACCTCATCGAAAGCCTCCTCACGACCCTGCCGGATTCTGCTGGTCGGTGCCCTGCGCCGGGCCGCCGCCCGTACCGGCCGCGCCGTCACCACCCGCACCGTCACCACCCACACCGTCACCACCGGGTATCGGCGCGTCCGCGCCGGGATCGGCGGGCGCCGGCTGCGCGGGCACATCCCCGGCCCCCGTGTTCTTCCCTTCCGCGTCGCCCACGCCGGCGAAGCGCGTGTCGAAGTCCGACACCTTCCACGCGCCGTCCTGCTTGGTCAGCGACATACCGATCCCCTGCCGCAGCACCCGCTCCTGCCCGTCGGTGAGCGTCTGCGTGCGCACGACGAACGCGAGCGCCGAGGCCGTGTCCTTGGAGTCGTCGAAGGACGTCAGCACTGCCGAGTTGAGATCCGTCCGCATCGACACGCCGGTCTCCTTGAGCGCCGCCGCCAGGTCGTCCCTGGCCGTGCCGGGGGCGAACTGCTGCGCGAGCTCACCCGCGGTGACGTCGTACATCCCGTCGAGGCTCTTGTCGATGTCGTCCATCGACACCGTCGTCAGCGCCACGGCGGCCTTGCCGGCCGCCTCGGCCGCCGCATTGCGATCCGCGGCGACGGCATTCTCCGTCGAACCGGACTGCACCGCGGCGACGGTCCACAGCGTCGCCATCACCACCGCCGCCACGAGCGCGGCTGAACACAATGCGACGGTCACGATCAGGCCCTTGTCGCGCGAGCGCTTCCCGCTGTCCGTCGAGGACGCAGCTTCGGTCACAGTCATCCAATCTGGTGTTTCGACTATTCCGGGCCTCCCGGACGGCCCCGGCGCGCACGCACCGGCCACGCGACGCGGCATAGTGCGGGCCTGTCTGCCGGCACGCCCGGCACGCGGCCCCGGACACTCCTGCAGGCTACGTGCCGCGACCGCGCAGCGCCCGTACCGGTTCGCCGGCACCGCATCGCGCGGCCGCGGCGACGCCCCGGCCCGGGAGCGACGTCGCGCCGAAAATCAGCGCGGCGTCACGCCCAGCAGCGCCGCCACCTGCGATGCAATCGGCCGCAGATACAGCTTGTCCGGATCCTGCTTGGGCTTGTCGTCCCACGGCTGCACCGTATCCGGATCCGCGTACTTGATCCGGTCCGAACTCCGCACGCCCGTGGGATTGCCGAGCGGCACGTCGCACGAGGCGTCGAGGTTCACCGGGAACTCGTCCGTGGTGTCGTCGAAGTCGGGGTTCTTCGCCTTCATATCGGCGAGGATCTGCTGCGTGCCCTCGTAGCCACGCGTGCATGCGACCGGGTTGTTGGTCTCCAGCACGACGCCCATGTGGATCGTGTCGTCGCCGGGGGCGACGGTGGGCGACGCCGCGCCCAGCGCCGGCAGCGCGGCCAGCAGGACCCGCAGTCCTTCCCACACGTCGTCGGCAACGCCGCTTATCACGTTGGCACCCGCGAGCAGCGAGGCGATGTCGTCGCCGCTCTCACCCACGAAGTCCCCGACCTCGTCGCTGGCGTCCTTTGCGGTGCCGATGAGCCGCCGCACGTCCGGGTCGCTCGACTTGAGCTGCCGGGTGATGCGGTCCAGATCGGCGCTGTAGGACTGGATCGCCGAGGACTGGTCCGCCTGCGTACCGAGCACGGTGACGCTGTCCGTTATCAGGTCCAGGGTCTGCGGCAGGTTCTTCGACGCCTCGTCGGTGAACGAGTTGACGGATTGCACCAGCGAGCGCAGATCGTCGCCGCGGCCGTTGAACGCCTTGCCCAACTCGGTGAAGGCCGTCCTGAGCGCATCCACCGGGACGGAATCCATGAGCCCCGACACGGACTGGAACAGATCCTCGATGGGGATCGGCGTGGAGGTGTGGTCCGCCGGGATGGTTTCCCCGTCGTCCAGGTACGGCCCGGAATCGCTCACCGGCTGGAAGTCCACGTACTGCTCGCCGATGGCCGAACGGTTGGCCACGACGACGTGGGTGGCTTCCGGGATCTTGGGCCCACCGTTCTCGAGTTCCAGGTCCACCTGGAGCCCGTCCGGTGTCAGCCGCATCTCGCCGACCCGGCCCACGGGGACCCCACGGTAGGAGACCTCCGCATTGGGGAAGATCCCGCCGAAGTGGTCGAGGTTCATGTGCACGGTGTACCGGCCGACGCCGACCAGGTCGTCCAGGCGCGCGTACTTGCCGCCGACGTAGACGATGCCCAGCACGGCAATGACGACGAACGCGATCAGTTGCACTTTCATCAGTCGGGACAGCATCAGTCGCCACCTTCCTGGCCGTCTGCCGGACCGCCCGCACCCGCCTGCTCGTCCTGAGGCGGGGTGGCGACCTGGCCGATCTGCGGCAGCGCGTCGGCTGCGCGGTCCCATCCGTCCTGCACCGCTTGCGTGCCCTGCCGCACGGCCTCCGCCGCGTTGTCGACGACGCCGAGAGGCAGGCTCGCAGGATTACGCTGGAACGGCGGGGCGGTGTCCGCCAAAGGCAGCAGCGTGACCGTGGGCCAGCCGCGCCGCGGCCCGTTCCCATTGATCCATGGGTTGCTCAGATCGACGGGCACCTGGTGCGCGCCGTACGGCTTGACGTACCGGGGATCCGGCCGCCCCACGCCGAGGTTCGCGAGCGTCTCGCCGATGCGCAAGTCGGCCGACACCCACACGTTCGCGTAGCCGCCCTCGATCCCCTGCAGGATCTCGTCGGGAATCGGGAAGGTCGGCAGGATGGGCAGGGCACCCACGAGCGACGGGACGTTGTCGGCCAACGCCTGGATCGTCGGGCGCATCGCGCGCAGGTCGCGCAGCACGTCCTCACGCGTCGTCGTGATGACGTCGGTGCCGGCCTTGCCCAGACGGTCGAGCTGGTTGAGAAGCGCGACGAAGTCGGGGCGCTGCTCGCTGAGGATCCGGACCCCCTCCGGCAGTTCTTCCAGGATGGCCTGAATCTGCTCGCGCTGGTTGCTGACCGTGCCCGTGAGCGTCTGCAGGCTGTCGAGCGCTTCGCTGATCGACTGTCGCTGATCGTTGACGCCCGCGACCAGGTCGGTGAACTGGCCGAGCAAGTCCCGGGTCTGCAACTCGCGACCGCCGATAGCCTTGTTCATCTCCTCGACGATCGGCTGCACCTGCGCCACGCCGCCGCCGTTGAGCAGCAGCGACAACGCGCCGAGGACCTCTTCGATCTGCACGCTGCGGCCGGTCCGCTGCAGAGGAATCTGCGCCCCGTCCTCGAGCGTGCCCGTCGGTGCGACGCCGGTCGGCGGGCTCAGGGCCACGAACTTCTCGCCCAGCAGGTTGGTCTGTTCGATCCGGGCTACCGTATTGGCCGGCAGGCCGAGGTCTCCCTGGATCTCCAGCGTCAACCGCGCAGACCAGCCGTCCGGGGCGAGGTCGATCGCCTTGACCTGGCCGACTGCGATCCCACCGACCTTGACCGCCGACTGCGGCACCAGCGACAGCACGTCCGCGAAATCCGCGGTGATGGTCATCGGATGGTCGCCGGTGTCCGCACCGCCGGGCAGCGGAAGGCTGTAGACGCCGCCCGTTCCGCACGCGCTCAGCGCCAGCGCCGCACCGGCCATGCAGGCCCCCACCGCCAGCCGCCCGCGGCCGGGACCGCCGCCCTTGCCCGGGCGCCCTTCCGGCTCCGGGTGCGGCCGCGTCTGCGACGCGGGCTCCGCGCTCCTATGCCACCGCATCAGTTGCCCCCCTCGAAGCGTGGCGACACGACGCCCGGCTCGGTGCCCGGCACCGGGGACCGCTGCAGGTTGTCGCCGCTGAGGATCCCGAACGGCAGGTTCAGCGTGGGTGTCTTGATACCCGCGGTGATCTTGTCGGCGATGGCCTTGCACTGGTCCATGACCGGCCGCATCTTCTTCTCCAGCGCCTCGTACTCGGGGATGCCCGGCCCCATCTTGCCCATGTTCAGCAATTGACAGCCGATCTCGTACAGCGGATCCTGCAGCATGGGGAAGCCCAACCGCATCTGGATGGTCCCCGAGTCCGGGTCGTATGCGTCGATGAAGTTCGCGATGGCGAGCGGCATCAGGGCGAGCGATTCCTTGAGCCCGTCACGGTGGCTCGCCACCGTCTGCGTGACGGATGCGAGCCCGTTGATATTGCTCTCGAGCAGATCCTTGTTGTCGTGGACGAAGCCGGCGACGTCCCCTAGAGCGTACGACAACTGCTTGATCGATTCGGCCATGTTGCCGCGCTCGCCGTCCAGGAAGTCGGTGAACTGCGCCATCTGGGAATTGAACTTCCGTACCTGGGCATCGTGCTCCGCGAGTGTGCTCGCGAAAGTCTGCAGGTTGCGGACCGTGGCGAAGATGTCCCCGCGCGAATCCGACAGCGTCCGCGCGGCGTCGCTGAGCTTCGCGATCGTCTCGTTGATCGAGTCGCCGTTGCCGTCCAGGTTGGCGGCGGCGCTGTTGACGAAGTCCGTCAGCGCCCCGTTCTTGTTCGCGCCGTGCGGTCCCAGCGCTTCCGAAACCTCTTGGATACTCTTGTACATCTCGTCGATCTCGACGGGGGTGCGGGTGTGGTCGCGATCGAGAGTGGCGTTCTGGGGCAGCTTCGGCCCGCCCGAGTACGCCGGCGCCAACTGCACATACCGGTCGGGGACCACGGAGGGCGTCACTTGCACGGCCGTGACCCCCGCGGGAACGTCCACGTCGCCGTCGACGGTCATCACCACCTTGACATCCGAGCCCGCGGGATCGACGGAATCGACCTCTCCGACCTCCACGCCGAGAACCATCACCTTGGATCCGGCGTAGATGCCGACCGTCCTATCGAAGTACGCGGTGATGCGAGTGGGCTCGGCCCGGAAGAACACGAACCACACTGCGGTCCCCGCCACCGCCAGGAGGAGCAGGAATACCACGATGAGCGCGATGAGCTTGTTCGACACGCGATTGAGCACAGCCATGCGTCAGTTCCCTCCCCCGCCGAGATTGCGGACCGGTTCACGCGGCGACGGCACGTCGGGCAACCCCGGCGGCACCACGTTCCCGACGATCGTGTCCCACCAGCGCCCGTTGCCGAGCGAGTTGTTGAACAGCCGGTAGAACACCGGCGCCTGCACCAGCGCCTTGTCGATGTTGTCCTGGTTCTTCTGCAGCAGGTCCACGACCTGCTGCAGCTGGGTCAGCGCAGGGCCGATCTGCTCCTGGTTGTCCGCGACCAGGCCACGCAGCTGCGTGGACAGGTCCTGCGTGCGCACCAGGAGACGGTGGATGGCGTCCCGCCGCGCATTGAACTCCTCGAGCAGGTCCGCCGAGTGCGCCAGGATCTGTTCGAACTCCTGGTTGCGGTCGGCGAGGATCTGGCTCGTCTGCCGGGTCGCGTCGAAGAGGTGCCGGATCTCCTGATCGCGCGAGGCGATGGTCTGCGAAAGCCGCGTGACACCGTCGAGTGCGCTCTGCACGTGTTCGGGTGTGTTCGCGAACGCCTCCGAGAGCACCTGCATGCTCTGCGCGAGTTGGGCGCTGTCGATCTCGCCCACGCTCTCCGCCGCGTCTGAAAGCGCCTCGACCACGTCGTACGGGGAACTTGTCCGGGAAAGCGGAATCGTGATGTCCGGGTCGGCCCGCTCCGATCCGCGCGGGTCGAGCGCCAGATACTTCGAACCGAGCAGGGTCTTGATCTGGATGCTCGCCGTCGACTGATCACCGACCCACGTGTCGGTCACCCTGAAGGCGACGAGGACTTTGTCGCCGTCGAGCTCGACGCCGGTCACCTGACCGGCCTTGACCCCCGCGACGCGCACCTCATTGCCCTCTTTGAGGCCGGCGGCCTCGGCGAACTCTGCGTGGTAGACGGGGCCGGCCCCGATGAACGGGAGCGACTTGAACGAGAACGATGCGACGGCCAGCAGCACCACCATGAGGATGCCGATGAGGCCCGTCAGTATCGGATTGCGTCGGATTGTCACCGGTCACCTCCCGCATGGCAGCGCGGCGCCATGTTCGTGTAGAGCGCCTGATTGACGGCAGGCAGATTCGACACGCTCGACAGGTCGAGGTTGTCCGAGTGCCCGGGGCCCATCACGATGTCGAGGCCGCACAGATAGAACTGGAACCACGAGCCGTACATCGCCGTGCGGTTGAGCGCCTCGTACTTCTTCGGCAGCGTCTGCAGCACCTTGTCCACGTCGTCTTCTTGCGCGTTCAGTCCGGTCGCAAGCTGGTTGGTCCCGGAAATCAGCCCCTGGATCGACGGCCGTGCCGGTTCGATCAGGTCGGTCGTCGCATCCGTGAGGTCAGCCAGCGAGGAGACGGCGTCGCCGATCGCGTCCCTGTCCGCGGCGAGCCCTGCCACGAGGTTGCGGGTGTTGACGACCATCTGGTCGAGTCCCTCCGCGTGCTCGTTCACCGTGTCGAGCACAGCGTTGAGGTTGTCGATGACCTTGCCGATGACCGCATCCTTGTCCGCGATCGTGTTGGTCAGCGTCGACGTGGTCGCGACCAGGTCGCCCACCGTCTGCCCCTGACCCTGGAAGACCTGGATGATCGAGTACGCAAGTTTGTTGACGTCATCGGGCTGCAGCGTCTGGAACAGCGGCCGGAAGCCATTGAACAGCTGTGTGAGGTTCAAAGCGGGATGCGTCTGGTCTACGGGGATCGTGTCGCCCGCGTCGAGCTTGCCTGCACCCGGGTCGTCGCCCTGGCTCACCGAGACGTACCGCTGGCCGATCAGGTTGCGGAATTTCAGGCTCACGACGCTGTCCGCCGGCAGCCCGCCGTCCCTGTTGACGGTGAATCCGACCTTCGCCTTGTTGTGGTCGACCACCTCGATGCTGGTCACCTGCCCCACTTTGACCCCGCCGATGCGGACGTCGTCGCCGCTGTTGAGCGAGGTGGCGTCTGTGAACTCCGCATAGTATTGCGTCCCGCTGCCGCCGCCGATATTGGCGATGGACACTGCGAGCACCCCGGTCATCAGGATGGTGACGACGCCGAAGATGAGCAGCTTGATGATGGGCGCAGTGAGCCCGCGCAGTTGCCGCCTCACTTGAACACCACCTCGTTGCCGCGCAGCGACGGCGCCCCGAGCACCGTCGTCCACCCCGGAATCGACGCCGCATCCGCACCCGAGGCCGCCGCATACACCTGCGCCAGCGCCTCCTGCTCGGACTGCGAG
>NZ_JAENKO010000032.1 GCF_016599145.1 Tomitella cavernea
GACCGGGTGCGCGCGCTCGCCGGCGACGCCGCCCTGGGCGAGCGGACGTTGGCCGACGCGCGGCGGAGGCTCGACGACGTCGCCTCGCGCGCCGACGCGGCCGAGTCGCGGATCGCCTCCGCGCGCCGCGCCGTCGCCGACGAGGCCGAGTCGTTCACCGACTCGGTGCGCACCCACCTGTCCACGACACGTGAACTGCAGGTGGCGGACCCGGCGGCGCTGTTCGCCGAGCTGGCCGACTGGTGCGACTCCCCCGCCGGACGCGGGACCGTCGCCGCCCACCTCGACGCCGCCGAGACGGGCGCCCGCGAACAGCTCACCGCCCGCCGCGCAGGACTTTCGGCGGAATCGTCGGGACTGCGCACGCGCCGGGCGGACTTGGAGGACGAGCTCGTCTCCGCCGAGTCCGGCGAGGACGCGGTGCCGCCGGTGCCGTACACCCGCCACCCGTCCCCCGTCGCCGGAGCGGATTCGGGGGCCCCGCTGTGGCGGGTGACGGACTTCGCCCCGCATGTCACCGACGCCGAGCGGG
The DNA here is from genome assembly GCF_016599145.1 of Tomitella cavernea. Taxonomy (GTDB): domain Bacteria; phylum Actinomycetota; class Actinomycetes; order Mycobacteriales; family Mycobacteriaceae; genus Tomitella; species Tomitella cavernae. The sequence continues at coordinate 533 of NZ_JAENKO010000032.1, forward strand.
CGGGGATCGAGCCCGCACTCGAGGCGTCGGGGATCCTCGACGCCCGCATCGCATCCGACGGCGGCGTGACACATCCGTCGGCCGGTGAGCTGATCCTCGACCCCGCGATCGCGCCCGAATCCGGCCCCTCCGCGTCGGTGGCGCACACCCTCGCGGCGGTGCTCGTCCCCGCTGCGGACCCCGAGGACACGGCCGCCGCCGCGCTGCCGACGCGGGCGATCACGTCGGTGCTCGACGGCATCGGCCTGGGACCCGACAGCGGCCATTCATGCTGGGTGGCGCCCGACGGGCGGTTCCGCATGGGCGTTCTGGCCGGCGCCTGGTCCAAGCCGGGCGCCCAGTACATCGGGCGCGGCGCCCGCGAGCAGGCGCGCCGGGGCCGGCTGCGTCGACTGACCGCCGAGATCGCGGAGATCGACGCGCAGTCGGCCGCCCTGGGCGAACAGGATTCCTTTCTCGCCCAGCGCCTCACGACCCTCTCGGCGGAGCGCTCGGGTGCGCCGTCGGACGACGCGGTGCGCAGCGCCCGGCACGCGGTGGTGGCGTTGCAGAACGAGCTGCGCCGCCTGCACGAGGAGCGCGACACGGCCGCCGACGCCGTCGAGGAGGCCGCGGCGGAGCACCGGGCCGCGGCGGAGGCGCTCCACGCGGACGCGGCCGACACCGGGCTGCCCGCGGCGCCGGCGGATCTCGACCGCATCCGCGACGCGCTCGGCGACTACCGCGTCGCGCTGGCCGATCTGTGGCCCGCGGCCGCGGCAGCTACCGCTGCGAAGGAGGCGTACGCGCAGGCCCGGGACGACCTGGGCCGCAGCGAGGAGGCGCGCGCCGCCGCCACCGAGCGGATGGACGACGCCCAGGCCGCCGCGGAGCGGGCCCGGGTGCGCTACCGGACACTGCGCGAGTCGGTGAGCTCGGACGTCGACGAACTGCACGAGCAGCTCGACGCGGTCCAGCGCCTCATCGCCGCGACGGAGACGGAGCAGCACGACGCGCGGCGCGACGAACGCACGGCGCTCGAGGCGCGGGGCAAGGCGGACGGGCGCCGCCAGGAGCTCACCGTCGAGGACGAGGCGGCGCGGGCCGCGCTCGCGGCGGCGGCGGACGGGTTCCGCCGGTTCGCCGCGTCGGGCCTGCTGGACCTGGCCCTGGCCGCCGGCCCCGGGGTGGAAGGCTCCGGGGTGGAAGGCTCCGGGGTGGAAGGCTCCGGGGTGGATCGCTCCGCGGACGGGATCGTCGCGTTCGCTCGCTCCGTCGACCGCGCGCTGGCCGACGTGGACGCCGGCGACGCCGCATGGAGGCGCGCCCGCCAGCGGGTGACAGATGAGCACAAGGCCCTCGAGGACGTGCTGGGCCGGCGGGGCGACTCGTCGTCGATGCGGATGGTGGACGACACGGCGATCGTCGTCGACGTGACCTTCCGCGGCCGTCCCGCGCCCGTCGCAGATCTCGACGCCATGCTGGCCGACGAGGTGGCCGACCACGAGCGGCTCCTCACTGCGCGTGAGCGCGAGATCCTGGAGAACCATCTGCTCGGCGAGATCTCCACCACCATGCAGGAGCTGATCTCCGGCGCCGAGGCGCAGGTGGCACGCATGAACGACGAGCTCGCCTCGCGCCCCACCAGTACCGGCATGCGTCTGCGCCTGGACTGGCAGCCGCGCGAGGACGGCCCGGCGGGGCTCGCCGAGGCGCGGCGGATGCTGCGCCGGAGCATCGACGGCTGGTCCGAGGAGGACCGCGAGGCGGTCGGCGGCTTCCTGCAGCGGCGGATCCACGAGGTGCGGGCGCGCGACGCCGGCGGCACGTGGCTGGAGAACCTGGGTGAGGCGCTGGATTACCGCACGTGGTTCCGGTTCGTCATCGAACGGCACCAGAACGGAAGGTGGCGCCCTGCCACCGGCCCCGCCTCGGGCGGCGAGTCGGCGCTGGTAGTGAGCGTGCCGTTGTTCGCGGCCGCGTCCGCGCACTACAGCTCGGCGGGCAATCCGCACGCACCCCGGCTGGTCATGCTCGACGAGGCGTTCGCCGGGGTCGACGACAACGCTAGGGCGAAGTACCTGGGCCTGTTGGCGTCGTTCGACATGGACGTGGTGATGACGAGCGAACGCGAGTGGGGCTGCTACGCCGAGGTGCCCGGCATCGCCATCGCCCAGCTCGCCCGCACGGACGGCGTCGAGGCGGTGCTGGTGACGCGGTGGGAGTGGGACGGCGCGCACAAACTGCATGCGCCCGTGCCGGTCCGCGCCGAGGCCGCGGCTCCCCCGCCCCCCGGGCAGGACGGGCTCTGGGAGTAGCGCCGCCGGACGCGTGCGGAGACCGGTGCGGGTGGCGCCTACGCGAGCCCCACGGCCACCCCGTCGCCCGCCTGCACCGTCCCCGCGTGGACGTGCACGGCGCCGCGACCGCCCGGCCCCGGGGTGAACGTCCACGTTCCGGGGTCGACGGGACCGCCGTGGGCGAACCCGGCCGCGGCGGCGCGGGGGCCGTCATCGGACGCCGCGACACGGGACGCCACCGCGCCGCTCACCGTGACGGCCCGTGGCTCCGGCACCCCGTCGATGCGGACGCGCAGCGGGCGCTCCGCCGGCAGGCCGCCCGCGGCCCCACCACGCGGCCCCATCGCCAGGATACGGTCGCCATCGGACCAGACGAGGTCCGTACTCGCCCCGCCCGCCGCCGCGGCCGCCGGCGTCGAGTCGTCCTCGTAGATCGACCCGCGCCCGTCGGCCCCCGCGAACCCGCGCAGTAGCAGCGGGCCGCCCGCGACGGGCGCCCGGCCTGCGGGATGCAGCGGGAGCACCGCCCCGGCGCGGGCGAACACCGGCATGCGGTCGAGCGGCACCCGGAGGTCCGCCTCGGCGGGCCCGGTGTGCCGCTCGCCGGTGAACACGTCGTGCCACTCGCCGGGCGGGAACCACACGCGCTTGACCGCCGGATTGCCGGGGACGCCGACGGGCGCCACGAGCAGGTCGTCGCCCAGCATGAACTGCCGGTCAAAGCGGTAGGCCTGTTCGAACCCGGGCCACGCCAGGTACATTCCGCGCGCCATCGGCATACCGGTGTCGGCGCTGCGGCGCCCCAGCGTGTAGAGGTACGGCACCAGGGCCGAGCGCGTCCGCATGAATTCGGCGGCGATGCCGCGCGCGGGCTGCGGGAACTCCCACGGCAGCCGCCGCGGATCGCCCCGGTCGGGGGTCCCCGAGTGCAGGCGCATCACCGGCGAGAACGCGCCGGCCTGCACCCATCGGGCGTAGAGGGCGTTGTCGAGCGGCCCCTGGAAACCACCGACGTCGTGCGAGACGTAGGGCATGCCCGCGTTGCCCTCCGCCACGGTGAACCGCGTCTGGAAGTCGAGCATCTCCCACGAGGAGACGGCATCTCCGGTGAAGTGGATCGTGTTGCGGTGCTCGCCCCACGGACCCGGCCGGTCCCCCGCCCAGTCCTGCCAGGACCCGCCTGCGCGGGACAGCACCGGCCATCGGCTCCCCCGGTCCCGTGAGCGCGCGCCGTACCGCGAGTTGATCCACGCGTCGCCGGAGGACGTGCCGTCGGGCGGGCCCGCCGTGGAACCGTCGCAGCACCAGTCGAGCCACCAGAAGTCCGCGCCGTCCTCCTCGAACGGCGCGTGCAGCGCCAGGTAGGCGTCGAGCTGCGCCGACACCGACCAGTCGAAGCCGAAGTGCTGGTCGATCACCGCCTGCGGATCGGAGGTGAGCGAGATCAGGTTCGGCATGGCGATCGGCGCCAGCGGTCCCGCGCGCCGCACCGTCGGCCCGTACTGCGGGTCGGCGGCGGCGATGCTCGGATGGACGTTGAGCCCCACCTGCAGGCCCTGCTCGTGGGCCCATGCGAGGAACCCGGGCGGGTCCGGGAACAGCTCGTTCCGCCAGTTCCAGCCGTTCCACTTGTGGGGTGATTTGTAGTCGGTGTCCACCATGAGCACGCTCAGCGGCACCTCCTCATCGGCGAAGGCGGGCAGCAACCGCGAACGGTAGTCGTCGTCGGAGTACGGGTGGTAGCGGGAGAACCAGAGCCCGAAGGCCGCCCGGGGCGGGAAGGCGGGCTGGCCCGAGACGCGGCGGTAGTCGGCGAAGGCGTCCGGGTACTCGTCGCCGTAGCCGAACAGGTAGCCGTCCTGACGGTCGCCGGGAGGCCTGCGCACCCGGTGCCCGTCGACGATGAGCTGGGATGCCGAGTCGTCCAGGAACACCCACCCGTCGCGGCTGAGCAGGCCGTCGTGCAGCAGCACCGGGCCGAACTGCGTGTCGAGTGCGCGTAGCCAGCCGCCCAGGTTCCCCTGCGTCGCGGGCGCGCCGTCGGTCTTGGGCACGCCGCCGCCGAGATAGCCGGCCATGCCGAGCCCCGCGATGGGCGCGGTGTATCCGGGGCGCTCCCAGCGCGGGTGCACGTCGATCCACTCGCCGCCGCGCAGCACCTGCGCGCCCAGGGCGGCATCGTCGAGCGTCCCTGCGCCCGGGTCGATCCGCAGGCGGATGCGCCCGGTGTCGATGGTGACCCGCCCCGGCGCGTCGGCGCGCGCATATGCCGCCCCGTCGTGCGCGCGGTGCGCGCCGAGCATGGTGCCGCGGTCCTCGAACGCGCCGCCGCGCGCACACTCCAGCCGCACGCAGGTGGGCGAGACCACCTGCACCCGGATGCTCGTGCCTATCCGCTCGCCCTTGCCTGCTGCGCCGGGTACTCCGCCCGCGGCCGCCGGCCCCGCCCCGACGGCGGAAAGCCCGTCGGCTCCCCCGACGGCACCGGCCGCGGCCAGCGCGTATCCCAGGAATCCGCGACGGCCGATCGGTTCCACAGCGCCCACCCTTCGACGTTGTGATCGTAAACACACCGAACGTCCATCCGCGTCAATTCACCACGTCGGCGCGCCGGGAAATTCGGGGTGAGTCGGCGCGCCGCGGCCCCCCGGCTCCCCCTCCGTACCGATGCGAAATGCGAATAGTGCGATATGATCGAACGTAACGAACGCACCTGTCAGCGGATTGCGGGTGAGTGTGGACAGCACCGGAAGGCGGACCATGGCGGGCAACGGCTCGGCGGCAGTGGACGAAGCCGCAGCGGACGACCCGGTGGGGACCGCCGCGGCCGACCTCGTGCAGACCCGCCGCAATGTGGCCGCGCTCGGCTCCGCGATCCACTCAGCGCACCTCACCGCCGCGTCGCCCGCGCTGGCCCGTGCCGTGCAGGCCCAGCAGAACCTGTACGAGGCGCTCGATGTCGAGTTCGGGCTGCTCACCTCGGCGCAGGTGGCGGACCGGCTCGGGTCGCGGGCGGCCGCGCGCCGCAATGCCGCCACCACGGCGCGGGCCGCGGGGAGACTGCTCGCGCTGCGCCGCGGCAACAGGCTGCTGTACCCGGGGTTCCAGTTCACCGCCGCCGGGATCCGGCCCGTGATCGCGGATCTACGGTTGCTGGGCGACCGCCACGGCTGGCACGAGGCCGGCCTCATCGAATGGCTCCTGGGGCCCACGACACTGCTCGACGGCGCGCGACCGGTCGACGTTCTCGGTGACTCCGATCGGCTGCTCGCCGTGGCGGAGGCGTCGTTCGGCGTGTCCTGGTGAGCACGCCCCAGCCACACAGCGCCGGCTCTAACCCCGATGAGGGCTCCGCTACGACTACGCCGACCGTGGTGACGCCGGCTCCGCCGGAACCGTTCGAGCCGCTCGCCGAGATCCTGCCGCGCGGGCACCGGCTCTACCGGGTGCACAGCAGCGTGCGCACCGTTGCCGAGTTCAATCCGGGTTTCGGCAGCCGGACCCGCTTCGCGTTTTTCGGCGATCCCGTGGTGCCGGTGCTCTACGGCGCGGACACGGCGGAGGCCGCGCTCGCCGAGTCCCTGCTGCACGACGTTCCCGCCTCCGGTGGTCTGCTCCCCTACTCGGCGTACCGAGACAAGGTGATGGGGCTCGTCGAGGTGCGGCGCCGTCTCCGACTGGCGAGCCTGCGCGGGCTGGGGCTGCGACGGCTCGGAGTCGAGGCCCGGCAGGTGACCGACACCGCCGCGACGGAGTACCCGCGCACCGTCGCCTGGGCGCGGGCGGCCCACACGGCGGGATTCGACGGCGTCGCGTGGACGTCCCGCAAGTGCAACGACGCACGCGCGGTCGTGCTCTTCGGCGACCGGTGCGCGGGCGCGCTGCGCCAGGACCCGTCGTTCGGGCGGATGTTCCAGAGCGGTCCCGGCCTGGACTGGCTCATCGAGGTGTGCGGCCCGCTGCGCGTCGACGTGCTGCCGCCGTCCGGGCGGTGACCCGGGTCGGACGTGCGCGGCGGGGAGGTTGCCTCCGCCGAGTGTGGTCGGCACCCTGACGTTCATACAGTCCAGTGCACCGTCAGAGCGCCTGCCCCTTTGCCGAATCGCCCCCGCAATCCGCCTGCGAACTCGTATGGTTGCAATGTGGGCGGCCCGGACGCAGCGGGTCGCTGCATGCGGCGCGCCGCGTGACGGCGGTGCCGGGCGTGACGCGGAAGCGTTCAGAAGCTACCTGGCACAGGGAAAGAGGGTAGGACATGCCGGAGAAGATCCAGGGCCCGCAGAAACTGGGACCGCTGACTCCGCTCGTCGGCGAATGGGAGGGCGACGTCGGCGTTGACCTCTCGTACCACAACAAGGAGGACGAGACCTCCAAGACCAGCTACTTCGAACACGCCTGGTTCAAGCCGATCCCGATCCAGGAGAACGGCCAGCAGACGCTGTGGGGCCTCAAGTACGCGATGACGGCGTGGCGGCACGGCGAGGAGGCCATGGACCCGTTCCACGATGAGATCGGTTTCCTGCTGTGGGACGGCGAGCACAAGCAGGTCATGCGTGACGTCGTGTTCGGCCGTGGCATCGCGATCCTGGCCGGCAGTACGGCGGAGGCGCGCGATACCGAGATGCGGTTCGACGCGAAGCCCGGCGATCCCTGCTATGGCATCCTGCAGAACCATTACCTGCTCGATCGGGCCGAGATCCTCGACTTCAAGAGCGCCTTCACCATCGACGACGAAGAGACGTTCAGCTACACGTCGGATCTGCACATGAAGCTCGCCGCCACCGGCGGGGAGATGCACCACACCGACCACAACACGCTCAAGTTGGTCAAGCGTTACCACCCTGGCAGCCGGTTCAACTGAGCAGTACTCGCAATTCACCGCCCGGGGACGGGCCGCACTGTCGGCCCGCCCCCGGTGCTGTGCGCACCGAGGCCGACACCCGGCTCGCCGGCCGGACGATTCCTGTCGGTGACCGTCGATACCGTGTTCCCGTCAGCCGCGATGACAAGCGTCGACAGGCAGACAAGCGTCGACAGGCAGGGGCGACGGAAGGGGGCAGCATGACTCAGAGCTACACGAGCCAGGGCGAGGTGGACGAGGGCAGTGCGCATGACCGCGTTCGGGGTGCGCTGTTGGGGACGGCCGCCGGGGACGCGCTCGGCGCCGGATACGAGTTCAGTTTTCCGGGCCCCGAGGTGCCGATCGTCATGAAGGGCGGCGGGCCGTTCGGCTTCGCGCCCGGCGAGTGGACGGACGACACGGCAATGGCGGCGGGGATCGCCCGGGCCGCCACTCTGCACCGCCTGGACACCACGGAGGGCCTCGACGCGGTGGCGGCGGAGTTCCTGCGCTGGCAGCAGTCCGACCCGAGAGACATGGGCAACCAGACGCGGCGCGTCCTGTCCCGCCGCTCGCCCACGGCTGCGGCCATGCAGGCGACCGCCGCAGCCACCGGCCCCGACAATGCCGGCAACGGTTCGCTCATGCGCACCGCGGCGATCGCTGTCGCGTTCGCGCACGACCAGACGCCAACGGCGATGCTCTCCGCAGCCGCCGAAGTCTCCCGCCTCACCAACACCGGAGTCGATACGCACCTGGCATGCCAAGTGTGGTCGCATGCCGTCTGGTCGGCGATCGGCACCGGCGCACTCCCGGATCTGCACGGCACAGTCACCGCAGTGGTGCCGCACGGCGCTCGCGACCGGTGGCATCAGTGGGTGACGGCGGCGGAAACGCAGGACCGGCCGGTGTTCGAGCACAACAACGGTTGGGTGATCTCCGCGCTCCAGACCGCATGGTGGGGCATCCACCGCACGCGCCCCGCGGTGGACCACGCCGATACGCCGGACGGTGCCGACGCGCACATCCGCGACGGTCTGGCGGCGACGGTACGGGCGGGCCACGACACCGATACGACTGCGGCCATCGCCGGGGGCCTGCTCGGCGCGGCCTACGGCGCAGCAGCAATTCCATCGGAGTGGACGCGGATGCTGCACGGCTGGCCGGGCCTCGACACCGTGGGACTGGCGGACCTCGCCGATGCCGCGGCGCGCTGACAAGAAGACGGCGCGCTGACAAGAAGACGGTGCGCTGACGGGACGACACAGACGGAACCGCGCCGGCGGAAACGCGCTGGGGGGTCACCGCTGATAGCAAGCCGCTGCCCTGACCCCTCCGGGCTTCGGCTTGTTCACGATTTCTGCAGATCAAGTGGCGCAGCATTCTGCTCCCGATACCGAATCACCACGCCTTCCGTGACGGCCATTCGAATGACATCGATGCGTTTCCGCTGTTCTTGCGGGGTTCCCTTCAGCGGCACCAAAAAGTGTCGGTGCCGTCTGATTACCTACTGGGCATCAGCAGGTTCAGCACGTTGAAGGAGAATTCCCATGAGCACCCCACCTCCGCACATGCCGTCGCAGGTGCCCCCGGCTCCCCCCCGCCGGTGGAATCCCCGGCGCCCCCGCGGCGCCGGAGAAGCAGAAGAACATCCTGGGCCGCATCGCGGTGATCACGGCGGTGGTCGGTTTCATTTTCGCGTGCATTCCGGGCGCACTCATCGTCGGATGGATTCTGCTTCCGATCGCTTTCATCCTCGGCATTGTGGGGCTGTTCCTGGCGGGCAAGCGCAAGGGCACCAGCATCGCCGCCGTCATCATCGCGATCGTCGGCATCGTCGTCGGGTTCGTCGTCTTCGCTACGGTCGTCACCAACGCCGTTGATGACGCGTTCGGCGGCAGCGGCGACGTGTCCGTCTCCACTCCCGGCGAAACCGCAGACGTCGCGGCGGCCGACGCCGGCGCGCCCGGTTCCACCTCCGATTCCGGGGCGTCGTCCGCGGATCAGGGCACGCGGGGCAACCCGTACCCGCTCGGTTCCACCATCTCCGACGGCGATTGGCAGGTGACGGTCAACAGCGTCACCCTCGACGGGGGCGGCGCGGTGGCCGCCGAGAACCTGTTCAACGATGCAGCGCCGGCCGGGTCGCAGTACCTGCTGGCCAACGTCACCGTCACCTACACCGGCACCGATCCGCAGGGGAAGACGCCGTTCACGACCATCGCCTACGTGACCGCCGAGGGCAATACCGTGAACTCCTTCGACAACATGGTGGTCACGCCGGATTCGCTCGACACCTACAGCCCGCTGTTCGAGGGCGCCTCCACCACCGGAAATCTGGTGTTCACGGTGCCGTCGGCATCGGCCGGCAACGGCACCCTCGCGGTGCAGGCCACGCCGTTCGGCGACAAGGTCTTCGTCGCGGTGAACTGACCCCGTCTCAAAAGGCCGGCGGCCCGCGCACTCCCTCATACGGTTCGTGCGCGGGCCGCCGCGTCCGGAGGCGACGCCGGATTCAGCGCACTGCCATCTCCCCCAGCTCGTCCCACTCGTCCCGGTCCATGACGACGTTGCGCACGCGCGGCGTCTCTTGGAGCAGCGGCGGCAGGTCCTGCTGCGCCTGGCGGAAGTGCGCGCTGGTCACGTGCGTCTCGGCGGCATCGTCCTGGAACGCCTCGACCAGCACGTACTCGTTCGGGTCGTCGACGCTGCGCGACCAGTCGAACCACAGGTTCCCCGGTTCACCGCGGGTGGCCGCGGTGAAATCGCGGACGTGGTCCATCCAGGAGTCCGCGTGCTCCGGCTTGACCTTGAACTTGGCGACGATGAAGATCATGGCGCCATTGTGGCACTCGCCCCGCCGCGCCGGCGCGTGCCCGTCGAGCCGCGCACCGCCTGCGCAGGCCGCGCGCGCATTCCCCGGCGAAATCCGAGAACGGGTGCGCGGAACGTGGGCGGGAACGCCCGAGGCCGGTGCGCGTCAGAACACTTCGCGGTACCGATACCACCCGTCGCCGAGCGGCTCGTAGCCTCGCACTCCCTCGCGGTCGGTGAAGCCCTGGCTGGGCGTCTCCCCCGGCAAGTAGGCGACACCGACAGTGTCGAGAAATCCGCCGGTCAACCGGAAGTGGCACGACCCGGCCGTCCCGTGCACGCTCTCCACCGAGTACACGCCGATCCACTGTCGCTCGTAGGTGTTCACGCACTGCTGCGCGTGGGCGGTCATCGTGCCCTGCATAGCGCACCACCCGAGGTGAAACGGCACCCGGAACGCCAGCAGCCCGGCCGTCACCACGACCATGGCCGGTGCGATGAGCACGCGCCGGTCCCACCGGTACAGCACAAGTTGCACCACCGTGAACGCCACCCAGACGGCCCCGAGCAGGACGAACGCCCAGCCGGCGAGTATCACGGCGGGCAGCAGCGGGAACGGCGAGAGAAAGACCGCGAGCGCCGCCGCACAGGTCAGCGCCACCAGTATCGGGATGACGATGCCCATCGCGATCCGCCACCATCGCGGCGCCGCCGCCCGGCCCGCACTGCGCCCGGACTGCCGGATCGTGGTGTCACCGTCCGATGCGGACTCTCCCGGGTTCACTGCGTCCCTCCCGTCACTGCCGACACTCCCCGCTACCGCGGTGCTCCCGACGTGCGGAGAACACGCCCGGCGGTGTGTCCGCCCGGATACCATCGGGTCCATCATGCCCGGGCGCGCACAGTCCCGCCCCGCCACCGTCGCAGTCGCAGTCGCAGTCGAGGAGGTTCAGGGTGGGCGAAGCCGGAAACGACAGGCCGGCGCATGCCGAACAGCACGCGCCGCCCGGCGCGGTCTCCCGCCGTGCTCTGCTGCGGTCGGCCGCAGGGCTCGGCGCGGGCATCGTCGTCGCCGGCCTCACGTCGACGGCCGCCCCGCCCGCGGCCCGCGCCGGTGTCCCCTTCCTCCGCTATGCCCCGCCCCCGGTCCTGCCCGTCGGGCGCCTGACCGTCGCGCCGAGCGCCGTCGGCACCGTCGACGCGGGCTCCATCCGCGTGGTTCTCGCTCCGGGTTCGTTCAGCATCGTCACCGGCGGACGGACTGTGTTCGCTTCCCCCGCCGGGGCCTTCCTCGCGTCGGCGAACGGGCGGCTGCACTGGCAGGAGAACACCGGCCACTTCTCGTCCACGCCGCAGCTCACCTCGCTGCAGCTGGACCAGGAGATCCGGCGGGTGCAGGTGGTGGACGGCGCGGTGATCCTCACCGGGATCCTCGCGCCGCCGGTGGATCTCGGCCCCCTGTCGAGCCAGATCGCGGTCGGCGCCCCGTTCGACCTCACCACCACGCGCGCGTTCACTGTGCGCATCGGCCCCGGCGCCCACGGCCTGGAGATCCGGGCCGACGTCCCCCGCGCCGATGTCGTCATGCTCCGCCCCGCCCGCGGGCCCGTAGAGGGGGTGCACGGGGCCGGCGAGCAGTTCACGCGCTTCGACCTGACGGGCGAGGAGGTGCCGATCGTCACCCGCGAGCAGGGCGTCGGACGCGGGCGCGAACCCCTCACCGCCGCAGCCGAGGCCACGCAGGGTGCCGGCGGCTCTCCCACCACCACCTATGCCCCGCTGCCGTTCCTCGTCACCGACGCGATGCGCGCCATCGCGCTCGACACCGACGTGGTGGCCACGTTCGACTGCCGGCCGCCGGACCGCATCGACATCGCCGCCTGGGCCGCCGGATACACCGCCACCGTCTATTCGGGCGCCATGCCCACGGATCTGCTCGAGGCACACACCGCGGACACGGGACGCATGCGGGCGTTGCCGGCGTGGTCGGGCGCCGGCGCGATCCTGGGGCTCCAGGGTGGCACCGAGGCCGTCACGGCCAAGCTGGCCGCTCTCGAGGACGCGGGCGCGGCGGTCACCGGCGTGTGGCTGCAGGACTGGTCGGGGCAGCGCACTACCGACTTCGGCGAACGGCTCTGGTGGAACTGGGTGCTCGACCGGGAGCGCTATCCGGGGTGGGACGCCTTCGTCTCCGCGCTCCACGCTCGCGGCATCCGCGTGCTCACCTACGTCAACGCGTTCCTCGCCGACCCGGCGGGCAAGCCGGGCGGCGTGGACCGCGACCTGTTCGCCGAGGCGCTGGCGCGCGGCTACCTCGTCCGACACCCGTCCGGCGGGCCGTATCTGCTGGATCAGGGCGGCTTCGGCGCCGCGCTGGTGGACCTGACGAACCCGGCCGCGTTCGACTGGTTCCGGGACGTCATCGCCACCGAGGTGGCCGGCGCCGGGGCGGATGGGTGGATGGCCGATTTCGGTGAGGGCCTACCGTTCGACGCCGTGCTGCACTCGGGCACGCCGGACGATTGGCACAACCGTTGGCCGGTGGCGTGGGCCGAGCTCAACGATGCGGCGCGCAGACAGGCCGGCAAACCCGATGCGCTCGTGTTCTTCCGCGCGGCCGGCCGCGCGTCCGCTGCGCACGCCCCGCTGTTCTGGGCCGGCGACCAACTGGTGACGTGGGACGCGCACGACGGCCTGGCCTGCGCGCTGCTCGGGATGCTCGCGGGCGGCGTGTCCGGGATGACCCTCACGCACAGCGACACCGGCGGGTACACGGGGCTGTCGCAGCCGGTGGTGGGCGTGCAGCGTGGGCGGGAGCTGCTGCTGCGCTGGGCAGAGTTCAGCGCGTGGGGCACGGTGATGCGCACCCACGAGGGCAACCAGCCCGGACGCAACGCGCAGGCGTACGATCCGGATTCCGCCGCCGCCTTCGCCGCGCAGACGCGCGTGTTCGCGGCCCTGGCCGACTATCGCCGCGGCGTCGTCGCCCAGGCAGCGCAGACCGGCGTCCCGGCGCTGCGGCACCCGTGGATCGGCGCGCCCGGGTCCGTGGCCGCGGGCCGCGACGACCAGTTCCTGTTCGGCAGCGGACTTTTCGTGGCGCCCGCGATGACACCGGGCCAGACTCGCACCACGGCGACGCTGCCGCCCGGCGAGTGGGTGCACGTGTGGAGCGGCGCGCGGTTCGCCGGCGACTCCGCGGTGACGGTGGACAGCCCCCTGGGACGGCCCGCGGCGTTCTATCGGGCCGGAGACCCCAAGGCCGAAGACGCGGCGCGGAGAGTGCTCGCGACGCTGGGGTGATCACCCGGCCGGCCGCTACCGTCACTCCCGCAGCGGCACCGTCTCGAGCGCTTTGGCGATGCGGTCGAGTGCATCGAGCATGACGGGCCGGGGCATGGCGAAGATGAACCGCACGTGCCCGGCCCCGGCCACGCCGCAGTCGGTGCCCTCGGTGCACGCGACCCCGGCGTGCTCCAGCAGGAATTCCGCCGGCGGCCCGTCGAGTCGATACGCGGAAAGGTCCAGCCACGCCACGTAGGTGCCCTCCGGCGGCCGGAACCCCACGTGCGGGAGCCGTTCGACCAGGAACTCCGCCAGCGCCTGCAGGTTGCGCTCGAGGTATGCGCGCACGTCGACGAGCCACGGGGCGCCCGAGTCGAACGCGGCCGTGGTCGCGACGAGCCCGAGGTTGGCGGAGCCGTGCATCGGCATGAACCCCACCCGCTGCCACAGCGCCTCGTCGGCGTCGTTGCTGGTGATCAGCTGGGCGCACTTGAGCCCGGGGATGTTGAACGCCTTCGACGCCGCCGTCGCCGTCACGGAGTGCCCCGCGGCGGCAGAACCGATCGAGGCGTAGGGGATGTGGCGGTGGTCGCCGAACACCAGCGGCATCCAGATCTCGTCGGAGAACACGCGTCCGCCCTTGCGCGCCACGAGTTCCTCGATCGCCTGCAGCTCGTCGCGGGTGAACACGCGGCCGGTGGGATTGTGCGGATTGCACAGCACCAGCAGTCCGCCGTCGTCGTCGAAGGCGCGCTCGATGGCGGCCAGGTCGTCGGCGAAGTGCCGGTCGCCGCCGTCACGCAGCATCGGCACCTCGATCACCTCGCGGCCCTCGTCGGGCGGCACGCTGAGGAACGGCATGTAGGCGGGCGTGGGCACGATGACTTTGGACCCGGGCCGGCTGAAGTAGCGGATGGCGGCCCGGTAGGCGGCGACCACGTCGGGCATCTGGTGCACTCGTACGGGGTCGACGTCCCAGCCGCACGCCCCGTGGAGATAGCGGGCGACGGAGGATTGCATCCCGGTGACGTACCGCTGGGGCAGGTACGCGAAGGAGCCCCTGTCGACCTCCCGGTGCAGCGCGGCCGTGATGGCCGGGGCCACACCGAAGTCCATCTCGGCGACGAACGCCCCGATCGCGCCGTCCTCGCGCACCCACTTGGTGGTGCCGGCAGCACGGAGGTCGTCGAGGGTGATGGCGTCGAGTTCGGCGAAGGTGGGCATGCGCGGTCTCCTTGTCCGGGGCGTGGGAGCGCCCCGTCCCATAGTGCCCCCGGCTACCCGTACACCTCCGGCGGGGCGGTCCCGTCCGCCTTGGGCCACACTTCTCCGGCCACCTCGATCCGGTCGACGGCAAGGGACCGGATGTGCACGTCGCCCGCCTCGAGCTTGCGGACGACCGCCTTGCCGACGGCGATACGGCCGATGGCGACGGCGCCCACGGCGAGCGCGCCCACCGCGCACGCCGCCAGTGCCAGCGGGGCCGCCGCGGTGGGCCCCAGCGCCCGCGGACCGGCCGCCCGCGGTCCGATCAGGTGCGGCCTGCGCAGTTCGCCATCCGTGCATGCAGTGCAGCCCATGGTCACTCCCCTTTCCGCGCCTGCCCTCGCGATGGTAGGCGCGTCGGCCGGCGGGCGGAGCGGATTCCGCGGCGCCGCGTGAACCCGCTGACGGGCGCGGGTCGATGTCCTTCTCCGAAGGCCAGGGAATGCGGAAGCATTCGCGTCGCCCCGCCGCACGGCGCCCACCAGTACGGAAGCGGACGAATACAGCACCGACCTGCGGATGCCTTGGCCGGCCGGGCACGCCCGATTACTTCCGCAATGCAGAGGCTCGCACACCGACCCCAACCTGCGACTTCACCGCATGAGATCCGGAGCGAACAGCAGCGCCGCCACTGCCCCCACGGCGCTCAGCCCGCACAGCACCCAGAACACGCCCGCCACGTCGTCGCCGATGCCCAGTCCGATGACGAACACGAGCAGCGCTCCCACCCCATTGGAGAACCCCAGAGCGATACCCGAGCCCATCGACCGGTTCTCCGGAAAGATGTCCTGGCCTATCAGCACCGTCACCGGCGCGGTCATGAACAGCGCGATGCCCAGTGCGCCGGCCACGATCCAAGCCCACGGCCCGTCCAGGTAGGCCATCGGGGCGACGAGCACGGCCGCGCCCAGCGCCGATGCGACGAGCACCGGCCGCCGTCCCACCCTGTCGCTGAGGTGTCCGCCCGCGAAGTTGCCGACCACCCCCACCACCGTCATCGTGGTGATCACCGACGCGCCGCTGACCAGGCTCGCGCCCCGGGAGTCCCACAGAATCGGCAGGAAGGTGACGAACGAGAACACGGTGACCGTCCGAATCCCTTGATAGCCGATGAGCACGGCGAGGGGGCGCGCGTGCGCGCGCCATCGGATCGCCCTGCCGTGTCCCCGCCGGGCGGACAGCGACGGCGCCCACCGCCGGATCCACGGCACCGTCACCAGGCCAGGAACGGCCAGGATCCACAGGCCGCCGAGCCCCAGGTGGGCGACGATGAGGCTGGCGAGCGTGGGCCACAGGCCGCGGCCCAGTTCTCCTCCGACGAGGAACGCCGAGGTGACGAGGCCCTGACGGCCGGCCATCATCGCGCGGATCCCCGCGAGCGCCTGGGGGTGGAAGAACGCGTTACCGACGCCGATGAGCACCAGCAATGCGATCATCGACCACAAGCTGTGCGCCACGCCCAGCAGCCCGCCGCCGACGGAACTGGCGGTGAGGCCGATCATGATGAGGCTGCGCCCGCCGATCCTGTCGGCGAGCCGCCCGGTGAGCGGTTGCAGTGCCTGCCCGATGGTGAGCGCTGTGACGAGCACCCCGGCCATCTTCGCGGGCTGGTCGAGGGTGGCGAGCACCGCCGGAAGCACCCCGGGCAGGTAGTTGGAGGCCCCGTCGTTGAGCAGGTGCGCCCAGGTGAGACCGCCCAGCCGGGTGCGGAACCGGTCGATGCCGCCGTCCCCGGCCCGCGCCGTCTGCCCCGTCGTCACCGCCACAGCCATGACGCTCGGCTGCGGCGGCGCCGGTGTCAAGACCGGGCGGTCAGAATCGGCGACCGACCGTTCCGAACACGCCCCACGCACCCCGAGCACCGGTTCCCGGGCCTATAGCCGGAAACGGTGCGCGAGACCGGATCACCTCACTGGGGCAGTGGATCAGTCCGGGCCGGCGGCAGGCGCACTGGACGGTCGGACGGCCTCCCGCCGGCGGGCAGCCGACTCGGCGATCAATTCCGCCTTCACCAGCACGGCGGCGGACGGCGTCACCGTCCCGCGCAGATAGGTGGACATGCGTGACGGCGACGTTCCGAGAGCGCGGGCGAATGCGGCCGCTGTGCCCCCGAATCGGGCGGTGTTCTCGTTGAGCCGGTGCGCAACGAGCGACCGCGCCACCCGATCTTGCGAAGCCGCCAGCCGACGTCGTAGCGCGGCGACAACCCCGGCGTCCTCCGCCAGGTCGAGTGCAGTTGTGAGCTGTTCTGCAAGCTCACCGTACGGCTCGACGTCGACGGCGGCGCCGATGCGCCGCCAATCACTGAGCGAGCCGCGGTCGATCGCAGTCACCAGGCCCTCGATCCCCCACTTCTCGACCGGGTAGTCGGGCGGGACGTCGAGATTCCGGAATCGCAGGGCTCCAGAATCGCATCGGCGACTGCGCGGCAGACGTTCACGACGCGCTGCCACGAGTGCCACCGCGGATCGAGCTGCTTGTACTTGTCCAGCGTCCGGGTGGTGTCGGCATCGGCCGGACGAGGCTCGGCCAGCTGCCGTAGAAGTTGGGACGCCACTGAGTCCGTGCCGGATGGAGACGCGTAATACGCGTCAACGCCTGCGAGGGCCCGTCCTGCCCACCCGATGCCGAACCGATAGGCCAAGGCGGCCACGCCGAGGAAGTCACGCGTCTGGTTCCGCTTGACCACGAGATACGCCTTGATTCGGAGCGTTTCCTCCCGAGTCGGCACGACGAGCCGGGCCTCGCCGACGTGGGCGACCTCTGTTTCCAAGGGACGCTCGCGGATCAACTGCCGCACTCCGGCTTCGCACTCTCCGAGCTCGCCGAGGATGATCTTCCCGGGCACCGCACGATTGAGCACCCACTCCGGATCCGATTCAAGGGCTTCCAGTACCTCGTCGAAACTGTCATGAAAGTCCCGCAGAACATGATCATGATCGGTGGAAAGCCGATGCTCTGAGTGATGTGCCGCCGCACTGCCGCCGACGAGCACAGCATCCGGAACAAGCCGCTGCAGCCGCGCCGCCGAACGCAATACATCGTCAAGATCAACCACGAACCAATATTCTCAGATCTGATACCCCGTGGAGCCCTCATCGCCCGACGTTCCGACCCGGAAGTCGCTACTCTGCGGCGGTAACTCGTGTCGTGGCCGACGCGTCACGCCCTTCGAAAGGACCGCTATGACACCGCCCCGCGCCCACGGCACGCTCACGACCGTGGACCGCCGGCCGCAGAGCTTCGAACCGGTGGCACGCGACGGTGGCAGCCGGCTCGTGTTCACCCCCGTCATCGATGACCTTCCCGGAGGTGCACGCTGATGCCCGCACGCGGCTTCCATCGGAGTGCGGCACGGGCCGTCGGAGTCTCCGCGCTGGCGACAGCCCTGATGGCGGGAACCGTGACGTCGGTGGCGTCGGCCGCCCCGCAAGCTCCGCAGCCCGCAACATCGCCGTTCTGCGCACCCGCGACCGCATCCGTACTCGTCGGGCACCGCGTTCCCCTGCTCGATTGGACCGAGAACCTCGCGTACGACGACGCGGGGAACCTGTGGGTGTCGCGCATGGCATCGGGTGCGGTCGAGCGCTTCGACGCCGACGGCGAACGGACGGCCACCGTGCCCGTCGACATGCCCGGCGCTGTCCGTCGGGGCCCGGACGGGATGATGTACGTCCTAGCCGGGAACAATCCGATCGGCATGATCCCCGACCTGCGGCAGGGCCGGATCTTACGCTTCGACCCCGACGTCGCCGATCCCGTCGCGAAGGAGTTCGCGCGCGGATTCGGAATGCCGAACGGCCTCGACTTCGATGCCGACGGCAACGCCTACCTCGCGGACACCGCGGGGTCGGTCGTCAAGGTTCGCCCGGACGGGACCGTCGACACACAGTGGAGCAGCCGCGCGCCAAAGAACTTTCAGCTCGATCGAGGCGTCAATGTGGGCGGGTTCGACGGGCTCGTCGTGACCGACGGCGCTGTATACGTTTCGCTGATCCAGAGCGTGTCGGGCCGAATACTGCGCATTCCCTTGGATGATCCCGGCGGTGCCACGGTGGCCGCCGACCTGACTGTGGCGGGTATTCCGCTGTTGCCGGACGACATGGCGGCCGCGCCCGACGGCACCCTGTATGTGGCCACGGCCTCCGGCCGGCTGGTCCACGTGGATCCGGCGTCCGGCGAGCATTGCAGCGTGCTGTCGGGCCAGCCGATGACGGCCGTGTCGTTCATGCCCGGCTCGGACAGCGACCTGGCGGTGAGTACTGAGCTCGGCGATGTGCTGCACGTGCGTCTCGGCGAAGCGGGCTGATCGGTCTGATCGGGTGCAGCACCGCCGGGCCCGCGCCACATTCCGCTACCCCGGTTTCCTTGCGACGAGCCGCTCCACCACCCCGAGCTTGAACCGGTCCGCCCTTTCCACAACGAATCCCGCGGCGAGCGTGTTGTCGTGCGGCCGGCGGCGGAAGTGCTCCCCGCCCATCGGAATCGAGAACGTCTCCAGCAGTCTCTGCACCCCGCGGGCGATGCGGGACGTACTCGCGACGTGGTCCACGAGGATGAGCCGCCCTCCCGGACGCATTACCCTGTGCATCTCGGCGACGGCCCGGTCGATGTCCGGGATCGCGCACAGCCCGAACGTGCACACCACCGTGTCGAACGTTCCGTCGTCGAAGGGCAGCGCGTGCGCATCGGCCTGGCGCAGCGTGACCTCGCGGCCCAGCGACGCGGCCCTGCCGCGGGCCTGCGCCAGCATCTCCTCGCTGAGGTCGATGCCGGTCAGCACGGCGTCCTCCGGGTAGAGGGGCAGGTTGAGGCCCGTGCCCACCGCCACCTCGAGCACCTCGCCGGACGCCTGCCTGCAGGCCCACTGCCGCGAGTCGCCGAACACCCAGCGGTCCATTTGCTGCATCGGTTGGTCGTAGTGGCCGGAGTGTTTGTCCCAGTACTTGTGCCACCGTTCCGCGCGGGGGTCGGCGGGCGACGGACCGGGTGAAGGCGCGCGCGAGCTCGTCATGGTGCCAGCCAACCACGCCGACGTGCCTGAGTCATCGGGATTCACCCGGAAAAACCTGCTGCGGTTCCTGCCATCGCGCCACGCGTGCCGACGCACGCACCGCCGCGCCCGGCGGCATCGCGCGCATCAGCACGTCCCGCGCGGCGACGGCGACCGGGGATGACGCCTGCGCAAGTCGCCCGGCGAGACGCGAACCCCGCCAGAGCTTTCGGGCCCGCCGTCGTCGCAGCCGGTCGTACTCGTTCAGCGCCGCATCGAGCGGGCCCGCGCCGCGCAGCAGCAGCGCCAGCGTCGCGGCGTCCTCGATGGCCTGCCCGGCGCCCTGACCCAGGTCCGGGGTCATCGCGTGGGCGGCGTCGCCGAGCAGCACTCCCCGCCCCGCGACGCAACTCGGCGGCAGCGCAGCAAGGTCGTAGATGTCGTGCCGGAGCAACCCGGACGCCGGTGTGGCGTCGAGCAGTGCGGGGATCGGAGCATGCCAGCCGCCGAAGCGTTGGCGCAGCACTGCGGGTTCGTCGCCGAAGTCCGTGCCTTCCGTGGCGGTGAGCACGGCAAACCAGTAGAAGCGGTCGTCCGGCAGGGGCACGATCCCGAACCGGGCGCCCGCGCCCCACGTCTCCCCCGCCTCGACCGCGAAGTGCCTGCGCGACGTCGTGACCCCGCGCCAGGCGGTGTATCCGGCGTAGCGCACCCCGCGGTCGAGGCCCCACGCGCCGCGCGCCGCGCTGCGCACGCCGTCCGCGGCGACCACCAGGTCGAAGCGTGCGGACGTTCCGTCCACCGTGACGACGGGTTCGCCGCCGGGGTGCGCCCGCGCCGTGCACCCCGCGCGCACCGTTCCCTCTGCGAGGTGCCCGAGGAGCGCGGAGTGCAGCTCCGCGCGGTGCAGGCTGCGCACCGCCGGACCCGATCCCGGCGGCACCGAGACGAGCCAGCGTCCCGACGGGCGGCGCTGCCCGGACCGCATCCGGCCCAGCGGGTCGGCACCGACGGCGCGGACTGTGTCGCCCAGTCCGATCGCGTCGAGCGCGGCGAACGCGTTGGCGAACAGAGTCAGCCCGGCGCCGATCGCACCGGGGGCATCACGGCGCTCGAAGACAGTGACGTCGTGGCCGTCGGCCTGCAGTCCGGCCGCGGCGACGAGCCCGCCGATGCCGGCGCCGATGATTCCGATGCGCATGGGAACCAGTGTGGCCGACGGGGCGCGCCGGACGGTCGGATACCGGACGGCTGCAGCCTGGGCTGGCCAGATGGCCTCGGTGGCATCAGTATTCTGACGACGTGACTACGATCGCCGGCACCGTTGCGGAGCTGATGAACAGCGCCGCGCTGGTGCGTGCATGCAACTGATGGGGTGTCGATCGCCTGCGAGTCTTCGGGTCGACGGCCCGAAGCACCTCAAATCCGGAAACCAGCGATGTGGACTTCCTCGCGGAGTTGCGGCCGGACGTCGAGGACGTTTTCGCCTCGTGCTGAAGTCTCGACAGCCGGACGGATCTCCGATCGCCACCGCATAATGGGGATGCGCAACGTGTTAATCCACGGTTATGCCACGATCGACGACGAAGTCGTCTGGCGTGCGGCCACCGAGCGTGTCCCTGCACTCCGACGCATCTTCAAGAACATGCTCGACCATCGCGGCATTGATGGTTCCGCAGGACCTCATCCCACTCCGCCGGCGACCGGTTGATCAGGCTTTTCGCGATGCTATGGATTGCGGAAGGAATCGCGTCGCCGGCCGACCGGGACGTTCATCGAGGCGATGCCGTCGACCAGCGGCAACGTCGGACGCGGCGCGAACCGCATTCTTTCCGCAATCTCGAGCCTGCCGGAGAGCCCCCCAACGCCCCGGCCAGGATGCCGCCTGTCCTCAATGCCGCGCCCCGGAACTGTCGCCTACGATGATCGCCAGACCTTCCGCCACCCCGCAAAGGACTCGACGATGACCGCACTCGCCGACGCCGTCCTGCCGCTGATCCGCACGCGCAAAGAGCTGTACCGCCTCGGTGCCGCCAATGCGCACGGCAGGCAGATGCACGAAGCCGTCGACCTGCTCGAAGACGCGGCGGCGCCAGCGAAAGAATCCACCGGCCCCGCGGACGTGTACGACGTGACGACGCGCGCCGTGGCGAGCGCGCTGAAGGTCATCGCGCGGGCCGACGACTCGTCGGGGATCATCGGCGACGCCTGTCGCCGGCTGCTGCGGCTGCATCCCCGCGCCGCCGCGGCCGCGCATGTGCCGCCCACGAAGGTGGTGGACTGGATGATCGCGTTCCAGTTCCACAACGATGTCGACTTCTTCACCATCGACCCGGTCGCCTACGCCCCGGCGCTGGGACCCGACGGCGTCGCCGCCTACCGGGCACGCCTGGCCGACATCGAACGTGACCTGCCGCCGGAGCCCACCCCCATCGCCGACCGGCTGTACCTGCTCCCGCACGAACGCTTCGTCCTCGAACAGAACGCGCAGCGTCTCGCCGTACTGGACCGCGATGTCGACGCGATCATCGCCACCCATGCCAAGGATTGCAAAGTGGCGGCATGGCTGATCGACACCGCGAAGGCCTTCGAGGAAATCGACCGCACCGACCTCGCGATCGAATGGGCGCGCGAGGCCACGCGATTCGGTGGGGGCCCGCAGTCGCAGCGCGCGGCCGATTACTGGAGCAGGCTGGTCGATCGGCACCGCCCGGACGAGGCCGTCGATGTGCGCCTCGAGGTATTCCGACGGTGGCCCTCGTCATCGACCGGGCGCGGGTTGTACGAGGCCTCCGGCGTCGGCTGGCCCCACTATCGCGACGAGGTGACCGCCGCGCTGGCGGCGAGACCCCGTGAGGCTGTGCTGTTCGCGCTGCTGACCCTGGAGGATCCGCGCGAGGCCTGGCGCCTGGCGCACGACCTCGGGCTGCAGGATGCGGACGTGTGGGACAGGCTCGTCACCGAGTACGCCGCCATCGACCCGGCTGCAGTGCTCCCCGTCCACGCCGACATCGTCCGCATGACGCTTCAGGAGACCGGCGCCCCGCACTATAGACGTGCCGCACGGCGCTTGAAGACGATGCGCACGCTCGCGGCCAAAGCGGATAAGACCGCCGAGGTCGACGCGCTGATCGCGGAACTGCGCCAGGAGAACAGACGGCGGCCGCGTCTCGGCGAGATCTTCGACAAGGCCCGCCTGCCCTGAGCGGAGGTCGGGATCCCAATTGGACCGAGACTACTTGCGCCGGTCGACCCGCCCCCATGACTCCGCATACGACGGGGCTTCCGGCCGGCTTACGCCCTCCTTGCGCCACATCCGCTTCGCCTTCCCCTTCAGCGCCTCGTTGCAGTCCGCTGAGCAAACGTAGCGTTCCGCGAAGAGCCAGTATGCGTCGGCGACCGGCGATGAACATCTGATGCAGGCCGTGCCGGTGGTTGCGCGTCCGTCTGGATGCCGCAGCGCCGCACGGAGCCAAGAGTTGTAGTCCATGGTCGAATCCAACACGCGCGCCTGCTCGATGACGTAACCCGGCAACCACCCGCTGTTGGCGGCTGCGCGCCGTTCCCTCGTCGCCCGTTCAATCTCATCCCGCCCGACATCGATCCGACTCAGGAGCTCTGCCTCTGTAAGGATCTCCAGGCTCTGCCCCGCCTCGGCATACCTGCGTGCCTTCTCAAGTTTCCGCGAAAGCTCCATGCCGGGCCGGAGTCTGCTCGGGTCGAAATCACCTGCCACCAGCAGCGTGGTCGTTTTGGTCACCGACTTGTGGACCTCGGCGCCCGCCTCGGTTACCAAGGAGATGGCTTCGGCGCGCTTGAGCGTCCCGAGAGTTCCGGTGAATACGATCCTTTCGCCGGTAAGTACCTTGCTTTCGACAAGAGCGCTGTAATCCTGCTGCGTACCAGCGTTCGTGCTTCTCGGTGGCGTCGGCGGTGTGCGCTTCGACAGCCCCGCGAGCGATACTTCGCCGGATTGTGCTCCGAGCGCCATGACCAAGCGCGCCGCTTGTACAGCGTCGGCTTCCGCCTCGTGGTGGGCGAACTCGGATAGCTTCAGGTAGCGACTGACGACATCGAGCCTGTACGAAGCGAGCGTCAGTAGTGATTTCGACATCGCGAGCGTGCAGTACCAGGGATTCTCCGGCCAATCGATCTCCGCCAGGCTGCATGATTTCTCGAGCACCGAACGGTCGAACGCCACGTTGTGCGCGACCAGGTCGTCGTCGCCTACGAACGTCATGATCTGCGGGAACACGTCAACCCACTGAAGGGCGTCGGACACCGCATCGGACGTGATCCCGTGGATCGCCACGTTTCGGGGAAGAAATGAGTCATGGCCTGACGGCGGCGCGATCAGGAGCGAGGCCGTATCGACGACCTCGCCGTCACGAACTTTGGCCAGCCCCACGGAACAGGCTGACGCTCGGCTGCCATTGGCCGTCTCGAAGTCGATCGCAGTGAACGACAGACCCGGAACGTGTGCTTTCGGCAGTACGGTCATTGCACCGGCCTCCACTCCCGAAGTCGATCCCGTTGTCCGGCAGGTACTCCAGCGATGGGCCCAAATTTCTTACTCATGAGGACGATGATGCCAAAGGGGTAGGACAAATGGCACAGACCAGACGCCGCATGGACTCAACGGGAGAATGCCCGACGGGAGGGAGCGCGCACCACGCCGCGTCACCCCGCCGTGAGCAGCACGGCGCCCGGCCGGCCGAAGCGCACCGCATAACCCCCGTCCTCGGCCAGCACGGGCTCGGATCCGGGGGCGAACGACCCGTCCGCCGCGACCGTCGTGCCCGCGTACGTCGCCTCGCCGACGGTGTCGACCGACTCGCCGTCGAGCCGCTGCATCGTCGCCCCACCACCTGGCCCGCCGTCGATGGTCACGCGCACGGTGCCGTCGAAGCCGCGGTCCATGTCGTCGACGATCACCCGCACCGCCCCGTCCGGCATGCGCACCGCGAAGGCGGACACGTGCGCGGCGCCGTCCACCGTCACCGGAAGCACGGCTCCGCCGGCCATCCTGCCCACCATGTATGCCCCGTAGTAGTTGGGGTTTACGCGCGCGGTGCCGGAGTCGGCGGCGGCCGGGTCGGCGAAGCAGATCATCGAATAGCTCGTGCAGTCGTCGATGTGGTCGTGCAGGTTGATCCCGGCCACGCCCTCGCGGGCGGCGGTCATCGCGTAGTCGATGGTCCACAGCGCGGCGCCGACCGTGTCCGTCACGCCGGGCCGGCCCTCCATGGCCACCGAGTTGGTCTCGGAGATGCGCGGCACCATCCCCGCGCCCTCCGCCTTGGCGACGAAGTACCGCAAAAACGCGGCCTGCTTGTCGGAGGTCTCGCGGGAGAGCAGCTTGTCCACCATCGGCAGCCCGCCCACCGCGTCGGAGAGTTCCTGCGGAAAGCCCATGCGCTCGGTGTTGACGAACGGGTAGTAGTGCTGGGTGAGCGCGGCGCCGGGCGCCCCGAACGCGGCGATGTAGGCGTCGAGCCACGGGTCCAACGCTGCCGGCAGTAGCGGGTCGATGACCGGGTTGCCCACTGCTCCTCCGGCCGTGTCCGGCCCGCTGATCCGGGTGCCCGGCGCCGCGGCCGCGATGGCGTCGCGGTAGGCGCGCGCGTCGGGGACGTACTGCTGCGGCAGGACGTACTGCGGCCGCTCCCCGCCGCCGAACAGCCCGACGATGGGATAGACGTTCGGTTCGTTGCCGATCTGGATGGACCGCAGGCGGGGGCCGATCCGCTCGCGCGCCTGCCCCGCCTCGTCCGCGGCAGCGGCCGGGTCGCGGCGAGCCAGGTTGACGCCGAGGTCGACGGTGGTGTCGGTGGCCTCAGCGAGCGCGCCGAGACGGCTCAGGTCGTCCGGGGAGACGGCGGCGTCGGCCCAGGCGGGCGGCGGCGCCGACGGGTCGGGCTGCCAGGCGGTGTTGTCGACGGCGTTGGCGGAGAAGCGCAGGTTCCCGGCGCCGAGGTGCCCGATGAGCTCGTCGACGTTGCTGCGCTGCGGGTCGGTCCACGTGCGATGGAGCTGGTCCGCCTCGAAGGACAGCCCCAGGAAGTCTTCAGGGATGACGCGGCCGGGGGCGGTGGCGTCGACGTGCACGGTGACCGCGGCGGGAGTGTCCGCGGCGGCCGGCACCGCCATCGCCGGGCCCGCCGCCGTCAAGGCCACCGTGCCGATCGCCGTGATCGCCGCACCCCGGATTCCCGTACCCATGTCCCACTCCCCTCGCCGCTTCCCGCACGGTACGAGGCGGGCGGCTGCTGCGCGGCGTTTTCGCGGGGTCGGGTGCCGGGCGGCGCGGTGCCGTGGCGTCGTGCGCTCGGACAACATCCGCATCCACTGCCCCGTCGGCGCCTATCGTGGGGGCATGGCCGAATCGGGCACGATCACTATCGACGGCGCCGCCCTCGCCTACACCGACCATGGCGGCGAGGGACCGGTGGTCTTCCACGCGCACGGACTGTCTTCGTGCAGCGCCAACGAACAGGTGGCGGGACTCATCGACGCCGACGCGATGCGCGATGCCGGTCTTCGGCTGATCGCCTACGACGCCCGCGGGCACGGCGACTCCTCCGGCCGCCCCGACCCGGCCGACTACACCTGGGACAACCTGGCCGACGACCTGCTCGCGCTCGCCGACGTGTTCTCCCCCGAGGCCCCCGTACATGCCGTCGGCGTGTCGATGGGCACCGCGACGATCCTGCACGCCCTCACCCGGCGCCCGGAACGGTTCCGCTCCGTCGTGCTCGGCGCCCCGCCCACCGCGTGGGCCACACGCGCGGCGCAGGCGGCCGTCTACGGCGAACTCGCCGCAGCGATAGAGGTCGACGCAGCCGCCGCGGCGTCGATGATGGAGAGCATGCCGGTGCCGGAGATCTTCGCCGACGCCGACCGGCCGGACCCCGCCCCCGCGGTCGATCCCCGCCTGCTGCCCGCGGTGCTGCGCGGTGCCGGGGCCAGCGACCTGCCCGAACCCCGCGCGCTTGCCGCCGTCACACTGCCGGTGCTGCTCCTCGCGTGGGATACGGACCCGGGCCACCCGGTCTCGACCACGGAACGGCTGGCGGAGTTGCTGCCGGACGCCGACGCGCACATCTCGCGCACCGCCGCCGACGTCGGCACCTGGCCGGGACGCGCCGCCGAGTTCTTCGCCACCCGCGGATAATCGCCGGCGGATGGTCGTCTGCAGGCGGTCGCCGGCGTGGCCTGCCGGCGCGCTGGTGTTCAGCCTGCGGCGAGTTGGTGCGCCCGCTGATAGGAGATGCCGAGAAGATAACCGATGTCTCGCAGCGGCACGTCCTGCGCGGCCAGCTCCTGCGTCACGGCGCGGTAGGACTCTGCGGCGCGGGCCTCCATGTGCTCGGCCTCTGTCTTCTGTGCGCGAGCGTCGCCCACACGATCGCCGCTCGGCTCTCCCCCGACTTCGACTGCCACGTCGACGTCGACCTCGTCGATCCGCCGGTCGGTGTGCAGCGCGATCACCTCTTGCGCCATGAGCGCGGCGTCGGCGAGACGGCGTGACTGTGTGAGCGCGTCGATCTCTGGCACATGGATCATCCACCAGAGGCCCTCGCGAACCACCCTCACGGAGTAGCGATGAGTCATGCACCAGCCTCCTTGATCGCCGCCCGGATCGTGCGATACACGCCGGCCGAGATGACCCGGTGCCCGTCCGGAACCGTGACCCGATAGCCGCCCGGCGCAATCCATACTGAGTGACTACCCACTGTTCGATCGCGCCGAAACCCGGCCATCCGCAGCTCCTTCACGACCGTCCGAGCCGGCCGATCGCAGGCCACGATTGTAGGCCCTACCTATAGGCAGGGCCTCTTCTAGAGATATAGACACTCCTTCGCGCATGCTTCCCCGCCGTTCGCCGCATCCTCCAATCCTTGGACGCACCACATGGCGATCCGGATCCGGCTCACCGACATCTGAGCGGGCCCCTACGGCATCCGCGCGGACACCCCGGCCCCGATCTCGAGGGTCTCCCCGGTGACGTGCCGCGCGGCCGGCGACGCCAGGTACGTGACGGCGGCGGTGACGTCGGCCGGGTCCGTCCACGGCTCGCCGAGCGGGTTGAGCCGCGCGTACCGTCCGCGGACCTGCTCGCGGGTGGGAGAATCCATGTCCGGCGCGAACAGCGAGTACATCGCCGGATTGTGCACCATGTCGGTGGAGACGGTGCCGGGGCAGACGATGTTGGCCGTGACCCCCGTACCGGCGAGCTCCAGGGCGAGGGTCTTCGTCAGCCCGATCACGCCCCACTTGGCCGCCGAGTAGTGACCCAGGTTGGGCGTGCCGGCCCGCCCGCCCATAGACGCGACGGTGATGATCCGGCCCCAGCCGCGCGCTGTCATCGCCGGAGCCACGGCGCGCAGCGTGTGGAAAGCGCCGGTGAGGTTGACGTCGAGCATCGTCGCCCACTGGGCATCGGTCAGCTCCACCACGGGCGCGAAGCTGACGACGCCGGCGTTGGCGATGCACACTTCGACCCCGCCGAACGCGCGGACCGCCTCGTCGACGACCTCGCACATCCGGTCGGAGTCGCGCACGTCCGCCCGCGTCGCCAGGCACCGCCCACCTGCCTCCTCGACGAGGGCGCGGGTCTGGTCGAGGTCGTCGACGGTGGCCAGCGGGTACGGGATGGTGTCGACGTCGGCGCAAAGGTCCACGGCGACGATGGTCGCGCCGCGGCGGGCGAACTCCACCGCGTGGCTGCGCCCCTGCCCGCGGGCGGCGCCTGTGATGAGGACGGTCATGCCCGCGAAGTCGCGGACCGGGTCAGGGGCAGGAGCCGCGGCAGCGGCAGCGGCATTGTCGGAGTCGGCATTGTCGGAGTCGGCATTGTCGGAGTCGGCAGTGGAGGTCATCGGATCCTGTACGTCGTGACAGCGGTGTCGGTGTAGAAGTGGCGGCGCTCGGTGTCGGACGCCTCGGCCAGCAGGGTGCGGAGCGTCGCGATCCACTGGCCGTAGGTTCCCGCCATCGTTTCGATCGGCATGTTGGAGCCGAACATCACCCTGTCCCAGCCGAACTCGGCGATCGCCGTCTCGACCCAGGGCCTCAGCACGTCGACTGAGAGGTCGGCGGTCGCCATGCCGAGCCCGGTGACCTTGCACGTGATGCCCGGGTGGCCGGCGCACGCGCGGATCGCGCAACGCCACGCGTCAAAGCCGTCGGCGTCGGTGGCGCTGGGCCAGCCGGTGTGTTCGAGCGTGACGGTCAGCTGCGGGTGACGTGCGAGCACGTCGAGCCATCGCGGCATCGCCTCGGGCTGGGTGACCAGATCGAATACATGGCCGCCGCGCTCGAGCCAGTCGAGGATGGTGGCGGCGGCCGGCGATTCCGGTTCGAGTCCGGTGAGCACCCGGATCCCGCGGAACCGCGGGCTACGTGCCTGCTCCTCAAGGTCGGCGACGATCTCCGCCGCGTCCAAGTCGGGGTCGACGCTGCCGACGATGACGAGGTCGAGTTCTTCGCGGTCGGCGAGCGCGTCGACCCACCGCGTCTCGTCGAGGTAGGCGCGCGGCGCGGTGGTGGCCGAGACGTGCACGAACTTGTCGACGACCAGGTCGTCGGCGGCGGCGCGGTAGTCGGCGGGCAGGAAGTCCGCATACAGCGACGGCGTGCCCACCTGTTCGGCGAACGGCTGCAGGGCGGTGTACCAGTCGTTGTCGGTGACGCTCCACTGGTGCACGTGCGCGTCGATCACTCCGCCGGTCATCGGGAACCTCCTCGGTTCGCTTGGATCCATCCTGGACCGCGGCCACGGCGATTCGCCAGTGCTCGTTCAGGTCCTTCATCCACTGGAGTGGAACAGCGTGCACCCCCGTGCCCCCGCGCTCACAACCAGACTCGCTCGAGTGCGGCCACTGCAGCGCATCGTCCGCGACACTGGATACGAGATAATGCCCTATGAGCAACACGGCCGTGTGCAGCAGAGTGCCTCTACGGTCCACCGGTGCGAGCGGTCGATAATCGAACCGGCCGTCGTCCCTGAACACAAGGAGCACCCGGGCACCCTCGCGCCCACCGTGATGCTCGATGAGTCGCCGGAACTCGTCGCGCCGGGCTCGGCCGTCTCCGCCCGAGGCATTGCTTCGATGGTCATGCCGGGCATCGTGGGCAATCCCTACGGCAGAACTTCACCCTGTTGAAGATTTGCTCCAGCACGAGGTGCCCGCCCGAGCGCTCACACGCCGCCGAATGTCGGTACCCGCCGCTAACGTTGCCGACGATGGCAGGCCCGAAGAAGTGGACCATGGCCCGGGCGCGGCTACTCGAAATGAGTGACAGGCCCCACTGCGGTCTCGGCGGGGTGAGGCCATGGGGATGAACAAGGCCGAGGCTTGGACGTCGGTGGGTGAGGACGCGGAACACCGTACGGCGTCGATGGCGTCGGTGCGGGTGCTCGATGATCTGTGGCTCGAAGCGACGCAGCGCACGTCGGGCAAGGAGTCGGTGCCCGCGTTCGCCAAGGTGTACCGGGGCAAACCGAAAGCCGAGGAGGGTGACGTGTTCGCGCTTGGGGACGAGCCGGCGGATGCGCCGTCGGGCACCGGCGGAGACGAGCCGCCGGTTCTGCCGCCCGATAGCAGCTTTCGGCAGCCGGGAGGCGACGGCGAGCATGCCCCCGAGCCGAAGCCCGCCGATGAGTGGGGTATCCCGCGAGTCACGTTGACCGACCGCAACCGCGAGCACATCCTCGGCGGGGAGCACGGAATTAGCGAGAGAGGGGGTCATAGGTCAGGAACTGGCAGGGAGAGCAAGTCTGAGTTCCCGGCAGACTGGTCTGACGACACGATCATCGCGTCAGTGGAGGCCGCCGAGTCCAATCCGCAGTTCGTATTCAGGATCGGTGATCGCACGATCCGACGCCGCGAAGTCGACAGCGTGATTGTCGAGGTCTCGCCCTTCCCCCGCGGCGACCAAGACGTATTGCGGGCGGCGTTCCCTGTCAACGGTCGGGGCGTCATCGAGAACCAGCACGGAATGCACATCGACCGACCTCTAGATCGTGTCGCACTAGCCAAGTACGATTGGAGATCTGATGACGACGGCAGCTGAGTTCAGGACCTTAGCGCGGGAGATTGAAGTCGAGCTTCTCCCTGCGCTTGGTTCCGACTGGGCTGACCTCGTGCGTGGTGAAGCACGTGCTGGCGAGCATCTCGCGGCGGTTGACGACGCGCTGCAGGGTGCAGCGGTCGGTGGCCTTGCCGTCACGCGAAGCCTCGCTGCGAGAGTTGAGCGTGTCATCAGCCTGCTGCCCAGTGGCGATCCGGACCGTGAACGGCTCTCCGGTTGGCTCGCGCGGCTGCCGCGCAAGCAGGACTCTGCAGCGTAGCTGCAGCTGGGAGGGCGCGCCGACCGTCGGCGCGCGGTGTCGAATACCGCCATAAGGTTCCCATTCCGGGGGTCGAATCCTCCGCCCTCCACTCACTAATGAGCTGACCCCGTAACACCAGTTGCCGGGGGCTTCTCATGCCCGTGCCCTGGCGACTCGGGACACCCCAGGCTGGTCCCTTCGCCATGTCCGACACCACCACCCCCGCTGCACCCACCGGTGCGCCCCGGCGAGAAGGTCACATCGAAGGTCATCTTCCTGATGCCGGGCAGGTCGGACGTCCACGCCGGGGATCGTTCCACACGTGCGGTGACTCTCAGGCTCGCCGACGGTCAGTACTTCCGGGCAGATACGAATGTTCACGGCACACGGCGGACAGGAGAACGATGAACCCCGATCCACGTACCAGCAGCGCGAAAACCTTCGATACGGCGCACACGCTGGCGGTACGCGGCGTCGAACTCGGCGTGGAACACTTCGGCGACGCCGCAGCACCCCTCGTGTTGCTCGCCGGCGGCACCACGATGCTGTCGTGGCCGGATGCGCTGTGCGCGGCGCTCGCGCGCGGTGGCCGCCACGTCGTGCGCTACGACCTGCGGGACGCCGGCGCTTCCACCACCCTCGATCCGACAGCACCGCAGTACACGCTGCGCGACCTCGCGGCCGACGCCGCCGCGCTCGCACGGACCTTGGACCACCGCCCGGCCCACGTGGCGGGGATCGGGGTCGGCGGGATGGTCGCCCAGGTCGCGGCGCTCGACCACCCGGACGCGTTCTCGGCGTTGACGCTCGCCGGGACGCGCCCCGTCGCGCCGGGACCTGTCGACGACGACCTGCCCGATCACGAAGCGGCCGCGATGCAGCCACTGTTCGCGCGCCCGATGCCGGACTGGGCGGATCGCACCGCGGTGGCCGCGTTCGCGGCGCAGGGCGCGGAGATCCTCGGTGATGACCCCGCGGCCGCACGGGAGATCGCCGGGCGCATCTGGGACCGCACGCCCGGCACCACGCCGGCGGTGCACATGGCCAACCAGCTGGGCACCGTGTTCGCCGCGCTCGATTGCGCGCCCCGCTGGCGCGAACGGCTCTCCGCGCTCGCGCTCCCCACCCTGGTGGTGCACGGCCGCCGCGACCCGTTCTTCCCCGTCGGCAACGGCCAGGCTCTCGCTCGGGAGATCCCCGGCGCGCGGCTGCTGCTCCTCGAGTCGGCGTCGACCGCGATACCCGATGCGGCCGCCGACGCGGTCGCCGCCGCCATGCTCGAGCTTTGACGGCGCGTCGGGCTTGGCACGGTCGTCGCTCTCAACGCGGTCCCGGATTGTGGTCCGCATCACTACCCTGGCGGCATGCCCCTTCCACCGGACGCCGCACCGCTCCCCTCGCTCCATGCCGCGACCGTCGACGCGATGCTCGCCGCCCGCGCCGAGGACACCCCCGAAGCCCCTTTCCTATACTTCGGCGACGACACCGTCACCTACGCGCAGATGCACGCCCGCGCCGAGCGTGCCGCCGCCGCGCTGCACCGCAGCGGGATCGGCCGCGGTGATCGCGTCGCCATCGCGGCCGGGAACTCGACCCAATGGCTCGTCGCCTACTTCGCGTGCTGCCGCCTCGGCGCCGTGCTGGTGACGCTCAGCGTGGCGTACCGGGAGCGCGAGTTCGTCTACATGCTCGGCCAGTCGGGCGCCCGGCTGCTGTTGTGCGACGAGCGGGCCGGCGACTTCGCGTTCCGCCCGTTCCTCGAGTCACTCCGCCCACGGATCACGTCGGTGGAGCGGATCGTCTACTTCGGCGCGCCCGACGCGGAGGACTCCTGGGAGAACCTCCTCGCGGCAGGCGCAGGCGGCACAGAAGCAGGCACTACAGTCACCGCCGCAGCGCCGGCCCCTGCGTCGTCCCCCGATTCCCCCGCCGTCATCCTCTACACCTCCGGTACCACCGGGGATCCCAAGGGCGCGACCCTCACCCACCGGAGCCTGCTCGCATCGGCTGCGGCGCAGTCCGAGCGTTTCGGGCAGGCGCCCGACGACGTCACTCTCGGTGTCATGCCGTTCAACCACGTCGGCGGGCTCACGTGCACGATCGGCGCGAGCCTCGTCTCCGGCGGCGCGGTGGCACTGCTGCCCCGCTTCCACCCCGACCTCGTCGCGCAAGTGGTGCCCGCGCGGCGGGTGACGATGTTCGTGGGCGTGCCGACGATGTACCGCATGATGCTCGGCTCGGAGCAGTTCGCCGCCTGCGACGTCTCGAGCGTGCGACTGTGCGTGGTGGGCGGCTCGAACCTGGAGCCGGAGCTCGCCGGGCAGGTGCGCGACCGCTTCGGCGGGCCCCGCCTGGCCAATCTGTACGGCCTCTCGGAGACGTCGGGCGCGTGCATCATCTCGCCCGCCGACGACACCTTCGAGCAGGTGGCCACCTCGATCGGCACCGCGCTCACCGGGTTCGAGGCCCGCATCGTCGACGACGACGGCGCGCCGTTGCCCGCGGGCGAGGCGGGCGAGCTGCAGGTTCGTGGCGCGTGCGTCGCCGCGGGATATTGGGAGGCCCCCGGCGCGACGGCCGGCGCGTTCGGCGCCGACGGCTGGCTGTCCACCGGCGACATCGGCATGCTCACCGATGACGGGCACGTGACGCTGCTCGCGCGCAAGAAGGAGATGTACGTGCGCGGCGGCTACAACGTCTACCCCGCCGAGGTGGAGAGCCTCCTCGCCACGGATCCGTCGGTGGCGATGTGCGCGGTGATCGGGGTGCCGGATGCGACGTTCGGCGAGACCGGGCACGCCTTCGTCGTCCCCGCGCCGGGCGCGACGGTGGATACCGCCGCACTGCTGCGGTTGTGCGCCGTCTCGCTCGCCGAGTACAAGGTGCCCGCCCGCATCGAGGTGGTGGACGCGCTGCCGATGACCCCGGCGGGCAAGATCCGCAAGGTGCTGCTCACGCCTTCGCGCACTTGACCGAATCGCTTTACGACGGAACGCGGGGGCGCCGTCGCGCATTCGGCGACTACATAGTCCGACACTGGGTGCGCCTGACCGGAGAAGTCGCGGTTTCGTGCGGGCACGGCAATCCCCCGCAATCCCCTCAGCGCGTCTCGATGAAGCCGTCGGCCACGTCTTCGGGATCCGGTGTCGCCTCGTCCGCCATCCGCTGGAGCGCCTGGCGACGCTGGTCACGCTGGTTCCGGCGGTAATCGAGTACGTCCGCCAATTCGACGCGCCGGTGACGGCCCGGCGTGGTGTACGGAATCCGGCCCGCTTCTAAGAGACGGACGAAGGTCGGCCGCGTGATCCCCAACAACCCGGCGGCCTCCTGGGTGGTCAGAACTGTGCGGCGAGGCTCGACCGTTACGGCATCACCGCGCGCAAGCGCGTCGACCGCGTCGGCAAGCACTGCGCGCGCGGCCGGCGGTAGTACGGCCCCACTGCCCGTACCCGACAAGCGTAGATCGCCCCGCTCCGCCAGTACGGCTCGCAGTGCCACGTAGACGTCGCCGCCGGCGGACAGCGGCAGGATGGTGTGGTTCGACGACGCGGGCATGCCCCCAGCATAAACGAAAAATACGAACACCGACAACGAACCTGCGGAAACCGGACACAGCCATCCGCACAACCCATACCTGCCGCCAGGAACGCGGCCGCAGATCAAAGAGACGATCCGGGCGTGGACCCCGACTCGTACGCTGAGTCCCTGTCGGCTCTCGTCGAGAGCAGCTTATTCGCCGACTGAGGAGATCCCCATGGCTGACATCGCTCTGACGGGCGCGACCGGCACGGTCGGCGGCATGGCGGCCCGCCTGCTCGCCGACGCCGGCGTCCCGATGCGCCTGCTCGTCCGCGACCTGTCCCGCGCCCCGGACCTGCCGGGCGCCGAGGTGCGGCGGGCCGAGTACGGGGGCGACGCGTGCCGCGCGGCGCTCACCGGGGTCGACACGGCGCTCATGGTGTCGACGCACGAGTCTTCCGACCGGTTGGAGGTGCACCGCGCGTTCGTGCAGGCCGCCGTCGATGCGGGCGTGCGGCAGGTGGTGTACCTGTCGTTCGTCGGGGCGGGCGACGGCGCCGGCTTCCTGCTGGCCCGCGACCACGGAGCCACCGAGAAGATCATCCGCGATTCGAGCCTGGCGTTCACGTTTCTGCGGGACAACTTCTACGCCGAGGCGATCGCCGGGTTCGCGGGCGACGACGGTGCGCTCCGCGGGCCCGCCGGCGACGGGCGCGTGGCGTCGGTGTCGCAGCGGGACGTGGCCGCGGTGGCCGCGCACATCCTCGCCGACCCGCGGACGCACGAAGGCCGGAGCTACGACCTCACCGGCCCGGAGTCGCTCACGCTCGGCCAGATCGCCGCGACGCTCACCGAGGTGACGGGGCGGCCGCACCGGTTCGTCGACGAGACGATGGACGAGGCGCGTGCCAGCAGGGCGGTGTATGACGCGCCGGCGTGGCTGGTGGACGCGTGGATCAGCACCTACACCGCGATCCGTGACGGTGAACTCGAGCGCGTGAGCGACGCCGTGCCGACTCTGTTGGGCCGCCCGGCGATGAGTTTTGCGGAGGCGATGCGGGCGGCCGCTGCGGGACACACCCCGTGAACGCACGCGGTTGCGGCAGTCATCTCCCGAACAGCGCGCGGCGAGCCGAAGCGAAGTAGGCGACGGCGCGGTCGGCATCGGACTCGGAGGAATCAGGGGCGACCAGGTACGTCCATGTCGCGGACGGCCGCCGCAATCCGAGGTCTTCGATGGTGGCGTCGGCGCGGTCGGCATTTTCGAGCGCGGCCCGGGTCGCGGCGGCCGCCTCCTCTGCCAGTCCCCGGAAGTCCTGCGCGGCCAGGATCGTGAACTCCTCGAGCGGGTCCTGCCGCCCGAGCCGGCGCAGATGGATCCCTTCGCGGATGTCGACCATGCGGTTCATGTGCCGGGTCCAGACACGATCGAGCTGATACAAGACCACCTCCGCGGCGAGGCCGCGACGCGACGGCGCGGTCCACTTTCTCGCGGCATCGGGGTCGTCCGGCCACACGCCGGCCAGGTGGTCGTCGAGCGCGCCAGGCTCGGTGAGCAGGCGTTCGCGCGTGTGCAGGATGCTCAGCCGTTGGTTGTCGGTCACGGTGTGGAATCTGCGGGTCGTGCGGTGCAGCTGCAGGAGGGCGCCTTCGGCGACGCGCTGCGCGTGGGCGTAGAGCCGGTGTGATCGCCGATCGCTCACGAGCCCGTCGTCGTCGACCGACCGCGGCCGCCTCACCGGAGCGACGTTTTCGGTGACGACGGGGTCTGCCAGGCTGGTGTAGAAGACGGTGCGGCCCGGGTCGCCCTGGCGCCCTGCGCGCCCCTGCAATTGCCGGTCCAGCCGCGGGCTGACATAGCGCCCGAGCCCCAGCACCAGCAGTCCCCCGGTGTCGGCGGCTCCTGGACCCAACCGGATGTCGACCCCGCGGCCCGCCATCTGGGTGGACACCGTGACCGCGCCCTTGTGTCCGGCCCGGGCGATCGTGTCGGCCTCGTCGGCGTCGTTCTTCGCGTTGAGGACGGCGGCGTGCACGCCGTGGCCGGCCAGCAGCGCCGCGAATCGCTCGGAGTCGGCGACGCTCCCGGTGCCGACGAGCACCGGTTGCCCCGCGTCGTGCGCCGCACGCACCCGGGCCGCCGCCGCGGTGTCACGCTGCTCGGCGGACGCGTAGAGCAGGTCCGGCTCGTCGATGCGGATCGACGGGTGATGCGTGCCGATCACGCCGGTGTGCAGGTCGAGGTCCTCAGCGAGGCGATCGGCCGCCTCCAACGCGGAGCCGCTCATGCCCGTGATGCCCCGATAACCGCGCACCACTGTCTCCACGAGGATCTGATCGAGCACTTCGGCCTGCGCGGTCACCGCCACGCCTTCCTTGCGTTCGATGGCCGCATGCAGCCCGTCCGGCCAGCGTTGGCGCTGCGCGATCCGCCCGCACGCGTCGTCGATGAGCCGCACCCGCCCTCCGGTGACGACGTAGTCCACATCGCGGTGCACCAGGGCCTGTGCGTGCAGCGCCACATACGCGGCGGTGACCAGGTCGATGCTCTCCTCGGCGTACAGATTGTCCACGCCGAGCCGGTCTTCGAGGAACCGGATGCCCGTGTCGGTCAGCGTCGCGCCGGCGCCGCCGGCGTCCACCTCGTAGTCGACTCCCTCGGTCAATAATGCGACAGCGCCGGCGACCGGAATCTCCGCGGCCGTGTCTGCACCGCTGCCCGCGATCACCAGCGGGACCACGGCGTCGTCGACGAGGACCGCGTCGATCTCGTCGATGACGACCATGTCCAGAGGCGGCAGCAGCCGTTGCGCCTCGACAGTGCGCCGCCGGTCGCGCAGCACGTCGAACCCCACCTGGTGCACCGTCGCGTAGACGACATCGCTGCCGTATGTGCGTCGCCGTTCGATGTCGGTCATGTGCTCGGCGACGGCCGTGACGCTGAGGCCGAACATCTCGTAGAACCCGGCGCCCGCTGCGGCATCGCGCCCTGCGAGATACTCGTTGGCGGTCAGCACGTGCACACGCCGGCCGGCCAGTGCGAATCCTGCGGCGACGAGGAAACCGACGAGGGTCTTCCCCTCGCCGGTGGCCATGTCGGCCACGCGACCACGCAACATGCTGACGGCCGCGAGCAGTTGTTCCGGGTACGGCGCGAGGCCGATCCGCCGGCGGGATACCTCACTGGCGACGGCGAGGTACCGGCTCAAAGCGTCATCGTCGTCGGGATCGAGGCCGGCCCGGGCGCGGGCGGCCTCGGACAGTTCGCCGTCCGTATGCGCCCGCCACGCGGCGGCGCCCTCCACGACATCGGCGACGAGCGGCTCGAACCGGCGCAGGTCCGCGGTCCCCGGGTCGTGGCGCAGCCGGCGCACGGCGGCGGCGACGCGTTCTCCCGGTGACGAGGGTGTGCGCAGCGTTTCGGAAGGCCCCATCGCCCCAGTGTGCACGAGCACGGCGGTGGTCAGCGTCTGCGTGCTGGGCGATTGCAGGTTCGCGGCCGCGTGACGCCCCGGGCCGGTATGTGGACCGAAGAGCGATCCGGTCCGGTAAACAGTGGGGGTGGCCACTCCCATCGAGCAGCTTTCGGCGAAAGAGCGGCGCCAGTCGATGATCATCGCCGCCTTCGGCACGATCGTCGAGTGGTACGACTTCTCGATCTACTTCTACGTCGCCACCATCCTCACGGCCGAGTTCTTCGGCGACGACACCGACTCGATCCTGCTGACCCTCGGGATCGGCGCAGCCGGGTTCTTCTTCCGCCCGCTCGGCGCGATGGTCTTCGGCCACCTCGGCGACCGGGTCGGCCGGCGCCAGGCGCTCGTCGTCTCGGCGGTGCTCATCGCCGTCGCCATGTTCGCCACCGCCGCGCTGCCCGGATACGAGACTGTCGGCATCTGGGGCGGAGTGGGCATGGTGCTGCTGCGCTGCCTCGCCGGGTTCTCCGTGGGCGCCGAATACACCGGCACGATGGTGTATCTCATGGAAACCGCGTCCCCCGGCAAACGGGGGGTCACCACCTCGTGGGCGGCGGCGAACAGCGAGATCGGCTCGCTGCTGGCCGTCGGGCTCGGCGCGCTGTGCGCGAACCTGCTCAGCCCCGAGGCGATGCAGTCGTGGGGCTGGCGCATCCTGTTCGTCGTCGGCGGCGTCCTCGCGGCGATCATGGTGCCGCTGCGCAGCAGGCTTAGCGAAACGCCGACCACCCAACGCCTGCACCAGAACACGCCCACCGACGACAGGGCGGCGAAGGGATCGTGGCGCGAGTCCCCGCTCGTGCTGGTGCTTCTCCACCAGCCGCGGGCGGTGCTCGTCGCCTTCCTCATCTCCTCGATCGGCGCGACCAGCTACTTCCTCAACATCACCTACGTGCCGACCTACCTGGCCGAGGAGGCCGATTTCGCCGACGCGGGCGCGCTCGGCCTCGGCACCATCGCCGCCGTCACCGCCATCGTGGTCACTCCCCTGTTCGGG
Organism: Tomitella cavernea; assembly: GCF_016599145.1. Taxonomy (GTDB): domain Bacteria; phylum Actinomycetota; class Actinomycetes; order Mycobacteriales; family Mycobacteriaceae; genus Tomitella; species Tomitella cavernae. The sequence goes on from NZ_JAENKO010000032.1 coordinate 39,340, forward strand.
CTGCTGGCTGACCGGATCGGGCGGAAAGTCTCGTTGGCGATCCTCGTCGGCGGGCTGGTGGTGACGACCATCCCCGTCTACGCGCTGCTGCACTCCCCCTCCGCGGGGCTGAGCATGTCCGCAGCGGCGTTCCTCGCCGTGCCCGCCGCCGGCTGGAGCGCCGTCGCCGCCTCGACGATCCCCGAACAGTTCACCGCAGTGGGCCGCTTCTCCGGCATGGCCATCGGCTACAACATCGCCACCGTCGCCTTCGGCGGGCTCTCACCCCTCATCGCGACGGCTCTCATCTCGGCGACGGGGCTCTCTCTGGCGCCCGCGATCTACGCGACGATCATCATCGCGGCCTGTGGCGTCCCCGCCCTGCTGCTCATGCGCAACCTCGCGCACGCGCGAATCGACGACCTCGACCGCGACGAACTGCTTGTGGGGGTGGAGTCGTAAGCGGCGGGCTACCTCTCGTTCATTCAGCCCGCGGCCGGCCCATAGGCGAATTGCGCGGACATCACCCACAATCCCGGGCACCCTTGACACCTGATGTGCCGTGAGTCACGCTTCTACTCGTAGTAGATACATTCAACTCACCGTTGAGCTCAATGGGCCGGTCCGGAGCCTGCAGCATCCCGCACGTATCCCGGCCGCCGCCTGAGAACTTTCGAAAGGCCCCGCCATGACCACGATCGTTAGTCTCCGCGCGCACAGCCGCAAATCGGCCGATGAGCTCAAGGCTCTCTACGTAGCTGGAGTCGACAAGTTCCGCGCGATGCCCGGCCTGTCGCAGAAGTACTACATCCACAATCCTGAGACAGGGGAGGTCGGCGGGGTGTACATCTTCCACACCCGCGAGGCTGCCGACGCCTATCTGGGTGGCCCTATCCTCGCCAGCGTCGGCGAACGTTACGACGTCGACGGCGAGATCACGCTCGAGGTCGTCGACGTCGACATGACGTTGAGCGCATAGGCCCCCGCTTGCCCACTCGCGTATTCAGGAGGACCTCTGTGCCCAGACAGCAGCCCGGGTCATCGAACAACCGGCGGCTCCGCCTTGCGCAGCGCCCCCGTGGCCGTGTCGATGCCGAAACATGGCGGATCACCGTAGACCCTGTCGAGCCGCTCGACCACGGACGATTCCTGGTGCGCACCAGCCACATTTCCATCGATCCCGCAATGCGCCGTTGGCTGAACGACGTCCGCAGCTACGTGCCGCCGGTCGGCATAGGTGAGGTGATGCGGGCGCACGCTGTAGGCGAGGTGACCGCATCGCGGCATCCGGATTTCCCCGTCGGAACGCACGTGTTCGGCGATTTCGGCGTCGCCGAGTACGCGGAGTCCGACGGTGAGGGGGTGACGGTCATTGACCCCGCCCTCGCGCCCGCGCCCGTGTGGCTCGGCGCATTGGGGCTGCCCGGTATGACGGCTTACTTCGGCCTCACCGACGTCGGCGGCCTGCGCCCCGGAGACACCCTGGTCATCTCCGGCGCTGCCGGGGCCGTGGGTTCGATCGCGGGCCAGATCGGCAAGCTCATGGGGTGCCGCGTGATCGGCATCGCGGGCGGCCCGGACAAGTGTGCGTGGTTGACCGACGAGCTTGGGTTCGATGCTGCCATCGACTACAAGCGGGGCTCCATCGACGCTGCCCTGCGCACCGCCGCGCCGGACGGCGTCGACGTGTACTTCGACAACGTCGGCGGCGATATTCTCGATTCGGTGCTCGGCCAGATCAACGTCTTCGCCCGTGTGGTGCTCTGCGGCGCGATCTCGCAGTACAACGCGGAGTCGCCGAGCCCTGGGCCGTCGCGTTACCTGTCCCTTCTGGTGCGGCGCGCCAAGATGCAGGGCCTGATCATCTTCGACTACACCGACCGCTATCCCGAGGCCGTTGCGGCACTGTCGAACTGGCTACGACGCGGCGGACTCATCGCTCGCACTCATCTGGCCGACGGAGGCATCGAGGACTTCGGCGACACCCTCAACCTCCTCTTCGACGGGGCCAACACCGGCAAACTCGTGCTGCAACTGACCCACAACCCCACAGACAAGGACGTCTCATGACCGACTCCGTCCCCTCCGGCTACCGGCTCGACGGAAAGCTGGCCCTGGTCACCGGCGGCGGCCGCGGGATCGGAAGAATGATCACCCGCGGGCTCCTCGACCAGGGTGCGCGCGTCGTGATCAGCAGTCGCAAACAAGCCGACCTCGACGCCACCGTCGCGGAACTGTCTTCCCGCGGCGACGTGAGCGCGTTCGTCGCCGATCTGTCCACCGAGCAGGGCGTGCAGAACCTTGCAGCCCACGTGCAGGGGTTATCCGACACGCTGCATGTGCTGGTCAACAACGCCGGCGCCAACTGGGGCGCCGGCATCGACGACTTCCCCGCGTCCGCCTGGGACCGTGTGCTCTCGGTCAATGTGAAGGGCGTGTTCGGCCTCACCCAGGCCTTGCTGCCGCAGCTGCGCGCGGCGTCCACCGACGACGACCCGGCGAGAGTGATCAACATCGGCAGCATCGACGGGCTCCGCGCCCCGGCCCCGGGCATCAACAACTTCTCGTACTCCGCCAGCAAGGCGGGCGTGCACATGGTCACCCAGCACCTGGCGACCACGCTCGCGCCGCGCATCCTGGTCAACGCGATCGCGCCCGGTCCGTTCGAGACCAAGATGACCGAAGTCCTGATGAAGAACGGCCGCGAGGCCCTGGAGTCGCACGTACCGCTGCGCAGAATCGGCCGCCCCGCGGACATCAGCGGCACCGTGGAGTTCCTCACCGGCCCCGGCAGCACCTACATCACCGGTGCGATCCTGCCGCTCGATGGCGGTATCGTCGCCGGCCGGTAGACCCCCGGGACCGGTCCCGGCCCGGTCTGCACGGGCCGGGTCCGGTCCTGCGTCCGAGTCGAGGCACAGAGCCGAGCCAGGCCCGTGGCCACGATGGTGGCGGCAGGCCTGGCTCGACTCTGTGTCCATCGCGCCTACGTGCGCGCCAACGCCGCGCCGATGGCATCGACTGCCTGAGGGATCAGCTCACGCCTGGTAGCGAAGTTGAACCGGATGTGGCCGGCACAGCCCGCACCGAAGGTCGCCCCGTTGCTGATCGCGACCTCGGCGTTGTCGATAAGGAATCGCTGAACGTCGCCTTCGGGCGCAGCCGGGCCCAGATCGATCCATCCGAAGTACGTCGCTTCCGGCGAGGCGACCCGCGCTGATGGCAGCGCGCGGTCGACCGCGTCGAGCATCACCTGCCGATTGCCATCGAGATAGTGGACGACCGACGCCAGCCATTCGTCCCCGCGCTCGTAGGCGGCGATGTTCGCAGCCACTCCGGTGACCGCCGCACCGTGCGTGACGAAAATTCCCAGTTCGTCCAGGACGGCGCGCTGGCGCTCTCCGCCCGCGATCATCTGCGCGCACTTGAGCCCCGGGATGTTGAAAGCCTTCGACGCCGACGTGGACGTGACGCAGTGCTCGGCCGCGTACCCGCCCAACGATGCATACGGCACATGCTGCGCGCCGTCGAATGTGAAGGGCGCATGCACCTCGTCGGAGAAGACCGTCCCGCCGTGGCGCTCGACGATCTCGGCGAGCGCCGTCTGCTCCTCACGGGTGTAGACCTTGCCCACCGGATTATGCGGGTTGCACAACACCAGCAGTCCGCCTCCGCCGGCGAACGCCGCGTCGACCGCGGGGAAATCGATCAGCCATTCACGCCCCTCCTGCAGCAACGGGACTTCGACCACCTCGCGGCCCGTCACGCCCGCGATGGCGAAGAACGGCCCGTAAGCGGGGGTCAGCAGCACGATCTTTCCGCCGGGCCGGCTCAAGTGTGTGATGGCGAACTCGTAGGCGCGGATGACGTCGGCCACTGGGTACACCGCCGCCGGGTCCGGACGCCACCCGTAGCGCCTGGCGTACATTTCAGCGGTCGCATCCTTGAGTGCGTCCTCCATCCAGGCGGGGGTGTAGCCGAGCACGCCGCGCCGGACCACTTCGTCTATGGCGTCCGCGACCGGTTCGGCCACCCCGAAGTCCATCTCGGCGACGAAGGCTGCGAGCGTTCCTGGGTACTTCGTCCACTTCATCGAGCCTGCAGCGCGCAGCTGCGGAACCGTCACCGCGCCATAGTCCGGCGTGCGGCCGACCACCGTCGCCGCCCTGTTCCGTTGCGCATGTTCCTGGCCGTCATGGACGACAGACATACCGTTCCTCATTCTCCGACTCCGTCGGTATTCATGGGCTCACTGTCGCCTGTGCAGGCGGGAGCCCGTACGCATTGCAGAAGCCGCGCGGGTGCTTCGGCCCGGCTGTATCAGCTGTCGCCGTTGATTTCTTTGAGGTAGTTGTAGATGGTGAATCGGGTGACCTCGAGTTCCTGGGCCACCTGCTCCACGGAGTTCTTGAGCTGGAAGATCCCGCGCGCCTGCAGCCCGCGGACCACCTCGACCTTGTGCGACTTCTTCATCAACGGCACCGGTACCCCGGCAGCCTCGATTTCGCGCCGGATCATGAGCTCCGACAGCTCGTCGAGATCCGCCATGAATGTGTCCGTGCCACGCTTGACCGGTGGACGTTCATCCGCAGGCGGGATCTGACGCGTGCCGGCCTCATCCCGGCCGGGCCCCCGGCCCGGGGACTTGACCGCGTCCGGGCCCTGCACGGCACCCAGCATGGACTTGACCACGTGGTCGATCTGCTGCCACAGAGATACGTCGGTGTTGATGCACAGCGCGGCCACCGCAGTGCCGGCGATGTCGTGGATGATCATGGTCGACGAGCGCACCCAGCGCCCGTCCGCCAGCGTGCTTTCAAAGGTGACCAGTTCGCCGTCGACGATCTCCGTGAGTTTCTCGACGAACACCGCCCCAGCGGTGTTGCCCACCGATCTGCCGGACAACGAGCCATGGATCGCGACGATCGAGTTCGGCATCCTGCTCAGGTCGTGGAGCACCACCTCGGTACCGGAGGGCAACGCGCGCCCCAGAACGTCCACGAACCCCGTGAACAACGTGATCAGCCGCTCGCCGTCCATTGTCCTGCCGATCGACGCCGACACCGATACGTCGTCATGGTCCATCGCCTCGGTCATCTCCACTCCCCGTCGTCGTTCCTGTCAGTTGCCTGCGACGTCGGCGAACGCTCGCAGAAAGGCGTCGTTGTCGGACTCGCAGCCCACCGTCACGCGCAGACCCAGGCCTGGATACGGGCGTGTGATCACCCCACGCCGCTCGAGGCCGTGCGCCCACTGCACCGCCCGGTCCGAGGCGATCCACAGAAAGTTCGCTGCTGAATCGGCCACGTCGAACCCGCGGCGGCGAAGCTCCTCGGTGAGGCGCGTCCGTTCGTCCACGACCTCCGTGAGTCTGCGCCGGAACTCCGGTTGCACCCGCGGGTGCAGCGACGCCAGCGCCGCCGCTTCCGCGGACCGGGAGACCGAGAACGGTGAGGTCACCCTGCGCAGGGCCGCGCCGATGTCCGGGTCGGCCACGGCATATCCGATACGCGCGCCCGCCAGTCCGTACGCCTTGGAGAAGGTTCGCAGCACCACCAGATTGGGGTGCGAATCCACCAGGTCCATGCCCCGAACCGTATCCGGATTCGTGTCGAATTCGGCGTACGCCTCGTCGAGCACCACCAGTGTCTCCCCGGATACCGCCGACATCAGCCGCGCCACGTCGTCCGCGGCAAGCGCCGTCGACGTCGGATTGTGCGGGCTGCACAGGAACACAACGCGGGTGCGCGGGCCCACCGCCGCGGTCATCGCGTCCACATCCAAACCGGGTCCCGCCGGAGAAGACTGCCCCAGCACCGGCACGCCGATGAAGCGCGCCCCCGCGATCTCGGCGGCCATCCGGTAGGCGGAGAACGCCGGTACCGGAGCGATCACCTCGTCACCCGGGTCGCACGTCGCCTCGACGACGCTGCGGCACAACTGCAGCGAGCCGCCGGCCGGGGCGATCGCGCCGGGGTCGACGCCGAGCCGTTCCCCCAGAGCGGCGCGCAAGTCGTCCGCATAAGGCGTCGGATACCGGTTGAGTTCGGTTTCCCTGGTCAACGCCTCGATCACTCCCGGCAAAGGTGGGTACGGCGATTCGTTGCCGGAGAGTTTCACCGAGTGTGCCGGACCTCCCTGCGCGGCGATGAGCGCTGGGGTACGCCCCGCACTGTAGTCCGGCAGCGCCTCGACAGCGGCCCTGATCCGCACGCCCGTCCTCATCGCCCCACCGACGAGACAACCGTATCGATGCCGTTCTGCGTCACGCGCCGACCACCGACCATCACCATGCGCACCTTCTCCCACGCGTCCAATCCTGCGAGCGGATCGCCGTTAAGGGCGACAAGGTCGGCACGCGCGCCCACCTGCACCGTGCCCGTCTGTGCCCCCAGCCCGCAGGCCTCGGCTCCACCTGCGGTGGCCGCAGACAGGATCTCCGGCATGCTCCATCCCGCGGCGTCGAGCAGCCGCAGCCCGTCCACGTACGCGTCGACGGGCATCGGATGCCCGCCTGACTCCAGGCCCGAATCGGTGCCGACGGCCAGCCGCACGCCCTGTTCGCGGAAAGCGGCCAAGCGCGCCAGGAATCCTTCGAGCCACGGCCCGAGCCCGGCGCGCAGGCGCCACATGCCGCCCGACATCGTGGGGCACACGATGATGCCCGCCTCCGCGATCGCTTCGACCACCCGGGAATCCGGCACGGCGACGCCGGCGAGACCTTCCTCGCCCATGAACGAGCAGTGCTCGATGCTCGTCACCCCGGCGGTGACGCAGTCGCGGATGCCGTCGATCCCGTGCGCGTGCGCCGCGACGAAGCCGCCCTTGGCCTGCGCCTCGTCCACGGCGACGCGGATCTCGCGGGCGGTGTACTGCGATTTCCACAGCGGCACCGAGTTGGTGAGACTTCCGCCGGTGGCCATGATCTTGAGCCCGTCGGCACCGGCACGGAAGTTCTCCCGCGCCACCCGCCGGATGCCGGCCTCGTCGTCCGCCTCGCCGCCCATGTACCAGCAGTGGCCGCCGGTCTGGGTGATCGGGCGCGTGGCTGCGCGGATCCGCGGACCGACCGCCATCCCCGCGTCGATCGCGTCGCGCAGCGTCACGTCCAGAAAGCCCCGCCCGCCGAGTTCGCGCACCGTGGTCACGCCGACCGAGACGAGCTTGCGCGCATTCTCCGCCATGCGCAGCAGCAACTGCCGGTCCTGCTCTCCACCACTGCCCTCGGGAGTCATGGTCGAATCGAAGCCCAGGTGCACGTGCGCATCGACGAAGCCCGGCATCACGGAGGCACCCGGCAGGTCGATCGCCGGGGCTCCGTCGCCGCCCGCAGACCCGTCGGCGACGCCCATCGGCCGCAGTTCCGCTATACGGCCGTCGCGCACCACGATCTCGGTGCGTTCGAGCGTCTCCCGGCCATGGTCGCCGCCGGTCACCACGCGATCCGGGCGCAGGATCGTCACACCCGTGGGCGGCGCGGTCACGCCCCGGCCTCCGTTCGGGCCGCGTGCGCCGCGGCCCCGTCCGCGGCGGCCTGGCGCAGCACCCTCTTGAGGATCTTGCCGTTGGGGCTCTTGGGCAGGCTCTCGACGATGTGCACCCGGCGGGGGTACTTGTAGGCGGCGACGCTGTCCTTCACGAACTCACGGATCTCGTCCGGCGTCGCCTGCGCACCGGGTCGGAGGGCGACCGCGGCCACGACCTCCTCGCCGAGGCGCTCGTCGGGTTCGCCGAACACCGCCGCCTCCAGCACGGCCGGATGCGCATAGAGCACCTCCTCGACCTCCCGAGGATAGATGTTGTAGCCCCCGCGGATGACCAGGTCCTTTTTGCGGTCGACGATGAACAGGTACCCGTCCTCGTCGCGGTAGCCGAGGTCGCCGGTGCCGAACCAGCCATCGCGGATCACCTCCGCGGTCTTCTCCGGCTGACGGAAATACCCCTTCATCACATTGTGACCACGGAAGTGCAGCTCGCCGACGTTCGCCGCGCCGGCCGGCAGCTCCTCGCCGGATTCGTCGACGATGCGGACCTCGACGCCCCAGATCGGCTTGCCGATCGAACCCGCACGGCGGTCCTGACGGCTGCGGCTGGCAGTGACGACGCTCGCGGATTCGGTGGATCCGTACCCCTCGAGCAGGACCGCGGCCGGGAACTGTCCCTCGAAGTCCTCCAGTGAGCGACCGGGCATCGGCGCGCCCCCGGAGATGCCGCACCTCAGCGTCGGCAGGTCGATACGCTCTGCCGCCGCGGCCTGGCGCACCGCGATGAACATCGTGGGCACCCCGAAGAACACGCTCACCGCATGGCGCGCTGCCTCGGCGAGCACGGCCGACGGCTCGAAGCGCGGTATCAGCACCACCGGCGAGCCGAAGCGCAGCGCCGTGTTCAGCACGCTCGACAAGCCGAACACATGGAAGAACGGCAGCGCGCCCAGGATCACGTCGTCCGGACCGATACCGACCCGTTCCCCGGCGATCGTGCAGTTCATGTACAGCTGGAAATGGGTCAGTTCGGCGCCCTTGGGCCGTCCGGTGGTGCCGGAGGTGTAGATGATCACGGCGGTGTCCTGCGGCGCGGTCGGTTCCGGTCGCTCCAGCGGTTCGCCCGCGAGCAGCTCGTCGAAGGCGACGAGCCGCTCGGCGTTCTCGTCGGCCGCTCCCGCCGCGCCAACGTACACGATCGGCAGTTGCGGCAGTCCGGCTTCGACGCGGGCCGCAAGCGCCCCTTCGAGACCGTCGCCACTGGTGATCAGAAGGGACGCCCCGGAATCGGACAACTGATGGGCCACCTCCCCGGGGCGCAGCAGCGGATTGAGCGGCACCGTCACCAGCCCCGCCCGCAACGCGCCCAGGTAGCTGTGAACGAACTCGGGGCCGTTCGGCAGTTGCACGGCGACGCGGCTGCCGCGCTCGAACCCCTGGGCTGCGAGCCACCCGGCGACCCGGGCGGACGCACGGTCCACCTCCTCGTTCGTCAACGTGGTGTCGCCGCAGTACAGCAGCGGAGCCTGCGGCCGCGCGATGCGGGACTCGACCAGCATCGTGGCGAGATTGAACGACACGGCGATCCTTTCGGTCGGGCGGGGCTGGTGGAGACGGCTATTCGCTCAGCGTCATCTGGACGTCGAGCACCTCGACAGCGAGCTCGCCTTCGATGCCGTAGCGCTCACGGACGCTGCCGACGATGGGACCGTTGACGTAGTCGTCCGCCGCCTGGCGCGTGTGGAAGATGTAGATGCCGCCGACCAGGCCGGTGGACGGGTCCTTGACGTAGTACTTCTGGCTGAGTCCGGGCAGGGCGCGGAACTTCTCCAGACCCGCGTGGGACAGCTGCGTCAGCTCGTCCTCGCTCTTGTTGCTGCGGAAGCGCATGGAGACCACTGCGGCCATTAACTTTTCCTTTCGTGACGTCGGCTGGTCCCGGGATGGGCCGGCCGGTGGATCTGCGGGATGGCAGGCGGGTGACGATCCGGCGGATCAGTGCCCGGTAGGCGGGTTCACCTCGCACCGGTCCACGGCGTAGTTGCCCAGATGCCAACGGTCCAGGATCTGCTGGTATTGCCCGCTATCGATGGCGTGATTGATGGCATCACACACCGGCTGCGCCAGTCCGCTGCCCTTCTTCGTGACGATGCCGATGAGCGAATCCTCCTTCGGCAGTGGGAAGTAGCCGGCCACGCGAACATCGGCGTCGTCCTGCGCAGCCCGGTAGTCGGCGACGGCGCCGATCGTCAGGTAGGCGTCGACCTTGCCGGACTTCAGGGCAAGGTACGACGATGACGTCTCGCCGTAGCCCTTGATGTCGATCGGCTCCAGGCCCTTCCCTGTGACCTCCGCGTTCCACTGGTCGAGCAGGCCTGCCTGGGCGGTGCCCGGCTTGATCGCCACCGTCTTGCCCGCCAGGTCCTCGGGGCCGTCGACGGTGAGGTCCGAGCCCTTCTCGGTGAGGAAGGCGTACTTGTTCACCGCGAACGAGGACATGTCGTACTTCTCCTCGCGGTCCTTGTTGATGTCGATCTGCGAGACGAGGATGTCGTATTTGCCGGATTCGAGGCCCAGGAACGCCCCTTCGAACGAGTCCTTCTTGTCCACCTTCTCCAGGCCGAACGTCCCGGCGATGAGATCCTCGATATCCGGGAGCAGGCCGATGAGCGTGGGGTCGTCGACCGAGCTGAACGCGATCGGAGGGTATTGGCTCTGGCCCGTGCCCTGTCCGAATACGAGCTGCCCGGCATCCCGGTACTGCTGAGGAACCTGCGACGCGATCGAGTCGACCTTTTCCACCTGCACGCCGCCGGAGGCCGTGTCGGCCGCAGCAGCGACGTCGCCGGCGCTGCTGCCGCACGCTGCAATCAGCCCGGCGGAGGCGAGCAAGGCGGTGATCCCGAGCGTGCTGCGCAATCCAGTTCTCGGCATAGAAGTGTTCCCCTTCGTCAGGGTGGAGGGGTTCCGATGCGGGTGCGCCGAAAACCATGCTGGAGGTGGTGTTTTCACAACACCTTGGACAGGAAGTCGGCGGTCCGCGGTTCCCGCGGATTGCTCAGAACCTGGTCGGGCGGGCCGGATTCGACAACCTCGCCGTCGTCCATGAACACGACATTGGTGGCGACCTCACGGGCGAACCCGATCTCGTGAGTGACCACGATCATCGTCGTGCCTGCCCGAGCGAGGTCCTTCATCACCTGCAGGACGTCTCCCACCAGCTCCGGATCCAGTGCGGAAGTGGGCTCGTCGAACAGAATCAATGCGGGATCGACGGCCAGCGCGCGGGCGATGGCGACGCGTTGCTGCTGCCCGCCGGACAGCTGACGCGGGTGCGCGAACTCCTTGTCCGCCAGCCCCACGACCGCGAGGACCTCCCGGGCGCGCTCCTCTGCACGGGAGCGCGACACACCATGCACCGAGACCAGCGCCTCGGTGACGTTGTCCAGGATGGTCAGGTTCTGGAACAGGTTGAACCCCTGGAACACGAAGCCGATATTCGCGCGCTGGCGCAGGATCTCGCGGGGCCGCAGCTCGTGCAGCCGCCCGCGGTGCCTGCGGTAGCCGATCAGTTCGCCGTCCACCTTGGTGTAGCCACGGTCGAAACGCTCCAGGTGATTGATGCCACGCAGCAGTGTCGACTTGCCGGAGCCGGACGGGCCGAGGATCACCGTCACATCGCCCTTGTCGACGGTCATGCTCACGCCTTTGAGCACGTCGACCGCGCCGAAGCTCTTGTGGACGTCGTGGATCTCTACCAGTGCCATGGTGTCCTACTTCCTGATTGCGCCGGAGACCCACGTGCGCAGACGTTGCATCGGGGTCGGAGGAAGGTTGCGCACCGCACCGCGGGCGAAGTACCGCTCGATGTAGAACTGGCCGATCGACATGATCGTGACGAACACGACGTACCAGAACGTGGCCACCAGCAGCAGCGGGATGATGCGGTTGTTGATCCCGTAGATGACCTGAACGCGGTAGAACAGGTCGCCGATCGCCAGCACGAAGACCACGGAGGTCTGCTTGAGAAGGCTGATCGTCTCGTTGGCTGCAGTGGGGATGATCGTCCGCATCGCCTGCGGCAGGATGATCCTGCGGAACTGCCGCAGCCCGGGGATCCCGAGCGCATTCGCGGCCTCGATCTGCCCCTGGTCCACCGACAGCAGCCCTGATCGGACGATCTCGGCCGCGTAGGCGGCCTGATGCAGGCTCAGGCCGATCACCGCCGCGCCCATGCTGCTGATCAGCCCTACGGTCTCTGTCTGGTAGGCCGGGCCGAACGGCAGGTGTATGCCGAGCGTCGGGTAGAGGTAGGCGAGGTTGCCCCAGATCAGCAGCTGCACCACCAGCGGTATCGAGCGGAACAGCCAGGTGAACGCCCAGCTCGTGGTGGCGAGCACGGGATTGCCGGACATCCGCATCATCGCGATGACCATGCCGCCGGCGAACCCGAACACCGAGGCCATCGCCGTCAGCTCCAGGGTGACGACGATCGCCGACATGATGCTCTGGTCGAAGACGAACGAGCCGAAGGTCTCCCAGTCCCATGCCTTGTTGATCCAGGCGTCGCGGACGAACAATGCCAGCAGGAACAGGATGAGCAGCCCGGCCGCGACCCGCCACGGGTACTTCGCCCGTACGACCGGCAGCGAGGCCACCTTGTCGACCTGCAGATCATCTGAGGGCACCGCAGCATCGCCGGCGGCGTATTGCGGGCTCTCCGGCCTCCGCAGTACCTGCATGCTTCCCCTTCCGAATCTCCGGTGGTGCCGTTGCCGGCGGGCGACTCCGCGTCGTAGATTTGACAGCGGGTGCACGCCAGCACCATCAATCAACATTATGTTGACTTCTGCAACGTTCTGTTCAAGAGTGGCGTACGCCACAGCGGAAGTCAAGGGGTGACTTCCGCTCTGCCCACCCGGTGTCGGATGTCAGCGATCGGACATGGAGGCGTCGATACGGAAACGTCGGATCTCGACGTCCCCGTGGACGGCGTACACCTCGGGGATCTGCGCGACCGTCGGGCTGCCGAGGTTGGCCTCGCGATGTTCCTCGTCGGCCCACACGTAGACGCCGCCCACCCTGCCCGTGCGGGCATCGGCGACCCGGTACACGCGGCACAACCCGCGCATCGCCTCGTAGACGCCTACCGACGCCGCCGACATCGCCTGCAGTCTCTCCACGGAATGCCCGCTGCGGAATCGCACCGACCCGATGGCTTGCCCCTGCTCGCACCTTCAGGCCCTTCCAGGTAGGAAGACACGTCGAGCAGTTCGGCGTCGGACCCGCCGGCCGACCCCAGGGCCGTGGGCATCGAGGCGCCCAACGGTGATGCCTCGAACGCTTGCCGTGCGTTACGAGACCGGGTCGGTGATCGTCACCTCGAACCTGCCGTTCAGCCGGTGGGGAGAGACCCTCGGCGACGACGTCGTCGCCTCCGCGACGATCGACCGGATCGTGCACCACGCGCACGTGATCAGCCTCGACGGCGACTCCTACCGCACCCGGGCACACCGCAACCACGACAGCTAACAACCAGCATCAGCACCAGCAAGGGGGTCAAAATTCGCCCGGCATTGACCCGTTGATGGCGGCGTTCGCCACGAAGCAGGCGATCGTCGATGAGAAAGCGGCCCGGGCCGCGGTCACCGAGGCCGGGCAGGACTGACCCCACCAGTCCCGTCAATGCGGCGAGGACACCGCCAGCATGCCGACAACGGCCCCGCCCAAGATCCTGGGCGGGGCCGTTGATGACGCTCGTTGAAATTCCCCAGTTGTGCTCACCGAAATTCCCCAGTCTGGGTCGCTCCGTCGCATGAGGCGGGCCTCCCTGGATGCTGGTGGTCTCTGACCACACACCAGCCTTCCAGGGAGGCCCTACG
>NZ_JAENKO010000033.1 GCF_016599145.1 Tomitella cavernea
GCCAGCGGTTCGGAGCCGGACCAGTCGTGGCCCCAGTAGCTGTCCGCCGTGATCTCCTCGGCCGTGTAATAGGTTTCGTCGACCAGCATCCCCTCGCAGCCGAACTCGATGTCCCAGCCGCCCGGCGCACGCACGTAGAACGACACCATCTTGTCGTTGGTGTGCCGGCCGATCGTCGACGACAACGAAATCCCCTCGGCCACCACACGGTCCTGGGCCTGGCCCACCGCGTCGAGCGTGTCCACCTCCACCATCACGTGGATCAGCCCCGGCCCCTGCTTGGGCGACGGCATCATCGCCAGGCTGTGATGGCGCTGGTTGACCCCGAAGAACCGGATCCGCATAGGGCCGTACTCCGGCGGCGCGGGCATGCGGAACGCCCCGCGGGAGAGGAATCCGAGGGTCTTGACGTAGAAGTCGTACGCCGCACCCTGATCCGGCACCGGAATCACCACGTGCCCCAGACCCTGCGCCCCGGTGACGAACTTCGCCCCGAACGGCGTCACCACCGGACTGTGATCGAGCAGCGCCCCGTGGAACACCTCCAGCCTCGTGCCCGCCGGATCGGTGAACGCGATCGCCGCCTCCACCCGGCGCGCATCCGCCTCGGCCAGCGTCAGATCCCGCACCTCGACGCCCGCCGCCGCCACCGCCGCGCGCACCCGGTCAAGCGCCTCCTGATCACGCACCTCCCAGCCGACCACCGTCACGCCATCGACCTCGCCCGGCGTGACGATGATCCGCGCCGCCCGCTCGTCCATCCGCAGATACAGCGCCCCTGTGCCATCTCCGCCTGCCGGCGGCGCCCCCTCCGCGAAACCCAGCACCCCGAACGCCAGCTTCCGCCACCGCTCCATGTCATTCGTCTGAACCTCGATATAACCCAGCGCGCGAATCTCGCGCGCCGACTGTACGTCTGCCATTGCCCTACGTGTCCTTCCTCTAGTGTGCGACGATCACGATCGCGCCTGTCGGGTTCACCGGTGATCCTCCCGCTATGGGCCGCCGTTGCGGCGTCGAGTCCCGCTCAGATCATCATCCGCAGCGGCCCCTGCGGATCGGCACCCAGAGCACTGAGGGCCGACGCGTGGTAGACGGTGTTCGGCGAGTGGATCGCGTGGTGCATGCCGGCCTGCGCATCCCGCCAGAACCGCTGCATCGGCATCTGCATGCGCAGCGCGGTGCCGCCGCAGCGCGCATAGATCTCGTTCGCGGCCTCCACCGCACGCCACGCGGCACGCACTTGGGTGGCGCGGCCCTGGGCCCGGCGCGCGAAATCCGGCTGACCACCGTTCTCCGCCATCTCCCACAGTTCATCGACGTTGGCGAGCAGCTCTGCGCGCGCCGCACGGATGTCCGCCATCAGCTCGCCGAAGCGGTACATGGTGTACGGGTCGTCCTTCACCGCGGTGCCCTGGGCGTTGATGCGGTCGGCCTGGTAGTCCTGCGCCAGCCGCAGCAGGCCCTCGCAGATGCCCACGGTGGCGGCGGTGATACCCAGCGGGAACATGCCGGACCACGGCAGCTTGTAGAGCGTCTCCGTGCGGCCCGACCTGGCCTGCCCGTCACCGCTCACCACGTCGTCCCAGGTCATGAAGCGGTATTCGGGTACCACCGCGTCCTTGATCACCAAGTCCTTGCTGCCCGTGCCGCGCAGACCCACCACATCCCACGAGTCGTCGATGATCTCGTAATCGGTGCGCGGCACGATCACGTGCACCATCTGCGGCTCCGCCGGCATCGAACCGTCGGGGTTGGTCAGCAGACCCCCCAGGAAGGCCCACTTGCAGTGGTCGGTGCCCGAGGAGAACGACCAGCGCCCACTGAAACCATAGGTGCCGTCACCCTTCGGGGTGAGCATTCCGGCGGGCATGTACGGCGAGGCCATCCAGATGCTGCTGTCCTCGCCCCACACCTCCTCCCGCACCCGCTTGTCGTTGTACGCCAGCTGCCACGGGTGCACCCCGCACACGCCCAGCACCCACCCCGCCGCCGGATCCAGCGACGCCAACCGCATCACCGTCTCCGCGAACTGCCGCGGCCGGTACTCCAGCCCGCCGTACTCGGCCGGCTGGAACATGCGCATCGCCTGCGCCTTGTTCATGATCTCCACGGTCCGATCGGTGAGCTTGCCGATCTTCTCGGCCTCCGCCCCCTGCGCGAACAACTCGTCCGCATGTTCCTCGATCACGTCGAGCACCCTGTTGGCCATCTTCCACTCCCGTCGCCGTCGTCCCGGTCGGCCGGGCGCACGCCCGGCACCGCCTGAGACCACGATCACAGCGGTAAGCGTCCCACCGGAACGCCGCTTCCCAGCATGCGGGAAAACCCGAGTTCGCGAGCGCCGGCGGACGGTGGGAGGCCGGCGCAGCACGGGGCCGGAGCGGCCGCGACGGGCCCCGTCGGGTATGCGTAGCCTGTCCTCAGCACCACGAAGGAGGACGGATGCAGACGACGACCGGGACGACTGCGGCGGCGGCCCCGCGCGGCGCGGACGCGCATCGGGTCACGACGCCCGACCGCCTCGAGGAGGTGCTCGGCGGCCCGCCGCACCCGGACATCCTCGCCAAGTGCACCCCGCACACGACCCCGCTCGTGCGCGAGTTCATCCGGCACGCGCGATTCTTCGTCCTCGCCACCGCCGACGCCGAGGGGCGCTGCGACAGTTCCCCGCGCGGCGACATCACCAGCGTCGTGCGGATGCCCGACGCGCACACGCTGATGCTCCCGGACCGCCCGGGCAACCGCCGCGGCGACTCGTACCGCAACATCCTGGCCAACCCGCACGTGGGGATCCTGTTCATCGTCCCCGGGCTCGAAGAGGTGGTCCGCGTCAACGGCACCGCGACGCTCACCACCGACCCGGACGTGTGCGCGGACATGACCTTGGGCGGCAGGCCCGCGCAGCTCGCGCTGATCGTGCACATCGACGAGGTGTTCACACACTGCGCCCGCGCGATGCTGCGCGGAAAGCTGTGGCGGCCGGACACCTGGGTCGCCCACGGCGAGGTGCCCGCGCTGCGCGAGATGATCCACGAACAGCTGGATCGCCCGGTTCCCACCGACGCACCGCCCGCGCGCGCCGAGGGCTACCGGGACCACCTGTACTGATCCTCTGGGGCATGGCGTGCGGCACATTCTCCGTCATGGCGCGCGGCCCGGCGCGCCGGTAGATTGCAGTGGGCGCACATGCCGGCCGCGACGTCGGACGCCCGGCAGGCCATCGCAGTTCCGCCGACCAGCCCCGACCGAAAGGCACACCATGAGCATGGATTTCGACCTGTCATTCACCCCGCTGAACGTCTTCCTCGGATGGGTGCAGGACCAGCTCGACTCGCTGGGTGGCACCGGCTCGACGGCGTAGCTGTTCCGGGTTGCAGCGGTTCCGCGGAACCGCTGCGACTTCCCCCGTTACACCATCCCCCGCTACTCCCCGGTGGCGAGCACCAGCCGCACACGGTCCATCCGCGACCATGCGCGCGCGTAATACAGCGGCCTTCCGGTTCCGGATTCGACGCACGCCGCTTCCGTCAGCCACGTCTCCGACCGGGCCGGCAGCTCCAGCCGGTGGCACACCCACCCGGGTGCCGAGTCCGTGGTGGCCCGGCGCAGCACGCACCGTGCGGACACACCGGCGGCGTCGAGCCCGTCGTGCACCGACTCGTAGGCCCGCAGCGCGACCGCCGGCTCCGGCAGGGCGCCGGGGTACAACCAGTGTTCGAGGGCGCTCGTCGGCTCGTCGTCGACGAACCCGATACGTTCAGCCTTGCAAGTGACGCCGCGCCCCAGCGCCGCCGTCGCCGCACCGGGCGCGGGCTCGGCGCGCGTCGCCACCACGACTGTCCTCGGGTGCGCGCCCGCCGCGGCGATCACGCGGTGGAACGACGGCGGGCCGTCCCCGCCCACGGGCACGTCGAGGCGCCGGTGCACATAGGTCCCCATCCCCTGCACGCGGCGCACCAGATAGCAGCTCTCCAACTGTTCGATGGCCGCACGCGCCACAGAACGTGACACGGCGAACTGCCGCATGATCTGCGCCTCGCTGGGCAGACGCGTACCCACGCGCAGCGCCGCGGCCTGACCCGCGAGCGCATCGACCACCTCGTCACGGCGGCGCCGGGTCGCATCGACGGCAACGGTCATCACTCGGCTCTCCTAAGCTCGTTCAAGCTCGGTCTTGTTCAGGCTTGGACTTGTTCCCGCATCGGCGCGTTCCGGCATCGACGGGGCCACCGCTGCGCGCAGCCGCGCCGGCGTGCGCGCGAAAAGCGCGGGAAGCAGGCTCAGCGGCACCGGAGGGTCGACGGCTTCCTGCCACGGGGCCGGCGACGCGGTGGCGGCGAGCAGCCGGACGGCGTCGCGCAGATGGGCCGGTTCATAGTTGTGGACGCCGACGATCGACACGTGGCGGCGCACCACCACCTCCGCGTCCAGGGGCACCGGAGCGTGCGGACGCACGCTGCCGGCCAGCACCGCAACCCCGCCGACGCCCAGCGCCGCCACGCACGCCGCCACCCCGCCCGGCGTGCCGGACATGTCGATCGCCGCGTCGAATCCCACCCCGTCCCCCGCACCGTCGTCTCCCGCGCCCGGCCGCCCTTCCGCGTCGGACGGAGTAGCCCCGTCCCGCGGCACCACCCGTCCGGCGGTCGCCCCGAAGCGGCGGGCGAATTCCACCCGGGACGGGTCCACATCGCGGACCTCGATGTGCTCGACGCCCGCCGCCGCAAGGGCGGACACCGACGCCACGCCGAGCAGACCGGCCCCGCACACCAGCGCCCGTCGCGGACGGGCGACGACTCTGCGCACCGCGTCGACGCAGGCCACAGCCGTCGCCACCGCGCACCCGGCAAGGGCCGCCGGAGCGTCGGGCACGGCGTCCGGCACCGTCATGATCGGCACCCCGGCGGGCAGGTGGACGTGCGTGGCGAACCCGCCGGACAGGGGCCGGTCGCCGAGCGGTTCGTGCCCGGTCTTGCGCAGGCGGCGGCACTTCGCCGAGCGGCCGGCCGCGCACCTGTCGCAGCGCCCGCACGCAGCGGTCACGCCCCACACCACGCGGTCGCCGACGCGCAACTCGGTGCCGTCGACGGCGACCGCGCCGTCCGGGTGCAACGCGACGACCTCGCCCACCGACTCGTGCCCCAGAATCGACGGCGCCGGCGCGCTCCGGCGCCCGGAGACCGTGTGCCGGTCCGAGCCGCACACTGTCGACACGAGCACCCGCACGATGGCCTCGCCCGGCGCGGGATCGGGCACGGCGATGGCCGTCAGCCGGAAGTGCCCGCCGCCGTGCCACACCTGGGCCACCGCGTGCCCGGGCCCCGCCGGCCGGTCCGTCGCCATCAGACGGCGTCGGCGTAGTTCTCGAAGACGGGATCCGCCCACAGCTCGACGACGGCGTCGAGGATGCTGCGGTGCGGGCGGGCCGCCAGTTCGGTGCGGGCGCAGGCGCCGGTGGTCACGCCTACGCCGGTCACCCCCGCGTTGTGCGCGGCGTCCAGGTCCGCGCGCGTGTCCCCCACCGCGATCACCGCGGACACCGATTCCGTGCCCGTGCGCTGCATCACCGTGTGGATCATGTAGGGGTACGGGCGCGACGCCGCGACCTCGTCGCCGGTGCACACCGCGTCGAGCGTCGCATCCGGATCGCCGTCGCCCACCGTCCAGCCCAGGCCCGCCAGCAACGCGTCGGTCACGTCGCTGGTGAACCCCGTCGTCAACGCCACCTTCACCCCGCCTGCACGCAGGTTCACGAACAGCTCCTCCACCCCGGGGAACGGTTGCGGCGGGTTCTCCCGGTACCGTCTGTCCAGCTCGCGGGTGAACCACACGAAGGCGTCGTCGACCATCGCCTCGGTCGGCACCGCGCGGCCCAGGCGCAGCAGGTTGGCGATCGCCGTGCGCTTCTCCATCCCCGTCCACGGCAGAAACTGCTCCTCGCTGACGGTCACCCCCGCCCGTTCCACCGATTCCCGCAGCACCTCGTAGACGATTCCGCCCTCGTCCACCACGGTTCCTGCGATGTCGAATGCCACCAGCTCGACCATGCCCGCTCCCGCCTGTCGCCTCTTCCGATGGTTCCGACGCTAGGACGCCATCGGTACCGCCGGCCCACGCCCAGGCCAACGTCCGGCCATCTTCGGGTGAACACTCGGTGCCCTCATCGGCGCACCGCTCCCACCCGCCCTCGCGGATGTGATGCTCGGCTGGTGACCTCTGCCGAATCATCGACGCATACCGATCTGCTCGTCGTCGGGGCCGGAATCGTCGGCCTGGCGCATGCCTTCGAGGCCGCGCGCCGCGGGTTGTCCGTGCGCGTGGTCGAACGCGACGAGCGGCCGGTGGGCGCATCGGTGCGCAACTTCGGCCACGTCTGCACCACGCCGCAGGCCGACGACGACTATCCGCTGGCCCTCGACTCGCGCGAAGGGTGGCTGGCGATGGCGGCGGCCACCGGCATCGCCGTCGCGCAGGAAGGGACGCTGGTCGTGGCGCGCCGCCCGGAGGAGCTCGCCGTGCTCGAGGAGCTGCGGTGCACGCGCGGCCGCGATCGTGTGCGGCTGCTGACCGGCGACCAGGTACGTGAACGCATCCGCGGCCCCCGCCCCGCCGGCGGCGAGTCCGCGACGGGCGGCGCCCTGCTGCCCGACGACCTCGCCGTGGACCCGCGCACCGCTGCGCCGGCGCTGGCGGAGCGGCTGGCCGCGGACGGCCGGGTGGACCTGCTCACCGGTGCCGCCGTCACCGGGGCCGGCGATGGGCGTGTGGAGACGTCGCGCGGCACCTTCACCGCCGACCACGTGGTGGTGTGCGTGGGGCACGACCTCGACCGGCTGTTCCCGGCGCTCGCGCAACAGCGGAAGGTCCGACGGTGCGCGCTCCAAATGCTGCTCGCCGACCCGGTCGACGGCTACGTGAACCCCGCACCGGTGCTCACCGGCACGTCGATGCTCCGATACGGCGCGATGTCCGCGACCGACGCGGCCGGCGCTCTCCGGAGGGCCATCGGCGCCGAGCAACCTGAACTTCTGGACATCGACGCCAACGCGATGTTCAGCCGCCGCGCCGACGGCGGCCTCATCATCGGCGACTCGCACATACGCGCCGTCACCGTCGACCCGTTCCTGGACGAGGACGTCTACCGGCCGCTGCTCGACTCGGCCGCCGACATCATCCGCCCCGCAGGCCCGCTGCGCATCCGCCAACGGTGGCAGGGTGTCTACGCCACGAGCGAGGACACCAACCTGGTGCACGAGCGAATCGACGGCGCCACCACCGTCGCGGTGGTCACCTCCGGCATCGGCATGACGCTGTCGTTCGGCATCGCCCGCCGCACGCTAGCCGGTCTCTGAGACGCCCAGGGGCGGCGGGCCGGGTCCGCCGCCCCTCGGCGTCTCATCCCCGTCTCGGCTCTCATCCCCGTCTCGGCTCTCGCCCCCGCCTCAGCGCAGCGCCCTGCGCAGCCACACGGCGAGCCCCTCGATCACGAGCACCACGCCGAGGATCATGAGCACGATGGTCGTCACCGTGGCGAAGTCGACGATCCGCGACGCGTTGAGCAGGTAGTAGCCGATACCGCCCGCGCCCACCACGCCCAGCAGCGTGGCCGCGCGCACGTTGGTGTCCAGCAGGTAGAGCACGTGCGCGACGAACGCGGGGGTCGCCTGGCGGAGCGTGGCCGCCGCGAACACCTGCATCCGGCCGGCCCCGGTGGCGCGCAGCGCCTCCTGCACCGCCACGTCGGTCTCCTCGAGCGAGTCGGCGACCAGCTTGGACAGCAGCCCCACCGCCCCGATGGCCAGTGCGAGCGTTCCCGCCACCGCCCCGAGCCCCGTGACCACGACGAACACGATGGCCAGGATCAGCTCGGGGACGCCGCGCACCAGCACGATGAGGACCCGGAACGTGCCGTGCACCGCGGGCGACGGGGCCACGTTGCGGGCCGCCAGCAGCCCGATCGGCACCGCCAGGACCGCTCCGAGGAACGTGGCGGCGAGCGCGATCTGGAGGGTGGTCAGCAGTTCCGGCCACAGCGTGGAGGCGACGGCGGACAGGTCCGGCGGGAAGAACAGCAACGCCGTCGACGGAAGGTCGGCAAGCCCGGCGAGGAACCCGGGCACGGACACGCCCGCGTCGCGCCACGCCAGGAACACCAGGGCGACGATCACCACGCCCCACAGGTACCGGCGCACCCGGTCGGCGTCCCACGGCTGGCTCAGGCGGCGGCAGTCGGCGCCGTCGGCACGACCCTGCCGGCGTCCGCCCGTCACCCAGCCGCCGCTGACCCGGTCGGCCCAACCGATGAGGGCCCGGCCGCCCACAGTCCGGCCGCGCGGCGCACGGCTGCGGGGCGTGCCCAGGAGCCGCCGGCGGAAGGCGCCGGAGACGAGTTCGGTGAGGATGCACAGCACCAGCACCGTCAGCGCGAGCGCCATTCCGCGCCGGTAGTCCAGGGTCCGCATCGACTCGGCGATGGCGAGGCCGATCCCGCCCACGCCCACATAGCCGAGCAGCACCGAGGTGCGCAGGTTGATGTCGAACCGGTGCAGGCCCGTCGCGATGATCTGCGGCAACAGCTGCGGCAGCACCCCCACCACCACCTGCTGCACCCGGCCGCCTCCGGCCGCCTGCACCGCGGCGCGCGGGCCGGGGTCGAGGTCCTCGATGGCGTCCGCCAGCAGCTTGCCCACCATGCCGATCGAGTGCAGCCCCATGGCGAGGACGCCGGGAAGCGCACCCAGCCCGAAGACCCGGAAGAACACGATCGCGAGGATCAAGTCGGGGATCGCGCGCATGAGCACGATGAACCCGCGCGCCCCGGACCGGCCCAGGCGGGTGCGGCCGGTGCTCTCGGCGGCGGCCACCGCGACCGGTATGGACAGGACGACGGACAGGACCGTGGCCAGCAGGACGATCGCGAGCGTCTCACCGATCATCCCCGCGAGCTCCGCGACCGGCGGGAAGTCCAGCGGCAGCATCCGCCCGGCGAAGTCGACGGCGTTGCCCGCCGAGTCGACGATGGAGGCGACATTGATCTGCAGTGCCATCGTCGACCAGATCCCCGCCGCCACGAGCGCGACCAGGACCGCCTTCGCCGCCGCCGATTCCAGCCGCCGCGGGCGGACGAGCGCCGCCCCCGGGGGAGACCCGGCGGGACGTCCCGCCGGGCGTTCGAGAGTGTGCACCGGTCCCCCGTTCAGCCGGCGAGCGCCGGTGCGCGCTGCGTCGAATCGGGCCGCGTCGAATCGGGCTGCGTCGAATCGGGCTGCGGAGTTTCCGGCTGCGCCACCCGGTCGTAAATGGTGAACGCGGCGTCGACGGTGAGTCCGGCCGCCTGCTCGTCAAGCACCACACGACCGCCCTGCAGCCCCACGATGCGGTCCGCGAAGTCGAGCGCCGTGCGCACCTGGTGCAGCGAGCAGATCACCGTGAGTCCCTGCTCGTCGCCGATCTCCCGCAGCAGGTCGATCACCTCGGCCGCGGAGACGGGGTCGAGGGAGGCGACGGGCTCGTCGGCCAGCAGGATCCGCGGCCGCTGGATGAGCGCCCGGGCGATGGCCACCCGCTGCTTTTGGCCGCCGGAGAGCGTGTCGGCCCGCTGGAAGGCCCGGTCGGCGAGCCCCACGCGTTCCAGTTGCGCCATGGCCTCGGCGCGCACCGACCGCGGGTACATCATCAGCGACAGCCGCGGCCCGCGCAGCGTGCCGAGGCGTCCGGTGCACACGTTCTCCAGCACCGACATCGACTCCACCAGGTGGAAGTGCTGGAAGATGAATCCGATGCCGCGGCGCAGCCGGCGCAGGCCGCGCCCGTCGCCGGCGTCGATCCGCGTGCCCAGCACCGTCACCTCGCCGGCCGTCGGCGACTGCAGCCCGTTGAGGTGCCGCAGCAGCGTCGACTTGCCCGAGCCGGACAGCCCCAGCAGCACCGTCACCTCGCCGGAGCGGAAGTCCAGGTCGACGCGGTCGAGCCCGCGCACGGCGCCGAAGTCCTTGGTGACCCCGCGCAGCGAGGCCGCGATGTATCCAGCCTCTCCGTCCTTGCCGTCCTTGCCGTCCTCGCCGCCGGCGCGGGCGGCGCCCGTCCCGATCAGCTGCATGCTTCCGCCCTCGTGACGTCGCAGATACGCCGGACCGCGTCGTAGTCGGCGTCGTCCACCGGCGTGTATCCCCATCCGGTCTCCTCCGGCAGCGTGCACTCTTCTTCCGACGCGCAGATCCCGGCGGCGACGAGCGCCGGCTTGTTCGCCTGTTCACGCAGCGCGGCGACGACGACCTCACGGGTGGCGTCGTCGAGGGTGTCGCGGTTGACGACGATCGGGTCCTCAGGCAGCGGCGAGGACTTCCACACCTGCGTCACCGCGTCGGAGGAGAGCTGCCCCGTCCGCTCCAGGGTGGCCAGCATGTCGCTGTGGGTGAAGGCCACGTCGCACTGGCCGCTCGTCAGCGACAGCACCGACGCGTCGTGGCTGCCGGCGAGCACCTCGCTGTAGTCGCCCTGCGTCACGCCCGCCGCGGCCAGCCCTTCGAGCGGGGCGAGGAAACCGGAGGTGGAGGCGCGGTCGACGAAGCACACGCGCTTGCCGCGCGCGGACGCCAGGTCGGTGATGCCCGAATCCGGGAGTGCGTAGGCCACCGAATAGTAAGACGGCGTAGCGCCCTCCTCGTCGACGGAGGCGACGACCGGGTCGACGGGCACGCCCGCCTCCCGGGCGATGACGTACGAGAACGGGCCGTAGGAGGCGATGTCGATCTTCCCCGCCCGCTGCCCCTCGATGACCGAGGCGTAGTCGGTGACGTTCTGGAAGACCACTTCCTTGCCCGTGGCCTGGGAGAGCAGTTCGACGATCGGCTCGAACGACTGCTCCAGCGTGGACGACGCCTCCGCGGGGACGGCGGCGAAGACCAGTTCGTCGCCGCCGGCGGCCTGCGCGGACTGTCCGCAGGCGGCGAGCGTGCCGCCTGCGACCGCCGCGACCGCCGCAGCGGTAAGGCGCCGCGCGGGGCGGGTCATGCGCTTCATGGGTGACTCCTCGTAGGCATCCGGTCGACACTCATGCAATCCGGTCCGAGCGAGCCGCATACTGCGCCGGGGTGAACTCCGGGCGAAGTTCCGGCGACACTTGCGGACGGTCCGCTCCGGACGCACCTCTGGGTATGGAATCGTGGTGCCGCACGCACCGATCGACCGCAGACGGAGGGGACACGCATGAGCGAGTACAGGGCCGGGGCCGTAGCAGCCGCCTCCATTGCGGCCGACCCCGACGACCCGATCGCCGTCGTCCGGCGTTTCCTCGGCGCCCTCGCCGCACGCGACGGGCGGACCGCCATGGAGCTGGCCGACCCGCACATCGTCTACACCAACGTGGGACTGGCCACCGTGCGCGGCGAGCGCAAGATGCGCACGGTGGTGGACCTGCTCGGCCGTCCGGGGATCGGCTTCGGCGTGCACACCCTCACCGCGGCCGCCGACGGCGACGTGGTGCTCACCGAGCGGATCGACGAGATCCGCGTGGGCCCGCTGCGCATGCGGTTCTGGGTGTGCGGCAAGTTCGCCGTCGACGACGGCCGGATCACGCTGTGGCGCGACTACTTCGACTTCCTCGACTGCACCAAGGCGTTCCTGCGTGCGCTCGTGGGCCTGGCGTCGCCGGCGCTCAACAGGCGTATGCCCGGCTGACGGAGGGCATCCGCCACACGCCGGTCGCGGCGTGCGGCGGCGCACCGCAGGGCCAGTGCGCGCCGGGCATGATCACCGTCGGCACGCTGTCCGACGCGCCGCCGAGCATCTGCGTCAACTCGGACAACGCCTACACCGCTTCAATTCAGCGTCGTCGGCCTCCCTGAATGCGGCCACATGCCCATGGTCACGCACCCGGACGCGCCCGCCGCCGCGATTCTGAGCTGCGCACCGTGATCGCAGCGGACGGCTCTCTGCGTCACAGCAACGACAGCCTATGCGCGGCTTCCGCGGCCTGGGCCCGGTTGTGCACCCCCAGCTTGCGGTAAATGGAACTCAGCTGCGTTTTGACGGTGTTCTCGGAGACGAACAGTTCCGCGGCGATCTCCCGTCGGCCCTTGCCGTCGGCGACCAGACGGACCACGGCGACCTCTCGCGGGGTGAGCGTGATCATCGTCAGCCGGCGTGCGAAGACGTCGAATCCGTCGTACTCCTCCCACGCCTCCCGGATCGGGCAAGCGTCCGGCAAGAGCTTCAGCATCCGCTGCCGGTGCATGCGCGGCACGAGCAGCAGCGGGCGAACGGAGCCCGAGTGCCGCGCGGCCGCCGCCGCCCGTCGCAGTGCCGCGCGAGCCCGATCGGCTTCGACGCGGGCCGTGTGCGCGGCGTGCACCGCCGCAAGATCACCGTTCAACAGGTGTATCCGCGCCGCCCGCACGCTCGCCCCCGGCGATCGCGGTGGGCCGTCCAGCGCACGCCGCGCCTCGTTTTCCCGGCCGAGCGCGGTGAGCAGATCACTGCGCATCAGTCTCGGCGTCCGGTCCGCGAACGACCGCGGCGGCGCCCACCTCGAGTACTGCCGCAGCGCCCTGCCGATCAGGTCGAGCCCCTCCTGCAAGCTGCCCCGGTTCAGGAGCATGCGGCAATTACCCTTTGATCAGCTCGTGCTCGCCGGACGGCAACCCGGCAACCCGGTCCGCGATCCTGGCCGCGAGCGCGGCGCCGTCCTCGAACGCGCCGGAGAGCCGCAGCAGCACGATGCTCGCCGTCGCGCCGGACACGACATCGGACAGCGGCAGGTCCGCATCGTCCCGACGCGCATCGGCGCTGCGCGACATCCGCGTCACCGCCCCGAAGGTGCCGGCATCGAGCCCGGCGAAGACGGACCGTCCCATCTCGACCATCGGGTCGTGCCGCGAGTGTTCGGGCGGCAGCGCCTCGAGGAACGTGCGCACCAGCTGGATGTCCTGGCGCATCAAGTGGGAGAAGTCGCGGCGCATGCACTCCGTGGCACGCGGCCAGTCCCCCACGGCCACGAGCACGCGCAGCGCCGACGCATGGTCGCCGGAGTCCGCCAGGCGGTCCGTCAGCGCGCCGAGCACCTCCGGGCCGGTCGACGGTGCGCCGTCCGCGATCCGCTCCACCAGCGCCCACCACGCCACGGGGACCACGGACCAGCGCTCATCGCCCCGGCCCGGGTCCGACCACAGGGCGCCGACGGTATCCGCCCACGCCGTGACCGCGGCAGGATCCTCCACGGACGCGATAGCGGCGGGCGTCCGTACTTGAGCGCTCCCCGGTATCGCCGGCGCGGTGAACAGGTCCGCGATCTGCGCGGTCCGGGGCAGCCCGGCCAGATCGCCCTCCACCCAACCTGCGAGCGATTCCCGCAGCGACGCCCACACGTCGTCGTACGGGTCGATATAGCCGACCTCGTCGGCCCAAGCGTCCTCCGCGAGTGGCCGCAGCGCGGGCTCCGCCGCACAGACCCAGGCGGGGACGCCGCCGAGGAACCGGTTGACGGCCAACAACGACGCAGTCGGCAATGCGTTCCGGCGGCACGCAGCCAGGCCGCGCACTCCGCGTCGGTGAACGCCGGTTCCGGCCCGGCAGCGTCCAACGAGGTGAGCAGCCGCGCCCGCACGAGCGCATCCGTCCGGGTCCCCGGTGGCCGCTGCTCCGTTCATAGGCACGCCCTCCTCGACCGCATACGCGAGCGCAACCGTTCCGCAACGCGGTGCAGTACGCGTTGTGCAGCGCCCGGTGCGTGACGACTCCCCAATGAAACTGATCCTACAGCCGTTTCAGAAAACGCCGTCTAATCGCATGACGCCGATTCCTATCCGACGGCGGCACCCGTACATCCACACACCATGAACGGCAGCACAGCACCCTCGTGGATTCCCAACATCCCGGGCCCCGTCGCGCCCGGAATCGAGCACCCAGGCGTCACCATAGTTCCGACAAGCCAATGCGAAGCGCGCACTTTCCCGATTCAGGCGCGCGCAACCCCTGCGATCGGACGGGTGGGCAGCCCGCAGCTGTAGCGCTCTGCATCGCCGAGAATCCACCCCGCCGTCGCCGAGCAGAATCCCACGAAAAGGTCCAGAGAGAACAGGTGATAGCGACGCAATCATATGATTCTTGCACTGTCATCCACTAAATCTGATGTTGAGACATGCGCTCTTCACACCACTACCGCTGCTAGCGTCAAGTCCGTCATCCAGTGCACCCAAACGCGCGCCGGCGGAAACACCATTCAATGCCTTTCCACGACGAACGCGAAACGGGTCTGAGCCGGAGATCCGCGCCCGCGCGTGATCATGCAGTCCGGAACCGGCAGGAGGATCGGCGCGGCCCGACCGCCATCGGCCCCCGATCGACGACACCGCGCACACAGCTTGTGCGGACGCCCAACGCCTCACCGCACGGCGGCGTGCATCTCCCAAGCCAGGATCTCCGCCGCACCGACCCCCCGCACCGCCAGCCCACCGGCACGAGTGGCACGCACCGCGTCGCCCTCACGCAACCGCACCGGTGCACAGCCGCCTGCGGCTTCGATACCCGCCGCGCCCCTGCCTCGCGCCACCGTAACCTCCACCTCGCCGCGTACCGCGTAGAGGTGGACGTACGGTGCCGCGGGGATCGACACGATGTCACCGGCCGCAGGCCGGGACGCGTGCAACGCCACATACGCGTTGCCGATGCCGATCGCCCCGGAACCGGTGTCCCGCTCCATACCCGAGACCACTGTGACCAGACCGCCCGCGTCGAGGTCTGCGGTGAAATCGCGTTCGGCGTACCCGGTGGGCCCGCCCGCATCGTCCGGGGCCACCCACATCTGCACCACCCGCAGCCGCTCGCCGGACAGTCGGCCGGAAGCGTTGCGCTCCGAGTGCACGACGCGGGCGCCAGCGCTCATCCGCTGCGCCATCCCAGGCAGTACCGCACCCTCGTTCCCTTCCGAATCACGGTGCACCAGCGCGCCGTTCACCACCCAGGTGACGATCTCGACGCTCGCGTGCTGGTGCGCGTCGAGCCCCTCACCGGGCGCGATGACGTCATCGTTGTGCACCAGCAGCACCCCGAACGCGTTCGCACCCAGATTGAAGTTGCCCGTGACCGGAAAAGACTGCCGCGAATCGAGCCACGAATTGCTCCAATGGTGCCGCTCTGCGGCACGGACCACCTGCAGGTCACCAGTAGACGTCATCCTCCGGACTGTATCGCTGCATGCCCGAACACGGCCGAGCCTCCAGCGCCTTGTACATCAGGCTTTCCGACGAGTGGGGTACACGGACGTCGCCTGAATCCCGGTGGATCACTCGCGGGAGAGCACCTCTCCGCTGGGCAGGATCAGGAACTCCCGGTCCTCGGTGAGGACGTTCACGAACCCCGAATCCACGCTGAGGACGTACCCGGTCACCTCACCGTCCGTGGTGGCGATGCGCTCCAGGGGAACACACGGCGTCTGCACGAACGCCGCAGCGAATAGCCTTCCGGCAGCAGGTGGATTAGCCAGAACCCGCCCAGCAGCACCGTCGCCACGACGGGCAGCCACCACGCCGCGAAACTCGCCGTGAGCGCCACCAGCAGGACCGCCGACACCGCCAGCGGCAGCACCACGATCGGTCGGCGCCCCTGCGGCGACCGCATCAGGTCGGCGGCAAGCAGCGGCAGCAGGATCACCAGCAGCACCTCAACGAGGATGTGCCCGGCGAGGGCGCGCGGATCCCCGATGCGGGATCCGCGCGCCCTCCTATGCCGGCCCCGGATCAGCCGGGCGACACGTCCTGCAGGACCCGCTCGGCCTCGGCGGCAGGATTGACAGTGGCTTCGTCGGTGCTTTCGCCAGTGGCGTCGGCGCCTTGCACCGCGGGCGCGGCCCGGCCGCCGGCGCCCGCCAGCCGCCGCCCCAGCACCGAATGCCGCCGGCCGTAGGCGAAGTACACCGCCACGCCCAGCACCATCCACACAAGGAACCGGATCCAGGTCTCCACGGCCAGGTTGAGCATCAACCATCCGCAGGCCAGCACCGCGAGGATCGGCACCAGCGGCACGAGCGGCACGCGGAACCCGCGCTTGAGGTCCGGACGGGTGCGCCGCAGCACGATCACGCCGACGCACACCAGCACGAACGCGAACAGCGTGCCGATGTTGACCATCTCCTCGAGGGTGCTGATCGGGAAGATCGCGGTGATGACGGCGACCAGCATGCCCACGATCAGCGTGATGCGCACCGGCACGCCCTTGCGGTCGGTCTTCGCCAGGCTCCGCGGCAGCAGCCCGTCACGCGACATGGCGAACAGCACGCGCGTCTGCCCCATCATCATCACCATGACCACCGTCGTCAAGCCGGCGACCGCGCCGACGTTGATGGCCGTCTGCGCCCAGGTGATGCCGTGCGCCTCGAACGCCGTGGCCAGCGTGGCGCCGCCGTCGCCGGCCAGCGCGCTGCCGGTCTGCAGGTCGGTGTACGGCACCATGCCGGTGAGCACCAGCGTGACCAGCACGTACAGCACCGTCACGATGGCCAGCGAGCCGAGGATGCCGCGGGGCAAGGACTTCTGCGGGTTCTTGGTCTCCTCCGCCGTCGTGGACACCACGTCGAAGCCGATGAACGCGAAGAACACCAGGCTCGCCGCCGCAAGCAGCCCGTACCAGCCGTAGGTGCTGCCGTCCGCGCCGGTGAGCACGGAGAACAGCGTGCGGCTGAGCCAGCCGCCGGTGGATCCGGCCTTGTCCTGCGCCTCGGGCAGGTACGGCGAGTAGTTCGAGGTGTTGATGTAGAAGGCGCCGACGACGATCACCAGCAGCACCACCGTGATCTTGACTGCGGTGACCACGGTGGACACCATCGACGACATTCTGGCGCCCACGGCGAGCACCCCGGTGACCGCGCCGACGATGAGCAGTGCGCCCCAATCGAACTCGATCGGGCCCAGGTCGATCACTGTGGCACCCGACACGCCCAGCAGGTCGCCCAGGTACAACGACCACCCCTTGGAGATCACCGCCGAGGCCAGCGCGAACTCGAGTATCAGGTCCCAGCCGATGATCCACGCGACGAACTCGCCGAACGTCGCGTAGGAGAACGTGTACGAGCTGCCCGCCACGGGCACCGTGGACGCGAACTCGGCATAACACATCACCGCCAGGCTGCAGCAGACCGCGGCGATGAGGAAGGCGACCGCCACCGACGGCCCCGCCAGGTCGCCCGCGGCACGCGCCGTGACGGTGAATATCCCCGCCCCCACAGCTACCGCCACACCGAAGATGATGAGGTCACGCGTGGTGAGCTGCCGTTTGAGCCTGCTTCCGGGTTCGTCGGTGTCGCGGACGGATTGCTCGATGGATTTGGTGCGCCAGATTCCGGTTCCCGGCATGGCATGCTCCTGGTGGAAGTGGAAGAGATGGGATAGTGGTGGGGTGACGGATCTCGATCGTCTGGACGCCGCGCTGCTCGCCGCGCTCACGGAGAACCCGCGCGCCGGGGTGGTGAGCATCGCCGCGCAGTTGGGCGTCACCCGCAATACGGTGCAGTCCCGGCTGCGCCGCCTCGCGGAGTCCGGCGCGGTGACCGGTTACCGTCCCGTCCTGGACCTTCCGGCGCTGGGGCTGCCCCTGCAGGCGTTCATCGGCGTGGGACTGGAACAGGCGCGGCTGCCGCAGGTGATCGCGGAGCTCGGACGCATGCCCGAGGTGCTCGAGGTGCACTCCACCACCGGCCGCGAGGACCTGTTGGTGCGCATGGCGGCCGAGTCGCAGGAGGCGATGCTCCGCCAACTCGAGCGGCTGCACGCGATTCCCGGCGTCGCCCACACGACAACCACCCTGGCCTTGACGACGCCGGTGGCCTATCGGACGCAGCCGCTGCTGGACCACATCACCCGCGGCGCCGGGCACGGCAGGTCGACGCCGGCAGCGGAGTGAGCGCCGCGGGCGGACCGGACTCAGGCCCCGTCGATGCGCTCCTCGGCCACCTTGTCGGCCGCGTGCCCGGGGGTGGTGCCCTCGGCCCGGGCCCTGTCGAGGATCTGCGCGGCCCGCCCGCCGATGGCCCGCACGCGCGATTCGACCAGCGCGCCGTCGTCGCCCGCGCGCTCGCCAGCCACCTGGATCAGGCCTCCCGCGTTCGCGAGATAGTCGGGCACCCAGGTGATCCCACGCGTCGCCAGCAACGTGTCGACACACGCGTCGGAGAGCTGGTTGTTCGACGAGCCGCACACCAGCCGCGCGTCCAGCCCGTCGACTCCGCCCGGGGTGAGAGTGCCGCCAAGCGCGCACGGCGCGTACACGTCGATCCGTTCGCCGCCCAGGCCGTCCGCAGCGCGCACGCCGGGGAAACGCTCGAGCACCGCGCCGACGGCGGCCGCGTTCACGTCGGTGACCACCACATCGGCGCCGGCGTCGACGAGCATCCGCACCAGCTCGCTGCCCACCTTGCCGACGCCCTCCACGCCCACTGTCAGCCCGCCCGGGCCGTCGGCGCCCCACACATGCCGGGCGCCGGCCCGCATCGACTCGTACACCCCCAGCGCGGTGAGGTAGGAGCTGTCGCCTGACCCGCCGACGCCCGCCGTGCACCCCACCACGTGATCGGTGTGCCGGCCGATGACGTCCAAGTCGGACGCGTCGGTGCCCACGTCTGCGGCGGTGATGTAGCGCCCGCCGAGCGCCTCGACGAACCGCCCGTACGCGCCCAGCAGCGCCTCGGTCTTCACCGCGGCCGGGTCGCCGATGATGACGGCCTTGCCGCCGCCCAGATCGGCACCGGCCACCGCGGACTTGTAGGTCATGCCCAGCGACAGGCGCAGCGCGTCGTCCAGCGCCGCGGCCTCCGTGGGGAACGGGTAGAAGCGGGTGCCGCCCAGGGCGGGGCCCAGCGTGGTGGAGTGGATGGCGATGATCGCACGCAGTCCGGTCTCCGCGTCGGCCATGTGCACCACCTGCTCGTGCGGGCGATCGGTGAGACGGGCCGAGCCGGCGAACACTCCCGGGGAGCCGTCGGTGTCCGGTTCGGTGGAGGTGCGCTGGTCCATGCGGGTGAGGGTAGCGGTCATCAGGTGGTGTCCCTTCCGGGGTTGCGGTACGGCCCGGTGTTCGGGCCTGGCTGTCGCCCGACGCGAGGATCGCTCGGCGTGCGGGAGTCTTCTGTGCGGACGTGGTGCCGCGGATCGTGATTAGAAGTCGTCGGGGATGCCGAGCCCGGCAAGGCGTTCGCGGTAGGCCTCGACGTTGGCGAGCTTGACGTCCTCGTAGCCGCGGATCATTTCCGGGAGCCCGGCGAACTCCACGGCACGGGCGTACCCGTCCGCGGTGTGCAACTCGTCCGACAGCCTGTCGACAGTGGATTCGTAGTGGGCCAGCAGGCCCCGCTCCAGGCGCCGCATCGCGGTGTGGCCGAACGGGTCCAGGCGCGTGCCGCGCAGCCGGCGGCCGTGGGCGAGCGCACGCAGGACGGTGTGCGAGCGGGGGCCGAAGCCGATCTTGCGGGTGCGCCCGAGCGCTTTGAGCGTCGGCGGGTGCAGCTTGAAGGTGAGGTCCGTGCCGCCGGGCACCTGGCCCTGCACCGCGTCCGCGAACGCCGGGTCGGTGAGCAGCCGGGCCACCTCGTACTCGTCTTTGTAGGCGGTGAGCTTGTAGAGCCCGCGCGCCACGGCCTCGGTGAACTCCCCGGAGCCATCGGCGCCCTGCTCCGCGTGCCACGCCCGCTGCACGCGACGCAGGTAGCGCCCGGCGAGCGCGTCGTCCTGGAAGTCGATGAGCTCCCTGGCGCGGAGTAGCGCGATCCTGCGGGTCTCGCCCTCCAGGCTCAGCACCTCGCGCAGACTGGCCGGCACCACGGTGCGCCGCTGCTCGTTCTCCGGCGTCACCGCCGCCGCGAAGATCCCGGACTCGGCGACGGCGGCACGACCCCAGCGGAACGCGGCGATGTTCTCGTCCACCGACCTGCCGTTGATGCCGATGGCCTCCTCGATGGCCTCCGCAGGGATCCGCAGCGCCCCCATCTGGTGGGCGGCGCCGACGACGAGGAAGTTGGCTGCGGTGGTGCTGCCGAAGAGCACCTCGGCCGCGGCGAGAGCGTCGAAGGACTCCAGGCGCCGCGCCACCGCACCCACGCGGTCGAGCAGGTCGGCCTCGTCGGGGTGGTGCACGGAGCGGTCGTAGACCATGTCGCCGGTGGGGGTGCGGCTCGTGGAGGCGGCCACCAGCGTGCGGTCGGCGTCGCTGTAGGCGAGGTTGTGCTCCTCGGCGGCGGTGAGCAGGTCCAGGGCGATGATGCCGGTGGCGCTGCCCGGGGTCACCCGGTTGGCGGGCTCCAGGGTGCCGCGCGCGAAACGCAGGTGCGAGACCACCGGCCCGGCCTTCTGGCTCATGCCGATCTGGTCGAGCGACTCCACGTCGAACCCGGACCGCATGGCCGCCGTGGCCAGCACCTGGTTGACGGTGACGATGCCGGTGCCGCCGATGCCTGCGATGAACACGCTGTGCGTGCCGGCGCCCTCGGCAGGGTCTTCGACTGCGGACCCGTCTGGCGCGGGCACTGCGGGCGGTTCGGGCACCGCGTCGAGCTGGGGGGTGGGCCCCTCGGACGCCTCCACGGTGACGAACGCCGGACAGTCGCCGTCCAGGCACGAGTAGTCGGTGTTGCAGGAGGTCTGGTCGATGCGGGTCTTGGTGCCGAACTCGGTCTCCATCGGCTGCACCGACAGGCAGTTGCTCTTGACGCCGCAGTCGCCGCACCCCTCGCACACTGCCGGGTTGATGACCACGCGGGTGTTGCGGGTGGGCAGCGTGCCGCGCTTGCGCTGCCGTCGGGCGTCGGCGGCGCAGTGCTGGTCGTAGATGAGCACGGTGACGCCCGGGACCTCCCGCAGAGCGCGCTGCGCCTCGTCGAGCCGGTCGCGGTGCCACAGCTCAGCGTTGTCGGCGAAGCCGGCGGGGCGCCGGACACCCAACCGCGCGGCCGCCCTGCGGAAACGTGCGGGCACGCGCGTCAGGTGCCGCTCCGGCTCGTCGGCGCACACGATGATCCTCGCGACGCCCTCGAGCGCGAGCGTGCGGGTGAGGGCGGCGACGGTGAGCGAACCCTCGGCGTCCTGCGCCCCGGTCATCGCCACCACGTCGTTGTGCAGGATCTTGTAGGTGATGTTCACGTCGGCCGCCACGCACGCTTGCACGGCCAGCTGGCCGGAGTGGTAATAGGTTCCGTCACCGAGGTTCTGGAACGTGTGGGGCACGTCGGTGAACGGCGCCTGCCCGATCCACTGCGCCCCCTCGCCGCCCATCTGGGTCAGGCCGGTGACGGCGCTGTCGGCGCGGCCGGAGACGGTCACCAGCGTGTGGCAGCCGATGCCGCCGCCGCCGATCGAGCCGTCGGGCAGCGCGGTCGAGCGGTTGTGCGGGCAGCCGCTGCAGAAGTACGGGGCCCGGTGGGCGGTGAGCGGTTCGATGCTCAGCGCCGGCGGCAGGGGACGGCGCGCCGGGGTGATCATCCCGGGCGCATGGTGCTCGAACACATGCCGCAGCGGTGCCAGCATCCGCCCGGTGTTGAGCTCACCGTCCACGGGCATGAGCGGCCGCCCGTCGCGGTCGCGCTTGCCCAGGATGCGCGGAGGTTGCGCGGTGCCGTAGAGGATCTCGCGGATCTGCGTCTCGACGAACGCGGCCTTGTCCTCCACCACAAGCAGCTCGTCTAGCCCGGCCGCGAACTCGCGCACCCGCGCCGCCCCCAGCGGGGAGGGCATGCCGATGCGGAGCAGCCGTACGCCGGCCCGGTGCAGCGCACCATCGTCCAGGCCCAGGTCCTTTAGCCCCTGGCGCACCGCGTCGAAGGCGGTGCCGGCGGCGGCGATGCCCAGTCGGGCGCCCGCGGGGTCGACCTCGATGACGTCGAGCCCGTTCGCCTCGCCGTATGCCTCGACCACCGCGCGCCGCGGGCCGTAGAGGTCCTTCTCGGCGATCACGCTGTCGCCCGGCGCGGCGAGCGGGCGCTGCACGTACTCGAAGGGCTTTCCGTCCCACTCGATCCGCGGCACGGTGATCTGCGGCGACAGCACGCCGCCGTCGACGCTCCAGGATCCATCGGCCACGTCGGCGACGATCTTGAGGGCCACGACGCAGCCGGACGCCCGCGACAGCGCGACGCCGTGCTGGCCCATCGTGACGATCTCCTCCGCGTTGCGCGGGAACAGCACCGGAATGCCCAGCGCGGCAAGCGACCTCTCGCTCACCGCCGGCACGGTGGAGGACTTCGACGCGGGATCGTCGCCCACCATGAGCAGCACACCGCCCGTGGGGCTCACGCCGTACATGTTCGCGTGCCGCAGCGCATCGGTGGCGCGGTCCAGGCCGGGACCCTTGCCGTACCAGACGCCGACGACGCCGTCGTGCGTCGGCGTGCCGGCGCCCAGGTCCGCCTGGCTGCCCCACACCGCGGTCGCGGCGATTTCCTCGTTCATTCCTGGCACGAAGGCGATGTCGTGCTCGGCGAGCACCTGCGGGATGCCGTGCAGCAGCGAGTCCACGCCGGCCAGGGGGCTGCCTGGGTAGCCGGAGACGAACGTGCCCACCCGGCTCCCTGCACGCAGATCACGCACCTGCTGTTCGATCATCTGCCGGGCGATCGCCTGGATGCCGGTCAGCAGCACGCGGCCCGTGCCGGGGCGGTAACGGTCGCCCAGGTCGTAGGCGGGCCGCTCCGGTGCGGCCTGTGGGCCCGCCGGAAGCTCGCGGATCGTCGTCTCGGTCATCACGCTCCACCGTTCGGTCGGTGGTGCCCGCGCCTTGTGAGCGGGGCACCGGATCATTCGGTGCAGCAAGGCTCGCGTCGGTGCCGGTTTCGCGTCAACAGATCCGCCATCAACGATACGGATTGCATATTGTGATCGGCGTCATAGCGGCACAGGTGCACAATGTGAGCAGGACCACCTGAACCGCTGCGCCAGGACTCCGCGGTGACTGGACGCACCCTGGCCTTTTCCACTACCCGGCACTAGGGTCGTGCCGGGGCCTGCGGCGGACACCGCCCCGCTCCCTCCTCGATCCGAGCACCCTTTCCTCCTCCACGCCGGATATCCGGCGCGCGGAGCGGGTACGCCATGCGCGGATCCGCGGGCGGGCGGCCGCGCGGCGCGGCCCCTGGAATTGCAGTCGTGTCCGGTACTTTTTCGCGTACCGGCATCGTGAAAGCGGGGTGAGAGTTGATTCGCATGTTGCGTACACAAGACCGTCGGGAGCTGACGGCGTGCATTGTCGGCGGTGCGGGGTGCCTCATCGCCGGAGCGATGCCGATCGCCGCCTTCGGGCTCATCGGCGGCTGACAGTCCACACCACTGGACCCCATCCCACTACGTGGAGACGGCTGTGGCGCGGTTCCGCGGAACCGCGCCACAGCCGTCTTCTGCGCAATGCCTGTCAGTGACCGTGCCCGCCGGCCGGTGCGCTGCGCTTGAGGAAAAGCGTGGCGACGAAGGCGACGATGCTGATGGCCCCGGCCGTCGCGAACGCCAGGCGCATGCCGTCGGCGTCGAGGATGGGGCCGCTGCTGCCCAGCGTGGCGACGGAGACGAACACCGCGCTACCCAGAGCGCCCGCCACCTGCTGCAGCGTGGTGAGAATGGCGCTGCCGTGCGAGTACAGCGAGTCCGGCAGCACGCCCAGCGCCTCGGTCATCATCGGCGTCATCATGACGCCGAGCGCCACCATCAACAGGATGTCGATGCCGATCACCGCCCACACCGAAGAGTCTTCGCCCAGCAGCGCGAACAGCCACAGCGCCGCCGTCATGCCGGCGGCGCCGGGGATGAGCAGCGGACGGGCCCCCACGCGGTCGTAGAGCCGCCCCACCGGGCGAGACAGCGCGGCCAGCGCCAGGCCGCCCGGCAGCAACGCGAGGCCGGTGATGAACGTGCTCTCACCCAAGACGTTCTGCATGTACATCGGCAGCAGGATCGCCCCGGCGCCGAGCAGCGACATGAACACCAGCACGCCCACGATCACCGAGACCGTGAACTGCCGGTAGCCCAGCGGGAGCAGGCTCAGCAACGGCCGGTCCTCGCGCTGCAGCACCATCTGACGCCAGACGAATCCGCCCAGCACCACCAGGCCGGCGACGATGGGCGCCCAGGCGGGCATCAGCGTGTCGCCCGACCGCCCGATCAGCGAGAACCCGTAGACGATCCCGGCGAACGCCAGCCCGGACATGATCACCGATGCCACGTCCAACGGCACCTTGCGCGTCTCGCCCGGCACGTGCATGCGCGTGGCGCCGACCGCGAACATGGCCGCCGCAAGGATCAGCACCAGCCAGAACATCCACCGCCAGCCCATGCCGGACAGGATCGCGCCGCCCACGGTGGGCCCCAGCGCCGGGGCGAACCCGATGACGATCGCCATCGTGCCCATCGTCGCCCCGCGCTTGTCCTCCGGCACCAGCCGCATAACAGTGGTCATGAGCAGCGGGATCATGACGGCAGTGCCGCCGGCCTGTACGACGCGGCCCGCCAGCAGCACCTCGAAGTTCGGGGAAGCGGCGCACACGAGAGTGCCCACCGAGAACAGGCTCATCGCCGTCAGGAAGATCGCACGCGGCGAGAAACGCTCCAGCAGGAATCCCGTGGTGGGGATCACCACGGCCATGGTCAGCAGGAAGCCGCTGGCCAGCCACTGCACGGTGGTGGCGCTGACGTCGAGGATCTTCGCCAGGTCCGGCAGCGCCACCGACACGATGGTCTCGTTGAGGATCATCACGAACGCGGCGACCACCAGCATCCCGATGATGAGTCCCGAGCGTGGACCGACGGCGCTTTCCTCGGCCGCGGACGAGCCCTGCATGTCCATCGTCCCCGTATCGTTCGTCGTCATATTCCCCTGTCGATCCCCGTTGGTATGTCGTCGGCCCTGAAGGTCAGTTGTGTGCGGGCGCCTCGGTGACGGCCGACGCTTCGGCCGCCATCCGCTCGCGCGCCCAGCGCGGCAGGATGAAGACGCCCTCCGCCTCCACGCAAACGGTTTCGCCGTCCGAAATATGCCCGACGACGAACGCCTTGATGCCCTCGATGCGGTCCACCCGCGCCTCCGCGTGCAGGGCCCCGAGCGGCGTCGGGTTCCGGTACCGCAGCGTCAGTGTGCCGGTCATCCCTGGGCAACCGTTGACCGCAGCCGTGTATCCCAGCACCTGGTCCAGGATCAACGCGGAGATCCCGCCGTGCGTGAGCCCGGGCGGACCCTCGTAGCCGCGATGCAGGAAAACGTCGGCGTGAACTGTGCCGTCGTCGTCGTGCGCGCACTCCAGCGGAGGAGCAATGGGATTGCGCAGCCCCACGGCCGCGTTCCCCCACGAGCGCTGATGGACGTCGGTCGCGAAATGCATCCCGTACGGCACATCGAGGGTCCTCTCAGCGAGGATCGCACGCGCAGCCTCGAGATGCTCGCGCACACGGCCCACGGCCTCGGCGTCCACCTCCGAGACCACCGAGAGTTCGTTGAGCACCCGCAGGTCCTCGGCGAGGGGGCCGACCACCGCCGCCTCGGCGTCGATCTGTTCCTGGGAGCGGTCATCCTGCCGGAAGAAGCGGAGCGGGGAATGCCCGCCCGGGCCGTTCGCCTTCGTCATAGCCGTCCTTCACGCGTTGAATCCGGCCAGAATACCGATGTCAACGTCGTTGAGAGGCGCGGGCCTGCACTGATGTGACGACGATCGCTCCTGCCGCATCGTCACTGCGGGACCCCGCCACGGACCCGACCCCGACGAAACCCACCCCACCGCTTGACCCATATACCCCCTGTGGGTATGTTGTCGGCATACCCCCTAGGGGTAGAACGGAGTCAGAGCAACACCATCCGTGACGACGAGAGGAACTCGCAATGAGCACCACCGAATACGCCGTGACCGGAATGTCCTGCGGACACTGCGAGGGCGCCGTGCGCGAAGAGGTCGAGGCCCTCCCGGGCGTCGAGGTCGTCTCCGTCAGCGCGCAAGACGGCACGTTGGTCGTCTCCTCCTTGCAGCCGGTGGACGACGCGGCGGTGATCTCCGCCGTCGACGAGGCCGGATACCAGGCATGCCGCAAATAACCCCCGACCGCGGCGCTGTACCGCGGAGGAAGGCAAGACATGACCGCGCCGGAAACCACGCAGGACGAGGCGCCCCGCACTGAGATCGACCTCGACATCGGCGGCATGACCTGCGCGTCGTGCGCGATGCGGATCGAGAAGAAGCTGGGCAGGCTCGACGGCATCGAAGCCTCGGTCAACTACGCCACCGAGAAGGCCAAGGTCACCACGCCCGAGGGGTTCGACCCTCAGGAGCTCATCCGCGTCGTCGAGAAGACCGGCTACACCGCGGAGCTCCCTAAGCGCGCCGAGCCGGAGCGGGAGGCCCCTTCCGATGGGCCGGCCGAGGAGCCCGAAGACCGGGAACTGATCACGCTGCGCCAACGGCTCATCGGCTCCGTCGTACTGTCGGTGCCGGTGATCGCGCTGGCGATGATCCCGCCGCTGCAGTTCGACAATTGGCAGTGGCTGTCGCTCACCCTGGCCGCGCCGGTCATCGTGTGGTCGGCGTACCCGTTCCACAAGGCGGCCTGGACCAACCTGCGGCACGGTGCCGCCACCATGGACACACTGGTGTCGGTGGGCACGCTCGCCGCATTCGTCTGGTCGCTGTACGCGCTGTTCTTCGGCACCGCCGGCATGAACGGCATGCGGCACGGCTTCACCTTCACCGCCAGCGCCGGCGACGGGGCGGGCAACATCTATCTCGAGGTGGCGGCCGGCGTGACGATGTTCGTGCTGGCCGGGCGCTACTTCGAGAAGCGCGCGAAGCTCCGCGCGAGCGGGGCGCTGCGGGCGCTGCTGGACATGGGCGCCAAGGACGTCGCCGTGCTCCGCGACGGCGTCGAGACCCGGATCCCCGTCGGCACGCTCGCTGTGGGCGACGAGTTCCTGGTGCGCCCCGGCGAGAAGATCGCCACCGACGGGCTCGTCGTCTCCGGCAGCTCGGCCGTGGACATGTCGATGCTCACCGGCGAGTCCGTGCCCGTGGAAGTGGGCGAGGGCGACGCCGTCACCGGCGCCACCGTCAACGCCGGCGGTCTGCTGCGGGTGCGCGCCACGCGTGTCGGCTCCGACACCCAACTGGCGCAGATGGCCAAGCTGGTCGAGGACGCGCAGTCGGGCAAGGCCGAGGTGCAGCGCCTGGCCGACAAAGTCGCGTCGATCTTCGTGCCCATCGTCATCGCGATCGCCGTCGTCACGCTCATCGTGTGGTTCGCGACCGGCGGCGGGGCGACGGCCGCATTCACGGCCGCCGTCGCGGTGCTCATCATCGCCTGCCCGTGCGCGCTGGGCCTTGCGACGCCCACGGCACTACTGGTGGGCACCGGCCGCGGCGCGCAAATGGGCGTGCTCATCAAGGGGCCGGAGATCCTCGAATCCGCGCGGGGCGTCGACACGATCGTGCTGGACAAGACCGGCACCGTCACCACCGGGGCCATGAGCCTGGCGGACGTCGTGCCGGCCAACGGGGTCGACCGTGGCGAGCTGTTGCGCCTGGCCGGGGCCGTGGAGAATGCCTCCGAGCACCCCATCGCCCGCGCCATCGCCGACGGAGCCATCGCCGAGGCGGGCCCGCTGCCCGGAGTCGAGTCGTTCGCGAACGTCGAGGGCAAGGGCGTGCAGGGCGTCGTCGACGGGACCGCCGTGGTGGTGGGGCGCGAAACACTGCTGGCCGACTGGTCGCAGCACCTGACCGCAGAGCTCGCCGCCCGCAAGTCCGACCTGGAGGGGCAGGGCCGCACCGTCGTCGCGGTCGCCGCCGACGGGCGGGTGCTGGGGCTGGTGTCGGTGGCCGACAAGGTCAAGCCCACCAGCGCCGAGGCCATCACCCGGTTCCGCGCACTAGGGCTCACACCTGTCCTGCTCACCGGCGACAACACCGCCGTGGCCGAGGAGATTGCGCGCGAGGTGGGCATCGAGCAGGTGTTCGCCGAGGTCATGCCCGCGGACAAGGTGGACGTGGTGGCACGCCTGCAGTCCGAGGGCAGGGTCGTGGCCATGGTGGGCGACGGGGTCAACGACGCGGCCGCCCTCGCCCAGGCCGACCTGGGGCTGGCCATGGGCACCGGCACCGACGTGGCCATCGAGGCCGCCGACATCACCCTGGTGCGCGGCGACCTGCGCAGCGCCGCGGACGCCATCCGGCTCTCCCGGCGCACCCTGAGCACCATCAAGGGCAACCTGTTCTGGGCGTTCGGGTACAACACGGCGGCGATCCCGCTGGCCGCGCTGGGGCTGCTCAACCCGATGATCGCCGGCGCCGCCATGGCGTTCTCCAGCGTGTTCGTGGTGGGCAACTCGCTGCGGCTGCGGAGCTTCGCGGGGGCATAACGGGCGGGCTCACCGCCCTCCAGCTCGCCGAGTGGGGCAGTCCGGGGTGCCGATCACCAGATTCGCACCCCGAACAGCCCCACTCGGCGTCGGTGGCCCCGATTCACACCGGTGCCCCCGCCTGCCGCAGGGCCCCGCGGATCTGCTCGATCACAATCGCCCGCTTCCGCGGATCCGCCAGCAGCTCGGCCTTCACCTTGATCACTCTCCACCCGAGATCCCCCAACGCATTCACTCGCGTCATGTCCTTGGCCTGGCGCCTGCGGGTCAGATGGTCGTCGCCGTCGTACTCGACCACGACCCGCCACTGCGGCCAGCACAGGTCGACCTGGGCTACGAAACGGTTCGCCGCGTCAAAGATGGTGACTTGTGTCGACGGTCGCGGCAGGCCGGCGTCGAGGATCACGAGCCGCGTCCGCGTCTCCTGCGGCGACTGCGCACCCTCGTCCGAAAACTCGATGACGTTGCGTAGCTGCCGGATCCCACGCATGCTCGGATGCGCATCGGCGTAATCCGCGAGCTCGGTCTTGCGCAGCAATCGGGTCTGGTACAGCGCGTCGACCACCGCGACGGCGCGGGACATCGTCAACCTCCGCCCCAGATCGAACGCCGTGCGCACAGGCGACGTGACGGGGAAGCCGCGTTCTCGCCAAACGTCGCCCGGCCCGAGCCGGTCGCGACGGATGATGACGCCCGACGGCGCGCGCAGCTGACAGGCCGAGATGCACTCTGCCTGCTCGGAGTCGTCGATCCACTTCGTGCCCCACATCGCCGCAGCAGAGAACCCGCACAGCGTCAACCGCCTCCGCGACCAGGTCGCCACCGCCATCGCCTTACGCCGTGCCGTGAGCCTCATCCCCTTCGGCATGTAGACGTCGGGCATCAGCCGGATGCATTTCGTGCGCACGTAGTGTTCGCTGACCCACCCGTTGCTCACCGCTTCCGAGGCTCGGAACGGCCCAGTCATCTCCCCCATGCTCCGAGTCTTCCGGAAGAAGGTCGGCCCGCGGCACATTTATCCACACCCTGTGGACAACCAACCATCAGCCGCGTCGAGCAGTACGGATTCCAGTGCACGTTCGCCCGTCAGCACCCGACTCGATGCACAGCGGCGGCCGACCACCCCGCACCCGCGTCGAGTGGGGCTGTCCGGGGTGCTGATCGGCGGATACGCACCCCGGACAGCCCCCCAAGACGCCCACCCCAGACGAAGACACCCCGCAGGGGACCACCCCCACTACC
>NZ_JAENKO010000034.1 GCF_016599145.1 Tomitella cavernea
CCCGGGCCCCCCCCCCCCCCCCCCCGGGGGGGGGGGGGGGGGGGGGGGGCGGGCCCGGGCCCCCCCCCCCCCCCCCCCCCCCACCCCCCCGCCGACGGCAGACGAAGACCGACCGGAGGGAACCACCCCCTATCCCCCGGGGGGTTGTATGTAATAGCAGCTGAAAGGAGCGCCCCTTGCCCGAGTTCACCCTGACCACCACCGTCGACGCGCCCTACGCGCAGACTGTCCCCGTGGTGCGCGAGGAGCTCGCGAACGTGGGGTTCGGCGTGCTCACCGAGATCGACCTCGCCGCCACCCTCAAGGCCAAGCTCGACGTCGACATCGCCCCCAAGATCATCCTGGGCGCGTGCCGCCCGCCGCTGGCCCACCGGGCGCTCGAGGCCGATCCGCGTGTGGCGGCGCTGCTGCCCTGCAACGTCGTCGTCACCGATACCGGCGGCGGGTCCACCCTCGTCGAGGCGATGGACCCCGACGTGATGCCCGGGTTCACCGGCACGGATGCACTCAAGGACGTCGCCACCGAGGCCCGCGAGCTCCTCGCGCGCATGCTCACCGCAGTATCCGAGCGCTGACATGCAGCTCGACAACGACGAGATCACGCCGGTGATCAGGCGCCTCAAGCGGGCGCAGGGGCACCTGGGCAAGGTGATCGCGATGATGGAATCGGGCGCCGACTGCGAGGACGTGATCACCCAGCTCGCCGCAGTCAACAAGGCCATCAGCCGAGGCGGCTACGCCCTTGTCGCCACGGGCCTGGAGCACTGCCCTGCCACCGGCGTGCCGCCTGCGGAGGGCAAAGAGAAGCTCGAGAAGCTCTTCCTGGCCCTTGCCTGATCCCGGGGTCCCGAAGCTTCGGCGCACCACTCCGAGCGGCCCGGACCGAAGGTCAGCGTCGCCGGATGCCCGCCACGAGTACCGCACCCACGGCCAGCACGCCCGCCGCGGTGAGGAACGCCGAGTCGTACCCTCCTGCCAGCAACGGCGTGACCACCAGCGGCCCCAGGATCTGCCCCACCGCATACCCGGCGGTGAGCACGGCGGCCGCACGCGGCACCCCCATCTCCACGCCCGCCGTCATCGCGAGCATCGCGATCCCCATGAACGTGCCGCCGAACAGCACCGCCGCGACGGCCGCCGCTGCGGTGCCTCCGACCAGCGCCGGCAGCAGCGCCGACACCACCTGCAGCGTGAGCGCCGCGGCCAGCAGGGTCTCGGTGCGGAACCGCCGCCGCGCCGCGGCCCACAGCGCTGTCGACGGCGCCGCCGCCGCGCCCACGAGCACCCACGATGCGGGTCCAGTCCACTCCTGGCCGTCGGCGGAGACGGCCGCCACCAGGAACGTGCCCAGGATGATGTAGCCGAGGCCCTCGAGGAAGTAGCCGCCCGCCAGCAGCCAGGTGTTGCGCGGCGACGGCGTAGGCCGCTCGATGCGCACCGGCTCGTCGCCGCCGCCCGGCGGTTCCGCGGAACCGGGCGGGGCACCCGGTGCCAGCCCCCATGCGCCCACCGCGAACGCGCCCCCCAGCGCCGCGGCCACCAGCCACAACGGCTGCCATCCGATGACGTTCTGCAGCAGGGTCACTGCCAGCCCGGACACGGCGATGCCCACGCCGACGCCCGCGTACCCGAGCCCCGGGAACGGCCGGGAGGCCAGCGCATTCGCCGAATACACGAACACGAACGCGCTCGCGACGCCCGCAACCAGACGCGCCGCCGACCACAGCGGCACGCTCACCGCCGCGATCATCACCGCTTCGCTGGCCACGAGCACGGCCAGCGACCCCCGGAATGCAGTGCGCGACCGCGACCAGCCCGGCCGGGCGATGAGCGCCGCCGCCCCGAGGAAGTAGCCGAGGTAATTGGCGGTGGCCACGAAGGCGGTGGCCGACGAGGACACGTGCGCCTGCTCCTCCATCAGCGGCAGCAGCGGG
Organism: Tomitella cavernea; assembly: GCF_016599145.1. Taxonomy (GTDB): domain Bacteria; phylum Actinomycetota; class Actinomycetes; order Mycobacteriales; family Mycobacteriaceae; genus Tomitella; species Tomitella cavernae. Next base: position 1,935 of record NZ_JAENKO010000034.1, read on the forward strand.
GTGTAGACGAAGCGGCCGACGCCCATCGCCGCGGCCAGCCCCGCGCACGCCTGCAGCGCGGGGACCGCGGAGCGGTCGAGGCCGGGCGCAGCCCTCACGCGCGCACCGCCGGGCGGGTGGTGCCGCGTTCGGCGAGCGTGACAGGCAGCAGTTCCCGTGGCGCGCCGGCGCCGTCATCACCATCGGACTCCGGCCACGGCGGCCCGCCGCCGATGAGTTCCAGCAGCATGCGCACCGCGGCGGACCCGATCCGCCGCGCCGGCGTGGCGACCGTCGTCAGCGGCACCGGGAGCTGCGCGGCGACGGGGATGTCGTTGTAGCCGACCAGGCCCAGCTCGTCGGGGATCCGCAGCCGCAGGTCACGTGCCACACCGAGCACGCCGAGGGCTATCGCGTCGCTCGCGGCGAAGATCGCGTCGGGCCGATCCCCTCCGTCCAGCAGCCAGTGCGCCGCGGCGACGCCGCCCTCCACGTCGAACCCCGCGTGCAGGATGCGGTCCGGGCCGATCACGAGCCCGTCCTCGGCGACCGCGTCGAGGAAGCCGTCGACCCGGTCGCGCCCCGTCGTGGCGTGTGCGGGTCCGCCGATCACCGCGGGCCGCCGGTACCCGCGCTCGATCAGGTGCCGCCCGGCCAGATATCCGCCGTGCCGGTCGTCGCCGGTGACGGACGGCAGCCCCGCGTCAGCGTGCCGGTTGACCGCGACGATCGGCACCGACGCTCCGAGCGTCGTCACGAAATCCGCTGCGGGACTGTGCAGGCTGCTCAGCAGCAACCCGTCGACCTGCCGCCCGATGAGCAGTTCGATGGCGGTGTGCTGGTCCGCCTGGTCGTCCGGCGGGCTGGACAGCAGCACCGAGTAGCCGGACGCGCGGGCGGCCTCCTCGATGCCGCCGTAGATGGTGGCGACGACGCCGTCTGTGAGCCGCGGCATGACGGCGCCGATCGTGGTGGTACGGCGCGTGCGCAGGCTGGCGGCCCACGGGTTGGGGCGGTAGCCCAGCTCGGCCGCGATCTCGCGCACGCGCTGCGCGGCCGGCGACCAGCCGTCGACGGGCTCGCGCTGGCGCAGCACGCGGGAGACGGTGGAGATGTGGACCCCGGCGCGTTCGGCGATCTCGCGCATCGTCGGCGGCCGCCCGCCGCGCGCGTGCGCGCCGCCCGGGGATGCGCGCCCGTCGGACTCCGTCATCGCCTCGCCTTCCCCTCTCCTCACCCGTGCGCGGTGTTGCGCCGGGCCGAGTATCGCGCACGGGCCGGGTGTTGACTCCGTCACGGCGGTTGATTACAGTCACATCCCATCACGACGCAATCGATTGCGCAATGGTTTGCACACAGCTCTCGGCGTCGTACCGTCACCCGCGACACCGACAGGAGGCCGCCATGGCCGACACCCGCACACTCACCGAACTGTTCGCGCTCGATTCGCTGCTGTCCGCCGACGAGATCGAGATCCGCGACACCGTCCGGGCCTTCGGCGACAAGCGCATCCGGCCCCACATCGCCGAGTGGTTCGAGGACGCGCACATCCCGGCGCGCGAGCTGGCCAAGGAACTCGGCGGCGTCGGGGTGCTGGGCATGCACCTGGACGGCTACGGCTGCGCCGGCATGAGCGCGGTGTCCTACGGCCTGGCGTGCCTGGAGCTCGAGGCGATCGACTCCGGCATCCGGTCGTTGGTCTCCGTGCAGGGCTCGCTCGCCATGTTCGCCATCCACCACTGGGGCAGCGAGGAGCAGAAGAACGAGTGGCTGCCGCGGATGGCGGCCGGCGAGGCGCTCGGCTGCTTCGGGCTCACCGAACCGGACTTCGGCTCCGACCCGGGCGGCATGCGCACCCACGCCAAGCGCGACGGCGCGGGCGACGACGCCGATTGGGTACTCAACGGCGCGAAGATGTGGATCACCAACGGTTCCGTCGCCGACGTCGCCGTGGTCTGGGCCAACACCGAGCTTGAAGACGGCGCCAAGGGGATCCGCGGCTTCGTGGTCCCCACCGACACCCCCGGCTTCTCCGCACCGGAGATCAAGGCCAAGATGTCGCTACGTGCGTCGGTGACCTCCGAGTTGGTGCTGCAGGACGTGCGTCTGCCCGCCTCCGCGATGCTGCCGAAGGCACGCGGGCTCCGCGGCCCGCTGAGCTGCCTCAATGAAGCGCGCTTCGGCATCATCTTCGGCTCCATCGGGGCCGCGCGCGACTGTCTGGAGACGGCGGTGGACTACGCCTCCACCCGCATGGTCTTCGACAAGCCGCTCGCCGCATACCAGCTCACCCAGGCCAAGATCGCCGACATGGCGCTGGAGGTGGGCAAGGGCCACCTCCTGGCCTACCATCTGGGGCGGCTCAAGGACGCCGGCACCGTGGAGCCGGCGCAGGTGAGCCTGGGCAAGTTGAACAACTGCCGCGAGGCCATCGCCGTGGCGCGCGAGTGCCGGACCATCCTGGCCGCCAACGGGATCACGCTGGAGTACCCGGTGATCCGGCACGCCAACAACCTCGAATCGGTCCTCACCTACGAGGGCACCTCCGAGGTCCACCAGCTGACGATCGGCCGCGCGCTCACCGGCGAGGCCGCGTTCCGGTGAGCGGGGACGTTACCGAGGCCGACGGCGCGCTGGGCGGCCTCGTCATCGCCGACTTCGGCCGGGTGCTCGCCGGGCCCTACGCCACGATGCTGCTGGCCGACCTGGGCGCGGAGGTGGTCAAGATCGAGCGCCCGGGCAGCGGCGACGACACCCGCACGTGGGGTCCGCCCTTCGCGCACGGCCAGGCCACCTACTTCCAATCGGTCAACCGCAACAAGGAGTCCCGGGCGCTCGACCTGCGCGACCAGGGCGACCTCGCCGAGGCGCGCAGCCTGACCACGCGCGCCGACGTCGTCGTCGAGAACTTCCTGCCGGGCACGATGGACCGCCTGGGGCTGGGCTACGACGCCGTGTCCGCCGCCAACCCCGGGGTGGTGTACTGCTCGATCACCGGCTTCGGCGGGCACAACGACCTGCCGGGGTACGACCTGCTGGTACAGGCCGTGGGCGGCCTGATGAGCATCACCGGCCCGGACCCCGGGCAGCCGACCAAGGTGGGCGTCGCCCTGGTCGACGTCATCACGGGACTGCATGCGGCGGTGGGAGTCCTGGCAGCCCTGCGGCACCGGGACCGCACCGGCGACGGCCAGCGCGTCGAGGTGAACCTGCTGTCATCGCTGCTTTCGGCGCTGTCGAACCAGGCGTCGGGGTACCTCGGCGCCGGCGTGGTGCCGCAGGCCATGGGCAACCGGCATCCCAGCATCGCACCCTACGAACTTTTCGACACCGCGGACCGAGCACTGGTGCTGGCCGTCGGCAACGACCGGCAGTTCTCTGCTCTGGCACGCGAACTCGGCGATCCCGGCCTGGCGGACGACCCCAGCTACGCGCGCAACGCCGATCGGGTGGCGCATCGTGAAAAGCTCGTCGACACGCTCACCAGGCTGCTGGCCGCCGACACCGCCGACGGCTGGTTCACCCGGCTCACCGCGGCGGGCGTGCCGTGCGGCCCGCTCAACGACCTCGCAGACGCGTTCGCGCTGGCGGAACGGCTGGGCCTGGACCCGGTGGTGGAGGTGGACGACCCGCGCCGCGACGGCCCGGTGCGCCAGGTGGCCAACCCGATCCGGCTCTCCGCCACCCCGCCGCGGTACCGGTGCGCGCCGCCGGAGCTCGGCGAGCCGGTGCCGTGAGTCTGCCACCGCACATCACGTGGGATCGGCACGATCCCGGGTCGGCCCCGTTGCCGCACGGCGGCAGCCGGCGGAAGGCACAATTCCGAGCATGAGTGAGACGCGCACCCCCGCACCCTTCACCGAGATCCGCCAGGTCCCCGTCGGCGAGCACACCTACGACGTGGCACTGGCCGGACCCGAAGACGGCGAACGGGTGCTGCTGCTGCACGGGTTCCCCGAGTCGTACGACGAGTGGCGGGCGGTGGCACCGCCGCTCGCGGCCGCGGGGCTGCGCGTCATCGCACCGGACCAGCGCGGGTACTCCCCCGGCGCGCGCCCTCCCGCGGTGGAGGACTACCGCATCGACCGACTCGTGGCCGACGCCGCGGGGATCCTCGACCACTTCGGGGCCGGCCGGGCGCATGTCGTCGGGCACGACTGGGGCGCCTCCGTGGCGTGGACCCTCGCCGCGCAGCGCCCCGAGCGCGTCGCCACGCTCACCGCGGTGTCGGTCCCGCACCTCGCGGCGTTCCGCAGCGCGCTGAAGAACGACCCGGATCAGCGCCGCAAATCCCAGTACATGCAGGTCTTCCGCGAGGAGGGGCGTGCGGAGGCTGCGCTGCTGGCCGACGGGGCCCGGCGCTTCCGTGCACTGTTCGGCGGGGCGGTTCCGGCCGGGCTCATCGACGCGCACCTGCGTCGCCTCGGCACACGTGAGGGCATCGTCGCCGCGCTGAACTGGTACCGCGCCATGACCCCGGAGATGTCCAAGCTGCCGCCGGTCGACGTGCCCACCACCTACGTCTGGGGCACCGAGGACGTGGCGCTGGGGCGGACGGGCGCGGAGGCCTGCGGGGATCACGTGACCGCCGACTACCTGTTCGTGCCGCTGGATGGCACCGGCCACTGGGTGCCGGAGGAGGCGCCGGCGCGGCTGGCGGCGGAGATCCTCGCGCGGGCCCGGGGGTAATCTGGTGCCCATGGTGGACACCCCCTTCGGGCGGGTCATCACGGCGATGGTGACCCCCATGCACTCGGACGGCTCGATCGATTACGACGGGCTGCAGCGCCTCGCCGTGCACCTGGCGGACCACGGCCACGACGGCCTGCTGGTCAACGGCACCACGGGCGAATCCGCCACCACCACCGACGACGAGGACTACGACTCGGTGCAGGCCGTGGTGGAGGCCGTGGGAGACAGGGTCACGGTGATGGCCGGCTGCGGCACCAACGACACCGAACACTCCACCCGCGCGGCACGCGAGATGGTCGCCCGCGGCGCCGACGCGCTCCTGGTGGTCACCCCCTACTACAACAAGCCGCCGCAGGACTGCATCCTCGAGCACTTCCGGCTGGTCGCCGAGGCCGGGGACGGCACGCCGGTGATGCTCTACGACATCCCCGGCCGCACCGGCACCGCGCTGACCACCGACACCATCCGACGCGCGGCCGAGATCGAGCACGTCCGGGCCGTCAAAGACGCGAAGGGCGATTTCTTCGAGGCCAGCAGGCTCATGGCCGAAACCGATCTGCTCTGGTATTCGGGCGACGACATCGTCAACCTGCCGCACCTCGCCCAGGGCGCCACCGGCATCGTCTCCGTGGTCGGCCACGTCGCCGGGGACCGGTACGCCGAGATGCTCGCGGCGGTCGACCGCGGCGATCTTCCTCGCGCCCAGCGGATCCACCGCCGGCTCATCCCCGCGGTGGACGCGATCATGCACGTCTCCCAGGGCGCCATCCAGGCGAAGGCGGCGATGAAGATGCTCGGCGTTATCGAATCGGACGCCCTGCGCATGCCGCTGCGCTCGGCGCCCGCCGCAGACGTGGAGCGGCTGCGCGCGGGGCTCACCGCGGCCGGCCTGCTGTAGGCGCTCGGCTCCAACCCGGGTTCCACGGCGAAGTAGCGCCTGCGGGGAGCGCTCCGCGTACGGTCGTAACTACGGATGGAATGCACCCTGGTCGCCGACGTTGCGGACCGACCCCGACGACGGCGCACTGGCAGGAAGAGGTGATCGCCAGTGGAACTCAAACGCCTCCGCCCCGTACTCGAGCACCCGGGCCCCATGGCCACGGTCTATCTGGAGAGCCGCCCGCCGGGCGAGGACGCGGGGACCCAGTCGCGGCTGCGGTGGCAGGCCGTGCGTGAGCGTCTCGAAGCCGACGGCGCGACGTCGGCGACCCTCGCGGCCCTGGATACGGTGCTGCGTCAGGACCCCGTCGGCGAGGTGCAGGCCGACGGGCGGGTCCTCGTCGCCGGCGACGACGGTGTCCTGCTCGATGAGCACTGGGACGCCTCGCTCGGCAGCGGCGACGCCGGCTACTGGTCGAGCTCTCCGCAGCTGGACCGTTACCTGCGCGAAGCGCTCACAGCAGTACGGGTGCTCATCGCAGTAGCCGACCAACAAGGTGCCCGCGTTCGCCGTGAGGTGCTCGGCGAGCTGGGTCCCGACGGGTCCGAACCGGCCGAGGAACAACGGTTCTCCGCCACCGACAGCGCAGTGGAAGGCTCCGGCGGTGCACGCGTGCACAAGGCGCGCGAAGGGTATCTCTCCCACAAGCACAACCAGCGCCGAGCCGACGAGGTCGTACACCAGAACGCGTCGGACATCGCGGCGCATTTGGTGCGGACGGCCGACCGATTCCAGCCTGACGTGCTGATCCTCGCCGGCACCGTGCAGGGACGTACCGCCGTCCGCACCGAACTCCCCGAGCACCTGGCGCGGATCAGCGTCGAAGCCGACCGGGGCGGTGTCCAGGACGACGCGGCGGAGGCCGCACTCGCCGCACAGGTCGACGACATCGCTGACGCCGTCCGCAGCCGTCGGCTGGCAACGGATACCGACGCGTTCGAGCTGGCCAGGAGCCAGGGGTTGACGGTGTACGGCCCCGAGCCTGTCGCGGATGCGGCCCGCCAGGGCGCGGTGAGCACGGTGGTGCTGGATAGCGACGCCGCGTCCCGTTCCACGGGCGACGCGCTCGCCGCTGCGTCGGCCTGCGGTGCGGAAGTACGGCTCGCGAATCTGCCGACGGGCGATTACGGAGACGGCAGCCGGGGTATAGCGGCCGTGCTCCGTTTCGCGGTGCCGACCGCGTGACGCGGGCACCGGTCTCCGTGGATGCGGGGCCGGGAAAAACAGGGACCAGCCGTCCGCAGGGCATATCGGTCGGGGACCCGGCCACGGTGCGGCCCCTGCGTGCAGCGCACCGGCGCCGCACGTGAGCGCTCGACCGACGAGGAGGTCCACCTAATGTCACACCACACAGCGAAAGCCGCGTTGCGTTGTTCCGCCGCCGGGCTGCTGGCCGCCGGACTCACAGTCGGCGGAGTTGCGGCCGCGGCCGCGGAGACGACGGCGGACGCGCCGCCGCCCGTGCACCTGGACATCGACGGCAACCTGCAGTTGGCGCCCGGCGTGAACCTGCTGAAGATCGATGCCGAGGGCATGAGATCGGCGGACGGGACGACCACCGGCACCTACACGGCCACGGTCCAGCTGGGATCGAGTTCCACGCCGTTGACGGTGAACGGCCCCGTGACGTGCATCGCCGTGGACGGCGCGGACGCGTCGCTGATCTATCCGATCAGCGGCATCATGGGCACGCAGTTGCCGGGCTCGCTGGAGAACGCACTGGCCGTGCAGGTTTCGGTGCATCAGGGAACCGACGGCGAGGGCGACATGGTCGGCGTCTCGCTGCCGATGCCGACCGGGGTCTTCGACGGGTGCGCACCCGCGGGAACGCCGTTCCCGTTCGAGGGCACCATCGACGCCGGTACCGGATAAACTGACGACGGGACGGAGGAGCACCCCATGCCGGAGAACGTTGCGCGCAAGCTGATCGCCACCCATCTCGAGTCGGGGGAGATGTCCCCGGGCGAGGAGATCGGCATCCGGATCGATCAGACCCTCACCCAGGACGCCACGGGCACCCTGGTCATGCAGGAGCTCGAGGCACTCGGCCTGGACCGCGCGCAGACGGAGGTCAGCGTCCAGTACGTGGACCACAACCTGCTGCAGACCGACCAGAAGAACGCCGAGGACCACGAGTACCTGCGCACGGCCAGCGAGCGGTACGGACTGTGGTTCTCCAAGGCCGGCAACGGCGTCTCGCACCCGACGCACATGCAGCGCTTCGGGATCCCCGGCAAGACGATGGTCGGTTCCGATTCGCACACCCCGGCGGCCGGCTCGCTGGGCATGCTGGCCATCGGCGTGGGCGGACTGGAGGTGGCGCTGGCAATCGCGGGGACTCCCCTCCGCATCCGGATGCCCGAGATCTGGGGAGTGCGCCTGGAAGGCGAGTTGCCGCAGTGGTGCTCAGCCAAGGACGTGATCCTGGAGATGCTGCGGCGCCACGGCGTCAAGGGCGGTGTGGGCCGGATCATCGAATACCACGGCCCCGGTCTCGCGCACCTCACCGCGATGGATCGGCACGTGATCGCCAACATGGGCGCCGAGCTCGGCGCCACCACCACCGTGTTCCCCGCCGATGACGCCGTGCGCACGTTTCTGCGCGGCGAGCAGCGCGAGGACGACTTCGTCGAACTCCTCGCGGACGACGGCGCGGGATACGACGTCGAGGAGTCCATCGACCTGTCGCAGATCGAGCCGCTGATCGCGAAGCCGTCGTCGCCCGGCAACGTCGTCCCGGTCCGCGAGGTGGCCGGCACCGACATCGCTCAGGTCGTCATCGGCTCCAGCGCCAACCCCGGGCTGCGCGACTTCGCCATCGCCGCCGCAATGGTCGAGGGCAGGCAGACCGCGCCGGAGGTGAGCTTCGACGTCAACCCCACCTCGCGGCAGATCCTCTCCGATCTGATGACGATGGGTGCCGCCACGCGGCTCGTCGTCGCCGGTGCGCGCATTCACCAGGCCGGTTGCATGGGGTGCATCGGCATGGGCCAGGCTCCGGCCACCGGACGCAACTCGCTGCGCACGATGCCGCGCAACTTCCCGGGCCGCTCGGGCACCAAGGAGGACTCGGTATGGCTGTGCTCGCCCGAGACCGCCGCCGCGTCGGCGCTCGTCGGCGAGATCATCGATCCGCGGGACTGGGCGGAGAAGGAGGGGCAAGCGTATCCGGAGTTGCGGCTCCCGGAGACGTCCGCGGTGAACACCGCGATGCTGGTGCCGCCGCTGCAGCCCGCCGCAGCGCGGGAGGTCACGCCCGTCAAGGGGCCCAACATCTCCAGCCTGCCGGAGCTCGACCGGCTGCCCGACACGTTGTCGGCCCCCGTCCTGCTCGTCACCGGTGACGACATCTCCACCGACGAGATCTCGCCCGCCGGCGCCCGCGCCTTGCCGTTCCGATCCAACATCCCCAAGCTCGCCGAGTTCAGCTTCACCCAGCTCGACGAGACCTACCCGCAGCGCGCGCTGGAACAGCGCGACTCCGGCGGGGAGCACGTGATCATCGGCGGCGAGAACTACGGGCAGGGATCTTCGCGCGAGCACGCCGCAATCGCACCCCGGTATCTGGGGCTGCGGGTGGTGATCACCAAGTCCTACGCCCGCATCCACTGGCAGAACCTGGCCAACTTCGGGGTGCTGGCGCTGGAGTTCGACGACCCGGCCGACTACGACTCCGTCGCCGCAGGAGACGTGCTGGAATTCGACGGGCTGCGCTCGGCCATCACGGACGGCGACACCGTGACCGTCCGGAACACGACGAAGAACAGCACGTTCACCGCCCGGCACCGGCTTAGCGAACGCCAGGTGGCGGACGTGCTGGCGGGTGGGATCATCCCGCGGCTCGCGGAGGCATGATCCTGACTCCCGGTGGCGACCGGGCCGCGCCGCCCTCGCCGAGCAAGTGCTTTTCGCCGGATCACGGGACGGAATGTGCAGAATCCACTTGGTCGACGGGCGCAGGGCGGGGCGCCGCAGACACGGAGGCAAGCACAGCGCGGGACGCTGCAACCGCAGCGCCGATGCTGTGCGCCACGCCACCGGCTGGCAGGATGGGGACGTGGACGCACTGCTCGAATTCGCCGGGAACTACTGGTGGCTTGTCTTCGTCTTCGGCGGCAGCATCGGTGGAGTCGCCAAGGGCATCAGCGCCGCCAACCAGCGCCGCGCGGAGCGGCGCCAGGAGCGTTTCCGCATCAAGCAGGAGACCAAGGTTGCCGTCGCCCAGGCCAGCGCCCGGCAGCACAAGGACCGCCGCGCGCAGAAGCGCGACATCGCCGGCGCCCTCGACGAGCACCGGCAGACCGATGCGCGTTGGTTCGCCTATGAGACCGACCTGGTCACCCTGCTCGACTATCCGATGATGATCGACCTGCGCGAGCCGCTCACCGTCGAGTTCCACAAGACCAAGCGCCGGGCGGACCTGCTCAGGCCCGACGACCCCGACGCGCTGCTCGACGACCTTGACGCGCAGGCCGAGTACCGCGACGCCGTCCACGCCTACGCGATCGCCTTCGACGTGGCCGAGACGGAGGCGAAGCGCCGCCGCCACGGCGGCTTCGACCCCCGTGAACAGGAGCGGCTCACCCGGGCCCAGCACCTGCTGCGGCTCGCCTTCGACGACGGCGCCACCGCCCAGGAGCGGCAGGCCGCCTACAAGCGGGCCCGTAAGGAACTCGACGGGCTCATCGTCATGCCGCAGATCGGGCTGCAGCGGTTGGAGGCGCAGATCGCGGGCCAGCTGGAACGGGGCATGTCGGAGCCGTGACGATCACCGACGCCGACCTGCGCCTGCTCACCCGCGCCACGGACGATTTCGGCGCGGTGCTCGCGCGCACCGACCTCACCGGCGACGATGCCAGCCGTTGCACGGGATGGACGTTGCGCGACGCCGCCAACCACGTGCTGGGCGGGGCTATCCGCTACGAGCACTACTTCTCCGGCGGCGACGCCGCCGAGGTGGCGTGGAGCAGGACCGCCGATCACGCAGGCGACGACGCAGCGGCGGCGCACCGGCGCCTGTCGGCGGCCCTTGACGACCGCATCGCCGAACACCGCGACAGGGCGATCACACTGCACCACCCGCTCGCCGACATCGACGTGCCGACGTTGCTGGTGTTGCGGGTGCAGGAGCTCGTGCTGCACGGGTGGGACATCGCGTCCGTCGCCGCGCCGTCGGTGACGATCGATCCCGCGCTCGGCGTGTTCCTGCTCGAGCGGGGTGCGTCGGTGCGCACGCTGCTCCGGGACCACGGCGCGCTGGGGCCGGAGCACGATCCGGGCGCCGAGGCCGACCTCACCGCGCGGGTGCTCGCCGCGTGGGGGCGGTGGCCGTAGCGCGCCGCTACCCCAACGGCAGCCCGCGTTCGAGCAGGTCGATGGCCGCCATCACGCGGTCGAGGTCGGTACCGTCGGGCACGCAGCCCGGGTCGTCTTCGCCCATGAGCCGGAAGGCCACCCCGCCGACGGCGGCGATGAACACGCGCAACGCGAAGTCGTCGCTCTCCACGTCCAGGTACTCGGCGAAGAACTCGGCGGCCTCCGCGATGCTCTGTTCCTTCTGCAGCTGGTACGCCTCGCGCAGCGCGGGTTCGGCGTCGATGAGCGCCATGCGCTGCGGGTCGCTCGTCCACTCGTCCGCGGCGTGCACCTGGTACATCTCCCGGATCAGCCTGCGCAGCAGATCGAAGTGGCCGAGGCCGGGCGGGATCCCGGCGAGCGCCGCGTCGATGTCGCCGTCCAGGTCGTGCGAGAGCACCACCTGCTCCTTCGTCTGGAAGTAGCGGAAGAAGGTCGTGTGCGACACCTCGGCCTCGTGGGCGATCTGCTCCACCGTGGTGTTGCCGTATCCCTGCGCGGTGAACAGCCGCATCGCGGCCGCGCGGATCGCCCCGCGCGTGCGGATCTTCTGCTTCTCGCGCAGAGACACCTTCGCGGGTGCGCCCGCCCGGCCCACCGAAGGGGAGGGACGGGCGGGCGCCTGGGATCCGGACATCAACGGGACCCTACCGGCACGGGCTGCCCGCCGTCGCCGTCATCGACACCCTCGCCTGCGGGCACGGCCTCCAGGCCGCGATCCTTGATGGCGCCGCCTTCGATGTCGAAGTTGAGCACCAGCTTGTCCAGCCACTTCGGCAGGCGCCATGCCTTGTCGCCCAGCAGCGAGAGCACTGCGGGCACCACCATCATGCGGATGATGAAGGCGTCGAAGAACACGGCGATGGCAAGGGCGAAGCCGATCATTTTGGCGGTGGTGTCCGGCGAGAGGATGAATGCCGCGAACACGCTGATCATGATGAGCGCAGCGGAGGTGACCACGCGGGCGCCGTGGCGGTAGCCGGCGATGATGGCGTCTTTGGCGTTCATGCCGTGCATGTATTCCTCGCGCATGCGGGTCACCAGGAACACCTGGTAGTCCATGGCGAGGCCGAACACGAGCCCGATGAGCATGATCGGCAGGAACGACAGGATCGGCTGCGTGTGGCTGATGATCCCCAGCCACCCCTCCTGGAACACGGCCACCGTCACGCCGAAGGCGCCGAGCACCGAGAAGATGAACCCGACGGTGCCGATCAGGGGCACCCACAGCGAGCGGAAGACGCCGATCATGATGAGGAACGCGAGCCCCACGACCACGACCAGATACGGGATCAGCGCGGTGTCGAGCTTGGCGGACAGGTCGGACATGATCGCCGTCTGGCCGCCCACGTGCAGCTCGGCGCCCTGCGCCTCGATGTCGGGGGCGATGTCGCGGATGTTCTCCATCAGGTCGTGCGTCTGCTGCGAGGCCGGCGCGCTTTCCGGGGTGATCATGATCAGCGCGGAGTCGGCGCCCACGTTGGGGTTCGCCGGATCCGCCGTGCCATTGCCCACCCAGGTAAGCGCCTGGGGGTTGGCCACGTCGTCGAGAGTGGCGATCGTGCTCACCGCTGCGTCGGCGGCGCCCGCCACGTTTCCGTCGTCACTGTGCAGCACCGCGAACAGCGGGCCGTTGACGCCCTCGCCGAAGCCCTCGGACATCAGATCCAGCGCGGCCACCTCGTCGTCGCTCTCCATCGACAGCCCCAGTTCCAGCTTGGACATGGGGATCGCGGCGAGCGCCAGCAGCACCAGTCCGCCGATGATGACGGGGACGGGCCGACGCACCATCGCGCGGCCGAAGCGCTCGCCGTTGGTCTCGCCGCCCGCGCTCGGATCGGCGTGCTTGATCCACGGGATCCGCGGCAGGAATGCGACACGGCCGAACGCACCGAGCAGGGCGGGGATGAACGTGATCGCGGCGAGTACGGCGACGGCCACGGCCAGGCCCGCGCCGGCGCCCATCTGGGTGATCATCGGGATGCCGACGACACTGAGCGCGACGACGGCGATGATGACGGTGAGGCCGGCGAAGATGACCGCGCTACCGGCGGTGCCCACCGCCCGGCCGGCGGCGTCCTCCTTGGCGCCGCCGCGCTGCAGCTCACTGCGGTATCTGGAGACGATGAACAGCGCGTAGTCGATCGATACCGCGATGCCGAGCATCGTGATGATGGCGGTGGCCGACTCGTTGATGGACAGGAACTCCGCGCCCAGCGTGAAGAGCATGATCGTGAGCCCCACACCCAACAGGCCCGTGACGAGCGGGATGAACGCCGCGATCAGCGCCCCGAAGGCCACGATCATCACGACGAAGGCCACCGCGAAGCCGATCAGCTCGGCCGATCCTCCCGGCGACATCACCTGCATGAGCGCGCCGGTCGCCTCCACCTGCAGCCCGCCGCCGCGGTTCTCGTCGAGGATGTCGGTGAGCTCGGTCTTGTCGTCGACGGTCAGGTCCATCATGTTGATGTCCTGGTCCACCTGGATGAGCCCCACGCGCCCGTCGTCGCCGAGCACGCTCGGCGCCAGCTCCGGCTGGGCCTCTGCGACGGCGACCGGGTTCGCGATGGACGCCGGATCGGAGACCTCCGGCAGCCCCTTGAGGTCCGCCACCAGCGCGTCGATCTGCTCGGTGTGGTGGGACAGTCCGTCGTCCGCCTGGATGAGCACGGAGGTGGACGCGTTCTCCTGCTTGGTCATCACCTGCGGGAAGTAGTCCTGCATCTGCTCGGTGGCGATGCCCGCGTCGGTGCCCGGAAGCGAGAAGTCCTTGGCGAACTTGGGCGAGAACGCCTGCACCATCGAGGCCACGGCGATCAGGGCCGCCAGCCACGCCGCGATGATCCACCACTTGTGCCGGAAACAGAATTTTCCGACGCGGAACAGTATCGATGCCATGCGGGCGGCCTCTCCGTACTGCACCGTCCGCGCGTGGCGCGGCGGTGACGACTGCTGCGGGTTCGTGTTAGTTGGTACCACTTGTTAGTGAGTCCAGCCATGGATGCCACGGCGCGACCAGGCCGGACGCGGGCAGCGCGTGCGCAAGGTCACCCCGGACCGTGTGCACGAAGACCGCGACCGATGCTGGACGTGCTGGCGTATACGGAGCACTGTGACGCACTTCGGCGCCCGGGCACATCGGTCGGGAGCCTGATTCCGCGCCACCGAAAGTATGAGATTGCTCAGGGTGCTGTAGGGGATACCCCTGGGGCCGGAGCCACCGCCCGGGACTCGCTCGTCGATACGGCCGCGACGCTTCGGCCAGCCGGGTAGCGTATGGCACAGCGCAAGCCCGTGGACGGAGCGGACTGCGGAGCGCGTGGACTACGAGCCGGGAGGTGCACCGTGTCAGGACGCCGATCGTCAGGCGGGTGGCCCGTATGGCGCCAGTTCTCCGGGGGCGACATCCTCGGCCGCGGGGCCGCCGCGCAGTCCCGCCGCAGCCTCGAGATCACGCCGCGCACCGCGTCCGCGGACAAGGTGGTCAAGAGCATCTGCCCGTACTGCGCCGTCGGCTGCGGGCAGAACGTCTACGTCAAGGACGGGCGGGTCACCCAGATCGAGGGAGATCCGGACAGCCCCGTCTCCCGCGGGCGGCTGTGCCCCAAGGGTTCGGCCTCCAAGCAGCTCGTCACCAACCCCGGCCGGCCGGAGACGGTGCTCTACCGCAAGCCGCACGCCGCCGAGTGGGAACCGATCGGCCTCGACGAGGCCATGGAGATGGTCGCGGACCGCGTGCTGGACGCGCGAGACCGGTTCTGGCAGTGGGAGACCGACGACGGCACCCGCGTGCGCCGCACGTCCGGCTTCGCGTCGCTCGGCGGCGCCACCCTGGACAATGAAGAGAACTACCTGATGAAAAAGCTTTACACGGCGCTGGGCGCGCTGGAGGTGGAGAACCAGGCGCGCATTTGACACTCCTCCACCGTTCCCGGTCTGGGAACCTCGTTCGGACGTGGTGGCGCCACAAGCTACCTGCAGGACCTCGCCAACGCGGACTGCATCATCATCCAGGGCTCCAACATGGCCGAGTGCCATCCGGTGGGCTTCCAGTGGGTGATGGAGGCCAAGCGCAAGGGCGCGAAGATCATCCACGTCGACCCGCGCTTCACCCGCACCTCGGCGGTGGCCGATGAGCACGTGCCCGTGCGTGCAGGCGCCGACATCGTCTTCCTTGGTGGGCTCATCCACTATGTGATCGAGAACGACGCCTGGTTCCACGAGTACGTCGCCGCCTACACCAACGCGGCCAAGATCGTCTCGGCCGACTTCCGCGACACCGAGGACCTGGCCGGGTTCTTCTCGGGCTTCGACGAGGACGGCCGCGCCTACGACCCCGAGACCTGGCAGTACACCGGCGACACCGACCCCACGATGCAGGATCCACGCTGCGTGTTCCAGATCCTCAAGCGGCACTTCGCCCGCTACACGCCCGCGCTCATCGAGGAGGCCTGCGGCGTGCCGCCCGCGCAGTTCGCGCAGGTGGCGCGGGCGCTCACCGAGAACTCGGGCCGCGAGCGCACCACCGCGTTCTGTTACGCCGTCGGCTGGACCCAGCACACCGTGGGCGTCCAGTACATCCGCACCGCGGCGATCTTGCAGCTGCTGCTGGGCAACATCGGCCGGCCCGGCGGGGGGATCATGGCGCTGCGCGGGCACGCCAGCATCCAGGGCTCCACCGACATCCCCACCCTGTACGACCTGCTCCCCGGCTACCTGGCCATGCCCGACGCGCACGCCCACCCCGACCTCGTCGCCTACGTCGCCGCCGGCGAACGCCCCGCCGGGTTCTGGGGCCACCACCGCGAATACACGGTGAGCCTGCTCAAGGCGTGGTTCGGCGACGCGGCCACCGCCGAAAACGACTACTGCTACGACCACCTGCCCCGGCTGACCGGCAAGCACGACTCCACCACCACGGTGGAACGCCAGATCAACGAGGGCGGCGGCGGGTACTTCCTCGTCGGCGAGAACCCCGCGGTGGGCACCGCCAACGGGCGGATGCAGCGCGCGGGCCTGGCCAACCTGGACTGGCTGGTGGTGCGGGACCTCTCGCTCATCGAGTCGGCGACCTTCTGGAAGGACGGCCCGGAGATCGATACGGGCGAGATGCGCACCGAGGACATCGGCACCGAGGTGTTCTTCTTCCCCGCCGCAAACCACGTGGAGAAGCAGGGCAGCTTCACCAACACCCAGCGCATGGTGCAATGGCACCGCCAGGCCGTGGAGCCGCCGGGCGACGCGCGCAGCGAACTGTGGTTCTACTACCACCTGGGCCGCATCCTCAAGGCGCGCGTGGCCGGCTCCGCCGACGAGCGCGACCGTCCGCTGCAGGACCTCACGTGGGACTACCGCATCGAGCCGGGCACCGACGAGCCCGACGCCGTCTCGGTGCTCGAGGAAATCAACGGCACCGGCCCGGACGGCGCGCCGCTGACCAGCTACACCCAGCTCGCCGACGACGGCTCGACCCGCTGCGGCTGCTGGATCTACTGCGGCATCGGGGCCGACGGTGTCAACCAATCCGACCGGAGGCCCGCCCGCGCCGAGCAGAACGCCATCTCCTCCGACTGGGCCTGGGCGTGGCCGGCCAACCGCCGCAAGCTCTACAACCGCGCCTCCGCCGACCCCGACGGCAACCCCTGGAGCGAGCGCAAGAAGTACGTCTGGTGGGACGCGACCGCCACCACCGAAGGGGCAGATGCGAAGGGACGTTGGGTGGGAGACGACGTGCCCGACTTCGAAGCGCACAAGCCGCCCTCCTACCGGCCGCCGGGCGGTGCACGCGCGGAGGACGCGATCGCCGGCGACCAGCCGTTCATCATGCAGTCCGACGGCCTGGGCTGGCTGTTCGCACCCGCGGGCACCAACGACGGACCGCTGCCCACCCACTACGAACCGCCCGAGTCGCCGCTGCGCAACCCGCTGTACCCGCAGCAGTCCAACCCGGCACGCAAGATGCACCCCGGTCGCTACAACCGCTACAACCCGGCGCACGGCGCGGCCGGCAGCGCGGTGTTCCCGTACGTGTTCACCACCTACCGGCTCACCGAGCACCACACCGCGGGCGCGATGAGCCGGACGCTGCCGTACCTGTCGGAGCTGCAGCCGGAGTTCTTCTGCGAGATCAGCCCCGAGCTGGCCCGGGAACGCGGGCTGGTCAACGGCGGCTGGGCCACCATCGTCACCGCCCGCACCGCCGTGGAGGCGCGTGTGCTGGTGACCCCACGAATGAAGCCGCTGCGGGTCGGCGGGCAGGTGCTGCACCAGGTGGGGCTGCCGTACCACTGGGGGCCCAACGGGATCAGCACCGGCGACGCGGCCAACGACCTGCTGCCGCAGACGCTGGACCCCAACGTCTCGATCCCGGCCACCAAGTCGACCAGCTGCGACGTGCAGCCGGGCAGGCGCCCACGAGGCCCCGCCCTGCTGGAATATGTCGAGGAGTACCGGCGCCGCGCGGGCGTGACGCCGGAGACCGGAACGGAGGTGTGACGGCCGTGACCGACCCATCCGCCGACGAGGGCGGGTTCCTGTCGAGCCTGGGGCGCTCGTTCTTCAGCCCCGGGCGCGGCGCGGACCCCGGGGAACGCTTCGACCCGGCCCGCGATGCCGGTTACCCCGATCCGCCGCCGCGCAAGGGCTTCTTCACCGACACATCGGTGTGCATCGGATGCAAGGCGTGCGAGGTGGCCTGCAAGGAGTGGAACGCGGTGCCCGAGGACGGGATCGCGCTCACCGGCATGTCCTACGACAACACCGGCGGACTCGGTGGTTCCACCTGGCGGCACGTCGCCTTCATCGAGCAGCAACTGCCGGCCGCCGGGCAGGGCGGCGCGCTGCCCGACACCGTCGACCTCGGCCTGCCCACCGCCACCCTCCCCGGCGCCGACCCGGAACACCGCGAGCACGCGGACTTCCGCTGGCTCATGGAATCCGACGTGTGCAAACACTGCACGCACGCCGCCTGCCTGGACGTGTGCCCCACCGGCGCGCTGTTCCGCACCGAGTTCGGCACCGTCGTGGTGCAGGACGACATCTGCAACGGCTGCGGTTACTGCGTCCCGGCATGCCCCTACGGGGTGATCGACCGCCGCGACGGCCCCGCCGGCGACCCCGCGGTGGGTCTGGCGCAGAAATGCACGCTCTGCTACGACCGGCTCTCGGACGGCATGGAGCCCGCGTGCGCGAAGGCCTGTCCCACCGAGTCGATCCAGTTCGGCGACCTCGACGAGCTCCGCGAACGCGCACAGGGCCGGCTGGACATGCTCGTCGAATCCGGCGAGACCACCGCGCAGCTCTACGGGCACGATCCGGGCGATGGGGTCGGCGGCACCGGCGCGTTCTTCCTCCTGCTCGACGAGCCCGAGGTCTACGGCCTGCCGCCCGATCCGGTGGTCACCACCAAGGACCTGCCGGACATGTGGCGGCAAGCGGTACTGGCTGCCGCCACCCTGCTCGGCGGGGCGGCGGCGGCCTTCATCGGCGCCGGAGGGGGACGACGGTGACCGAACAGAATGTGCGACGGCGGGGCGGCGGCAAGCGTAAGCGGCAGCGCGGCCGCGGCGAGCAGGCCATGGTGCCCGACGCCGAGTTCACCTCCTACTACGGGCGTCCCGTCGTAAAGGCCTCGCCGTGGCAGGCGGACATTCCGGCGTACCTGTTCCTCGGCGGCCTCGCGGGCGGGTCCTCGCTGCTCGCGGCCGGCGCCGACCTGGCGGGGCTGCCGCGCCAGCGCCGGTCCGCGCGCCTCGTCGCCTCCGGCGCCATCGCGGGCAGCCTGTTCGCCCTCATCCACGACCTCGGCCGGCCGGCACGGTTCCACCACATGCTGCGGGTGGCCAAGGTGACGTCGCCGATGAGCGTAGGCACTTGGATCCTGTCCGCCTACGGCCCCTTCAACGCGCTGGCCACGGGCGGAGAGCTGCTCGGGCTCATGCCTGATCCGGTGCGCCGCAGCAGGCCCGGGCGGATGCTCGGGGTCGCGGGCCGTCCCGGCGGGATCGTCGCCGCCCTCATCGCGCCCGCCGTCGCCTCCTACACCGCCGTACTGCTCACCGATACCGCGACTCCCAGCTGGCACGCGGCCAAACGGGAGCTGCCGTTCGTGTTCGTCGGCTCCGCGGCGGCCGCCTCCGGCGGAATGGGGCTCGTGGCAGGCCCGCTCGACGAGTCCGGACCGGCGCGGAACATGGCCGTCGGCGGGGCGGTACTGGAGCTCGGTGCCTCGCGGATCATGCAGCACAGCATGGGTATCGCGGCTGAGCCGTTGCGTCAGGGCACGGCCGGCACGCTGCACACGGCCGCCACCGCGCTGACCGCCACCGGTGCTTTGGGGGCCGTGGCGGTGCGGAGAAGCCGGATCGCCAGTGCCCTGTCGGGGCTGGCGCTCACCGCCGGCTCCGCCTGCACGCGGTTCGCGATGTTCCACGCCGGGCAGGCCTCCGCGCACGATCCCCGCTACACCGTGGTGCCGCAGCGCGAACGGCGTGACCGGGAATCGTCCCCCACCTGACCGGTGTACGCATGCCTACGGTCTCGGCCCTGAAAGCGTAGGTACACACTCACTGGTCCCGCATCGGGTTCACACCACTTCGTGCCCGTCGTCGCCCACCCTGCGGGTCAGCCCTCGCCGCGCCAGGAGTTCGAGCAGCGGCATCATCACCCGCCGCGACGTCCCCAGGCGGGCACGCGCCTGGCTGGGGGTGAAGGGGGCGGGGAGCTCGCGCAGGGCCGACGCGGCCTTCTCCGGGGCGCCGGGCGTCAGCCACACCCCCGGTCCCACCTCGGCCAGCAGCCCCTCCCGGGCGCACGCGGCCAGTTGCCGCCGGCCGAGGCCGAGATCGTCGAGCTCCCCGGCCGTGGGTGCCACGAACGGATTCCGGTGCAGGCGCCCACGCAGCTCATCCGCCGCAGCCCGCACCGCCTCTGGCAGGCCTCCGGCGGCGCCGGCCAAAGTGATGCGCCCGGCCGTGCTCCGCAGCGCCGACGCCGCCGGCCGCGCGAGCACCGCGTCCACCAGGTGCGCGTCGGGGAGGGCCAAGGCGTGGCGGGCCGCCTCCGCGGGAACGCCGGGTTCGAGTGGGTCGCGCCGGTCCTCCTCGTGCACGAACGTCACCAGCCGCGCCGCCAGCGCGTCGGCCACGGCGTCGTCGATCAGCCAGCCGCCACGCCCCGCGCCCTCGGACACCGGCACGCCCCACGCGCGCAGGTCGTCCGCCCGCGCCCAGCCGCGGCGCCGCAGTTCGGATCCGGCATCCGGTCCGTCCGGCAGGCCCGCCAGCGTCTCGG
>NZ_JAENKO010000035.1 GCF_016599145.1 Tomitella cavernea
CGGCCCGCACGCCGAGGCCGCCGCACTGGCGCAGGCGGGGGCCCGGGCGCGCGGCGGCACCGCCGTCGTCACGCTCGAGCCGTGCGATCACACCGGCCGTACCGGGCCGTGCAGCCGCGCCCTGATCGAGGCCGGAATCGCGCGGGTGGTCTTCGCGATCGCCGATCCCACTGCGCAAGCATCCGGGGGCGCGGAGACGCTGCGCCGGGCAGGGGTCGAGGTGGTCGGCGGCGTGTCGGCCGCCGACGTGGAGGCCGGGCCGCTGCGGCCGTGGCTGCACCGGCAGCGCACCGGACGGGCGGAGGTCACGCTCAAAATCGCCACGACCATCGACGGGCGGGTCGCGGCGCCCGACGGCACCAGCCGCTGGATCACGGGCGAAACGGCGCGCGCCGAGGTGCACGAGCGGCGCGCCCGGGTCGACGCCATCCTCGTCGGCACCGGCACCGTCCTCGCGGACGACCCGGCGCTGACGGCCCGCAATCCCGACGGCTCGCTTCGCGCGCACCAGCCGCTGCGGGTGGTCGTGGGCGACCGGCCCGTACCCGCGGGAAGCAGGATTCTCGATTCCGCCGCGCGCACGCTCGTCATCCCCGGCCACGACCCGGCAAGCGTGATCGAGCGCCTCTCCGCCGATTGCTGCGACGTGCAGGTCGAGGGCGGGCCGCGGCTCGCGGGGGCGTTCCTCGCTGCCGACCTGGTCGACCGTGTCGAGCAGTATCTAGCGCCGGCGCTGCTCGGCGACGGGCAGCTCGCCGTCGCCGGCGGGGGAGCCCTCAGCATCGGCGACGCGCTGCGGCTGCGGCGCACTGCGGTGCGCGCGCTCGGCGACGACCTGCTGCTGACCTACGATCGGGTGACCGGACAGTGACCGTGCCGGCGGTCGTGCCGACCGCCGGCGAACGAGAGGACCACGCGATTGTTCACGGGAATCATCGAAGAGGTCGGTGAGATCACCGCGGTCGCCGTCATGGGCGACTCGTCGCGGTTCACCGTGCGCGGGCCGCTGGTCACCTCGGACGCCGGCCACGGCGATTCGATCGCCGTCAACGGGGTGTGCCTCACCGTCGTCGACCTGCTGGAGCCCGGCGCGGCAGAGCGCGCGGCGACCGGCGGGGACGGCGCCGGAGCCGGCGGGACGCGGGCCGTCGCGTTCACCGCCGACGTGATGCACGAGACGCTCTCCCGCTCGTCGCTGGGCGACCTGCGCGTGGGCAGCCCGGTCAACCTCGAACGCGCCGCCGCCGTCTCGTCCAGGCTGGGCGGACACATCGTGCAGGGCCACGTCGACACCGTGGGGACCGTGGTCTCCCGCACTCCGTACGAGCACTGGGAGGTCGTGCGGGTGGCGGTGCCCACGCCGTCCGCGCGCTACGTGGTGGAGAAGGGCTCGATCACCGTCGACGGCGTCTCGCTCACGGTGAGCGCGCTGGGCGTCGACGAGGCGGGTCAGGACTGGTTCGAGGTGTCTTTGATCCCCACCACCTTGGCGTCGACCGTGCTGGGGACCGCTGCCGCCGGCACCCGGGTGAATCTGGAGGTGGACGTCATCGCCAAGTACGTCGAACGCCTTCTGGGAGCCGGTGCGGCCGCACCGGGCCCGCAGGGCCTACCCTCATAGTCGGGAATCGGGGCACCCACCGGTGTCCACGGGTGTCAAGCCGTGAGCGCGTGCGCGGGGCGAGACCACGAGCTGCCATGGGAGCGTTGCGTGAGGTTCGACAGCATTGAGCGGGCGGTGTCCGACATCGCCGCGGGCAAGGCGGTCGTCGTGGTCGACGACGAGGACCGCGAGAACGAAGGCGATCTCATCTTCGCCGCGGAGAAGGCCACCCCCGAGCTCGTCGCGTTCATGGTCCGTTACACCTCCGGGTACCTGTGCGTACCGCTGACCGGGGCCGACTGCGAACGCTTGGCGCTGCCGCCGATGTACACGGTGAATCAGGACAAGCACGGCACCGCCTACACCGTCACCGTCGACGCGCGCGAGGGCGTGACCACCGGGATCTCCGCTGCCGACCGCGCCCGCACCATGCGGATGCTCGCCGACGGCGGCAGCGGCGCCGAGGACTTCACCCGCCCCGGCCACGTGGTGCCGTTGCGGGCCAAGGAGGGCGGGGTCCTGCGCCGCCCCGGGCACACCGAGGCCGCGGTGGACCTCGCCGCGCTCGCGGGGCTGCGTCCGGCCGGGGCGATCTGCGAGATAGTCAGCCAGAAGGACGATGGCGAGATGGCCCGCGCGGACGAGCTGCGCGTCTTCGCCGACGAGCACGAACTGGCCATGATCTCCATCGCCGACCTCATCAGCTGGCGGCGCAAGCACGAAAAGCACGTCACGCGCGTGGCCGACGCCCGCATCCCCACCGCGCACGGCGCGTTCCGCGCCGTCGGCTACGAGAGCGTGCACGACGACGTCGAACACGTGGCGCTGGTGTGCGGCGACATCGGCGACGGGGCCGACGTGCTCGTGCGCGTGCACTCGGAGTGCCTCACCGGCGACGTGTTCGGCTCGCTGCGCTGCGATTGCGGCCCGCAGTTGGACGCGGCCATGCAGATGGTCGCCGACGAGGGCCGCGGCGTCGTGCTGTACATGCGGGGGCACGAGGGGCGCGGCATCGGCCTGATGCACAAGCTGCAGGCATACCAGCTCCAGGACGCCGGCCGCGACACCGTGGACGCCAATCTGGAGTTGGGGTTGCCGGCGGACGCCCGCGACTACGGCCTGGGCGCCCAGATCCTGGTGGATCTGGGCGTGAAGTCGATGCGACTGCTCACCAACAACCCCGCGAAGCGGGTCGGACTGGGCGGCTACGGGCTCACCATCACCGAGCGGGTGCCGATGCCGGTGCGTGCGACGGCCGAGAACCTGCGCTACCTGCGCACCAAGCGCGACCGCATGGGGCACGATCTGATCGGGCTGGACGATTTCGACCCCACGGCGTCCGGCGCGGAGAGCGTCGTCACCGCCGGCGACGGGGGGCCGGCATGAGCGGTGAGGGCAGGCCGGTCGATTACGGCTCCGTCGCGGCGGGGCTGCGGCTCGGCATCGTCGCGGGCCACTGGCACCGGGAGATCAACGACGCGCTGCTGGCCGGGGCGTTGCGCGCGGCGGACATGGCCGGAGTGGCGGGGCCCACCGTGGTCCGCGTCGCCGGCGCCGTGGAACTGCCTGTGGTGGCACAGGAACTGGCGCGCACGCACGACGCCGTCGTGGCGCTGGGCGTGGTGATCCGCGGGGGCACGCCCCACTTCGAGTACGTGTGCGACGCGGTGACGGCGGGGCTGACGCGCGTCGCCCTCGACGAGTCGACCCCCGTCGGCAACGGAGTCCTCACCACGGACACCGAACAGCAGGCGCTGGACCGCGCCGGGCTGCCCGGGTCGATCGAGGACAAGGGCGGCGAGGCGACGATGGCGGCGCTCGACGTGGCTACCACGTTGCGGCGGCTGCGGGACGGAGCGGCATGACCGTGGAGGGCGGATCGATGGTGGACGACGCGGAGACGGGCGGCGGACGGGCGCGGGCGGCCGACACGGCCGACCCGGACCGGCTCCAGTGGGACATGGTGGCGCGGTCCCGGCGCAGCAGCCTGTACGCGATCGCCGTCGCCGCGTTCCTCGTCGTGGTGTTCACCGTGCTCGGCTCGCTGTTGCGGGTCGCCGACACCGGCGTGCACTTCCGCGTATGGGACCAGATCTCCATCGCGCTGATCGGCGTGCTGATGGGGTGCGCGGCGCTCCTTTTCACCCGCCCGCGGCTGCGCGTGGGTCCGGCGGGAGTCACCGTGCGGAACCTGTTCAGCGACAAGTTCATCCCCTGGGACCTCGTCCAGCGGATCGCGTTCCCGGAGGGCGCGTCGTGGGCGCGCATCGACCTTCCCGACGACGAATACGTGCCCGTGCTGGCCGTGCAGATCAACGACCGGGGCCGGTCGGTGGAGTCGGTCAAGCGCTTCCGCGCCCTGCAGCGGCTGTACGCGGACGGGACCGGGCGTCCGGCGGACGGCCAGAAGTAGCGGCCCGCGGCGGGTGACGCGATAGCCTGGAGCCGTGCCGGATCCCACCACCTACCGCCCCGCCCCGGGCACCATCCCCACCGAGCCCGGCGTCTACAAGTTCCGCGCCCCCGACGGCCGCGTCATCTACGTCGGCAAAGCCAAGAACCTGCGCAACAGGCTGAGCAACTACTTCGCCGACCTGTCCACGCTGCACCCGCGGACGCGGCGCATGGTGACCACCGCCGGATCGGTGGAGTGGACGGTCGTGGGCACCGAGGTCGAGGCGCTGCAGCTGGAGTACAACTGGATCAAGCAGTTCGACCCCCGCTTCAACGTGCGGTACCGCGACGACAAGACCTACCCGATGCTCGCGGTGAGCGTGGGAGAAGAGATCCCGCGCCTGTTCGTCTACCGGGGCCCCCGCCGCAAAGGGGTCCGCTACTTCGGCCCGTACTCGCATGCCTGGGCCATCCGCGAGACCCTCGACCAGCTACTACGGGTGTTCCCCGCCCGCACCTGCTCGACGGGCGTGCTCAAGCGCCACCAGCAGCTGGGCCGCCCCTGCCTGCTCGGGTACATCGGCAAGTGCTCGGCACCCTGCGTGGGCCGGGTGTCGGTGGACGAGCACCGCGCGATCGTCGACGACTTCTGCGACTTCCTCGCCGGCCGCACCACGCGGCTGATCAAACAGGTCGAGCGCAAGATGCTCGAGGCCTCGGAGGATCTCGACTTCGAACGCGCCGCCCGTTTGCGCGATGACCTGGGGGCACTGCACAAGGCGCTGGAGAAGCAGTCGGTGGTGCTCGGGGACGGCACCGACGCCGACGTCGTCGCCTTCGCCTACGACGACCTCGAGGTGGCCGTGCAGGTGTTCCACGTGCGCGACGGCCGCGTGCGCGGGCAACGCGGGTGGGTGGTCGAACGGGTCGAGAGCGCCGAGTCTCCCGAGCTTGTCGAGCAGTTCCTCACCCAGTTCTACGGCGGCGAGTCCGACCAGGCACGCCGTTCCGGCCTGGACGAGGCGGACGCGCGCGGCGTCGTGCCGCGCCAGATCCTCGTCCCGGAGATGCCCGCGGACGCCGGCCAGCTGTCCGCCTGGCTCGGCGGGATCCGCGGCACGGCCGTCCGCATCCGCGTCCCCCGGCGCGGCGATAAGAAGGATCTGGCCGAAACGGTCCGGCGCAACGCCGAGCAGGCGCTCGCCCTGCACAAGCTCAAGCGCGCCGGCGACCTGACCACGCGCAGCGCCGCGCTGCAGGGCATCCAGGACGCCCTCGACCTGGACGACGCCCCGCTGCGAATCGAATGCGTCGACATCAGCCACGTGCAGGGGACCGACGTCGTCGCCTCGCTGGTGGTGTTCGAGGACGGGCTCGCCAAGAAGTCCGACTACCGTCACTACGCGATCAAGGAGGCCGCCGGCGACGGGCACTCCGACGATGTCGCCAGCATCGCCGAGGTGACACGCAGGCGGTTCAAACGGCACCGGGCGGACGCGCAGACGGACGCGGGCACCGGCGGACCGGACGGCGGCGGCGCGCACAACGGTGACGCCGACGGCGGTGATCTGGCGCCGGAGGCGTCCATCGACCCGGCCACCGGCCGGCCCCGCCGCTTCGCCTATCCGCCCAACCTCTACCTGGTCGACGGCGGCGCCCCCCAGGTGGCGGCGGCGGCCGAGGTGCTCGACGAACTCGGAGTCACCGACGTCGCCCTGGCCGGCCTGGCCAAGCGGCTCGAGGAGGTGTGGCTGCCGGGCGACGACGAGCCGGTGATCCTGCCACGGGGCAGCGAGGCGCTGTACCTGCTGCAGCGGGTGCGCGACGAGGCGCACCGGTTCGCCATCAGCTTCCATCGCAGCAAACGGTCCCGCAGGATGACCGCCTCGGCGCTCGACGCCGTCCCGGGGCTCGGCGAGGTGCGGCGTACCGCACTGGTGCGCCATTTCGGGTCGCTCGCGCGGTTGCGAGAGGCTACCGTTGACGAGATGACGCAGGTGCCGGGTATCGGCGCGGCGACGGCCCGGACCATCGCCGAGCACCTTCACGGCGGCCCCACAACCGATGACCCCGCAACCGATGCCCCCGGCACGCCGGCCGACCCGCCCACTGAGGTCGGGGAGAAGGACGATGCCGCCGAGACGATCGAACGGACAGGTGAGACCGCCCAGTGAGTGACGCGACACCCGCCGCAGGTCCCGCCGCCGCAGGTCCCGCCGCCGCAGGTCCCGCCGTCGGCTCTTCCGCCACCGCGATGGACGTGCTGCTCGTCACCGGTCTGTCCGGCGCGGGGCGCAGCACGGCCGCCAAGCTGCTCGAAGACCTCGGCTGGTACGTGGCGGACAACGTGCCGCCGCAGCTGGTCCCCACCCTGGTCGACTACGGCCTCAGCGAGGGCACCCGCATCGAGCGGCTGGCCGTCGTCGTCGACGTCCGCAGCAAGACGTTCTCGGGTGACTTGGACGCGGTGGGCGACGACGTGATCGCCCGCGGGGGAGCGCCACGGGTCCTGTTCCTCGACGCGTCGGACCACGTGCTGGTGCGCCGCTTCGAGCAGGTGCGGCGCGGCCATCCGCTGCAGCACTCGGGCACCCTTGCCGAGGCGATCGCGGCGGAACGGGCCATGCTGGCCACCCTTCGCATGTCCGCGGACGTCGTCATCGACACCTCGTCGTCGTCGGTGCAGAGGTTCCGGGAGAAGATGGAGACCCTCTTCGGCGGGTCCGAGCCGCGCACCGTCCGCGTGACCGTGCAGTCGTTCGGCTTCAAGTACGGCCTGCCCACCGACGCCGACATGGTGGCGGACGTGCGTTTCCTGTCCAATCCCTACTGGGTGGACGGGTTGCGTGGGCTGACCGGGCGCGACGCCGCTGTGAGCGATTACGTGCTGGCCGAGCCGGGCGCCGCGGAGTTCCTGCGCACCTACAGCCGGCTGGTGCAGCTGACCATCGACGGGTACCAGCGCGAGGGCAAGTTCTACGTCACCACCGCCATCGGCTGCACCGGCGGCAAGCACCGGAGCGTGGCGATGTCGGAAGCGCTGGGAGCGCTGCTGGCGGAGAACCCGGCGCTAGGGGTGGGCGTGGTGCACCGCGATCTGGGGCGCGAATGACCCGCGACCCGCGCGGCCCGTCGGTGGTGGCCCTCGGCGGCGGACACGGCCTGTTCGCCACCCTGAGCGCGGTGCGCCGCTTCAGCGACGATGTGACGGCGGTGGTCACCGTCGCAGACGACGGCGGCTCGTCCGGGCGGATCCGCTCGGAACTCGACATCATCCCGCCGGGTGACCTGCGCATGGCGCTGGCGGCACTGTCCGCGCCGGACGAGCGCGGCGGCCTGTGGACGGACCTCCTCCAGCACCGGTTCCGCGGCAACGGAGCGCTCGCGGGGCACTCGGTGGGCAACCTCGTGCTCGCCGGGCTCACCGAGCTGCTCGATGACCCGGTGGCCGCTCTCGCCGAGCTGGCGGGCGTGCTCGGCGTGCAGGGCGCGGTACTCCCCATGGCGCGGGTGCCCCTGGAGATCGCCGCCGAGGTGACGGGGCTCGAGGACGACCCGCGGGTGGTGCGCACGCTACGCGGCCAGGTCGCCGTGGCCACCACGCCCGGGCGGGTGCGGCGGGTGCGGCTGCTCCCGGCCGACCCCCCGGCGGTCCCCGCGGCGGTCCGCGCGATCCGCGCGGCGGACGTCGTCGTGCTGGGGCCGGGCTCCTGGTTCACGAGCGTGATCCCGCATCTGCTGGTGCCGGAGCTGTACGCGGCGCTCCAGCAATCGACCGCCTGCAAAGTGGTGGTGCTCAACCTGACCGCAGAGCCGGGCGAAACGGCGGGGTTCTCCACCGAACGCCATCTGCAGGTGCTGGCCCAGCACGCGCCGGACTTCCGGGTGGACACGGTGCTGGCGGACGCGGCGGCGGTGCACGCGCAAGGGGAACGCGACAACGTCGGACGCGCCGCGGACAGGTTCGGCGCCGCCGTGCATTACCGCGAACTCGCCGTGCCCGGCACGTTCACCCACGAGCCAGGACGTCTCGCCGATGCGCTCGCCGCGCTCGCCGGCATAGACCTGCCGGGCACGGACGTCACCACTTCGGAACGCACCACCACTTCAGAACGCACGCTGCACACCGCCGGTCCGGAGCGGCCCGCGGCCGGAACGGAAGGGGACTGACGCATCGTGGCGATGACAGCCGATGTCAAAGATGAACTCGCCCGGGTGGTGGTGACCCACACCAGCGCACGGCGCGCCGAAGTCGCGTCGCTGCTGCGCTTCGCCGGCGGGCTGCACATCGTCGGCGGCCAGGTGGTGGTGGAGGCCGAGGTGGACCTGGGCGCCACCGCCCGGCGGCTGCGCAAGGGCATCCACGACCTGTACGGCTATTCCTGCGAGGTGCGCGTCCTCAGCCCCGGCGGTCTGCACAAGTCGGGCCGGTACGTGGTACGGGTCGGCCGCGACGGAGAGGGCCTGGCCCGGCAGACCGGGCTTCTCGACCAGCGCGGCCGGCCGGTGCGCGGTCTGCCGCCGCAGGTCGTCGGGGGCAGCGTGCTCGATTCGGAGGCCGCCTGGCGTGGCGCGTTCCTCGCGCACGGTTCGCTCACCGAACCCGGGCGGTCGTCGGCTCTGGAGGTAGGCGCGCCGGGACCGGAGGCCGCGCTGGCACTCGTCGGCGCGGCCCGGCGGCTCGGCGTCTCCGCCAAGGCCCGCGAGGTCCGCGGCGCCGACCGTGTGGTGGTGCGCGACGGAGAGGCCATCGGCGTGCTGCTCACGCGGATGGGTGTCAACGAGGTGCGCATGGTCTGGGAGGAGCGCCGCATGCGCCGCGAGGTGCGCGCCACCGCCAACCGGCTCGCCAACTTCGACGACGCCAACCTCCGCCGCTCGGCGCGTGCCGCGGTGGCCGCCGCGGTACGGGTGGGGCGGGCTCTCGAGATCCTCGGCGACGAAGTGCCCGCGCACCTGGCCGAGGCCGGCGAGCTGCGTATCAAGCACCGGCAGGCGTCGCTCGAAGAGCTCGGGCAGCTGGCGGATCCGGAGATGACCAAGGACGCCGTCGCCGGCCGGATCCGACGGCTCCTGTCGATGGCGGACCGCAAGGCCGCCCAACTCGGCATCCCGGACACCGAGTCCGCGGTCACCCCCGAGCTGCTCGATGAGGCTTGAATGGGGCCGTGTCAGGGAGCGGCGCGAGCCGCGGCGATGCTCGGTCAGGGCGCCGCAGGCGACCGACTAGGATCGACGCGAGCGCACTGAGCTTCCCCGGCAGGGCGCGCCGCGTCCGGGGTGTACCGCAGCAAGACCGACCGAAGAAGAACTCGGCCTAGGGGCCGCCGACGGCACAGCCTGCCCGCCGGCGGCACCGATACGGCTATGTAAGGAGCGAACAGTGACTGTCCGGGTAGGCATCAACGGATTCGGCCGCATCGGCCGCAACTTCTTCCGCGCCGTCGAGGCACAGCGCGCCAAGGGCGACACCAGCATCGAGGTGGTCGCGGTCAACGATCTCACCGACCCCGCCGTCCTCACCCACCTGCTCAAGTACGATTCGATCCTGGGCCGGTTCCCCGAGCCGGTCGCGCTCGAGGGCGACGAGATCGTCGTGGGCACCCGGCGTATCAAGGCCTTCGCCATCAAGGAGGGCCCGGCGGCCATCCCGTGGGGCGACCTCGACGTCGACGTGGTCGTCGAGTCCACCGGCATCTTCACCGACGGCGACAAGGCGCGCGGCCACCTGCAGAGCGGCCCCAAGAAGGTCATCATCTCCGCCCCTGCCAAGGGCGAGGACCTCACCGTCGTCATGGGCGTGAACGACGACAAGTACGACGGCTCGCAGACGATCATCTCGAACGCCTCGTGCACCACCAACTGCCTCGGTCCCATCGCGAAGGTCCTCGACGACTCCTTCGGCATCGAGAAAGGCCTGATGACCACCGTGCACGCCTACACGCAGGACCAGAACCTGCAGGACGGCCCGCACAAGGACCTGCGCCGCGCCCGCGCCGCCGCCGTCAACGTGGTGCCCACCGGCACCGGCGCCGCCAAGGCCATCGGCCTGGTCCTGCCGCAGCTGCAGGGCAAGCTGGACGGCTATGCGCTGCGGGTCCCGATCCCCACCGGCTCGGTCACCGACCTCACCGTCAACGTGCGCACCAAGGCGACCCTCGACGAGGTCAACGCGGCGATGAAGGCCGCCGCCGAGGGCCCGATGGCGGGCGTGCTCAAGTACAGCACCGACCCCATCGTGTCGTCGGACATCGTCACCGACCCGCACTCGAGCGTCTACGACGCCCCGCTGACCAAGATCATCGACGACCAGATCAAGGTCGTGAGCTGGTACGACAACGAGTGGGGCTACTCCAACCGGCTCGTGGACCTCGTCGACCTCGTCGGCAAGTCGCTCTGATCCGGGAGGACTCTGCGGCGATGACTGTCAAGACACTGCAGAACCTGCTGGCGGCGGGGGTCGAGGGTCGCACCGTGCTGGTGCGTTCCGACCTCAACGTGCCGCTCGACGGCGCCACGATCACCGACGCCGGGCGCATCGACGCCTCGGTGCCCACGCTGTCCGCGCTGGCGGACGCCGGGGCCAAAGTCATCGTGATGGCGCACCTCGGCCGGCCCCAGGGTGCCGTCGACCCGGCGCTGTCCCTGGCCCCGGTGGCCGCCCGCCTCGGCGACGCGCTCGGCAGGTACGTCCAGCTGGCGGCCGACGTGGTGGGCATCGACGCGCAGGCGCGCGCCGAGGGGCTCACCGACGGCGATGTGATGCTGTTGGAGAACATCCGGTTCGACCCGCGGGAGACGAGCAAAGACGCGGCCGAGCGTGCCGCGCTCGCAGGCGAGCTCGCCGCGCTGACCGGCGGCGACGGCGCGTTCGTGTCGGACGGCTTCGGCGTGGTGCACCGCGAGCAGGCCTCCGTCTTCGACGTCGCGAAGCTGCTTCCGCACTACGCGGGCACGCTCGTGGCGGCCGAGGTCGACGTGCTGCGCACCATCACCGAGGGCGCCGAGCGGCCCAACGCGGTGGTGCTCGGCGGCTCCAAGGTGTCGGACAAGCTCGCGGTGATCGAAGCGCTCGCACCCAAGTTCGACACCCTGGTGATCGGCGGCGGGATGTGCTTCACCTTCCTCGCCGCGCAGGGACTGCCCGTAGGATCCTCGCTGCTGCAGGAGGAGATGGTCGACACCTGCAAGGACCTGCTCGACCGCTTCGCTGACGTCATCCACCTGCCGTGCGACATCGTCGTCGCCGATGGATTCGCCGCCGACGCGGAGGCCAAGACGGTGCCCGCCGACGGGATCCCCGACGGGTGGATGGGCCTGGACATCGGCGCCGAATCGGTCTCCCGCTTCGCTGCGGTGCTGCGCGCGGCCCGCACCGTGTTCTGGAATGGGCCCATGGGCGTGTTCGAGTTCGAGCGGTTCTCCGCGGGCACGCGCGGTATCGCCGAGGCGATCATCGAGGCCACTGCGGACGGCGCGTTCAGCGTGGTCGGCGGCGGCGACTCCGCGGCCGCGGTGCGCACCCTCGGCCTGGCCGAGGACGGATTCAGCCACATCTCGACGGGCGGCGGCGCCTCGTTGGAGTACCTGGAGGGCAAGGAGCTACCCGGCCTGGCCGTCCTCGACGACGCTCCGTCGCCGACAGCCCCGTCCGCACCGACCACCGAAGGGTAGGACCGTCATGCCCCGCACACCGCTCATCGCCGGCAATTGGAAGATGAACCTCAACCACCTCGAGGCCATCGCGCTGGTGCAGAAGATCTCGTTCTCACTGCCGGCGAAGTACTTCGACAAGGTCGACGTCGCGGTCATCCCGCCGTTCACCGACATCCGCAGCGTGCAGACGCTGGTGGAGGGCGACAAGCTGCTCCTCACCTACGGGGCGCAGGACGTCTCGGTGCACGCCTCCGGCGCCTACACCGGTGAGGTCAGCGGTGCCATGCTGGCCAAGCTCGGGTGCACCTACGTGGTCGTCGGGCATTCCGAGCGGCGTTCCCTGCACGGTGAGGACGATGCGACGGTGGCGCAGAAGGCCGCCGCCGCGCTCGCGCACGGCTTGACGCCCATCGTCTGCGTGGGCGAGGGGCTCGAGATCCGCGAGGCCGGTCAGCATGTGGACCACTGCGTGAAACAGGTCCGCGGTTCGCTCGCCGGGCTGTCCGCAGAGCAGATCGCGCAGTGCGTGATCGCCTACGAGCCGGTCTGGGCGATCGGCACCGGACGTGTGGCCACGCCTGAGGACGCCCAGGAGGTGTGCTCTGCCCTCCGCGAGGCCGTATCCGGCCTGGCCTCCGACGCGGTGGCCGCCGGTCTCCGGATCCTCTACGGCGGTTCGGTCAACGCGAAGAACGTGGGGGACATCGTCACCAAAGACGACGTCGACGGCGCGCTCGTCGGCGGTGCCTCGCTCAAAGCCGACGAGTTCGCCACACTCTGCGCGATCGCCGCGGGCGGTCCCCTGCCGTGAACCGGAGCGGCACCGGTCAGGGGAGAGCGGCAACGTGCTCCTTTGGCCGGTGCGCTGCAGGTGGGCCCGCGGCGGGTAACATCGGCGGCGACGTGCGCGCCCGCAGCGGCCGCCTGCGATCCGATTCGCCTCGACCCCGACCCCGACGACCCCGACTCCGACGACCCTGACTCCGACGACCCAGAAGCCAGAAGGGCAGCACTGATCCGCACATGGAACTGTTCCTGCAAATCCTCGTCATCGCGACCAGCATCCTGCTGTGCGTGCTGATTCTGCTGCACCGGGCCAAGGGCGGCGGTCTGTCCACCCTCTTCGGCGGCGGCATGGCCTCCAACCTGTCGGGGTCGACGGTGGCGGAGAAGAACCTGAACCGCTTCACGGTGATCACCGCACTGATCTGGTTCGTCGCCATCATCGGCATCGGCCTGGTGGTCAAGTACCAGTAGCCACGTGACGTGGTCCGGCCCCGGGAACGCTCAGGCGTTCCCGGGGCCGGCGTCGTCTCGGTGTTCAGAGCGCGACGGCCGCCGCGTCATCGAGGAACCACACGGTTTTCTCGCTGCCCACGGCGCCCGCCGCGGGCACGTCGACCGCGTCCGTCCCGGCCATTGCGGCGGCCGCCGCCTCCGCCTTGGTTCCGCCCGCCACCAGCAACCACACCTGCCGGGCGCGCCGCACCATCGGAAGCGTCAGCGTGATGCGGGTCGGCGGGGGTTTGGGGCAATCCCTTACCGGCATCGCGGTGGCCGCCTGCTCCGCCACGGCCGGCGAGCGCGGGAAGATCGAATTTATGTGGCCCTCGCCGCCCATCCCCAGCAGGTGCACGTCGAACGCGTCGACCGGCTCGACGAGCCCCGCGTACCAGCGTGCTGCCCTATCGACATCCCCGGCGAAGACGCCGTCGTCGGCGGGCATCGGATGGACCAGGGCCTGGTCGACGTGCACGTGATCGA
Source organism: Tomitella cavernea (assembly GCF_016599145.1). Lineage (GTDB taxonomy): Bacteria > Actinomycetota > Actinomycetes > Mycobacteriales > Mycobacteriaceae > Tomitella > Tomitella cavernae. The sequence continues at coordinate 13,418 of NZ_JAENKO010000035.1, forward strand.
GCAACGCTTCACGCGCCTGCAGTTCGTTGCGGTCGCGGTCGTCCGCGGCGACGAAGCGCTCGTCGCCCCAGAAGAATTCGACGTTGTGCCAATCGACGTCCGCGGTGCGCAGCGCGGCCAGCAATCCGATGCCGGCACCGCCGCCGGTGAGCACCACGCGGGCACGGCCCCGTTGCGCGATGGCCTCAGCGATGAGCGCAGTGAGTCGGTCGGCCGCAGCGGTGACGATGCCGTCCTGGTCGGCTTCGCGGACGATCTCGGTGGTCATTCCAGCTCCTTCCCGTCCGCCCGGGGGGCGCGGATCCGGTGTACGTTCGGTCGCCCGCGGGGAGGGCGCGCGGCCGTCAGGACTCGTAGGTGACGCGCGCTGCGCCTGCCAGCGCGTCCTCGTAGATCTCGTCCGGGTCCAGCCGCCGGAGCTCCTCGGCGAGGCAGTCCCACTCATGGCGGTGCGCCAGCGCCACCCGGCTGTCCCGTTCGCCCGGCCGGCTCAGGACGGCGACGGTGTCCGAAACGCGCATCAGCGACACGGTGTCGTCGCCCGAGTGCAGGGCGGCCCCCTCGGCGCCGTTGCGCCGGATCACGGGCACGTCGAGCGCGGTGGCCAGCCACCCGGCCAGCAGGTCTGCGGATGGATCGTCCGCTGGGCCAGTGACCTCGGCGCGGTCGATCGGCGAGAACTCGGGATGCTCTACGGCCGTCGCCAGCAGGGCGCGCCACGCCGTGATGGCGGGCCACGCCAAGTCGGTGTCGCCGCTCGCATAGCCCGACCACCGCCGCTGCAACAGGTCGCGCGGCTCCGCCGTGGACGGCCCGGTGATCCGGCGCAGCGCGATGCGCCCCAGCGGATCCTCCCGCGGCACGTCCGGGCCGTCGCCGGGCCACCAGGTGACGATGGGCGTATCCGGCAGCAGGAACGGGGTCACCACGCTGTCGCTGTGGGAAGACAGTGCGCCGTGCAGCCGCAGCACCACGACCTCGGATGCGCCCGCGTCGGCCCCGACTCGGATCTGTGCGTCGAGAACCGTACGCTCCGAGCGGGAGTGGTGGACGACGACGATGATGCGGCACGGATGCTCACGGCTCGCCTCGTTGGCGGCTTCGATGGACCGTTCCGTGTCGGCCTCGTCGCCGATTCCCACCACGAGGGTGAGCACGCGACCCAAGGTCACCGCACCGCCGGCCTCCCGGACCTCGTAGAGGCGCTGGATCACGTTCTTCGTGGTGGTGTCGGGCAGGTCCACGATCATGGGCGCCGCCACTCCCTTCCGGACCTGCGGAGCATCGCATCCGCTGACGACGGCCCCCAGCCGCCGGACTCGTAGGGCTCGGGCGCACCGCCGGCCGCCCACGCCTCGAGCACGGGCTCGAGGATCGCCCAGGACAGTTCCACTTCCTCGCCCACGGGGAACAGTGACGGCTCGCCGAGCAGCACGTCGAGGATGAGCCGCTCGTAAGCCTCGGGAGAGGAGACGGTGAACGCCTGCCCATAGCTGAAGTCCATGTTGACGTCACGGACCTCCATGGACGAACCCGGCACCTTGGATCCGAAACGGACGGTGATGCCCTCGTCCGGCTGCACCCGGATCACCAGGGCGTTCTGCCCGAGTTCCTCGGTCATCGTCGTGTCGAACGGCAAGTGCGGCGCGCGGGTGAAGACGACGGCGATCTCGGTGACCCGGCGCCCCAGCCGCTTGCCCGTGCGCAGATAGAACGGCACTCCCGCCCATCGCCGCGAGTCCACCTCGAGTGTGATCGCCGCGAAGGTCTCCGTCGTGGATCCCTCGGCGAAGCCCTTCTCCTCCTGCAGTCCGCACACCTGCTCGGAGCCCTGCCACCCGCGGGCGTACTGCCCGCGGGCCGTGGTCTCGGACAGCGGCGCGGCCAGTCGCGTCGCCGAGAGCACCTTGATCTTCTCCGCCTGGATGGCGCGCGGTTCGAAGCTGACCGGCTCTTCCATGGCGGTGAGCGCAAGGAGTTGCAGCAGGTGGTTCTGGATGACGTCGCGTGCCGCGCCGATGCCGTCGTAGTAGCCGGCGCGTCCGCCCAGCCCGATGTCCTCGGCCATTGTGATCTGCACGTGGTCGACGTAGTGCGAGTTCCACAGCGGATCGAACAGCTGGTTGGCGAAGCGCAGCGCCAGGATGTTCTGGACTGTTTCCTTGCCCAGGTAGTGGTCGATGCGGAAGACGTTGCGCTCGTCGAACACCTCGGTGATGGCGCCGTTGAGGGCCCGGGCGCTCTCGAGATCGTGGCCGAACGGCTTCTCGATCACCACGCGGCGCCAGTGGTCCCGCTCGCCGGGCGACGTGCCGTCGGGGCGCCCGCCGGCGAGCAGTCCCGCCTCGCCGGGGGAACCGCTGCGGTCGCTCCTGTCGCCGCCCTGCTCGGCCGGCAGGATCCGCTCCTGCGCGAGGCCGTGCGCATCCAGGTGGGCGCACACGGACGGGAATGCGTCCGGCGGAATGGCCAGGTAGAACGCATAGTTTCCGGCGGTGCCGCGTTCCGCGTCGAGCCCGGCTAACGATTCCGCCAGGCGCGCGTAGGCGGCGTCTTCGTCGAACGCGCCGCCGACGAACCGGATCCCCTCGGCCAGCCGCTCCCATACCGCCCTCCTGAACGGTGCGCGGGTGCGCCCCTCGATGGAGTCGAGCACGAACTGCCGGAACTCGTCGTCGGACCATTCCCGGCGCCCGAACCCGACGAGCCCGAAGCCGGGCGGCAGCAGACCGGCCGCGGCCAGGTCGTACACGGACGGCAGGAGTTTCTTGCGCGCGAGGTCGCCGGTGACGCCGAAGATGACCAGGCTGCACGGCCCCGCGATCCGGGGCAGGCGCCGGTCGCGGGGGTCGCGCAGTGGGTTGTGCGGAGTGACGGGCAGGTCGCCCGTGTGGGGGGAGCGCACCCGTCAGCGGGCGGATTCGAGTTGGCCGCGCACCGATTCCATGAGCTCCGACCAGGACACGTCGAACTTCTGCACGCCCTCACGCTCGAGCAGGCCGAAGACGTCGGCGAGGTCGACACCCGCTGTGGACAGCGTGTCGAAGACCTCCTGCGACTCCGCGCCCCGCCCGCTGACCGTGTCGCCCTCGACCACGCCGTGGTCGGCGAATGCTTCGAGCGTCTTCTCCGGGACCGTGTTCACCGTGTCAGCGGCGACGAGGCCGGTGATGTAGAGCGTGTCGGGGTAGTCGGGGTTCTTCACCCCGGTGGACGCCCACAGCGGACGCTGTACGGTGGCGCCCCGGCCCACCAGCGCGTTCCACCGCTCGTTCGTGTCGGTGAAGACCTCCTCGAACGCGGCGTACGCCAGCCGGGCGTTGGCCAGGCCGGCCTTGCCCTGCAGCGCCTTGGCCTCCGCGGTGCCGATGGCGTCGAGGCGCTTGTCGATCTCGCTGTCCACGCGGGAGACGAAGAACGACGCCACCGAGTGGATCTCGGCAAGCGGGTGGCCTGCCTCCGCGGCGGCCTCGAGCCCGGACAGGTAGGCGTCCATGACCTCCCGGTAACGCTCCACCGAGAAGATCAGCGTGACATTCACCGACACGCCCTCCGCGATGACCCGCGTGATGGCGGGCACGCCTGCGGGGGTGGCCGGGATCTTGATGAGCAGATTCGGCCGGTCGACCGTCTTCCACAGGTCGAGCGCCTGCGCCACCGTGCCGTCGGTGTCCGCGGCCAGCGTGGGATCCACCTCGATGGAGACCCGCCCGTCCACGTGCGCGGAGGCCTCGTACTGCTCGCGCAGCACGTCGCAGGCGCGGCGGACATCGTCCGTGGTCAGCTCGCGGATCGCGTCCGCAGTGTCGCCGCCACGGGCGGCGATCTGCGCGATCTGGGCGTCGTAGGCGGTGCCCTTCGACAGCGCGCCGGCGAAGATCGTCGGATTGGTCGTGACGCCCACGACGCTGCGGGTCAGTGCGAGCTGCGCGAGGTTGCCGCTCTCGAGGCGGTCGCGCGACAGATCGTCGAGCCAGACGGACACACCCGCCGCACTGAGCTTGTTGAGACGTTCGTTGGTCGGCATGATGGGTCCTCCTCAGGCCTCGCCGTTGACGTTTCCGCCGGCCGCGGCGGTGATCGACCGCCGGGCCGCGGCCACCACCGCGTCGGTGGTGAAGCCGAACTCGCGGAACAGGGTCTTGTAGTCGGCGGATGCGCCGAAGTGCTCGAGCGACACCGCCTCGCCCGCGTCGCCGAGGACAGCGCGCCACGGCATCGCGATGCCGGCCTCGACGCTCACGCGGGCGCGCACCGCGGGAGGGATCACCGCGTCGCGGTACTCGGCGGGCTGGGCGAGGAACCACTCGAGGCACGGCATCGACACCACGCGCGCCGCGTGGCCCGCAGCCTCCAGCGCCTCCCCGGCCACGACGGCGAGCTGCAGCTCCGAGCCGGTGGCCACGAGGACCACCTCGGGCGTCTCCGCCGAGCCTGGGACCAGCACGTAGCCGCCCTTCGCAACGCCCTCCCGTGCGGCGTCCGCGGTGCCCGGGAAGACGGGGATGTTCTGGCGGGTCAGCGCCAGCGCGACGGGGCCGTCGCGGTGCTCGATCGTGGCACGCCAGGCCGCGGACGTCTCGTTGGCGTCGCCGGGGCGCACGACGGCCAGCCCGGGGATGGCGCGCAGCGCGGCCAGGTGCTCCACCGGCTGGTGCGTGGGGCCGTCCTCGCCGAGGCCGATCGAATCGTGGGTCCACACGTACGTGACGGGAAGGCCCATCAGCGCGGCCAGGCGCACGGCCGGGCGCATGTAGTCGCTGAACACCAGGAACGTGCCGCCGTAGGGCCGGGTGGGCCCGTGCAGCGCGATGCCGTTGAGTACCGACCCCATCGCGTGTTCACGGATGCCGAAGTGCAGCGTGCGGCCGTACGGGTGCGCGGTGTAGGTGGAGGTGCTGATGGCTTCGGGACCGAAGGAGTCCGCGCCGTCGATGGTCGTGTTGTTGCTGCCCGCGAGGTCGGCGGAGCCGCCCCACAGCTCCGGAATTACCGGGCCGAGCGCGCCGAGCACCATCTGCGACGCCTTGCGGGTGGCGACCCCGGATGTGTCGGCGTCCCAGGACGGCAGCGCGGCGTCCCACCCGCCGGGCAGGCGACCGGCGACGAGGCGGTCGAACAGCTTCTTTCGCTCGGGCTCGCGCCCGGCCCAGGCGTCGAATCCCTTCTGCCAGGCGGCGTGCGCCTCCGCGCCGCGTCCCCGCACGGCGCGAGCATGTTCGAGCACATCGTCGGCCACCGCGAAGCTCACGGACGGGTCGAAGCCCAGCGCCTCCTTGACTGCGGCGACCTCGTCCGCGCCGATGGCCGCGCCGTGGATGGCGCCGGTGTTCATCTTGTTCGGCGCCGGGTATCCGATGATCGTGCGCAGCACGATGATCGACGGCCTGTCTGTGACGGCCTGCGCCTCCTCGGCGGCCGCGAGGATCCCGGCGACGTTCTCGCCGCCCTCGACCCGCTGCACGTGCCAGCCGTAGGCCTCGTACCGCGCGGCGACATCCTCGCCGAAGGCGATCGCCGTGTCGTCCTCGATGGAGATCTCGTTGTCGTCGTAGAAGACGATGAGGTTGCCCAGCTGCTGTGTGCCCGCGAGCGACGAGGCCTCCGAGGTGACGCCCTCCTGCATATCGCCGTCCGAGGCGATCACCCAGACGTGATGATCGAAGGGGCTCTCGCCCTCTTCCGCGTCGGGGTCGAACAGCCCGCGCTCGCGGCGCGCGGCCATCGCCATGCCCACCGCCGAGGCGAGCCCCTGGCCCAGCGGACCGGTCGTGATCTCCACGCCCGCGGTGTGCCCGTGCTCCGGGTGCCCCGGGGTGAGGCTGCCCCAGGTGCGCAGCGCCTCGATGTCGGCCAGCTCGAGGCCGTACCCGGAGTAGAACAGCTGGATGTACTGGGTGAGGCTGCTGTGGCCGCAGGAAAGGACGAAGCGGTCGCGGCCCGCCCAGGCTGGATCCGCCGGGTCGTGTCGCATGATCCGCTGGTAAAGGGCGAAGGCGAGCGGCGCGAGGCTCATCGCGGTGCCGGGGTGGCCGTTGCCGGTCTTCTGCACGGCGTCGACGGCCAGCACACGTGCGGTGTCCACGGCCTTCTCGTCGAGTTCGGACCAGTCCTCAGGCAGGACGGGGACGGTCAGGGCGCGGATCTCATCTGTAACCGACACGTGCGGATGACTCCTGGGTTCGCGGTTGGGTGGGTTCGCGGTGGGGGTGGGTTCGCGGTAGGGGTGGGTTCGCGGTGGCGACGTCTGCGGTACGGCGCCGACCCCGGGCCTCGGACGCCGAACCCGGCGGGCGGCCTGGCGCGACCGGGGACCGGCGGTGCGCCCCCGTCTGCCACACTAGTGCGCGCACAGGCGGGGGTCGATTCCGAGTTCCGGCCACCGCCGCCGGCCGGTCCGGGCGGACTGTGATCCGCAGCTCGTCGGTGCCCGCGAGTTTCCGTTGCGCAGCCCAGGCACTACCATGCTCTGTAGTAGATGTGCGCCGGTGCCGGTATGGCCGCTCACGGAGCCGCGTCGAAACCCTTCCCTCGTCGATCGACGTCGATATTCACGCCTCGCAAGCAGGCGTTCCGCAGCGCGGAGCACGGCGACGGAGGAGGATCGGTCGCGACGGGGAGCAGCGGCCCTCCGTGGCCGGCGCTCCGTGGCGGCCGGCCGAGCGCCGACGCCGCATCCAGGCCGGGCGAGAGCACTAGGAGAACGTGTGCGGACAGTGGATCAGGCCCATGGACGCGACAACACCGGCGTCCGAGGCGGCCAGGCCGCTCCCACGGGTCCCCGCGGGGCACTGGACTCCGCGCCGCGGACCCTGCGCGGGCGGCTGACGCGCGTCCGCGAGGTGTTCGGCGCGTACATCGCCCTCACCAAGCCCCGCATCATCGAGTTGCTGCTCGTCGCCACCATCCCCGCGATGCTGCTGGCGGACCGCGGCGGGCTGGACCTGCACGACGTCCTGCTCATCCTCACCACGCTGTTCGGCGGCTTCCTGGGCGCGGCCAGCGCCAACACGCTCAACTGCGTGGTGGACGCGGACATCGACAAAGTCATGAAGCGCACCAAGAAGCGCCCGCTCGCCGCGGACACCATCACTACGCGTCAGGCGCTCGTATTCGGCCTGGTGTTGGGCGCGGGCTCGTTCGTGTGGCTGTGGTTGATGACCAACCTGCTCTCCGGCCTGCTCATCGTCGCCACGATCGCGTTCTACGTGCTCTTCTACACCAAGGTTCTCAAGCGGCGGACGCCGCAGAACGTGGTGTGGGGCGGCGCGGCCGGGTGCATGCCGGTGATGATCGGCTGGGCCGCGGTCACCGGCACGATCGGCTGGCAGGCCGTGGTGATGTTCCTGATCATCTTCTTCTGGACGCCGCCGCACACCTGGGCGCTGGGCATGCGCTACCGCGAGGACTACGAGGCCGCCGGCGTGCCGATGCTCCCGGTCGTCGCCGAGCCGCAGGTGGTCACGTGGCGCATCGTGCTCTACACCGCCGCCACCGTGCTCACGACCTTCGCGCTGATCCCCGCCGCCGGGCTGCTCTACGCCATCGGCGCCGCGGTCATCGGGGCGTGGTTCCTGGGCATGGCCATCCGGTTGCACAAGGGCGTCAAGAACGGCGCCGAGGTCCAGCCGCTCAAGTTGTTCATCCTGTCGAACAACTACCTGGCGGCGGTCTTCCTCGTGCTCGCGGTGGATTCGATCCTCGACCTGCCCACGGTCGCCTCGCTCGTAAGCTGACCTCTCCGGCCGGGGCCGGACCGTGGCGCCCGTCAGTCGGGCAGCAGCACGATCGAACCGGTGGTGCGGCGCGCCTCCAGGTCCGTGTGCGCCCGCGCGGCGTCGTCCAGCGGGTACCGCGCCGCCACCCGCACGTCCAGCGTCCGGTCAGCGATCGCCGCGAACACCGCGCCCGCCCGCCAGTCGAGCTCGGCCCGCCCGGCCACGTAGTGCGCCAGCGTCGGCCGGGTGAGATACACCGACCCCGCCTCGTTGAGCCGCTGCGGGTCGAACGGCGGAACAGGCCCGCTTGCCGCGCCGAACAGTGCCAGCGTCCCCCTCATCCGCACGCACCGGAGGCTCTGGTCGAACGTGGACCGGCCCACTCCGTCGTAGACGGCGTCCACCCCGGTGCCGTCGGTGAGATCGCGCACCCGGTCCGCCAGCTCCGGGCCGTACCGGAGCACGTGGGCCGCCCCGGCGGCGCGGGAGAGCTCCTTCTTCTCGTCCGTGGACACCGTGGTGATGACCCGGATGCCGCGCGCGGCCGCCATCTGTGTGAGCAGCAGTCCGACGCCGCCGGCGCCCGCGTGCATGAGGACGGTGTCGCCACGGCGGGCCGGATACGTGGAGGTGATCAGGTAGTGCGCCGTCATACCCTGCAGCAGCGCCGAGGCCGCGACCGCGTCGTCGACGCCCGACGGCACGTGGACGGCCACATCCGCAGGCACCACGGCGTGCTGGGCGTAGGTGTCGGTGCCGCTGGCCCACGCGACCCTGTCGCCCACGGCGAAGCCCTGCACCTCCGCACCCACCTCGGTGACGCGGCCGGCTCCCTCGATGCCGGGGACGAACGGCAGTGGGCGCGGATAGGTCCCTGTCCGGAAGTAGGTGTCGATGTAGTTGACGCCCACCGCGTCGACCGATACAGCGAGGTCTGCCGGCCCCGGCTGCGGGCGGGGAAGGTCGGCGGGACGCAAGACCTCCGGCCCGCCGTACTCGAGGATCTGGATTGCGCGCATGATGCCGTTCTACACCTTGCACCGGCCGTCCAGAAGAGGGCGGGAGGGGCAGTCGGCTGCGCGTGCGCCGGGCGCCGCGGTGGGCACCGTCGGCCGGGCCGGTAAGGTCGTCCGCATGAGCGAGAAGGCTGCCACATCGATCCGGAGTTTCATCGCCGCGCATGGCGGTGCGGCCAAGGCCGTCCTGCAGCCGGTGGGTCTGCGCGGCGTCCGCATCACCCTGGTGGGGGCGGACGGGATCATGGGCGATGAGATGGTCGATTCGATGGCCGACGCGCAGGCCGTCGTGGAGGCGGTCCCGGAGCTGACGACCTCCGACTGGGACCGTGATCTGGTGGCGACCGCCACCCCCGCGCCGGGGCACGTGCAGAAGATGGCCGGCTGGTCCGGCCGCGGGCTCTAGAGCCGGGCCACGCCCAGCGCGGACGCCCCCGGCCGGGGGCGTGCGCGCTACTCGAACCGGAAGGTGCGCACGGCGGCCGCCCCGCCCAGCACGCCCCACACCACCAGGACGCCCAGCGCGGCCCAATCGACGGCACCCGACTGCGCTTGCAGCAGGGCTTCGGTGAGCGCGCCGGACGGCAGCAGCGTGGCCAGGGTGTACACGGCGCCGGAGACGTCGTCGCGGATGAGTACCAGGCCTGCGACGGCGAGCAGTGCGAACCAGATGATATTGGCCAGCGCCAGCACGATCTCCGCCTTGAGCCGGCCGCCGACGAGCAGGCCGAGCGTGGCGAAAGCGACGGTGCCGATCGTCACCGACAGCAGTACCAGCCCGATTGTGGCCGCGCCCGGCCGCCAGCCGAGTGCCGCGGCGATCGCACCGAGGATCACCAGCTGGCCGAGGATGACGATGCCGACCGCGCCGCTCTTGCCCGCGACGATGCCCCACTTGGGCAGGGCTGTGGCGCCGATCCGTTTGAGCGCGCCGTAGCGGCGGTCGAATCCGACGGCGATCGCCTGGCCGGTGAACGCGGTGGACATCACCGCCACCGCCAGCACCATCGGCAGGACGTGGTCGACACGGGGGTCGGCGAAGTCGCCGAACGGCAGCAGCGTCACCGCGACGAGGATCGCAATGGGGATGAGCAGGGTGAGCATGAGTTGTTCCCCGTGACGCAGCAGCAGGGTCAGCTCCATCCGCACCTGGGAGCGCAGCATCGCGGCGGGACGCGCCGCCGCGGGAGCGGGCGTGAATATGCCCGCAGCGAAACGCCCGGCTGAATCTGCCGCCGTGCCTACGGCCGCCGTTCCTTCCGTCGGCGCGCCCTCTGTCCTCGGCGCACCGGGCACCGTGCTGTCGTTCATGCTCGCAGCTCCCGTCCCGTGAGTTCGAGGAACACGTCCTCCAGGCTGCGCTTGGCCGTGGACAGACCCGCCAGCAGCACGTCGTTGTCCACGCACCAGCCCGTCAGCGCCGCCACGACCCGCGGGGTCGCCTCACCGGAGACCGTGTAGCGGCCAGGGGCGGGTTCAGCGACGCGGGCGTCGCCGGGCAGGCAGGCCCCGATGGCCGCGACGTCCAGGCGCGGGGGAGCGGTGAATGTGATCCGTCGCCGACCCGCGCCCGTGGTGAGCTCGGTCGGCGATCCACTCGCCACGGCCCGCCCGTGGTCGACGATGACGACACGGTCCGCGAGCTGCTCCGCCTCGTCCATCAGGTGCGTGGTGAGCAGGATCGAGACCCCATCGCGGCGGAGTGCGTCGACCAGCTCCCAGACCACGTTGCGCGCCTGCGCGTCGAGACCGGCCGTGGGCTCGTCGAGGAAGACCAGCTCCGGGCGGCCGACGATCGCGCACGCCAGCGCCAGGCGCTGCTGCTGCCCGCCGGACAGGCGCCGGTAGGGGGTGCGCAGCGAATTCTCGAGCCCCAGAACCGAGACGAGCCACCGCGGATCCAGCGGGTGCGCGGAGTACGAGGCGACAAGGTGGAGCATCTCCCCGGCACGCGCGCCCGGGTACGCTCCGCCACCCTGGAGCATCACCCCGATCCGCGGCTTGAGCCGGGCGGCGTCGCGCACCGGGTCGAGTCCGAGCACCCGCACCGTGCCGGCATCCGGACCGGCGAAGCCCTCGCACATCTCGACCGTGGTGGTCTTCCCCGCGCCGTTGGGCCCCAGCAGCGCCAGCACCGTTCCGGGGTCCATCGTCAAGTCGAGGCCGTCCACCGCGGTGACGGTGCCGAATTTCCGGACGACGCCGGACAGTTCCACTGCGGGGGCCGGCCCCTCGGGGCGCGGAGCGGAGTCACGGGACCGCAGCGGAGCCGACGGAGCCGTGGGAGAACCTGGCTTCACGACTTACCAGCGTATGTCGCCGGTTTCGTCGCGGTGCGCCCGGGCTGCCTTCGCGTCCATTCGATCCGCCGGCGGGTCGCCTGGCGGATCACGACGATGGTGAGCAGGGCCGCCAGTGCAGCCTCGACGATGACGAACGGCGGATACTCACCACCGTTGGGCGTCGGCCCCACCAGGCAGACAATGGCGGATACCGCGACCGCGGGCACGCGGAAGGCCGGCGTAGTGGCCCAGGCCGCAAGCGGCACGAGTGCCCACAGCAGATACCACGGGTGCACCACCGGGAACAGGATCACGAGGATCGCCAGCGAGACTCCGAGCCCGCCCACCGGGTGGATGCGGCCTGAATGGGTGGCGATGAGCATGCGCAGCACTCCGAGCGCCACCAGGACGAAGGCGATCGGCTTCATGATGGCGAGCACGGCCGTCGTGTGATTGCCCAGGCCCAGAAGCATGCCGGTGCCGCCGGTGCCCATCCCCAGCAGCGTGGTGATCGACATCCAGCTGCGCACCTCGCTGGCCGTGCCCAGCGTGGCGACCCAGCCGAATCCCAATCCCGTCGCCCAGGCGAACAGGGCCTGGCCCGCCACGGCGAGGGCGCCCAGCAACGCCGCCACCCAGACCACGTTGCGCATACCGGGACCGCGCCGCCGCGCGAAGGCCACGCCCACGAAGCCCAGGGCCATGATCGAGGGGATCTTGATGGCCGACGATGCGACGATCACCCCAGCACCGGCCAGGAGCAGCAGCCACCCACGCATCCCGAACGGGTCGGTGTCGTAGACGGCGCGCAGGCAGATCTCGAGGCCCGCGACCATCAGGCCGATCATGAGCGCCTCGTTGTGGATTCCGGCGATCAGGTGGAGGAACACGAGCGGGTTCGCCGCGCCCAGCCACAGCGAGGTGACCGGGGCGATGCCGCAGCGCTTCGCGAGCCGGGGGAGCGCCCAGATTATCAAGCAGACGCCGCCCACCTCGAGCAGCCTGTGCAGCAGCACCCCGACCACCACGTTGTCGCCGCTCATCGCGCCGATCACCTTGCCCAGCCACAGGAACAGCGGCTCGTAGGGCGCGGGGGTGTCGCGCCAGATCGTCGGCACGCTGCGCGTGAGCACATTGTCGACGCCGAGCGCCTGCGCCGGCCCCAACGAGTACGGGTCCATTCCGCGCGCGGTGATCTCGCTCTGCGCCAGGTACGAGTAGACGTCCTTGCTGAACATCGGGGGCGCCACCAGCAGCGGCAGCATCCACAACAGCATTGTGCGGTCCATTTGCGAACGGCTGAGCCGGCGCGGCGTGTTGCCCTCACGCAGCCGTCCGACGGCGAGTCTTCCCAGCAGCAGCCACGCGATGACGAGCATCGCCGTGCCCGTCATCGCCACCGTCAGCGCCACCGTGGGCATCCGGGAGAGCAGCCCGATCACGCGGTGCCCGTACACCGGGTTCTGCAGCACCGGCTGCGCACCGGCACCCAGGGCACCGGCCGCCATGAGCACCGTGCCGCACGCGCCGAAGCGGCGCACCGAGCGCAGCTGACGCGTTTCGTCGGGATCGAGCCCGGCCGCCTCCTGCTCCACCCGGTGCAGGTGCGAGACGCGGGCACCGGCCTCGCCGGGGGCATCACCGCTGGGCAGACCGGCGACACGCCGCAGCCGCCGCACGAGCGGGTGCGCACGCTGATCGGTGCCGGTCGGTGTCACGATGAGTGAGCGTAATGGGAGCGGCGTGCCGGGCTCCCGGCGCGGCCGCTGTCGTGAGTGTCGCCACTCGTCGCCCGGACGTAGGGCACCCTTGGTGGATCTGGGCGGGCAATTCCGTCACACTGGTGTTGTGAAATCCGATCCAGTACGCACACGAGGCGCCGCAACCGGCGCGTCGGGCTGTGCGTCCGGCCCGGATGACCGCGGTCCGGAGGCACGCCCGCCGATGGTGCAGGCGCACCATTCGGCAGCAGGTCCCTCCCATCCGGACGCGCCCGTCTCGGGGGAGGCGGGCACGCGTGCCGAAGTGGTGAGGCTCCTCCTCGAGGAGGGCCCCCTGTCCGCCACTGCCATCGGCTCCCGGCTGGGGCTCAGCGCCGCGGGCGCGCGCCGGCACATCGAGGCTCTTGTGGAGCAGGGCCAGGCGATGGTGGCCAGTGGCGCCGGTGCGCGCAGGCGCGGCCCCGGCCGCCCGGCCAAGCAGTTCCAGCTCACCGCCGCCGGCCGCGCCGGCCTGGGGCACGCCTACGACGATCTCGCCGGCGAGGCGATCCGCGCCCTGCGCGAGCTCGGCGGCGAGGACGCGGTGGCCGAGTTCGCTCGCAGGCGCGTCCGCGCGATCGTCCGGGGCGTCGCAGCCGCGGCGGACGACGCCGGGGGTGCAGCCGCCGACACCTCTCGAGTCGCCGACTCTCAGACCAGCAAGGCATCCGACGAACGCCTCGCCGGCACCGCCGAGGACATCGCCGAGGCCATGACCGACGCCGGCTACGTCGCCAACACGCGGCGGGTCGGCAACGGCGTGCAGATCTGCCAGCACCACTGCCCGGTGGCGCACGTGGCGGCGGAGTTCCCCGAGTTCTGCGAGGCCGAGCAGGAGGCGTTCCGCGACCTCCTCGGCACGCACATCCAGCAGCTCGCCACCATCGCCAACGGCGACGCAGTGTGCACCACCCACGTGCCCCTGGGGCTTCCGCAGGGCGCGGGCGGCAGGCCACACCCCCCGTCCCGGCCGCGCCCGGGATGACATGACCTGGCGGGCACAGCGGCCGCCACCAGCAACCAACCGTACGAGTACCACCCGCACGGAGCGCGTCGCGGGAAGCATCAGACTCCGGAAGGAGCCGGCATGACCATCACGTCGGACCAGGCAGGAACGTCGGGCAGCGCGTCGGCGACGGCCGCACCCGAACCGCTCACGCAGGAGCAGACCATCGAGTCGCTGGGCAACTACGCCTTCGGCTGGTCGGATTCCGACGAGGCCGGTCAGGCGGCCCGCCGCGGACTGAACGAGGACGTGGTCCGTGACATCTCCGAGAAGAAGGATGAGCCCGCCTGGATGCTGGAGAACCGGCTCAAGGCGCTGCGCATCTTCGACCGCAAGCCGCTGCCGGGGTGGGGCGCCGACCTGAGCGGCATCGACTTCGACAACATCAAGTATTTCGTGCGCTCCACCGAGGAGCAGGCGACCTCCTGGGACGACCTGCCCGAGGACATCCGCAACACCTACGACCGGCTCGGCATCCCCGAGGCCGAGAAGCAGGCGATGATCGGCGGCGTCACCGCGCAGTACGAGTCCGAGGTGGTCTACCACCAGATCCGCACGGATCTGGAGGAGAAGGGCGTCATCTTCACCGACACCGACACCGGCCTGCGCGAGTACCCGGAGCTGTTCCAGCAGTACTTCGGCACGGTCATCCCGGCGGGCGACAACAAGTTCTCCGCGCTCAACACGTCGGTGTGGTCCGGCGGGTCGTTCGTCTACGTGCCGCCGGGCGTGCACGTGGACATCCCGCTGCAGGCCTACTTCCGCATCAACACCGAGAACATGGGCCAGTTCGAGCGGACCCTGATCATCGTCGACGAGGACGCCTACGTTCACTACGTCGAGGGCTGCACCGCCCCGGTGTACAGCTCCGACTCGCTGCACTCGGCCGTGGTCGAGATCGTCGTGAAAAAGGGCGGCCGCTGCCGCTACACGACCATCCAGAACTGGTCCAACAACGTCTACAACCTCGTCACCAAGCGCACCCGCGCCGAGGAAGGCGCCACCATGGAGTGGGTCGACGGCAACATCGGTTCCAAGGTGACGATGAAGTACCCGGCCGTGTGGATGACCGGCGAGCACGCGCACGGCTCGGTGCTTTCGGTGGCTTTCGCCGGCGCCGACCAGCACCAGGACACCGGCGCCAAAATGCTGCACCTGGCGCCGCACACCTCGTCGAACATCGTCAGCAAGTCGGTGGCGCGCGGCGGCGGACGCTCGTCGTACCGCGGCCTGGTGCAGGTGAACAAGGGCGCCTACGGTTCGCGCTCCAACGTGGAATGCGACGCGCTGCTGGTCGACCAGATCAGCCGCTCGGACACCTACCCGTACAACGACATCCGTGAGGACGAGGTCACGATGGGCCACGAGGCGACGGTCTCGAAGGTCAGCGACGACCAGCTGTTCTACCTCATGAGCCGCGGCATGACCGAGGAAGAGGCCATGGCGATGGTGGTGCGCGGCTTCGTCGAGCCCATCGCCAAGGAACTCCCCATGGAGTACGCGCTCGAACTCAATCGACTCATCGAACTGCAGATGGAAGGGGCAGTGGGATAGTGGCAACGACGAATCGGTCGCAGGGGGACGCCGCAGGCGCCGCCACGGGAGTGCGCGGCGCCGTGCAGGGCGAGAACCCCGTCACGATCCCCGCCATGAACAAGGGCGAGGTGTTCACCTCGTTCGACGTCGAAGCGTTCGAGGTCCCGTCCGGCCGCGACGAGGCATGGCGCTTCACCCCGATGCGCCGGCTGCGCGGCCTGCACGACGGCAAAGCGAAAGCCGACGGCACGGCGACGGTGGCGGTCACCGGACCGGACGCCCCCGCGGTCTCCGTCGAGACGGTCGACCGGCAGGACGCGCGCCTGGGCCGCGCCGGGGCACCGGCCGACCGGGTCTCCGCGCAGGCGTACTCCTCGTTCGAGACGGCGACGGTGGTGACGATCGGCGCGGAGGCCGCGCCCGCGGAACCCGTCGTCGTGACGCTGACCGGACCGGGTACGGGCAAGACTGCCTTCGGCCACGTGCAGGTGCAGGCGCTGCGGCACTCCAAGGCGGTCCTCATCCTGGACCAGCGCGGCGCCGGCACGTACGCGGAGAACGTCGAGATCCTGCTCGGCGACGGCGCGGACCTCACCGTCGTCGCCATCCAGGACTGGTCCGACGACGCCGTCCACGTGGGCTCGCACCACCTGGACGTGGGCCGCGACGCCAAGCTCACCCATGTGGTGGTGACCCTCGGCGGCGAGCTGGTCCGCATCGCGCCCACACTCAAGTACTCCGGGCCGGGAGGTTCGGCGGACCTGTGGGGCGTGTACTTCGCCGACGACGGCCAGCACTTCGAACACCACCTGCTGGTGGACCACGCCCAGCCGCACTGCCGGTCGAACGTGGTCTACAAGGGCGCGCTGCAGGGCGATCCGACGTCGAAGAAGCCGGACGCGCGCACCGTTTGGATCGGCGACGTCCTCATCCGGGCCGAGGCGGAAGGCACCGACACCTACGAGCTCAATCGCAACCTGGTGCTCACCGACGGAGCGCGGGCCGACTCGGTCCCCAACTTGGAGATCGAGACCGGCGAGATCCGGCGCGCCGGCCACGCCAGCACCACGGGGCGCTTCGACGACGAGCAGCTGTTCTACCTGCGCTCGCGTGGGATCCCCGAGCGGGAGGCGCGGCAGCTGGTGGTCCGGGGGTTCTTCCACGAGATCATCGACCGCATCCCCGTCGAGGTCGTCCGCGCACGCCTGTCCGACGCCATCGAGGCCGAACTCGCGGCCGCCGGGTCCTGACCCGGCCGGCGCACGGCCCACCCCACACGAGCACACACGAAAGAGCCGAATCACCAAGATGAGCAACGCCAAGACCACGCTGGAGATCAAAGACCTGCACGTCAACGTCGCGCAGGAGAACGACTCGGCCGCGCCGATCGAGATCCTCAAGGGCGTCGACCTGACCATCACGTCGGGGGAGACCCACGCGATCATGGGGCCCAACGGCTCCGGCAAGTCGACGCTGTCGTACGCGATCGCCGGCCATCCGCGCTACGAGGTCGTCTCGGGCAGCGTGACCCTCGGCGGCGAGGACGTGCTGTCGATGTCCGTCGATGAGCGCGCCCGCGCCGGCATCTTCCTCGCCATGCAGTACCCGGTGGAGGTGCCGGGCGTGTCGATGTCGAACTTCCTGCGCACCGCGGCCACCGCTGTGCGCGGCGAGGCGCCCAAGCTGCGGCACTGGGTCAAGGAGGTCAAGCAGGCGATGTCCGACCTCGACATCGACCCGGCCTTCGCCGAGCGCAGCGTCAACGAGGGCTTCTCCGGCGGCGAGAAGAAGCGCCACGAGGTGCTGCAGCTCGAGCTCCTCAAGCCCCGGATCGCCATCCTGGACGAGACGGATTCGGGCCTCGACGTGGACGCGCTGCGTATCGTCAGCGACGGCGTCAACCGCTACCGCGAATCCGAGCAGGGCGGCCTCATGCTGATCACGCACTACACGCGCATCCTTCGGTACATCAAGCCGGAGTTCGTGCACGTGTTCAGCAACGGCCGTGTGGCCGAGTCCGGCGGCCCCGAGCTGGCCGACGAGCTCGAGGAGCACGGCTACGAGCGGTTCACCCGCGCCGGCGCCGGGGCCTGAGGCCATGACCGCCACCGTCGGCACTCTGGACGTCGCACGCATCCGCGCGGACTTCCCGATCCTGTCGCGCACCGTCCGCGGCGGGAGCCCGCTGGTGTACCTGGACTCGGGTGCCACCTCGCAGCGGCCGCTGCAGGTGCTCGACGCCGAGCGCGATTTCCTGCTGCGGCACAACGCCGCGGTGCACCGGGGCGCGCACCAGTTGGCGGAGGAGGCCACCGACGCCTACGAGGACGCCCGCGCGGCAATCGCCCGGTTCGTAGGCGCGGGCGGCGGGGACGAGTTGGTGTTCACCAAGAACGCCACCGAATCGCTCAACCTCGTCTCCTACACGCTCGGCGACCCGGCGGCGGGCGCACTGACGGTGGGGCCCGGCGACGAGATCGTCGTCACCGAGCTCGAACACCACGCCAACCTGGTGCCGTGGCAGGAGCTGTGCCGGCGCACGGGCGCGACGCTGCGCTGGTATGGGGTGACCGATGACGGCCGCATCGACGTGGACTCGCTCGAACTCACCGAGCGCACTCGCGTGCTGGCCTTCACCCACCAGTCCAACGTGACCGGTGCGGTGGCCCCGGTCGAGGAACTTGTCCGGCGGGCCCGCGCTGTGGGCGCACTGGTGGTGTTGGACGCCTGCCAGTCGGTACCGCACATGCCCGTGGACCTGCACGCGCTCGACGTCGATTTCGCCGCATTCTCCGGCCACAAGATGCTGGGGCCGTCCGGGGTGGGCGTGCTCTACGGCAAGCCGGAGTTGCTCGACGCGTTGCCCCCCTTCCTCACCGGCGGCTCGATGATCGAAACGGTGACGATGGAGCGCACCACCTTCGCCGCCCCGCCGCAGCGGTTCGAAGCGGGCGTGCCCATGACGTCGCAGGTGGTGGGCCTCGGTGCCGCCGTCGACTACCTGGCGGCCGTCGGCATGGACGCCGTGGCCGCGCACGAGCAGGCACTGGTGGAACGGGCACTGGCCGGCCTGGGCGCCATCGACGGTCTGCGCATCGTCGGACCGGCCACGGCGCAAGACCGCGGCGGTGCCGTGTCGTTCGTCGTCGACGGCGTGCACGCCCACGACTTGGGTCAGGTGCTCGACGACGACGGCGTGGCCATCCGCGTGGGGCACCACTGCGCGTGGCCGCTGCACCGGAGGTTCGGCATCGCCGCGACGGCGCGCGCCTCCTTCGCCGTGTACAACACGGCCGACGAGGTCGACGCGCTCATCGCCTCGGTGCGACATGGGCGCGAGTTCTTCGGCGTGGCCTGAGGTCGGAAACGCATGAACGGAATTGTGCGAGCACAGTCCGCGCCGGCGACGGTCGGACGCGGCCAGGGCGGACGGGAAGGAGCGGGCCGATGAGACTGGAGCAGATGTACCAGGAAGTGATCCTGGACCACTACAAGCATCCGCACGGGCGGGGCCTGCGTGAGCCCTATGACGCCGAGGTGCACCACGTCAACCCCACCTGCGGTGACGAGCTGACCCTGCGCGTGCACCTGGGCCCCGCCGGCGACTCCGCGGAGCAGGCCGTGGTCCGCGACATCTCCTACGACGGCCAGGGATGCTCCATCAGCCAGGCGGCCACCTCGGTGCTGTGCGATCTGCTGGTGGGGACCACACTCGACGACGCCCTACGCGTGGTCGAGAGCTTCCAGGAGATGGTCTCGAGTCGGGGTAAAGTCGAGGGGGATGAGGACGTGCTCGGCGACGGCATCGCGTTCGCCGGCGTGTCCCGATACCCGGCCCGCGTCAAGTGCGCGCTGCTCGGATGGATGGCGTTCAAAGACGCCGTCGTCCAGAGCGGGGCGGGCGCGGCCGTCGACGGTGCCGCGGCACGATGACACCAGCATGACGACACCAGCATGACGACACCGCACGGACGCCATGCGGCACACGACCTAGAATCGCGAGAAACCAGCACCCACCGGAGGGCAGCACAATGACCGAAAGCCAGGTTGCCGGATCGGCTCCATCGCTCGACGACGTCGAGGAGGCCATGCGCGACGTCGTCGACCCGGAACTGGGCGTCAACGTCTTCGACCTCGGTCTCGTCTACGACATCGCGATCGAGGAGACGGGCATCGTCAAGCTCGACATGACCCTCACCTCGGCGGCGTGCCCTCTCAGCGACATCATCGAGGACCAGACGGTGACCGCACTGGTGCGCAGCGGCCTGGCGCCGGACGTCGAGGTCAATTGGGTGTGGATGCCGCCGTGGGGCCCCGACAAGATCAGCGACGACGGCCGCGAGCAGTTGCGTGCGCTCGGCTTCACGATCTGACGCTCTGACGTACCCGGAGGTCGGGGCCACCGCGGGCGAGCTGCCGGCCGGTTACCGGCACATCCGGGCGTCGCTGTGCATCGGACGCGGCGAGGACACGTTCCTCGCCGCGTCCGACGCGCTTGCGCGGTGGGAGGTCCATCGACGGGCAGGTCTGCGCGTGGAGGCGCCCGGCCCGGTCGCGCTCGGCACGGATGTCGTTCTGCGGAAGTTCGGGTTTCGGATCCCCTGCCGCGTCGTCTACACGATCGACGATCCCGCCCGGCACGGTTTCGCATACGGCACCCTGGCAGGGCATCCGGAATCGGGGGAGGAGCGCTTCTGCATCGAGCACCGGCCCGACGGGTCCGTCTATGCCGTGGTCACTGCTTTTTCCAGGCCCGACCGCTGGTTCACCCTCATCGTTGATCCCGCCGCTCGCGCCGTGCAGCGGCGTATGACGGCGCGGTACCTGCGGGCGATGGGCTGCTGACGCTCACGACTGTCCCGTGCGGATACCGGCGCAAAGCAGTGTCCGGCGGGTCGCCGGATCCACCGCGCGAAACAGCGACCACATCGCCGCCGCGGTGGCGGTGACATCGGTGCGCCCCGACAGGAAGCCGCGCTGCCGGGCTGTCGGCAGCGCGAAGAACGCGTCGAAGAATGCGGCCGTCGCCGCCGGATCCAGACTCAGCAGCGCCGACAGGCCAGTCTCCCGGAGCCGCCGTACGGCGCGCGCCGACCACGGCCACAGCGGCCTACCCGGATCGACGCCGCAAACGAGCGCGTCGACGACGGCATCCGTGGCCGACAACGACGCCGCGACGCTGTACCCGGTGCCGGGATGCATCAGTCCCGCCCGCGCCCCGAACGACGGCACCGACCCGATCCGGCGGGGCGCCTGGACAGGGAAGCGGACCCGCTCGATGGTGACGTCCGCGGGTATCGCCACGTCGCGTGCGGACAGTCGTGCGATGAGACGCCGGCGCAGCTCGCCCAGCGGCAGACCGGGGCGGCCCACCAGGCAGGTCTCCTCGAGCAGCACGGTGCCGTCGCCGAGCGGCATGGCGTAGAGGAACGACGGGGGAGCACCGTTGTCCGCTGCGTTGTCGCGCCGCCAGTCCATGAACCACGCGTCGCCGCCTCCGAGCGCGGGTGCGGCGACGTCGCCCGGCACCACGACCCCGAACGCCGTCTGCTCCGCGAGCGCAGGATCCGGCCGCACCCCGCGGGCGTCGATCACCCGGCGGGCGTCGATGCGGGTGCCGTCGCGCAGAGTCACCGCCGTCGGGGTCAACGACGATGGCGCCACCGCCGTCGGGGTCAATGCCGATGGAGCCGGTATCCCGGCCGACCCGCTGATCACCCGGACGGCGGACAAGTCGAGGCGCCGGCGCAACGCAGCATTGTCGAAGATACCGTAGGTGCGGTCCAGCGCGCGTTCCCAGACGCCGTGCACACGAGGGCGGGGGATGCGCGCCCGCCAGACGTCGTCGCCGAGCCAGCCGGGGACCTCGTCCACCCACGCGGCGTACGTCGCACGCCATGGGCGATGCGGGTGCGGATCGATCGCGACCACGTCGAGCCCGCGCGCCGCGGCGCGGTGCGCGAGTGCCCGGCCGGCCGGGCCGAGCCCCACGACGGCCAGGTCCACGGCACCCCCGGCGGACGGCACCGTCGTCACATGCCGCCGGTGGCGAGCAGCCCGCCGTCCACCCGCACCGTGTCCCCGGTCAACCACGCCGCGTCGTCGGACACCAGGAACGCGACGGCCCGGGCCACGTCCTCGGGCGTGCCGATCCTGCCCATCGGGTACTTGCGCGCCGCCTGCTGAGCGTCCTCGCCCACGAGGACGCTCGCGAACGAAGTGTCGATCACGCCGGGCGCCACCGCATTCACGCGGATCGCCGGGGCCAGCTGCCAGGCGAGCTCCTCAGTGAGCCGGATCAGGGCCGCCTTCGACGCACCGTACGCGGAGATGACGCCCGAAGACCGCAGGCCGGCGACGCTGGCGATGTTCACCACGGCCCCGCCGTGCTCGCCCATCCAGGCCTTGTAGGCCTCCTGCATGTACCCGAGCGCGGCGACGACGTTGGTGTCGAAGATCTTGCGGACACCGCCGAGATCCGCATCCATGAGTGCACCGAACACCGGGTTGATGCCGGTGTTGTTGATGAGGATGTCGAGGCTGCCGAAGCGCTCGAGCGCCGCCGCCACCGTCGCGGCACGGTCCTCGTCGTGCCCGGTGTTGCCGACGACGGCCAGGACCCTGTCCTGGGGCGAGCCGGCCGGTGCACCGCCGCAGTGCTGTGCGCGCAGCTCCGCGGCCGCCTCCTCCAGGGGCCCGGCCTTTCGGGCGGTCACCACCACGGACGCACCGCGGGCCAGGAACTCCGCAGTGATCGCCCGCCCGATACCCCGGCTTCCGCCGGTGACGAGGGCGGTCCGCCCGGTCAGGTCGGCGCGGGCGGCGGGGCCGGCGGGGCCGGCGGAGTGCACTGGGTTTTCGTCGAGGGCCATACTCCGACCCTAGTTCTCGGCCGCCCCACGCCTCCCGCTGGGGCGCAGGTCACACGGTGCGGACGATCCGACCGCGGGGTGGGCCGGTATGATGGAACATCGGCTGAGCGCAGGGCATCGCGCTTTGTGCATCGTGCATCGTGCATCGTGCATCGCCCAGTGTGCGTGCCGTTACACCCGGAGGTCCCGTTCCACACGGTGCCACCGTTCCACCCGGTAGCGCGGTCCCGCTCGGACAGGCAGTCCCGCCCGGCAACGCAGTAGGGAGCATTCAGTACGTGATCACCGCCACCGACCTCGAGGTACGCGCGGGCGTACGTACCCTGTTGACGGCTCCCGGGGACCAGCTCCGCGTTCAGGCGGGCGACCGCATCGGGCTGGTCGGCCGCAACGGCGCGGGCAAGACCACGACGCTGCGCATCCTGGCCGGCGAGGGGGAGCCCTACGCCGGCTCGGTCACCGTCGGCGGCGAGGTGGGGTACCTGCCCCAGGACCCTCGTGAGGGCAACCTCGACACCATCGCGAAGAACCGCGTGCTCTCCGCCCGCGGCCTCGACGAGATCATGCTGTCGATGGAGAAACAGCAGGTGCTCATGGGCGAGCTGGTCGATGACGCCGCCCGCGACCGCGCGATCCGCAAGTTCGGGCAGCTCGAAGACCGCTTCTCCTCGCTCGGCGGCTACCAGGCCGAGTCGGAGGCCGCGCGCATCTGTCACAGCCTCGGCCTGCCCGACCGCATCCTGGAGCAGCCGCTGCGCACGCTCTCCGGCGGTCAGCGGCGGCGCGTGGAGCTCGCCCGCATCCTGTTCGCCGCCTCCGACGGCAGCGGCGGCAAGTCGGGCACGACACTCCTGCTGGACGAGCCCACCAACCACCTCGACGCCGACTCGATCGCCTGGTTGCGCACCTTTCTGCAGAACCACGACGGCGGTCTCATCGTCATCAGCCACGACGTGGAACTGCTCGAGGCGGTGGTCAACCGCGTGTGGTTCCTCGACGCCGTGCGCGGCGAGGCGGACGTGTACAACATGGGCTGGCAGAAGTACCTCGACGCGCGTGCCACCGACGAGCAGCGCCGCCGACGCGAGCGCGCCAACGCGGAGAAGAAGGCCGGTGCGCTCAAAGCGCAGGCCGCGAAGCTGGGCGCCAAGGCCACCAAGGCCGTCGCCGCCAAGAACATGGTGCGACGCGCCGAGCAGATGATGGAGTCGCTCGACGAGGTGCGCGTGGCCGACAAGACCGCGCACATCAAATTCCCGGCGCCGGCCCCCTGCGGCAAGACGCCGCTGATGGCCGCAGGCCTCGGCAAGAGCTACGGCTCGCTGGAGATCTTCACCGGCGTGGACCTGGCCATCGACCGGGGCAGCCGTGTGGTGGTGCTCGGTCTCAACGGCGCGGGCAAGACCACGCTGCTGCGGATCCTGGCCGGGGCGGCGCAGGCGGACACCGGCAGCATCGACCCCGGGCGCGGCCTGAAGATCGGCTACTTCGCCCAGGAGCACGACACCATCGACAACGACGCGTCCGTGTGGGAGAACATCCGCCATGCCGCGCCGGATGCGGGCGAGCAGGACCTGCGCGGCCTGCTGGGGGCGTTCATGTTCTCCGGCCCGCAACTCGAGCAGCCGGCGGGCACCCTCTCCGGCGGCGAGAAGACCCGTCTGGCGCTGGCCGGGCTCGTGTCCTCGGCCGCCAACCTGCTGCTGCTGGACGAGCCGACGAACAACCTCGACCCGACCTCGCGTGAGCAGGTCCTGGCGGCGCTGCGCACCTACGAGGGCGCCGTGGTGCTGGTGACGCACGACCCGGGCGCCGCCGAGGCGCTGGCCCCCGAGCGGGTCATCCTGCTGCCGGACGGCGCCGAAGACCACTGGTCCGAGGAGTACGCGGAGCTCATCTCGCTGGCGTGACCGGCGCCCGCACGTCGGGCCCTGCAGGTGTCAGTCGTGCTTGCGCACCGACTCCTCCACCAGGTCGAGCACGCGCGCCAGGTTGCCCGCGTCGTGTCCGCCGGCGACGCGGGTGATCAGACCGTCGAGAACGAGCTCCAGGTAGTCCTGCAGCACCTCGCCGGTGACGTCATCGCGCAGGCGACCGGCCTCCTTCTGCCGCCGCAGCCGTTCGCCGGTGGCCGCGCTCAGCTCCCCGGACCGTTCTGCCCACCGTCGGCGGAAGTCCGCGTCGGTGCGCAGGCGCCGGGTGATCTCCAGGCGCGTGGCCAGCCAGTCGAAGCGCTCGGGGTGGGTGAGCACGTCCCGCATGACCTGCACGAGCCCCTGCTCTGCCGCGGTGTCCGCCATCCGCTGGGCGTCGTCCTCGGCCAGCGCCAGGAACAACGCCTCCTTGTCGCGGAAGTGGTGGAAGATCGCGCCGCGCGACAAGCCGGTGGCGTCCTCGAGACGCCGGACGGTGGCGCCTTCGTATCCGTACTCGGCGAAGCACTTCCGGGCACCGTCGAGTATCTGGCTGCGCCGTGCGGCGCGGTGGTCTTCGCTGACTCGGGGCACCCCCCGATCATAGGCAATCAAACAGTACGTGCGTCACGGGATCACCGGACGGCCCCGCGGTAGACGCGTGGCGGCCCCGCCCGGATGGCGGATTCGAGCGATCCGGGCGGGGCCGCGTCTGCGGTGGTCAACGCGGTGCGATCACGCCTCCGCGCCGGCCATGTTCCGCAGCACGAACTGCAGGATGCCGCCGTGACGGTAGTAGTCCGCCTCGCCGGGCGTGTCGATGCGCACGACAGCGTCGAACTCGACCGTGGTGCCGTCGGCCTTGGTCGCGGCGACCTTGAGCGTGGCCGGCGTCGTGCCTTCGTTGAGCTCCGTGATGCCCGCGATGTCGAACGTCTCGGTGCCGTCGATGCCCAGCGACGCGTAGGACTCGCCCGCAGGGAACTGCAACGGGATCACGCCCATGCCGATGAGGTTGGAGCGGTGGATGCGCTCGAACGACTCGGCGATGACCGCCTTCACGCCCAGCAGGACGGTGCCCTTGGCCGCCCAGTCGCGCGAGGAGCCGGAACCGTACTCCTTGCCGCCGAGCACCACCAGCGGCGTGCCCGCCTTCTGGTAGTTGACCGAGGCGTCGTAGATGAACGCCTGCGGACCGCCGTCCTGGGTGAAGTCGCGCGTGTAGCCGCCGCTGACGCCGCCGTCGACGATGGCGTCGAGCAGGAAGTTGCGCAGGCGGATGTTGGCGAACGTCCCGCGGACCATGACCTCATGGTTGCCGCGCCGCGACCCCAGCGAGTTGAAGTCCTTGCGGGCGATGCCGTGCGACTCGAGGTACTGCGCGGCCGGGGTGCCGGACTTGATGGCGCCGGCGGGGGAGATGTGGTCGGTGGTGACCGAGTCGCCCAGCGTCGCCAGTACGCGCGCACCGGTGATGTCGCCGACCGGCTGCGGCTGCGCCGTCATGCCGTCGAAGTACGGCGCCTTGCGCACGTAAGTGGACTCGTCGTTCCAGTCGAAGATCTTGCCTTCCGGCGTGGGCAGGCTCCGCCAGCGGTCGTCGCCCTTGAACACGTCGGCGTACGACTTGGTGAACATCTCGCTGTTGATCGCCGACTTGATGGTGTCGTTGATCTCCTGCGTGGACGGCCAGACGTCCTTGAGGAACACGTCGTTGCCGTCGTCGTCCTGCCCCAGCGCGTCGGTCTCGAAGTCGAAGTCCATGGTGCCGGCGATCGCGTAGGCGATGACCAGCGGAGGGGAGGCCAGGTAGTTCATCTTGACGTCGGGGGAGATGCGGCCCTCGAAGTTGCGGTTGCCCGACAGGACCGCGGTGGCGGCGAGGTCGTGGTCGTTGACCGCCTTCGAGATCTCCTCCGGCAGCGGGCCGGTGTTGCCGATGCACGTGGTGCAGCCGTACCCGCCCAGGTAGAAGCCGAGCTTCTCGAGGTAGGGCCACAGGCCCGCCTTCTCGAAGTAGTCGGTGACCACCTGTGAGCCGGGTGCCATGTTGGTCTTCACCCAGGGCTTGCTGGTGAGGCCCTTGTCCACGGCATTGCGGGCGAGCAGCGCCGCACCGATCATCACCGACGGGTTGGACGTGTTGGTGCACGACGTGATGCCCGCGACGGCGACGGCGCCGTGGTCCAGCGTGAAGGTGCCGCGCTCGGCGGAGGCCACCTCGACCGGGGTGGACGGCACGCCGTCGACCACCGGAGTGCCCTCGGCGACGTAGTGGGTGATGTCCTTGCGGTACTGCTGCTTGGCCTCGCTGAGCAGGATACGGTCCTGCGGGCGCTTGGGGCCGGCGATCGAGGGCACCACGGTGCCCAGGTCCAGCTCCATGTACTCGGAGAACACGGGCTCGTTCTCCGGGTCGTGCCACATGCCCTGGTCCTTGGCGTAAGCCTCGACCAGCGCCAGGTGCTCCTCGCTACGCCCGGTGAGCCGCATGTAGTCGATGGTCTCGTCGTCGATCGGGAAGATCGCGGCGGTGGAGCCGAACTCGGGGCTCATGTTGCCCAGCGTCGCACGGTTCGCCAGCGGCACTTCCGCCACGCCGTTGCCGTAGAACTCGACGAACTTACCGACGACGCCGTGCTCACGCAGCATCTCGGTGACCGTGAGCACCACGTCCGTCGCGGTGACGCCCGGCGCGATCTCGCCGGTGAGCTTGAAGCCGACCACCCGCGGGATCAGCATCGACACCGGCTGACCCAGCATGGCGGCCTCGGCCTCGATGCCGCCGACGCCCCAACCGAGCACGCCCAGGCCGTTGACCATCGTGGTGTGCGAGTCCGTGCCGACGCACGTGTCCGGGTACGCCTGCCCGCCGCGCGTCATCACCGTGCGCGCGAGGTGCTCGATGTTGACCTGATGCACGATGCCGGTGCCCGGGGGGACCACCTTGAAGTCGTCGAAGGCGCCCTGACCCCAGCGCAGGAACTGGTAGCGCTCGCCGTTGCGCTGGTACTCCAGCTCCACGTTGCGCTCGAAGGCGTCGGCGCGGCCGAACACGTCGAGGATCACAGAGTGGTCGATGACCATCTCCGACGGGGCGAGGGGGTTGACCTTGTCCGGGTCGCCGCCCAGCGCGACGACGGCCTCGCGCATGGTGGCCAGGTCGACGATGCAGGGCACGCCGGTGAAGTCCTGCATGATCACGCGCGCCGGCGTGTACTGGATCTCGACGCTCGGCTCCGCCGACGGATCCCACGCGGCGATGGCGCGGATCTGGTCGGCGGTGATGTTCTTGCCGTCCTCGTTGCGCAGAAGGTTCTCGGCCAGGACCTTCAGCGAATAGGGGAGTTTGGCGGTACCGGGCAGCGCCGAGAGCCGGAAGACCTCGTAGGAGTTGTCTCCGACCTCGAGCGTGCCGCGGGCGCCGAACGTATCGTTACTTGTGCTCACGTGCGCTCCACTCGTCATCGATGCTCACCGCCTGCGGGTCTCACCGGCGGTTCCGCGAGTCGCGTGCGCCGCCCGTCCGCGTTGTGAAGGCGCACTCCACGGCGCCGGCGGGGGCCGCCGACGCGAGGGGCGTCTCCTGGACCGGAACGGGCTTGCCAGTCCGCACTGTGCGCCGTCTCCGCGGCCGCACGGCGGGGCGCGCCTCGGCTCGCCGACATTCTAACAGTACGGGCGTACTACGTGCTGACAGGCGGACGAACGGGGTGTTGAGTGGTGGCGGAACCGGGTGTTCGGCCGTCTCGGCGCGTGTCGGTTGACGGGGCGCCGCACCCGGCCCCCTAGACTCACCGTGTCATGCTCCGCCGACGCCGGAGAAGGATCACGGAGAAGGGTCGCCGATGAGTTCCGCCGACTACGCCTCGGAAACCCTCGCGGGGATGAACGTGCAGCAGGTGATCCGGGACGTCGCCCACGGCGGCGTGTCCGTGCCGCCCGAGTACACGGATGTCGCGCCCGGGCTGCGCGCCGTGGTGACGGACGCGCAGCAGGAGGGCCTGGAGTTGTCCGTCGTCGTGGTCCCGCACGATCAGTGGGGGATGAAGCTCGGCAGCGCCATCGCCTACCCCGAGCGTCTGCGCGACCTGTCCACCGCTGTCGGCGAGTCGGAGGGCGGCACCGTCCTCACCTTGGGCCCCGCGCAGATCGGCACCTACAGCGACTCGCTGAGCAGGTTCACCCTCGAGTCCGCGGAGAACGCCGTACAGCATCCGCGGTCACCGGAATTGACGGTCGCCGCACAACGGTTCGTCGACGAGGTGGGGCAGGACCAGTTCCCCTGGACGGCCGTCTCCGCCGTCCTCCTCGTGCTCGTCGTGATCGTGGTGGCCGGCGGCACCGTTCTCAACGTCCGCCGCGCACGCGGCTGAGCCGCTCTTCGTTCCATCCATCGCGCCCATCTACCCCTGTCACCTGCCCTTTCGCGTATTACATCGCTGATATTTGTGACAGAAGTTCACTATGGGACACGATCTGTCGTACGGTGCTACTGGCACGGATGTTGCGTATGGGAGTCCTGTCGGCGCGTCGGATCGACCGTCAGCGGAAGCAGTGCGTCTGCTGGCCGGCGTGCGACGTGCCGGCCCGGGCCACCGCCGCATCCGGGATGTGCGGAGCGAAGGGAAGCGCCCCGCGCTCGCTGCCGCCGCCGCGTGCCCGGGTCACCCGGTGCGCGGTGCGGCGAAACCGAGGGAGAACTTCGTGGGACGTAAGGGATCGAGCGCTGCGCGATCTGATGACCATCCTCGTCCGTTCCGGACTCGCACACGCGTGGGGGCGGGCCTGTTCGTCGCCGGTGCGATGCTGCTGACCTCCCCCGGGATGTCGATGGCCGTGCCGCCCCCGCCGCCCAACCCGTCGGACTCGCAGTTGCGGGACGCCGCGGGCGCGGTGACGCAGGGCGTGGGGCACGTCAGCGAGCTCATCAACAGGATCGCGCAAGCCGACCAGGATCTGCAGAACCTCATCGGCCGCGTGCAGATCAAACGCGAGGCGGCCAACAAGGCGCTCGTCGACCTGCAGCGGGCCCGGTCCGTCGCCGCGGAGGCCGCCGCCGCCGTGCAGACCGCCCAGCGCCAACTGTCCGACGCCGGAACCGCCATCCAGCGCGCCCAGGAGCAGTTCGAGCAGTACGTATCGACCGGATACCAGCAGGGTGCCCCCGTCGGCTCGCTGACGATGTTCCTGGGCTCGGACGGCCCCGACGACGTTCTGACACGCGCCCGGCTGATGGAGGTGGTCCGCCAGGCGTTCGAGAACGCGATGGTGGACCTGCAGCGCGCCCGCGCTCAGGAAGCCAACGAGGTCTCGTCCAACAAGGCGGCCAAGCAGCGCGCGGACGCCGCGGCCGACGACGCCCGCCGGAAGGAGCAGGCGGCCAAGCAGGCCATCTCCGAGGCCGAGGACGCAGCGCAGCAGCAAGCCGCCGAGCGCGCGCGCATCGAGGCGAACAAGCAGGAGGCGGAGCAGGAGCTCGCGGCCGCCCGCAACAACGTCGAGGGGCTGCAGTCGCAGCGCGAGGTCTACGAGGAATGGGACCGCCGGCGGCAGGCGGAGGAGGCCGCGGCCCGTGCCGCCCAGGAAGCGGCGCGCAAGGCCGCCGCCGAGGCCGCTGCGCGAGCGGCGGCCGATTCCGCGGCGCAGGCCGCCGCCGACGCAGTCGCCGCGAGCCAGGAGAACGGCAACCTCACCGGAACCGTGGACACAGCGGTGGCGAGCAAGTCCGCCGCGCAGAAGATCGAGATCGTCATCGACCGCGGCATGTCGCAGCTGGGCGTGCGGTACTCCTGGGGCGGCGGCAATGCCAACGGGCCCACGCTGGGCGTGCGCGACGGCGGCGTGGCGGACACGTACGGCGACTACAAGAACGTCGGCTACGACTGCTCCGGCCTGATGGTCTACGCCTTCGCGGGCGTGGGGATCTCGCTGCCCAAGTACTCCGGCTACCAGTACACGGCCGGCAAGCAGGTACCCGTGGACCAGGCCCGCCGCGGCGACATGCTCTTCTGGGGGCCCGGCGGCAGCCAGCACGTGGCGCTGTACCTCGGTGACGGGCAGATGCTGGAGGCCCCCTTCTCCGGCGGCGTGGTCCGGGTGGCACCGGTACGGTGGTCCGGGATACAGCCGTACGCGGTGCGCATGATCGGGTGACGGACCTTCGGGTGACGGACCGCAGCCGCGCCACCCCGCGCTGCCGCGCACGGCCGGCGTTCAGGCGTGCGGAATCTCCGCGCGCGCACCGAATCAGGAGGGCGGCACACCGGTGGCGAGCCATGACATGACCGGACAGGGTACTGCGGATCACACGCAGACGGGCGGCGGCACAGGCGCAGCAGTGCCCCGCGCGGCCGGGCTGCCCGCGGACACCGCGATGCTCGAGCGCGCGGTCTACGAGATCAAGCGCGTGATCGTCGGCCAGGACCATCTGGTCGAGCGGATGCTCGTCGCCGTCCTCGCCCGCGGCCACGTGCTGCTCGAGGGCGTGCCCGGTATCGCGAAGACGCTGGCCGTGGAGACGTTCGCCAGGGTGATGGGTGGCGATTTCTCCCGCATCCAGTTCACGCCCGACCTCGTGCCCACCGACCTGCTCGGCACACGCATCTACCGGCAGGGCCGCGAGGAGTTCGACACCGAGTTGGGGCCTGTCGTCGCCAACTTCGTCCTGGCCGACGAGATCAACCGTGCCCCGGCCAAGGTGCAGTCCGCACTGCTGGAGGTGATGGCGGAGGGGCACGTGTCCATCGGCGGGACCACGTACCCCATGCCGCTGCCGTTCCTTGTGATGGCGACGCAGAACCCGATCGAGAGCGAGGGCGTCTACCCGTTGCCGGAGGCGCAGCGGGACCGCTT
Source organism: Tomitella cavernea (assembly GCF_016599145.1). Classification (GTDB taxonomy): domain Bacteria; phylum Actinomycetota; class Actinomycetes; order Mycobacteriales; family Mycobacteriaceae; genus Tomitella; species Tomitella cavernae. Next base: position 44,376 of record NZ_JAENKO010000035.1, read on the forward strand.
CCTGTTCAAGGTGCTCGTGGGCTATCCGACGCCGGAGGAGGAGCGCGAGATCGTCTACCGCATGGGCGGCACCGCGCCCGTTCCGGAGCGCGTGCTCGGCCCGGAGGACCTGGTGCGGCTACAGGAGGCCGTGGGGACGGTGTTCGTCCACCACGCACTGGTGGACTACGTGGTGCGGCTGATCACCGCCACCCGCAGCCCGCAGGACCACGGACTCCACGAGGTGGGGCAGTGGATCGCCTACGGCGCCTCGCCGCGCGCCACGCTCGGCATCATCGCCGCGGCGCGGGCGCTCGCGCTGATCCGCGGACGTGACTACGTGGTGCCGCAGGACGTGGTGGAGGTGGTCCCCGACGTGTTGCGGCACCGGCTGGTCCTCACCTATGACGCGCTGGCGGACGAGGTCTCGGCCGAGGACATCGTGCGGAAGGTCATGAGCGCGGTGCCCCTGCCCCAGGTGACGGCCGCACAGACGCCGCCCGCACAGACACCGCCCCCGCAGCACGGGTCGGGCGCGCACCCGGCGCCGCCGGCCACCGACGCCGGTCCCCGGCGTTGACGGGGCAGGCCTCCCGCGCGGCCGCTCGGGGCGGTCCGCCGTCCTTCGCGCGCGGTGAACTCGAAGACCCGGCGCTCAGCGCGGCCCTGCACACGCTGGAGCTCACGGTGCGGCGGCGCCTCGACGGTCTGCTGCACGGCGACTACCACGGGCTGATCCCGGGCCCGGGCACCGAACCCGGGGACGCGCGTGAGTACCAGCCGGGCGACGACGTGCGCCTGATGGACTGGTCGGTCACCGCGCGCACCACTGTGCCGCACATGCGCATGCCCATAGCCGACCGTGAACTCGAGACATCGCTGGTTGTGGACCTGTCCGCGAGCCTCGACTTCGGTACCGCCCACTGCGAGAAGCGTGACCTCGCGGTCGCCGCGTGCGCCGCGATCACCTACCTCACCCTGCGCGGCGGCAACCGGATCGGCGCCGTCATCGACACCGGTTCCGAGCGGATTCGCATCCCGGCACGCAGCGGACGGGTGCACGCGCGCACACTGCTGCGCGCGATCGCCACCACGCAGCGTCCGGCCGACGGGGTGCGGGGCGACCTGGCGGGGGCCATCGAGTCCCTCCGCCGGCGGCGTTCCCGGCGCGGTCTCGTCGTCGTGGTGAGCGACTTCCTCGGCGACCCAGACTGGGAGCGGCCGCTACGGGGGATCGCCGCCGCGAACGACGTGCTCGGCGTCGAGGTGCTGGACCCCCGCGACATCGCCCTTCCTGACGTGGGCACCGTGATTCTGCGCGATCCGGAATCCGGCCGCACGCGCGAATTCACCACCACGGCGAAGGTCCGGTCCGACTTCGCCGCGGCTTCCGCGGCCCACCGCGACGTCGTCTCCCGGGTTTTCCGCAGCAACGGCGCCCCGATGCTGCGGCTGCGCACCGATCGCGACTGGATGGCGGACACGGCCCGGTTCGTCGCGACGCGGCGTCGGCTCGATGCCGGGGCGATGGCCACCTCCGCGCCGGGGGCGGAGGCCGCGCTGTGAGCCTGTCCGGATTCGTCCACCCCTGGTGGCTTCTCTGGCTGATCGCGGTGGCGTTGGTGGCGGCCGGGTATATCGCGGTGCAGCTGCGGCGCCGGCGCAAGGCCCTGCGCTTCGCGAGCTTCGACATGCTCGACGCGGTGGCCCCGCAGCGCCGCAAGTGGTACCTCCACCTGCCTGCGGCGATGCTGGTGCTCGGCCTCACCGGCCTCACCATCGCCGCCGCCGGCCCCACCGCGGACCACAAGGTCCCCCGCAACAGGGCCACCGTGATGCTGGCCATCGACGTGTCGCTGTCGATGGAGGCGACCGACGTGCAGCCCAGCCGGCTCGAGGCGGCGCAGGAGGCGGCGAAGTCGTTCGTCGACGAGCTGCCCGACGGCATCAACCTCGGCCTGGTGTCCTTCGCGGGTACGGCGTCGGTTCTCGTCTCACCCACCACCAACCGGCAGTCGGTGGTCGCCGCCATCGACAATCTGCAGCTGGCCGAGCGCACCGCCACGGGCGAGGCGATCTTCACCTCTTTGCAGGCGATCGAGAACTTCGGCGCCGGGCTCGGCGGCGGCGACAACGTCCCGCCCGCACGGATCGTCCTGGAATCCGACGGCACCCAGACCGTGCCGCAGGGCCTCAACGACCCGCGCGGCGCGTTCACCGCGGCGCGGCAGGCCAAGAAGGTGGGCGTACCGGTGTCGACGATCTCGTTCGGCACCTCCTACGGGTACGTCGATATCGAGGGGCAGCGGATCAACGTTCCCGTGGACGACGATTCGCTCAAGCAGATCGCGGACCTGTCCGGGGGCACCTTCTTCCGGGCATCGAGCCTCGGCGAGCTGGAGAGCGTCTACGACACCCTGCAGACGCAACTGGGCTTCGAGATCGAACGCGGCGACGCCTCGCGTCCCTGGCTGTTGTTGGGTTCGGCGCTCGTCCTGGCCGCGGCGGCCGGTTCGCTCGTCGTGGGCAGGCGGCTCCCGTGACGGTCGTGACGGTCGTGACGGTACGGACTGTGACGGCTGTGCACGGCGGCCGCCCGCGCTTTCGGCGCGCCGATACCGATGGGTAGGGTGAGTCACCATGGCAAAGACCGATGAGAGTCCCACTGACGCGCAGGGCCGTTCCGTCCTGGTCACCGGCGGCAACCGCGGCATCGGCCTGGCGATCGCCCGCAGGCTCGTGGCCGACGGGCACCGGGTGGCCGTGACACACCGCGGATCCGGCGTGCCGGAGGGCCTGTTCGGCGTCGTCTGCAATGTCGACGATTCCGACTCGGTGGATCGCGCGTTCACCGAGGTAGAAGAGCATCAGGGTCCCGTCGAGGTGGTCGTCGCCAACGCGGGCATCACCGACGACACGCTGCTCATGCGCATGTCGGAGGAGCAGTTCCAGCGCGTCGTCGACACCAACCTCACCGGCGCGTTCCGCGTGGCCAAACGCGCCTCGCGGCCCATGCTGCGCAAGCGCTTCGGACGGTTCATCTTCCTCGGCTCGGTCGTCGGGCAATCAGGCGGCCCCGGCCAGATCAACTACGCTTCGTCCAAGGCCGGCGTGGTGGGCCTGGCCCGGTCGCTCACCCGCGAGCTCGGTTCTCGCTCCATCACCGCCAACGTCGTGGCCCCCGGCTTCATCGACAGCGACATGACCGCGGTCCTCGGGGACGCGCACAAGAAGGCCATCGTCGAGGCCGTGCCGCTCGGCCGCCCCGGACGCACCGAGGAGGTGGCTGCGGCAGTGAGCTGGCTCGCCTCCGACGGCGCCTCGTACGTCTCGGGTGCCGTGATCCCGGTCGACGGCGGGCTCGGCATGGGACACTGACCGGGGACCGGACCCCGCAGGGCACCGGCGGGCCGCGACACGGCTCGCCCGCACACACCGCAGCGCAGGAGGCGCACACCGCATGGCAGGACTGCTCGCCGGCAAGACCATCCTGGTCACCGGGATCATCACCGATGCGTCTATCGCATTCCACGTGGCCAAGACCGCCCAAGAACAGGGCGCCCGCGTCATCATCACCGGCTTCAACCGGCTGCGCCTGATCGACAGGATCGCCCAGCGCCTGCCGGAGGACGTTCCGCCGGCCGTCGAGCTCGACGTCCAGAACTCCGAACATCTGGGGTCCCTGGCGGACCGGGTCCGCGAGGTCGCGCCCGAGGGCATCGACGGCGTCGTCCACTCGATCGCCTTCGCGCCGCGCAGCTGCCTGGGCGCGGGGTTCTTCGACGCGCCGTGGGAGGACGTCTCCCAGGCGCTCGAGGTCTCGGCGTACTCGTACGCGGCGCTGGCCAAGGCGCTGCTGCCGGTGCTCAACGACGGCGCGTCGCTGGTGGGCATGGATTTCGACCCCACCCGGTCGATGCCGTTCTACAACTGGATGGGCGTTTCCAAGGCCACGCTCGAGTCGGTGAACAGGTACGTGGCCAAGGAGGTCGGCGGCCGCGGCATCCGCTCCAACCTGGTAGCGGCCGGCCCCGTCAAAACCCTCGCCGCCAAGGCGATCGCGGGTGACGCGACCGGGCCCGGCGCGGAGCTCGCCCGGCTCAACGAAATGTGGGACCGTGCGGCGCCGCTCGGCTGGGACGTCGACGACCCGACGAAGGTCGCCAAGACGGTTGCCGCTGTGCTTTCCGACTGGCTGCCCGGCACCACCGCCTCCGTGGTCTACGTCGACGGCGGCTTCCACGCCACCATCGGCTGACCGGCATGGCCAGCGCATCGGGGGAGTCTGTGCGCGAGCCCGGCGCACGCGCCCTACTCGTGGCATCGTTCGGGGGCCCCGAGGGGCCGCAGGATGTACGCCCGTTCCTGGAGAACGTCACGCGCGGACGGAACATACCGCCGGAACGCCTCGACGCCGTCGCGAAACACTACCTGCACTTCGGCGGCATCTCACCGATCAACGCGCTCAATCGCGCGCTCATCGACGCCGTCCGCGCCCGACTGCGCGCGGAAGGCATCGACATTCCGGTCCACTTCGGCAATCGCAACTGGCATCCGATGATCGAGGACGCCGTGGCCGGCCTCGCCGCCGACGGCGTCGAGAGCGCGCTCGTGTTCGCCACCTCCGCGTGGGGCGGCTACTCCGGATGCCGTCAGTATCAGGAGGACGTCGCCCGCGCCCGTGCCGCAGTGGGGGACCGCGCGCCGAAGCTGGTGCGGCTGCGGCAGTTCCACGACCACCCGCTGTTCATCGCCGCGTTCGCCGATGCTGTGCGTGAAGCCCGCGGTTTCTTGGGCGCCGAGCGTCCCCGCGTGGTGTTCACCGCCCACTCGGTGCCCGATTCGGCAGACCTTGCGGCGGGCCCGCCCGCCGACGGCGGCCGCCTCTACAGCCGTCAGGTCGCCGAGTCGGCCCGGCTGGTGGCGCAGGCCGCGGGCATCGACGAGCACGACGTGGTGTGGCAATCGCGGTCAGGCCCGCCGCACATCCCGTGGCTCGGCCCCGACATCTGCGATCACCTTGACGACGTGGCGGCGCGCGGGTACGACGGTGTCCTGGTGTGCCCCGTCGGGTTCGTTTCGGATCATCTCGAGGTGATCTGGGACCTCGACACCGAGGCCCGCGAGCACGCCGCACGCCTGGGTCTGGCGTTCGGCCGGGTCGCCACACCCGGCGCCGATCCGCGGATGGCGCAGATGATCGTCGAGCTCATCCGTGAGCACCTCGACGGTGCCGCGCCGCGACGGTCCGGGAACGTGCCTCAGTACGGCTGCACCCGGAACGGCGCCCCGTGCGCGGTCGCCTGTTGTGCGGCATCCGCGCCGCGGCCGCGCACCGGCGGCTAGTCCACGCGGCCCGCTGCGCCGACTACCGCGGTGGGTCCGGGTCCGCGCCGGCGGCCGGCGGGCAAAGTCAGTGGCGGCGCTCGGGCC
>NZ_JAENKO010000036.1 GCF_016599145.1 Tomitella cavernea
GGCCGCCTGGAACACCTACGCGGCATCGCTCAAGGCTTCCGCAACCTCGACCACTACATCTTGCGATCACTACTGCACTCCGGCCAACTCGCCGCACGCATCAACGCACTCTAAGAGCTGAAGAGCCCCGAAACCCTCATAGGCACACCTGTACATGATGCGAGGCCGGGAACACAATCCGCGCGGCGCTAAAAGTAGCCTCGCCAGCACTGCACAGGGAACCATCTGTGACACTGCCGACCGACACCATCACAACGGGCGAACGGCTGCGATGCCACTTGCCCGTCGCCGCATCCACACGACGATGCTGCCGGCCCCGCCGGCGAGCAGCAGACCATTCTCCACTGCGGTAAACGACGTTTCCCACGACCCGGCGCCACGCCGGAAAAGATCTGCCGCCACCGCTAACGCCAGCACCAGCATCAGGACTGGACGGTGTCGTGACGCCCACCCGAGTGCGCCGCCAACAATTCCGGCCGCGATCGCGATGAGGTACCAGCTCGGATCGGCGAACACATCCGCCACGCCCACGGTCCCGTCGTGGCCGGGCGGTGCGCCGCGCAATGCTCCGAACGTGAAGTACGACATCAACGCTGCGGCCATGAACACGGCCCCGGCGCACGGGGCGGCCAGCCGGGACGGGGCGGCCCGGCGGCCGAGTAAAAACGGTGCCGCGAACCAGACGGTGACTGAGTTGACCACTCCGGTGACAACCAGGCGGACAAATTCGCCACCAGAGACAGCCGCTCCGCGCATGGGAGCCGAGTCCGTCAATGATGAGGCGAAGCCAGCCCCGCACCCCAACAGCACCGCGAGTACGAGCACTCCCACCCACATCGCCCATCGAGACGAGACGCCGGCAACGGTGTCCCGCTGGCGGGAAGAGGTACTGACCACAACCGCAAACTATAGGGCCCGCCCCCGCTAGCCTCGATCTTTCTTCCGACAGGTGGCCTGGCCTGATCCGGTTCGGATAGCGGGTTTTCGCGCCGATCGACGCCCGAGGGTATGCGGTATCGCCCGCATGCCTGCGGTGGGGCCGGGTTCCACGGGCACCCGGTGATGGTTCGCTCCTTCCTGATCGTGCGGACAACGACCGGGCCGTCAAAGCGGGGCGAGGGTCGCTAAGCGCGCCAAGCCGGCGGTCAACAGCCCGGTCCACTGGGGGTTGCCGCCGATGTGCAGCCGTATGAACCGTCCTGGGTCTGGTGGAGACCGTGAACGCACCAGGAGAATGCGATCATGGGAGCACCACGCAAGTTCGATCAGGAGACCCGTGAGCGGGCCGTCCGGATGTATCACGACCGGCTGAAGGAGAACGACGGCGAGTCCAAGCTCGGCGCCCGCCGGCACGTCGGCGCTCTCCGGGGCATCAACCCCGCCACACTCCGCAACTGGATCGACGCCGACGAAGCGACCGGCTCGTCGACCGGTGCAGAACCTGGCTCGTCGGTGTCGGCTGAACTGAAGGCCCTCCGAAGGGAGAATGCTGAATTGCGAAGGGCCAACGAGATTTTGAAGACTGCGTCAGCGTTTTTCGCAGCGGCGGAGGTCGACCGCCGACTGCGGTGATCGTCGATTACATCGATGCTCACCGGCACTTGTTCGGGGTCGACCCGATCTGCCGCGTGCTCTCCGAGCACGGCATGGCGATCGCCCCGTCCACGTACTACGCACGCAAGAAGGCCGGCGCGGTCTCCGAGGCCGTCCTGGTCGAGGCGTACGCCGCCAACGCTGTTTTCGACGTCTACGACCGCAATCGCCGCGTCTACGGGGTCCGGAAGCTCTGGCGCGCGATGTGGCACGCCGGCCACGCGATGGGCCGCGATCAAGTGGCCCGGTTGATGACGGTTTGTGGGATCTCCGGGGCCGTCCGCGGCGCGCATCGCACCGTCACCACCCGACGTGATGATCGGGCACCGAGGTTCCCCGATCATGTTGAGCGGCAATGGGGCCGACCCACTACACCCGATCAGCTGTGGGTGGCCGATTTCACCTACGTGTGGACGCTCGCCGGCTTCGTCTACGTTGCGTTCCTGGTCGACGTCTTTTCTCGCCGGATCCTGGGATGGCGGGTCATGTCGAGCAAGCACACCCCGTTGGTGACCAGCGTCGTAGAGCAAGCCCTGTTCACACGTCGGCGAAGCGGATTCACCTTTACCCCAACAGTTTTGGTGCATCACGGCGATGCCGGTAGCCAGTACACGTCGATCACGTTCTCCAGGGAGCTCCGCGAGGCCGGGATCACCGGGTCGATCGGTTCAGTCGGGGATGCTCTCGACAACGCATTGATGGAGTCGACTATCGGCCTGTACAAGACCGAGCTGATCGACGTCGAACGGTCACGGTCGTGGACCGGTCGAGCTGAAGTTGAGCGCGAGACCGCGGCCTGGGTGCACTGGTACAACACCGAGCGTCTGCACTCGGCGATCGGTTACACCCCGCCAATCCAGCACGAGGAGCGCTACCGTCAGAACGTCCCCTCGACACCCGAGGTGGCCTAAATCCAGGTCTCCGACCGGACCAGGACGGTTCACGGCGGGGCCAGACCCATGGGACCGGCTACTGGTCGCGGCTCGACAACAGCTCAGTCGGGAGCGTGGATGCGGCGCAGGTAGGCGCCGCGCTGGGCTGGGTCGACCTTCCGCAGGGGTGCGTCGTCACCGATGATGCGACGGAACGGCCGGGCCAGCGACTCGGGCATGACCGCGCTGCTCCGGGCCAGTGCCCCGAGGTAGCCGGGGACGCCGATCTCTGCCTTGCGGGTCCGGACCGTCCCCACGACCGCGTCGGCGATCCGCTCGGGGGCGACCTGCGGCAGCCATCCGAAGTCGATGCCCGAGGCGAGTTCGGTTCTCACAGCGCTGGGCAAGAGGGCGCTGACACTGACGCCGGTGCCGGCCAGTTCCATGCGCACGGACTCGCTTAGCGCAAGGGCCGCCGCCTTGCTGGCGTTATAGCCGGCCAGACCTTGTAGAGGAAAGCGGCCCACCAGCGAGCAGACGTTGACCACGTGCCCGACACCACGCTCGACCATGCCGGGCAGCACGACGCGCATGCCGGTCGCCATCCCGAAATAGTTGATCTCCATCGTGGTGCGGTCGACGTTGCTGTCCTGGTCAAGGAACGCGGCGTTGGGCATGATGCCGGCATTGTTGACCAACACGGCCAGCGACCTCGCATGTACCGCCTCGGCCTGCTCGATGAACGACACGAACGATGCGTGGTCGGTGACATCCAACGCGTGACCAGATACTCGGGCTCCCAAGGCGGTGGCAGACTCGCCAGCGAGGTCGGCGTCCAGATCGCCGATCGCGACGTGCGCGCCGGCGGCGTGGAAGGCGCGGGCGGTCGCGAGACCGATGCCCCGCGCGCCGCCGGTGACGGCCACCAGGGTTCTGTCAAGCTCGATCGGGGGATAGCGCTTCATGAGACTCTCCTTCTGCGGGTCCGTATAGGTTTCGAGCTGCGGCCTGTCGACCAGGGTCAGGCGCGGACGGCGTGGGCCAGCACTGCGGCCAGACGCGCCGGCGTGGGCCGGGTGGCGTACCGGGTGAAAGCTCGGGCCGTCTGCCGGGCGGTGCGCGCGGTGGCGAACCAGGGCGGGACGGGCAGCAAACTCAGCTCGCCACCGACCAGGGAACGAGGGAACGGCCGGAAGGGCCCGGTGGCCACCACGCGTTCGACATCGGGCACGAAGCCGCTGTTGTGGACCCGGCCGATCCCCGATCCGACGTCCTTCAGCGTGCCCCCCGGGAAGGCGCCCCAGGATAGGCGCGGGTCGAGAAAAGCGATGCCGCTCCAGATGTTGATGCCGATAGCGCCGTATCGCAGGTCTTCGACCGCCTCGTCAAAGGAGGAACCCAGGCGACGTCGCTGCTGTGGGGCGACGATGATCGTGGCGCCGAGAGTCCCGGCCAGGCGCGTGTTGGCGAACGCGACCGCGCTGCGCAGGTAGTCTGCCGGCTTCCCTGGCAAGGAGGTGAGGCCGAGGACACGACCGAAGTACTCGGTGGTCAGCAGGTCTTGGGAGGTCTCCGGGGTGACCTCGGCGAGAAATGTCGCGCCCGCGGTGGTCCCGTCGGGGTACGCGGTGCGAGCCCGGTCCTCCGAGGCGGAGGACCCGGGGTACCAGTTATCCCGGGGCGGGATTCGCTCGAACGCTGCGTGCAGCTCCGCAACGAAGTCGTCGCGCTGGTCCCAGTCGGCCGGCATGATGACGATCTGGGCGGCGACGCAGTTGTGGCCGGCGTTGTGGACCTTGAGGCTCGCGACGTGTTCGGCCTGGAAGCGCAGGTCGCGAGCGCTCCATCGCCCCGGGACGATGATGATCGGTGAAACGCCGCCGAGCTCGCTGGTGACAGGTTTGTCGAGACGGGGCCGTGCCGGTGTGTCCGGCTTGCCGGGCTTGCTTCTCCGGCCCGTATCGTCTGAGGTGCGCGGTTCGGGTCCCCACACGATCGCGTCGTGTGTGGCGGCCGACCCGGTAACGTGCACGTGACTGATGCCGGGATGGGCGACCAGGTCCGCGCCGACCTCGGCGCCACCGTTGACGACGGCCACAAGGTCCGCGGCGATGAGCGGCGCGAGCGCGGCGGCATACGCCTCGAGAAGGCCGCTGAAGGTCGGGTTCAGCTTCAGAATCGCCGGGCGCCCATGTACGACCAGCGAATCGAGGACGTCCATCGGGCCGATCGCCGTCACATTGCCCGCGCCGAGGACCACACCGACACCGGCCGGCGATGCGCCCGGCTCGCAAGCAGGGCGTGCCCTCCGCTCCGCGTCATCGCGGCGCACGCCCGGCCTCAGCCACAGGTCGGCGGTAATGCCGCTGTAGAGCAGGCGGTCCGTCGCAGTTCGCGGCAGCATCCGCACGGCGGCCCGACCCCCCGGAGCCGATCGAGGCGCGACGCCGCGCAACGGGGACTCTCCCCGGGCCAGAGCGAGGAGCGAAGCGGAGTACTGGTCTACCGCGTTGATGGTCGGAAACGGGCCGGACAGCCACTCCTCCGCCTCGGCTGTGGCGCTCGAGATCCCCTTGGCGGTTAGAGCCGCTTGAACCCACGCCTCGCTCGCAGCAGCGACCGACTCGCGGGTCCTCCCGATAAGTGCTGCCCGGTCGCTGTACGACATCCCCGCCCAGGAGACGGCGCCCGCCGTCAGCCGATCAACGAGGCCGTCCATCTGCGCGCTGACCGTCGTAGGCATCCCCTGCTCCTCTATCTCGGACTAATAGTCCGAGATAGTATGCATGTACAGGTCCGTCGAGTCCATAGAGCGGACGTACTTCGCATGGATCGGGACGGTAGGTTTGTTGCTCATGAAGACGCGTCGGGACGGTCGCAGCGCGCGATGGGACCAGCACCGAGCCGAACGACGAGCCGAGGTCATCACCACGGCCGTCCGACTCATCGCGGAGGGGCGGGACGGCGCCAACGTCGCCATGCTCAGCGCCGCCACGCCGATCCCTCGCTCGACCATCTACCGGCTGTTCAACAGCACTGCCGAACTCGAGGAGGCGATCCGGCAGGGCATCGTCGCACGTCTGCTCGACGACATCGACCTGCACGTAGACCATGACGACTCCATCGCCACCTTCGCGCGACGCAGCGTCGGGGCTTACACATCCTGGGTGGCGACCAACCCCCGGTTGCAGATCTATATGACCGGCCGGACCGGCAGCCCCAGCCCCGGGTCACCGGCAGTTTCAAACGGCCGCCGGCAGTTCGTCGCCGTCGTTGCCGACGCCTTGCGCGAACTGCTTCGCAGGAGTGCACCTGACTCGACGATCGACTGGATCGCCGCCCGGAGCGCCTCGGGCATAGTCGCCCTCGTCGAATCCGTCGTCGTGGACGCGTACGTGGAACGGAGCGAGATCGCCGATGGCGCACCCCACCTCGTCGAGTTCCTCAGTGGCGCGCTGCGCGGCGTGGTGATCGCGGCCGGCCGGGCCCGAGGCGTAGACCTCGACGTCGACGCGTCGCGCGGCGTGCCGGCCGGTTGACCAGTGTGCACGTAGCTCTCGGTTTCGAGGCTCCGCCGATAGTTTCGGTCAGGTTGGGCTCAGCGACAGGTGGAGGGACTTGGGGGAGCGCGCCAGGGCGGGACCGTAAACGGGTTCGGCGGTCAAGCCTGCGAGCAGGAGTGAATTTAAGCAAGGCTGGCCCAATGTCGACAATCTCAGACTGACCATCTTGTTATGTCTCAAACGTTGCGAAGCCCCTGGTGTCTGTCTCAATATTCGGCGACGACGGACGGGCGCGCCGGGTCCGGACGCCGGTGACCTGATCGTGATCGTCAGGCCGCGGCCCGCGACGGCTCGCTGCGGTACCGGGAGGGACGCCCGTCGGTTCCGGTCCGCCTCCACCACCACAGGGTGAACCGGGTGCGCATGCCGTTGGCGTCGGCGAGGGCCCGGACGTCCGCGCAGGCGTCGGAGAGGAGACGCCGGAAATCAGGGTTGCGCATGGAATAGGTTTCGCGCAGAACGTCGCGGGGAATGCCCATCGCCTTCGCGTCCTGCCTGCTCGGCACGACGATGCCCCAGAACCCGATACGCATGATCAACGGGGTCGTGACGCCGAGCGCGAACCGGTTGACGCGGCTCATGCGTGGAGCGTGACGGCGCAGCCACGCGTGGGCGAACCCGATGTGCCGAGCCTCCTCGGCCAGGTGGATCTCCATGATGCGGTCGGTGAGCGGGTGGATGCCGCCGCCGCGCATGATGCTCTTCTGGATGTGGTCGATCGGCTCCTCGCCGGCGAGGATGATCTGGAAGAACAAGCTGGGCCACAGCGAGCCCAGCATGCCGACGAGCGGGAACGACTTGATGAACAACGTCGGCCCGCCGTGCACCTCGGGAGCCACCCTGTTGGTGAACTCCTGGAACATCTGGATGTGGTGGGTCTCTTCGGTGAGTTCGTGCATGAAGTAGCGGAACTCGGGGTTCTCGTTGGCCAGGCCCATGAGGAACTGGGTGCCGCCGAGCAGCAGCAGTTGCTCGAATTGGCTGCCGGTCTTCGTGATCGACGCGATCCGGAGGCGGGCGACGCGCCGTTGCTCGGTGGCCGGCAGGCACCGGAACCAGTCGGTGCGGCTCAAGGGGTCGACGTCGGGCAGCGTCCAGCGTGGGTCGTCCGCGGGGGCGGCGAACGCGGGTGAATCCCACGCGATGTCCTTGAACGCCTCGAAGTGAGGACCCGTGGAAGACGCCTCGGACAGCGTGCGCAGGGTGTCTACGTACTCGCGACCTGCACTATCGGCGTTGCGCAGCGTGGTCACGCGGCCGGCAGCGGCACGGCGCCGTGAGCGACGGATTGCGGGGGCCTGCATCTCGGACTCCTTACGGCCGACTATCCGGGACAATGTGTCCACAGTAGATCTATGTGTGACGCAATGTCCATAGTTAATGGAATCGTCGCTGATGATCGCTGGCGCGGCGGACGCGCCGGTGCATTCACAGCCAGGGTGACGGCGTGCCCCGGCCGCCGAGGCGACGCGGCTGGACCCCGCCGATCTGCCGGGATACGCGGGGCGGGTGCACGACTACTTCGTCGCCAACCCCGACAACCGCAGGCTGATGCAGTGGGGCGCGCTCGAGGGGCCGGCCGACGACGACACCGTCGTGGAGACGGCGCGGCGTAAGACCGCGATACTGCGCCGCGCCCAGGAGGACGGGCTGCTCGACCCGTCGTGGGATCCGCTCGACATCCTCGTCTTCGTCAACCAGTTGGCGACTGCCTGGGCCGACGGGCCGCGCTCGGTGGCGTTGGATGACGCTGCGAGGGAGGCGTTCCTGGTGGACCGGCGTGCGGCCATCGTCGCCGCCGTGGGGCGGCTCTTCCCGGCGGGCGGGTAGTGGACGGGCCGCGGTCATCGGATCAGCACAGCGTGCTGGAGTGGGATGCGCCGACGATGTCGGTACTCCGGGTGCAGCATCCGAAATGCGCGGAGGCGGCCGGTGGGAGAAGCCGGTGACAAGGCAGCCCATGCGACCCCAGACTGATCACATGGGCGATGACGATGCGGTGCGGCGAAATGAGCGACCCGACTTCACGGTGATCGCCGAGGACCTGCGATTCCCGGAATGCCCGCGCTGGCATGACGGTGCGCTGTGGTTCTCCGACGTGTACGACGGTCGGGTGCTCCGGCTGGACCCGGCCAGGTGGTTCGAGCCGGAGGTGATGGCAGAGCTCGACACCGCCCCGGCGGGCCTGGGGTTCCTGCCCGACGGCCGGCTGCTCGTCGCGTCCGGTACGGACCGCATCGTCTACAGGCGCGAGCCTGACGGGCGCCTCGCGGTGCACGCGGACCTTTCGGACCTCGCGGCGTGGCAGCTCAACGACATGTGTGTCGACGCGATCGGGCGCGCGTACGTGGGCGACTACGGCGACGGTTCGGCCCCGCCCGACCCGCCCTGCCCGGCCGACCTGATCCGTGTGGACCCCGATGGCGCGGCGTCGGCCGCGGCCGACGGATTGATGTTCGCCAACGGGATCGTCACCACCGCCGACGGCGCCACGCTGATCGTCGCGGAGACACGCTCGGCGCCGGGACGGCTGACGGCGTTCTCGATCGGCGACGACGGGACGCTGGCGGACCGTCGCACGCTGTGCGCCTTCGACGGCGACGTGATGCCGGACGGCATCGCGATCGACGGTGCCGACGACGTCTGGGTGGCATCGCCGTTCACCCAGGAGATCCTGCGCGTCGACGCGGGCGGCGCCATGGACCGTCGGCTCGCCGTCCCCCACCCGTACGCAGTGGCGCTGCGCCGCCCGGAACACGGCGGAGCGGGCGGCGGTGAGCTGTTCGTGTGCTCGTCGCCGGATTGGCGCCCCGAGGTGACCGCGACGGAACGCGGGGGGCGGATACTGCGCATCACCCTGGGCTGACAGCGTCGGCCGCATCGGGATAATCACTTCCATGCGGCGGGGTGCGGAGTGGGCGGAGCGGCACCAGGTGCTCCTGTACCTCGCGGCGCTCGCCGTGGGGGCGGCGGTCGGTCTCGCGGCCCCGGCCGTCGCGGGCCCCGCCGATTCCGCGATCATGCCGGTGCTGGGCCTCTTGCTCTACGCGACGTTCCTCGGCGTGCCGTTCACTCAGATCGGTGCGGCGCTGCGCGACCGGCGGTTCCTGCCGGCGGTGCTCGCGGTGAACTTCCTCGCGGTCCCGGTGGTGGTCTGGGGCGTGTCGCGGATCGTCGCGCACGACGACGCGCTTCTGGTGGGGGTCCTGTTCGTACTGCTCACGCCGTGCGTGGACTACGTCATCGTCTTCACAGGGATCGCCGGCGGATCCGCAGGCAGGTTGTTGGCGGCGGCCCCGCTGCTGATGCTCGCGCAGATGGTGCTGCTGCCCGTGTACCTGCGGCTGTTCCTGGGCGTCGGATTCGTCGACGAGGTGGACGTCGGCCCGTTCGTGGAGTCGTTCCTCCTGCTCATCGTCGTGCCGCTGACAGCGGCGGGAGTCACGCAGGTGGCGGCGCGCCGGAGCCGCGCGGGCGCCGCGGTGCAGGCGGCCCTGTCGGCTGCGATGGTGCCGTTGATGGTGCTCACCCTGGCGTTGGTCGTCGCATCGCAGATCGACGGGGTGCGTGAACGTCTTGGCTCGCTGCTGCTCGCGGTCCCGGTGTACCTCCTGTTCGCCGCGGTGATGGTGACCGTCGGGCTGGCCGCGGCCCGGGTGGCGCGGCTCGACGTCCCGGCCTCCCGCGCGGTGGTGTTCAGCGGAGTCACCCGTAACTCGCTCGTCGTCCTTCCGCTGGTGCTCGCCCTGCCCACGGCCTACGGCCTGGTCCCGCTCGTCGTGGTGACGCAGACTCTGGTAGAGCTCATCGTCATGGTGGTGCTGGTCAAGCTGGTGCCGCGGCTGTTGCCGGCGCGAGCCGACCCGGTCGATCCTGTCGGAGGCCGCGCCTAGTCTGGCGCCATGACTGATCGCGCAGTGACCCTGGCCTCGGTATCCATCGACTGTCCCGACCCGGACGTGCTCGCCCGGTTCTACTTGCGCCTGCTCGGGCTCGAGGAGGCTTTTGCGACGGAGGATCGAGGGGTGGTCGGCCTGTCCGGGGCCGGGCCGATGCTGACGCTCATGCGGGTGGACGAGTACACCCCGCCGTCGTGGCCGGGAGGGGCGCAGCACCAGCAGATGCACCTGGATCTGGCCTCGCAGGACCTGGATGCCGATGTGGCGGCCGCCGTCGCGCTCGGCGCCCGCGAGGCCGATGTGCAACCGTCCCCCCACCGGTGGCGGGTGCTGCTGGACCCTGCCGGGCATCCCTTCTGCCTGAGTACAGTGCTGCCGGACTGAGGCCGGTCCCGGTGCGATGCGCCCCCGGTCGCATACCTCACCGCGGTTCCGGGTACGCGGCCGGGACCGGGTGCCACGAGCGCGCCGAAGTCTACGGTGGTGGTGGAACGGCGCATGGTCGCTCTGTCGTGGCGGGAATGGAGGAATCCGATGGGTCAGATCCGCTTGGTCCGCGTCTACGAGGCCACCGAGGGGCATTCGCGCCACGACGAGGTCGCGGCCATCGCCTCGGGTTCCGACAGTCCCAGCGTGTTCCTCGTGGACAGGGTGTGGCCGCGGGGGGTGTCGAAGGGGTCGCTGCCGTTCGACGAGTGGGTGAAGGACGTCGCTCCCACCACCGACTTGCGCAAATGGTTCGGCCACGACCCTGACAAGTTCGGCGAGTTCTCCGAGCGCTACCGGGCGGAGCTGGACGACGACGGCAGCGAGGCGGCGCACAGCATCGTCGCGGCCGCGAAGGACCGGGACATCGTGCTGCTCTACTCGGCCAAGGACGAGGAGCACAACCAGGCCGTCGTCCTGCGCCAGTGGGTCAACGGCAAGCGCTGACCAGAGCCGTGCACGGACCAGAGTTGTGCACTGACCCGGGAGAGGACTCCCCGATGGCCCGTCCGGCGCAACGAACTGCTGCACAGTTCACCCCCGCCCGGGACCGGTTGATGCCGGAGTTCGGCCTGCGCGAGGAGATCGTGCTGCTGAGGCGCACACACGCGATTGGTGGAGGTGAGCGCGATCACCTGGGCGGAGTTGATGCCGCGGACGTGCTGCGCATCGACCTCGATGGCACCCCGCTCGGCTGGCAGGAATGACGATGGACTCCGCTCGACCCGAATCCGGGCGCTCCCGGCCGGGGGCAAAATCGATCGAAGTTTCGTTTCGACCGTTTGGATGACATTTATTCAAAGGGATGATGTCGATCCGCTAGGGTGTATCGACTCTTTCGGGTAGCGTCGGTATAGAACGCGCAGGAAGGGTTTCCATCTTTGCTCGCTGGGGTCGAACGCGGCGATTTTCGAGCGGAAGCGTTTTCAGGAGTGCAGTTCTATCTTTGGTAAGCCCTCGAATTCCCCGGGAGTGTGGATTATGCACGTCAAAGCACCTATACGCGTATCGATCAGCGCAGCAGTCGCGGCATTCGCCGCCACTGCCCTGGCACTTCCGGCCGCAGCTGCGAGTTTCGAACTCGCGCCAGAGCCCGCGCCGTACGACGACAGCTATGTGTGCGACGCCGGCTACTTCTCGAGCACCCAGAAGTGGGAAGTCTCGTGGGGGAATCAGTATGATTATGCAGGCTCGCCCGAGTACAGCAGCACCGATTTCGGCGGTCTCACCTACATTGACCCGCAGTACACGGGGAAGACGGCGAGCGACGAACTGCAGAAAATCGAGAATTATAACTCTGATAAAACTTCGAGGAATGCAGCCTATCATTGGTGGTATCCGTCGCGGGAAATGGTGAAGGATGGGTCGAAACTGGTTCTAGGGTTCGAAGACGGCACGGTGATATCCGGCGAAGCGACGGTCGGAAATGGTCACTGCCCGTCGATTCGTTGGATTCAGTACAACGCCGACGGCACTGTCGCAGCAGAGCGCACGCCGAGTACATACCCGGTGGCTCCACTTCCGCCGAAGCCGGAGATTCCGACGGATTCGGGCGGCGAGCCTCCTTCGCTGCCGTTCGGGTCCCTGGGGTCTCTGGGCTCGCTTTTCCCGCAGTGAACAGTCTTTAGTTGAAGAACGACGTCCACTGACACGAGGCAGGCCAGGCTGCAGGAGAAGCACTCTGAAGCCCGGCCCGCCCACGTGTGCTTGCGGCGTATACCCGGCCACGTCGGTCCCGATTTCTAGGCTTGGTCCTCAGGGCGCAACCTTCATTTGCGCCGACTGATGGACTGCGTCGCGCATTCAGAGCGGCGGCGCGCCGGTCGCGTCGGCCGGCCCGCCCCGGCGCCGCACCTCGGCTCGCGCGCGGTCGATTCCGCCGTGTTCCAAGGCGGCAAGGAGTGTCTCGCCACGCCAGTGCACCCGCCCGCGGCGGCGCACCTCCACCGTCAGCCGCCCCGCAAGGTGCTCGATGGCCCCGGGCACGTTACGGCGTTCGGATGGCATAGGGACGGGCAGCACATGGGCGGCGTCCAGTGGCGACTCCGCTTCCACGCCGACGTTCCATTGCCTGTTCCTGCCGTGCAGCGACCAGGTCTCGTCCGTCACGGCGGCGCGCACCGGCGACGTCACGGGGTTGCCGAGCCGGATCACGGGGCCGCCGGGGAGCGCCACCACCAGGGCCGTGACCTCGGTGCGCAACGGCCCCGCCGTCACCACTCCCCCGGCGAAGGCCACGCACGCATCCGGGTCGTCGAACCCGTGCGCTTGCCCCCACCACCACGAGTCGGGGAAACCGCCGCGCCCCCAGTTCTTCTCGGCGTACGCGTACGCGCCGGTGAGGTCGATCTCCTCGTCGCCCAGCACCGCCGTTCCGTGGACACGGCCGCCGAGCAGCCACGGGTGCCAGTACTGGTTGAGCGCGGGGACGCACTGGAACGCGCTCGAACCCCCGAATCGCCGGCGCGGCCAGCGGGCGTGACTCGAGACAGTGACGTCGAGCCGGGCGCGATCGCCGAGGTTCACGCACACGCGGCCGTCGTCGCCGAAGAAGCTCCCGGCCCGGGAGGTGCTGTCCGCCCCGCCCGCGCATGCCCCGAGACGGTCCGGTGCCGCCGACCCACCCGGCACCGCGGCGGTGCGCAGGAATCCGCCCGGATGCCCAGCCAGCCCCACAGTCGCCCACCGGTCGCCGGTTCCGCTCTCATTCACCCCGCACAGGGCGATCACCACGTCGCCCGTGTCCGGCCGGGTGAACCGCCAGAAATAGCCCTCCATCGCGACGCCGTGCGCCCGGAGCGGGTCGCCGAAGGGCAGGTCGGCGCCGGTGCGGCGGTACGCGTCGTACAGCTGTCCCATCGGTTCACGCTACCCCCATCCGCTGCCTGTTTGAGGGCTGTGCGGTCACCGATCTGTGTACCGTCGACGCATGAGCTCGCCGTATCCCCGCCCGTTGGCGGTGGCATTCAACGCCGCGAATCGCCTCGTCGTCCCGCTGCTGCGTTCGCCGGTGCACAGGGTGGTCAGCGGGCGGCTGATGGTCGTGTCGTATACGGGCGCCAAGTCCGGGCGGAGCTTCGCGATCCCCGTCGCGTATTACGCGTTCAGCCCGGACGAGGTCTGGGCGTTCGGCGCGCGCACCGGGTGGATGAGCAACTTCCGGCTGTCCCGGCCGGTGTCGCTGCGGCTGCGCGGGCGCGATTACCGTGCGGAGGGCCTGCTCGTGGACAACCGGACCGAGGTGTCGGACCTGGTGATCGAGCTCGTGGAGCGTGGCGTCACCAGCGCCTCGCAGGACCCGTTCCTGGGGCTGCCGAAGGGGCGGATCCCGACGCGGGCGGAGGCGGACGCCGCCGCGGACCGCGCCCGCATCGTGCGCTTCGCCTTGGACGAGCAGCTGTAGTCCCCCGCCGGGCCTCCCGCTGGCTGAGAGGGACCCGTTGGTCTGCTGTGACTCGGATTACGTTCGCGGGAAAGCGCGAAGGGAGTGGGGATGGCAGCGGGAGAGGCAGCAGGCGGATACGACGTGGTGGTCGTCGGAGGGGGCGCTGCCGGTGCGGCCGCCGCGCTGAGTGCGCACCGGGCGGGCGCCCGCGTGCTGGTGCTGGAGAAGGGCGACGCCGCCACTGCGGGCGGGAACACGCGGGTGTCCGGCGGCGGCTGGTTCACCCACGACGACCCCGAGCGTGCCGCAGTGTTCCTCCGCGCCCTTTGCGGGCCGTACGCGCTTGACGAGGAGGTCGTCCGCGCGTGGGCCGCGGAGACCGCTGTGAACTCGCAGTGGATGCGGTTGCTCGGCGCGCCGGTCGCGCGCAGCGGCGAGTACCACACAAGTCCGGAGTATCTCGGCGTGGACGGTGCCGACTGCTACACGGGCATGGACACGGTGGACGGCCGGATGGGCAACGGCGCACTGCACGACTTCTTCCGGGGTGCCCTGGCGGAGAACGGCATCGAGGTGCGGGAGGGCGCAGCTGCTCGAGAACTGCTCCGCGACGCGACCGGCCGGATCGCGGGCGTCACGCTTGAGGGCGGGACGACGATCGGGGCCCGGGGCGTGGTGCTGGCGACCGGCGGATTCGCGGCGGACCCGCAGATGGTGCGGGACTACCTGCGCGTGCCGGACCACGTGCTGTGGGGGTCGCCCTACTCGACCGGCGACGGCCACCGGATGGCGCAGCAGGCGGGCGCCGACCTGTGGCACATGGACAACATGATGACGATCACCGGGGTGGAGACGGGCCGGCGGACGGGGATGTACCTGGCGCTGTGGGGTTCGCCGCACCACCTGTTCGTCTCGGCGGCCGGGCGTCGATTCGCCGACGAGACCGCTGAGGCGCGGCACGGGCACGTCGAACACGACGGCCGGTACGAGCACTTCCCCACCCACCGGTTCCACGTGGTGTTCGACGGACGCCTGCTTTCGGCCGGGCCGCTGAGCCCCGACCGCGGCGTGCTGCCGGTCGGGTGGGAGCTGCTGGAGAACGGCACGCGGTGGAGCGCGGACAACTCCGCGGAACTCGCCGACGGCCGGATCGCCTCGGCCGACACGCCGCAGGCCCTCGCCGAGGCGATCGGGGTGGAACCGGAGGCGCTGGAGACGACGCTGCGGCACTACAACGCCGCGTGCGCTGCGGGCCGTGACGACTGGTTCGGGCGCGATCCGGCGACGCTGGGTGCGGTGGACAGGCCGCCGTATTACGCGCTCGAGGTGGTGCCGATGATCGGCTGGAGCAGCGGCGGGCCCCGGCGCGACGGGCGTTCCCGGGTGCTTGACGTGCGCGGCGAGCCGATTCCGGGGCTCTTCGCCGCCGGAGAGGTGAGTTCCACCTACAGCTGGCGCAAGGACGGCGGATTCCACATCGCCGATGCGCTCGCATTCGGGCGCATCGCGGGGCGGGAGGCGGCGGCACTCGCATAGGCGGCTCGCCGTGCGGGCGATTAGTGCGAAGGACCGACCGCGTTCGGTCGCCTCTCGGCGAAAGGCGCAACGCGGCTCCAGCCGGACGGTATTCCGCGAAGGCGATGGTGTGAGCCCGGGGGACACGAACGCGGCCGATCCACCCTGTGCAACCGGACCGGCCGGGAACCTATTCCCATGCCGCCGCGGTGCTGCGGGAATCGGTCGCAGGGCAGGTCAGGGCACCATCACGATGTGGTATCCCGCGTTCCAGCCGGCCGGCGCGAGGCTGTCCACGTTGACCATGGCGAAGCCGTAGCCGATGTCGAAGGTCGTGCTGGTGGGGCCGCCGTCGACGCGTACGAGCCGGTTCTGCGGTCCGGCGCCGCTGATGGTGGAGACCTCCACGTCCGCAGGGCAGCCGGGGGTGCCCCACGTTCCGGCCGGCGTGAGCGTGACGGTGAGGTTGCCGCTGTGCGGGGTCTGGTCGAGTCCGACGAGGATGTTTCCCCAGCATGCGCCGTCCGGAGCGAGGGTGAGTTGTGTCCCGGCCAGCGCGAGCCCGGGCGGCGGTGCAGCGGTGGCGGTGCCTGCCGCGGCGGCCAGGACTATCGCGGTTATGGTGGCCGTCGCTACGGCGGTCAGCGCGTGGATGGCATGGCGGGCGCGGGGCATTGGGGTCCTTTCGGCTGCAAGTTGCTGAGGGCGATCCCACGGTAGAGGGCGCGCGGTGACGCGTGACGCTCGGCCGCTGAGACGGCTCTGGCCGATGCTGTGTCGCACTGTGGGATCCGCCGGTGTCGGCAGCTCGCTGGGCGCGTGGTTGTGCCCCCGCGCCGTGGTTGGTGGCGCGGGGGTGGCGGTCGGGGGTGTTCAGTGTGGTGGTGGGAGGTCTCCCGGCCCCGTGGCGGACGGCCCGGACGCGGGCCCGGTGGCCGGTCCGGTGGTGGCGGGAGTGCCGCCGGCCAGGCCGTGGGTATCGACCCACCGCCGGTACGGATCGATATCGGCCGGCGGCCGGAACACCGGAACACGACGCTCCGACATAGCGATGTCCCAACCGTCGTTGTGCACGGCCGGGTGATGCGCCGCTCACAACGACACCAGGTTGTTCAGATCGGTCCGGCCACCCGCGGACCACTCGACGATGTGATGGGCCTCGGTCCGCGTGGTCGGCCGCGTACACGCCGGAAACGCGCACCCCTGATCATGCACCGCCAACGCCCGCCGCTGTCCCACGGTGGCCCGGCGCCCCGTGCGCCCGAGCACCAAAGGCACCCCGCATCATCGGCGACCACCGGGATGACCGTGGCATCACAGGCGATACGGCGGACCTCCCCGACGCCCAGGGCACCGGTGTAGTCGCCGCGGCCCGCGCCGGGCGCGGTGAACATCTCACTGATCCGGGCTGCCTCGAGCAGCGCCCGCTCGCACACGGCGACCGTCTGCCCCCGGCCCGGCGCATCGGGCACAGTGTCGACGAGCATGATGATCTTGCCGGCCTGCCCACGCGACACCGCCCCGTCGGCGACGCCGTCGAGCGTGTCGGGCAGCCCGTCGAGGCCCACGGCGAACCCGGCCCGGGCCCGGGCCTGATCTGTCGACAGCGACGCGGCCAGTGCCAACGCATCTCCGACCCGGTTGACCGCCGCATGCACGGCCATGCCGGAGGCCGCGGTGCGGCGGCGCACCTGCTCGGCGAGCACCCGCGCCTCGGCGACCTCCAGGCAGCGGCGCCGGCCGCCGATCGCGGAGACGACCCCGTCGAGCATCCCGTCGGCGCACTGCCACAGCCCCTCGGACATCGGCGCCATCAACAGATCCGCCATCACCGCCACACTGTCGTCACCACGGGCGGCATCCGGCCCGATCGTGCCCGCCCCGGCCACGACCCGGTCGCCTTGAACCCCGTGGCCCGTGCTCCATCACCGGCCGCGCCCCCGGCCGCAACGTCCCCCATGACATGCCCCGATCCCCTCGCATATCACCGTAGGGGCACACGCATTCGGCCGTAAGCATGTTCTGTCGACCGTGTCGCACCGGACAAGCGACCCGACGGAGAGAATCAGCGCTCGGGGCGGCTCGTAACCTCCTCGGTCGTCGACTCGGGCGGTGCCGATTCCGCCGGCGCCGAGCCCGCAGAGGTCGTCACGTCGCCGTCGGGGCGATCCATCCCGATCGTGAGTCGCAGCGGCGTCTCCCGCACCGCGATCACCGCGAGCACGGTGACCACCGCGATGGCGGCGGCGATCATGAACAGAGGCCCGAACCCGTCGGCGTACGCGTCGTGGAACACCCCGCGGACCTCCGGCGGCAGCCCGCCGACGTCGAGCTGCGTGTCGCCGGACGAGCCGAGTCGATCCGCGGGGATCCCCATCTGGCCGAGGCCCTCCCGGACGTTGCCCGCCACAAGGTTGGTCAGCACCGCGCCCAGGACGGCAACGCCCACCGCGCCGCCGAGGGAACGGAAGAAGGCGATCGCTGCGGATGCTGCGCCGACCTCGGCGACGTCCACGGTGTTCTGCACGGCGAGCACGATGTTCTGCACCAGCGTCCCCACACCGAGCCCCAGCAGCACCATGTACAGCGCGACGAGCGGGTAGGACGTGGTGTGCGAGATCGTGCCCAGGCCCACCAGGCCTGCGAGCATCGTGATACTGCCGACCACCATGATGGGCTTCCACCTGCCGGTGCGGCTGACGATCTGGCCGCCGATGGTTGCCGAGAGCATCTGGGAGATGATCATGGGGATCGTCATCATCCCGGCCTTGGTGGGCGTGTACCCGGCGCCGAGCTGGAAGTACTGGGTGAGGAAAACGCCGGCGCCGAACATGGCCACGCCCACCGCCAGACTGGCGACGATCATGAGCACCGCGGTGGAGTTGTGGAGCACCCGCAGCGGCAGCATCGGCTCGGGCGCGCGGAGCTCGACCAGAACGGTGAGGGCCGCTGTCACTGCGAATCCGGCCAGGAACGCGCCCGACTGCCAGGAGATCCAGGCGTAGTCGCTGCCGGCGAACGTCACCCACAGCATCGGCAGGGCCGCGGCGATGGACAGCAGGATGCCACCGAGGTAGTCGATGCGCACGCGGCCGTCGCGGGGATGGGCGGGAAGGTCCAGCTTCCACTGGATGATGGCGAGTGCGACTACCGCGAGCGGTACGCACACGAAGAATGTCCAGCGCCAGCCGATCCCGTCGGTGATGACCCCGCCCAGCAGCGGCCCGGACACAGTGGCCACCGTCATCACGGCGCCCATGTAGCCGGCGTACCGGCCGCGGTCGCGGGGCGAGACTATCGACCCCATCACCGACTGCACCAGTGCGATCAGCCCGCCCATCGCCATGCCCTGCACGGCGCGCGCCACCATCATCAGCGCGATGGAGTGCGAGAAACCGGCCGCCAGCGACCCCGCGACGAACAGCAGAATCGCCAGCTGGGTGAGCAGTTTCTTGCTGAACAGGTCCGAGAGTTTGCCCCAGATCGGCGTGCTGATGGTCATCATCAGCAGGCTGGCGGTGATCACCCACGTGTACTGACGCTGGGTGCCGTGCAGGTCGGCCATGATCGTGGGCAGCGCGGTGGCGACGACGGTGGTGGAGAGCATCGCCGTGAAAAGTGCCGCGAGCAGGCCGGCCATGACGCCGAGGACCTCGGCGTGCGAGTACTCGCGCGGAGTTCGGCCCGCGGTGTCGGTCGTGCTCATGCGCGTGCCCCTGCCTCGTCGACGGCATGTGCGCCGGAGCCGTCCAGGTCGTCGAACGCGCGGGCGAGCCTGTCCCGCAGTGTTCGCAGGGTCTCGATGGTGCGGGCGGCCTCGGAGGGCGACCAGTCACCCAGGTGGGCTGCGAATGCGCTGACGGCAGCATTCTCCCGCGCGGTGAGGTACGCCAGGCCGGCGTCGGTGATGGAGACCCGGACGGCGCGTGCGTCATCAGGGTCAGGATTGCGTTCGACCAGGCTCTCCGACTCCAGTGTCTGGACCGCGCGCGATGTGACGGAGGTGGATAGCTCCAGTCGTACAGCAAGGTCCGTGAGTCTGGTGCTCGAGGCGCGCAATTGCTGGAGCACGCTGAACTTGGTGCCGGTGAGGCCCCGTTCCCTGCTCCGCCGGCCGGCTGCGCGGAATGTGCGGTCGATCTCCACCATCTCGCCGAGGATGACCCCCGCCTGAGCTTCCTCGATCACGTGCACTCCTTGTTGCTTACTGAAAGCAACAATGTAACAGGGTGGGCCGGGCACCGTGGGGCCGGTAGCGAGGCGTCCCTCCGTGACACGGGGCCGCCGGCAGCGAGACCGCAGTTGGCGCCCTCAGCCGCAGTAGCGCTCCTGATGCACTGCGTCCTCCAGCGGACGCCGGCCCCGCCAGCCGAACCGCTCCAGGTCCGGCACCTGCTGGAAACCGGTCACCGGGCCGACGCACAGCCAGGCGATTGGCCGCACCGGGGCCGGTATCCCCGCCAGGCGGGTGAGGAAGTCCTCGTCGTAGAAGGACACCCAGCCCACGCCGATCCCCTCGGACACTGCCGCGAGCCACAGGTTCTGGATGGCCAGCACCGCCGAGAACAGTCCGGTGTCCTCGATGGTGTGCCGGCCCAGGATGTTCGGGCCCCCACGCGATCCGTCGTAGGTGACGACGATGCCGGTGCGGCTCTCGCGGATGCCCTCGATCTTGATCGGGTTGAACGTCTCCGTGCGCTCCGGCGGCAGCGATTCGGCGAACGCACGTCGCTTGTCGGCGACGTGCCCGGCGAACTCGTCCAGCGTGTCCGGGTCGCGGATCACGACGAAATCCCAGGGCTGGGTGTTGCCGACGGACGGCGCCCGGTGCGCCGAGCCGAGGATGCGCATGAGCGTGGCGTCGTCGATGGGGGCGCCGCTGAACTCGGCACGCACGTCGCGGCGCAGGGCGATGGCCTCGTGGACGCTCATCGGCTCGGCAGGGGCGGAGGGGCGGTCGGGACGGGAGCGGTCGGGCTGGGTCACGGCCACCACGGTATCCGGGGCCCGGCTACCCGAAGAACGGCGGCACGAACCCTACGGGCACGGGCGTCTGGTCGATGTCGTCGAGGGCGTTGAGCACGATGGTGGCGGCGCGCCGCGATCCGCAGATGCCCAGGTGGTCGCTGTGGTCGGCGGGGCAACCTTCCTGGACGACGATATTGGTGACGTCCATGTCGGGGCCGCCGGGGACTTGCCCGCTCGTGTAGGGCACTACGAATTCGTCGTGCCGGGTGGAGATGTTGGTGTACTCGATCCCCGCCACGTACGGGGTGCCGCCGGACCACAATTCGGTGAGGAAGTCGGATCCGGTGATCATCTGCGGTATGGACAGGCTGGCGGCCACATCGAGGCCGGCGACGCCGAACCGCATGCCGACTGTGGCGAGGGTGCCGCGCAGGGCGGCGAACGCCCGGGTGCCCTGCCACAGCGGCGCCAGCGAGACGTACCGGCGGATGCGGTCGGCCCCGCCGAGGTGCTTGGCCCAGTAGCCGGGCACCAGGGTGCCCTGGGAATGGCCGACGACGTCCACCCGCGGCGCCCCGGTGGCGTCCAGCACGCGTTCGACGAACGCGCCGAACTCGGCCGCGCTGTCCTCGATGCGCCGCATCCCGCCCATCGCCGACACCGGCCAAGCCGAGCCGGGGATGGCGCCGTAGGTCAGCGTGAACACCGAAAAGCCGTGGTTGGTGAGTAGCGGGACGTAAGGGCCCCAGTTGGTCTGTCCGCCGCCCGCCGTGCCGTGGACGAGGACGACGGGCACGGGGCGCTCGGCGCTGGGGGGCGAATCCCACAGGTTGGCCCCGCGCAGGGTGCCGCCCGGGTTGCGGATCTCGGGGGCGATGCCGGAGAAGAAGTCGTAGTCCACCCGGCGGTGCTTGTGCGGGACGAGTTCGGGCGCGGAGTAGGAGACGATGCGGTCGGCCGCGCCGGCCGAGCTGGCCGAGCTGGCCCCGTCGGACTCGTCGGCGGGGCCGTGCGGTCCCGTCCGCACGTGCACCGCCGGCGCGTCGGGGCCGGCCGGTTCTGCGTCGGGGCCTGGCAGAGTGACGGCCACAGTGGTGCTGGCGTCGTCGGGGGTTTCAGCGCGGGAGGGGGCAGCGCTTGCACCCGCCGCGACGGCGGCCGAGCGTTCGGTGGCGGCCAGCGTGAGAGTCGCGGCATCGCGGACGGCGTCGCCGGTCACCTCATCGAGCGCGGCGATCGACCGCTGCAGCACCGTGGCCAGGCGGATGGGGGCGGCGATCGCGTCGCCGAGAGCGTGGGCCAGGGGGGAATTCGGCACATGTGGAATGTACCCGGGGGCGCCCGAGGCCAGGGGGTGATCGGGCGGATCGGATCCGGATGCTGCGCTGATCCCGGCTCCGTCTCCCGGCACGCCTCTGGGCTACCCCGACCCGTCCATACTTCGACGGGCGGCTTGGAACAATCCCGTGCACGCTCGCGACAGGACTGCGGGATCGATGCGCCGGCCTTCCATGAGCCAGTCGACGAGCAGGTGGTTGACCCCGCCGACCAGCGCGGTCGCTGCGAGGCGGGTCCCCTCGGGTGGCGCCGTGGCGCCGTGGGTCCACACCGACATCGTCAGATCCGCGAACTCACGTAGGACGCGGTGACGTCGGCGTTCCATGGCCTCGGAGACGCCGACCACCTCGATGAGCACCACGCGGGCGCGCCGCGGGTCGCCGGTGAGGTTGCGGACGAACGCTTCGATGCCGGCGGCCGCTGCGGTATCCGCCGGTGTCGAAGCGCCGCTCTCGGCCGTGTTGTCCTCGACCCGGCCGTCCCCGGCCAGACTGCCCTCCACCGCCGCGGCGGTGGCGTCGCGCAGTTCTGCGATGAGTTCGTCGTAGAGGGCGCCGAGGCAGTCCTCGCGGTCGGCGAACGACTCGTAGAAGTAGCGTTCGGTGAGTTTCGCGGTGCGGCAGACCTGCTTGACGGAACCGGCACGGTAGCCCTCGGTGCCGAACCGGTCGAGCGCGGCGGCGAGGATCGCGGCGCGGCGGCGTGCGGTGCGTTCCTGTGCGGTGAGCCCGCCGTATCGTCGCCCGGAACTGTCTGACATGACGCCATTCCCCTTTGCTCGATCGCGTGGCATACTCCTGAACAGGATATGTGACATGACGACGTGTCACAGATTGGCCCGGCGGCGCGCGCCGGGAAAAGCGACTCCGCGGCAGTAGAACCAGCTCCGTGGAAGGGAAGGTGGAACGGCATGGCCGTACGCAAAGCGGGTGGGTTCGCCACGGGCAAGGTAGTGGGCGTCACGGGCGGCGCGCAGGGCATCGGGCGTGAGATCGCGCGTGTGCTGGTCGATTCCGGCGCCCAGGTGGTCATCGGAGATCGGGACGTCGAGGCTGCGCGGGCTACGGCGGCCGAG
Source organism: Tomitella cavernea (assembly GCF_016599145.1). Classification (GTDB taxonomy): domain Bacteria; phylum Actinomycetota; class Actinomycetes; order Mycobacteriales; family Mycobacteriaceae; genus Tomitella; species Tomitella cavernae. The sequence continues at coordinate 22,695 of NZ_JAENKO010000036.1, forward strand.
CTCGGCCGCCGCACCCTCGCGCTGGAGCTGGACGTGACGTCCACCGCATCGTTCCGCGGGTTCCTCGCGGCCGCAGAGGAGGCGGTGGGGCCTCTGGATGTGCTGGTCAACAACGCCGGCGTCATGTGGGTGGGCCCGTTCGACGCGGAACCGGACTCCGCGACCGACGCGATGCTCGCGGTCAACCTGCGCGGGGTGATCCGCGGGGTGCGGCTCGCGGCTCCGGCGATGCGCGAGCGCGGCGGCGGGCACATCGTCACCGTCGCATCGGCCGCCGCCCGGCTGGCGCCGCCCGGGGAGGCCACGTATGCGGCCACCAAGCACGGGGTGCTGGGGTATCTCACCGCGGTGCGGGAGGAGTTGCGGGGCAGCGGCGTCGCGGTCACGGCGGTCATGCCGGTGGTGGTGGACACGAGGCTCGCCGAGGGCACGGATGCCGGCGGGGCGGCGCTGCTGCAGCCGGTGGACGTGGCCGAGGCAGTCGCGTCGGCGATCCGCCGGCCCCGGTTCGAGGTGACGGTGCCCGGCTATGTGGGCCCGCTGGCGCGCGCCGTCGCCTTGCTGCCGCAGCGCGTGCGGGACGCGGTGCACCGGCGGCTCGTACCCGATCAGGTCGAGGCCGTGCGCGGGTCGAGCGCGCGCGCCGATTACGAATCGCGGGCGCTCGGCGGCGCCGCGGGTGAGGAGCGCAATGGGCACTGAAAGAAGCGGCACTGAAAGAAGCGACCCTGAAGGAAGCGGCACTGAAAGAGGCGGCACTGAAAGAGGCGACACTGAAAGAGGCGGCACTGAAAGCACCGCCACAGACAGCACTTCCGGCATGGCGGCTCCGCGTCCGATCCTGGAGTTCGACGGCGTGCATGCGATCTGGCCGCGAGGGGACCGGCTCGCCGCGGTGCGCGCCGCGTCGCAGCGGTTCCACGAAAGGTTCGCGGCGCAGGGCCAGGTGCGGGCGGTGAAGACGGTCGAGATCGCCGAGGCGCCCTATCCGTCGCGTTTCGCGTTCCAGGGGTACTCGCTGCACGCCAACCCGTTCATCTCGATCATCAACCGCATGATGGTCATCCAGTTCACCGGGTTCGACGGCGACCTGAAGACCCTGGTGTGGGAGCCGACGGTGGCGCAGGGTTCGGCCGAGGCGCCGTTCTACAACGCCATCCAGCGCCTGGGCAACAAGCTGCACGTGGAGCGCTTCTTCGCGCAGTACCTCAACGACCCCGACGCCGTGTTGCCCTCGATGGGGCTGCGCAACGAGGACGTCGACTACGTCAGCTTCGATCACCTGCACGTGCAGGACGTGCGCATGATCATGGGTTCCACGGAGCCGATCGAGGGAGAGCCTGCCCCGCGGGCACCGCTGTTCCCGGGCGCGAAGCTGCTGGTGCACCGCAAGGAACTGGGCACGTTCGAGTCGATGCACCCGATGCAGTGGGCCTGGTACGTCGAGCGCGGCATGAAGGGCGTTCCGGAGGACCGTCTGGAGGTGTTCGACGGTGACGTGGAACTGGGCGAGGGCGTGGCGCTGCTGTGGACGCCGGGGCACACCGACGGCAACCATTCGCTGTGCATCAACACCCCGGACGGCGTGTGGGTGCAGTCGGAGAACGGTATGGCGCCGGACAACTGGCATCCGGAACACTCGGCGATCCCGGGCGTGAAGCAGCAGGCGGCGTTCTACGGGCGCGAGGTGGTGCTCAACGCCAACACGCTCGAGGACACGCTGGACCAGTACGACTCGATGGTCAAGGAGAAGACGGTGGCCTCGCGCTCGTCGGTGGATCCGCGGTTCTCGCAGGTGATCCCGTCGTCGGAGTGCTCCACGCGCAAGCGCCAGTGGCCGCTGCGCCCCACTCTCCGGCACCGGCCGCTGGACTATGGGACGATCACCGTCCCCGGTCGCGGCTGATCGGGGCCGGTCTCCCCACTCTCACCCGGAATCGCCAGGCGCCGCATGGTCCCCGTACCCGGCGGGGGCCTCGAGATGCTCCGTGCCGCCGAGGTCCTCGGGTGCGCCCTGACAGGACCCGCCGCCGGACCATCGCCATACGACGGAAGGCCGGCCGGTGGCTTGGATGCGCATGCGCTCGTCGGTGCGCTCGAGCCCGGGCAGCATCTTGAGCGTGCGGTTGAGGTTGCCGGCGTCGGGGCGCGAGCCCATCAGCTCGGCGGTGATCTCCACGGCGAACGTGGCCGGGAACTTGGGCCCGGTGATGGCACGGGTGAACCTGTCGTGCCGCCACAGGATGCCGCCGAGCATGCGCCGGCCGTGGTAGACGATGCGGTCGTGGTCGAATGCCAGCGCGGTCGCCTCGTCGAACCCGAGCCAGTGCACGTCGATGTCGTCGGTGGGGGCGTAGTCGTCGGCGCCCACCACCGCCCACATCGCCACCGACAGTGTGGGGCCGCGGGGGTCTCGGCTGGGCTCGTCGAACACGGCGAGCTGGCCGACGTCGACGATCGCGTCCGCGGGTATCCCCAGCTTCACCTGCGCGGCACGCCGGGCGCCGTCCTGCAGCCGCTCGCCCGAGCGCAGCAGCACGCCGGGCAGCGCCAGGCGGCCGGTGTAGGGCTCGCGACGCCGCGGGGATACGGCCAGGCGCAGGCTGCCCGGATAGGGGTTGCCGAAGCGCAGGACCACCACGTCGACCGACACCGAGGACTGTTCCATGACGCGATCATGCTAAAGCACGGGTGGCGTCAGCCCGGCAACATCCGTCCCAGAACAGCGCCGTCGCCCCCGCGGTGCGCCGCGGCGGCCCAATGGAAGAGCCCGGGGTTGAGCATCCGTGCGGGATCCAGCGCCCCGCGGACGGCGTCCATGACCGCCAGGTCCACCGGTTCCCGGCCCAGTGCGATCCACGGCAGTTTCGCCCGCCCCACCCCGTGCTCGGCGCTGATGCTGCCGCCGTGTCGTGCGACGAGGCGCAGGACATGATCCGTGATGGCCTCCTGCTGTGCGGGCTCGACGTCCATGAGGTTGACGTGGATGTTGCCGTCCGCGAAGTGGCCGAAGCATACCGGCCGCACGCCGGGGAAGTGCTCGGACAGTCCCGGGCCCAACTCTCCGAGGAAGGCTTCGATCCGGCTGAGCGGCGTCGAGACGTCCAGCTTGACCGGCGGCGTCGACGACGCCACGCCTACGGACTCGGTGTGCGCCTCGCGGTACTGCCACAGGCGTCGTGCCGGGCCGTGTTCGACGGCCGCGTCCAGCACCGCGTCGGCCCGCCCCGCCAGGACCGACAGCAGTGCGTCCTGCTGGACGGCGGGCCCCGATACTTCGACGAGGACCGCGTACGGCGCATCCACGTCGAGCGGAGCCCGCAGCCGCAGGTGGTCCCCCACCAGGCGCATCCCGTCTCGGGTCATCAGTTCTGCGGCCTCGATGATCAGGCCGGCGTGTTCCAGCGCGCGCACGAGCGCGAGGCCCTCGCCGACGTCCGGAATGCCGGCGAGGGCGACGGCGGTCTCGCCGGCCGGCTCGGAGAGTTTCATCAGCACCCGCGTGACGACGCCGAGGGTGCCCTCGGCCCCGGCGAGCAGGCCGGGAAGGTCGTAGCCGACGTTGTCCTTGGTGAGAGCCTTCCATCGGGTGAGCACGCGCCCGTCGGCGAGCACGGCCTCGACGCCGAGCAGCCGCGAGCGGGTGTCGCCGTAGCGGATCATGCGCAGGCCGCCGGCGTTGGTCGACACGATCCCGCCGAGCGTCGCCGAGTCCCGTGACGCCAGGTCGATGCCGAGGGTCAGGCCGTGCCGCCGCGCCTTTTCCTCCGCCGCGGCGACGGTGACGCCCGCGCCGGCGGACAGCGTGCGCCCCACCGGATCCACATTGTCGATCGCGGTGAGCCGTGACGTGCTCACCACCACCTCGCCGTGCAGGGGGACCGAGCCGCCGACCAGACCGGTGTTCCCGCCCTGGGGTACCACGGCCGCGCCGGCGTCGTGGCAGCAGGCGAGCACGGCGGACACTTCGGCCGTGTCCGCGGGGCGCACGACGGCCGCGGTCGTTCCGCGCCACCGCCCGGTCCGATCGGCGACGTACCCCTCGAGCATCGCCGGGTCGGTGATCACGTGCGCCGGGCCGACGATCCGTTGCAGCGCGTCGGTGAGCGCCGGATCACCTGCCGCGGATCGTGCCGGTGCGGCCTGGTCGGGCATTGCCTGGTGGATCATGATGCGGGTTCCCTTTCGATGAGGACGCCGCCGCGTGCACCGGTGACGGTGCCGCCGGCGAGGGCGTGGACGCCGCCGACGAACACGTCGGACACGCCGCGGGCCAGGGCCCACGGCGAGGCGTAGGTGGACAGGTCGAGCACGGAGGCCGGGTCGAACACGACGAGGTCGGCCTTGTTCCCCGGGGCGACGACACCGCGGTCGGACGCGCGGATGCGGGTCGCGGGAAGGGAGGTCATCTTGCGGACGGCCTCCGGAAGATCGAGGCGCGCACCCGGTTCCGGCTCGGCGCCGCCGGCGGTGTACCGCCCGAGGACCCGGGCGAACGTGCCGAAGCTGCGGGGGTGCGGGACGCCGTCGCCGGCTGGGGCGAGCACCCAGCCGTCGCTGGCCACCGACACCTGCGGGTGCGCGAGGACGGTGCGGACGTCGTCGGCGCTCATTGCATGGTTGACGATGTTCACGCCGCCCCCGCCGGCGACGAGCAGGGTGATGGCGGCCTCGGCGGGATCGGTCCCGCGGTCCTCGCCGATGGCTGTGAGCGAACGCCCCACGTATCGCGCATCGTCGCCATCGGGCATTGCGGCGACGATGACGCCGCCCGGGTCGACGTCGCGGCCGAACCGCGATCGGAGCCCATCGGCGATGCGCGCACGGAGGGCAGGGTCCGCCAACCTTTGCAGCAGCGTTTCCCGGCCGCCGTCGACCGCCCATCCGGGCAGTCGCGACGACAGGTCGGTGCTCGACGCGGTGTAGGGGTAGACGTCTGCGGCGACGTCGACGCCCCGGGCGCGGGCGACGTCGATCCGCTCGAGCGCGCCGCGCACGAGCCCGTGGTTCGCGGGGCCCATCGCCTTGAGGTGCGAGATCTCCAGGCGGGCACCGGCGTTCTCTGCGGTGTTGATGGCCTCGTCGACCGACGCGAGCAGGTCGGCGGACTCGTTGCGCATGTGCGTGGAGTAGAGCAGGCCGGCGGCCGCCGCTGCGGCGGCGAGGGCTTCGATCTCCGGCTGTTGCGCGAACAGTCCGGGCATGTAGATGAGCCCGGTGGAGAATCCTACGACGCCGGGGGCGCCGGCGGTCTCGGCGACCGTCGCGCACATCCGGTCCAGCTCGGCGGGGGTGGCCGGCCGGTCGTCCTGGCCCATGACGGTCGCGCGGATGGCATTGTGTGCGGCTTGCAGCCCCACGTTCACGGCGGGGCGGGCCGCGGTGATGGTGTCGCCGAAGCCGCGGGCGTCGGTCCAGGGGGCGTCCGCCGCAGCGGTGAGAGGGAACGGCGCCTGTCCGCAGTTTCCGGTGATGACGGTGGTGACCCCCTGCGCCAGTTGGGTTTCCGCGGACGGGCGGCCGAGCAGCGTAAAGTCGGCGTGCGTGTGCAGGTCGATGAATCCGGGCGCGACAATGGCCGCATCGGCGTCGACGATGCGGGCGCCCGCGGCGCGGGCGTCGCCCGTGAGCCGGGGGCCGACGGCGGCGATCGTGTCGCCCGCGACGGCCACATCGTCGCTGCGACCCGGGGCTCCGGTGCCGTCGATCAGCGTGCCGCCGCGAATGACGGTGTCCCACGGTGCAGCTGCCGGATGGGCGGGGCGGGTCGAGGTCATGGCAAGGCTCCTAGCGGCTTTCGAGGAACATGATCAGCAGGTACATGCACGCGGAGGGGACGAGTAGCAGCCAGCCGGTGAGCAGCATGTATTTGAGGTTCAGTGACCGTGCCAGGCCCATCGCCGACATCATGTTGGGGTTGGGGAACGGGCCGTAGGTGTCGGCTTTCGACGCGAACAGCAGCACGATCACCCAGGTTCCCGTCCCGACGCCGATCGCGGCGCCGATGCTGCCGAAGAACTGGTCGAGCAGCACCACTTGTGCGGCGGTGGCCCCGGGCACGCCTACCCAGCCGATGAGGGCGATGGCGACGGCGAAGGCGAATGGGCTCAGTTCTCCGATGCCGCCGCCGTAGGAATCGAGCACCACCGAGAACGGGTCGATCAGGGTGATGACCTCGAACAGGACTGCGAGGAGGAGGAACAGCGCGAACAGTCCGATGAGCGATCGCCCGCCACGGAGCACACTCGCCGCGAACCGGCGCGGGCCCAGCCGCCCCGCGACGGCGGTGACCACGGTGAGTACCGGCAGCGCCACCAGCGGGAACAGGAATCCGGCCGAGGTGAGCACGGCGATGACCACGCTCACCGCCAGTGCCGCCGCGAAGACGACGGCGGCTCGGGCGGAGTGGGGGTGGTGCGCATTGTCCGGCCCGCCACCCGGGGCGTCGGAGTCGTAGATCTCGTCCCCGTAGAAGTCGTCGCCGGATTCGGTCCGCCGCTGGATCCAGGGGGCGACGAGCATCCCGATGACGATCGACAGGATCGCCAGCGGGCCTGCGCCGTACAGCACGTACTGCAGGTAGCCGACGTCCGCCGCGGTCATGATCGCCACGTTGGATCCGGCGAATGGGGCCAGTGCGAGGCCTGCGCATCCGCCGATGAAGATCGTCGACGCGGTGGCGGTGCGCGTGAGGCCCACCCTCGCCGCGACGGGAAGCAGCAGCGGTACGGCGACGGCAAGCGCGCCGGCAAGGGTCCCCAACGCCGCCACCAGCAGCAGGCACGAGAGCATCATGCCGAATATCACCGAGGTCCTGCCGCGCCCGCCGACCAGCCGCATCATCGTGTGGACGATCTGCCCGGCCACGCCGGTATCGCGGAGCACCTCGGCGAGCGCGCCGCCGAGCACGATGATCACGCCGATCACCGTTACGGCATTGGTCAGGGACCCGATCGCCACGTCGGCGGCCACGGCCGGCGAGGGCAGCAGCATCAGCAGTGATGCCACCACCGCCACCGTCGTCGACGCGGCGATGCTCAGGCCGCCGAAGGCCAGCATCGCGTACATGGCGATGGGGAACAGTCCCCACATGGTGGGGCCGTCGACGGCGATGCCGATGGCGAGCGACCAGGCCAGTCCCAGGGCGGATACGCCGATGAGCGCGCGCCGGCGCAGTGTGCCCGGCCCGCGATCGCCCGGGGCCCGATCCGGAGAGGATGAGCCAGGGGAGGATTCCACGGCGCGCCGGGGAGCGCCGCGCGGGGGCGAAGTCGTCGAAGTCGTCGAAGTCGTCGAAGTCGCAGGGGGTGTCGAGGTCAGGGCCCCGCCGTGGTGGGGTTCGCTCATCAGTGGTGGTCCTTCGTCGGTGGTGGTTCGTCGCATCGGTGATGGATCTTCGCTCCAGAGGGAGAGTCCGGCGGGTCGTGTTCCACAGGCCGTGTCGCTGTGATCTGCATCGCCATGCCGCTGTCATCGAGCATCCCCTGCGAATGGGTCGGCCGTCCAAGTCGGAAATCCAATGCGTCGATCTCATTTGGTTATAATTCCTGGATGGACCTGCGGAGGGCCCGGTATTTCGTGGCGGTCGCGGCCCGCGGCAGCTTCACGCGGGCGGCGGCCGACGTGCATGTGGCGCAGTCGGCGCTGAGTCAGCAGGTGCGGACGCTGGAACGCGAGCTCGGTGTCACCCTCTTCGACCGCAGCGGTCCCAGCATCCGTCTCACCGATGCCGGCGAGGTGGCGCTGCATGAGGCGCGGCACCTCATCGCGGTCGCGGACCGGGCGGTCGACAGGATCCGTACTGCAGCCCGCGGCGGTGCGGGCGAGCTGAGCATCGCGCACACCCGATCGTGGAGCGGCGGGGCGGTGGCGGGCGCCGTCGAGGAGTTCCGCACGCGGCACCCGGGAATCGGGCTGTCCGAATCCCGGGGATTCACCGCCCGCAACGTCGAGCTTGTCGCCGACGGCCGCATCGACGTCGCAGTGGTGCGGCCGCCAGTCGATCGCCCGGACCTGACGGTGCAGACGGTCGACTCCGAGCCGTTGCTGCTCGCGGTGCCCGTGGACCACCGGTTCGCCGGCGCCGGCGAGGTGACCCCGAGGCAGCTGGTCGACGAGCCCGTGGTGTTCTGGCCGCGGGAGAACGGCCCGGGCATGCACGACGAGATCGAGCGTCTGCTGTGGCCGGACGGAGCGCCGAACGTGGTGCGCAACGAGGCGGATGACGAGCAGGTGCTGCGCGCCGTGGCCGCCGGTGTGGGGGTGGCGCCCATGCCGGCCGGTCGTGCACGCGCCTTCCGGGTTGCCGGTGTGCAGCTGTGCACGATCGAGGGGCGTGGCATGCGGTTGCCGGTGGGATTCGCCTCGCGTCCGGACAATCCCAATCCCGCGCTGCGACTGTTCACCGACGTGATCGACGCCGCAGGGCCGCGCCTCCGCTCGACAGGGCAGGTCGGTCCTGGTCCGATGGTGGGATGAGACGCTTCGGGAGCAAGCAGTCACGCGGATGTGCGGGCCGGCCGACGGTGCGCGCAGGGGTCGCCTTGGCGGTGAGCGGGGCGCTGCTCCTCTCGGGCTGCGGGGTGTTCGGCTCCGACGACGGCCCGATGGACAAGTTCGCGGCGGCGTTCAACGAGGGCGACGTGGCGGCCGCCGCGGAGCAGACGACGGATCCGGCGGCCGCCCGGGAGACCCTGCAGGCGGTGTTCGACGGCATCGGTGACACAGAGGCGCACATGGACGCCCCGGACGGCGACGGGGCCGCGCTGCCCACCGAGTTCGACTGGACCGTCCCTGCGGGCGACACGGTGCACACCGAGGGCACCATCACGCTGAGCCCGGACGAATCCCGTGTGCAGTGGTCGCCGCAGATCATCGACGCGCGTCTGCAGCCCGGCGGGGGAATCGTGTACTCGGACGTGCGCAGGTTCACCGCCCCGGTCGTCGACCGGACCGGAGTGGACTTGATGCACTGGGCGCCCGTGACGCAGGTTGTCGTCGACGCCGGCAATCTCGCGGCCGCCGGGCCGGTGGCCGACGCGGTAGCTGCCGTCGAGCCGTCGATCACGGCGCAGCAGATCCAGGACGCGGTGGCCGCCGACCCGGCCGCGCCCTACACGGTAATCACCCTGCGCGCCGAGGACCTGGACCCGATTCGCGGTGCACTGGAGGCCGTCGATGGCGTGCAGCTGATCGAGCAGGGCAAGCTCATCACGGCCGGCAGAAACCTCGATTCTCCGGTGTTCGGGGATCTGCGCGAGTACTGGCGCGGCGAGCTCGACAAGGGCGCGGGATGGTCTTTGACCGTGTCGAACCCGGAGGGCGACGCGCAGATCGGCGGAAAGGCGCCGGCGCCGCTCGACGCGGTACGCACCACGATGGACCTGACGATGCAGGCTGCGGCGCAGCGCGCGGTGGACGCGCGCACGGAGCCGGCCGCGATCGTGGCGATGAGCCCGGAGACCGGGGGCGTGCTGGCGGTGGCGCAGAACGAGGCCGCTCGCCAGCAGGGGCCCATCGCGCTGACGGGACTGTTCCCGCCGGGGTCCACCTTCAAGACCGTCACCACCTCAGCGGCGCTGCAGGCGGGCGTCGCCGAGCCGGACTCGGTGCTGCCCTGCCCGGCGCGCGTCACGGTGGACGGCCGCTCGATCCCCAACGACGACGATTTCGACCTGGGGAAGGTGCCGCTGCACACGGCGTTCGCGCAGTCGTGCAACACCACCCAGGCGATCATGTCGGCAGACCTGGGACCGTCCGCCATGCGCGATACTGCTGCGTCGCTGGGATTCGGCGTCGACTTCGTCACCCCGGCATTGACGACGGTGACCGGCACGGTGCCGGTCACCGAGCCCGGCCCGGCGCGCGTGGAGGCGGCGATAGGGCAGGGCACCGTCACGGCCAGCCCGTTCGGGATCACGGAGATGGTGGCTTCGCTGGCCAACGGCGGGCACATGGTGTTGCCGATGCTCGTGGAAGGTGAGCCCGCGACCGCGGATCAGCAGCCCCCGCCGCTCGAGCCCGGGACAGTGGACGCCGTGCGGGCGATGATGCGCGAGGCGGTGCAGTCGGGGACCGCGCGCAGCCTGTCGGACATCGACAGGCTCGGTGGAAAGACGGGCACCGCGGAGGTGTCGGGAGGCCCGGCGCACGGCTGGTTTGCGGGCATCCGGGGCGACGTGGCGTTCACGGCGTTCATTCAGGGTGCAGACTCGTCGGGGCCGGCCGTCGCCATGGCCGGGGACTTCCTGCGCGGCACTCAGAACGGGTAGAAGCAGATCGGGTGGCCGCAGATCAGGCAGGCGCCCCGCGTCCTGCTACCCCGCAGCTGCCTGCCCCGCGGTCGGCTTACCCCGCAGCCACGAGCGGTCGCAGCGGGGTCCGGGTGAGCCCGCGCACCGCCGGCCGCAGGAGCCGGGCGACGACGAGCGCCACCACCAGACCGACGATCGCCCCGCCGACCAGGCCCGCAAGTACATCGTGCGGGTAGTGCGCGCCGACGTACACCCGGGAGAAGCCGAGGACCAGGGCGACGACGGCGGCGACGATCCCCCACCGTTTCTCCACGAGGAACAGCCCCACCGCGGCGGCGGCCACGATGACCGAGTGGTTGCTGGGGAAGGCGTAGTCGTTCACCGGGTCGCAGCCGTCGAGTACGAGCGCCCGCGGGTAGACGTGGCAGGGGCGGGTCTCGTCGAAGACGGCCTTGACCAGGTCGCTGACGATGTAAGCGGCGACGGTGGCGACCGGCACGGCGAGTGCGGCCGCCATCGCCGCGGGGCCGCGGCGCCGGGCCCGCCACCAGGCGACGACCATGAGCAACGCGAAAATACCCAGGCCGATGTCGGTGAACGCGGTCATGAACCCGTGCAGCCAGCCGGTGTCGCGTGCGAAGTCGTTGACGTCCAGGTACAGCGAGCCGTCGATGGAGGCGCCGTCGAGGGCGGCGAGTACGGCGGTCATGCTGTGGGCTCCTGGTTCACGCGGGGATCCTTCGTCGGTCGGTCTGCGGGAGGGGCGTCGGCGCTCGTGCGGCCCGGGCCCGACCGCGTCGAGGGTACCGGCAGCGCGGGTGCGCGGCCCGCTCCGTGGCCGTAGTGAAGAGCGGGTCCTGGACGATTGCGCAACCGATGGTGACGCGGCTCACTTGCGCGGGGGTGCGGGTCTGGTGATACGTTTTTCAGGCAATCGGCAAAGGTGAGCCTTGCCTGGTACGGCCTGCTCCTGCGTGGGGCGACCGATGAAACACGAAGGTCAACCCATGCATGTTCTCGCCTCGGGCGCGGTCTTGGCAGCGGATTCCGCGGCCCCCGGCGTCTGGACACAATTGTTCGGCAGCGGCCTGATCGGCGTCCGGGAGGGCCTCGAGACCGGCATCATCGTGATGATCCTGGTCGCGTTCCTCGTGAAATCCGATCGCCGCGACGCGCTCAAGTGGGTGTGGCTGGGCGTGTCGGTCGCCGTTCTGCTGGTGTTGGGCCTGTTCGCGGGCATCCACTTCGGCACGTCCACCGTCACCGGCACCGCGGCCGAGCTGATCAGCGGCATCGCCTCGCTGGTGGCCGTCGCCATCGTCACGGCGATGGTGCTGTGGATGCGCACCGCCGCCGCGTCGATCTCCGGGCACCTGCGCGCCGGCCTGAGCCGCGCCCTGGACGTGGGCCCGCTGGCGGTGACGGCGCTGGCGTTCTTCGCGGTGGGCCGCGAGGGCGTGGAGACCGCGCTGCTGCTGGTGGGATATGCCGAGAACGCCGGCGGCAGCGCGTGGCCGCTGGTGGGACTGGTGGCCGGCGTCGCGGTGGCGGCCGCGCTCACGGTGGCGCTGTACTTCGGGGCGGTACGCATCAACTTCGCGCGGTTCTTCAAATACACCGGCGCCTTCCTCGTGCTGGTGGCCGCGGGAATCCTCGGTTACGGGGTGCGGGCGCTGCAGATCGGCGGGGTACTGCCGGGCGGTTCGACGATGGCGTTCGACTGGTCGGATTCGTTCGACGCATCCAGCTGGTACGGCACCGTCCTGCAGGGCATCTTCAACTTCCGGCCCGACCCGACGGTGGCGCAGCTCGTCGTGTGGGTGGTCTACATCGTCATCGTGATGCCGCTGTTCCTGCGTCCGGTCAAGCCCAAGGCGTCTGCCCCTGCCCCGCAGGCAAAATCCGGACAAGCCCCGCAGGCGGAATCCGGACAAGCCCCGCAGGCGGCGGACGAGCCGCAGACCGCCTGACGGCCCCGGCCCCGCGTCTCTGCACCAGCAACCCAGCCCCGGCATCCCAACACCGGCCGCCACCCGACCGTCCTGCCCGTTCAAGCAGAAGGATTCCGCATGACCCGCAACGCCTCCGCCCGCCCGCCCGGCCGCAGGCCGCGGCGCCTGGCCGTCCCCGTCGTGGCGGGGCTCGTCGCGCTGAGCCCGCTGGCGCTGGCCGCGTGCACCGCCAAGTCCAGCGCGGACGCGGATGCGATCACGGTGAACGCCACCGATACCTCCTGCGAGCTGTCGGCCGACTCCGCACAGACCGGGCAGAGTACCTTCGAGATCACCAACAACGGGTCGAAGACCACCGAGTTCTACGTCTACGACGACGGCGACCGGGTGATGGGCGAGGTGGAGAACATCGGGCCGGGACTCACCCGTACCCTCATCGTCAACCTGCCGCAGCCGGGCGACTACGAGACCGCCTGCAAGCCGGGGATGGTCGGCGACGGCATTCGCGGCGCGTTCACCGTGTCCGGCGAGGCACAGCAGCCCACCGGCAAGTCCGCCAAGCTCGTCGCGGCCGCCGAAGGCTACAAGCGGTACGTGCTCAGCCAGATCGAGGCGCTGCAGGAGACCGGGCAGCAGTTCGTCGACGCGATCAAGGCCGGCGACGTGGAATCGGCCAAGGCCCAGTATCCGCTGGTGCGCACCTACTACGAGCGCATCGAGCCCATCGCCGAGTCGTTCCCCGACAACCTCGACCCGCGCATCGACCTGCGCGAGGCCGACCTGGCGGAAGGCCAGCAGTGGACGGGCTTCCACCGCCTGGAGAAGGACCTGTGGGTGACCGGCCTGCAGCCGGACAGCGCCGCGATGGCCGATCAGCTCATGGCGGACCTCGACGAGCTCGCGGCAGGGGTCTCCGCATCGGACTTCACGGTGGACCCGCTGCAGGTCGCGGGCGGCGCACAAGGGTTGCTGGACGAGGTGGCGGCCACGAAGATCACCGGCGAGGAGGACGTCTTCAGCCACACCGACCTGTACGACTTCCAGGCGAACGTGGACGGTTCGCAGGCGGCGGTGGCGTCGCTGCGGCCCATCATCGACGAGCAGGACCCGCAGCTGGGTACGCAGATCGACCAGCGGTTCGACGACCTCGACGCGACGTTGGCGCAGTACCGCCAGGGCGACGGCTTCGTGTCGTATGAGCAGGTCACCGAGGAGCAGCGGCGAGATCTGTCGCACAAGATCGACGCGCTGTCCGCGGTGGTGAGTCAGGTGCAGGGAGTGGTTGCCAGTGCGTGAGCAGGATGCCGACGGTACGGGTCCACGGGGCGGTACCGGCCCGGAGGGGGGCTCCGCCCCCGAGGACGCGCCGCGCCGCGGGTTCTCCCGGCGGTCGCTGTTCGGGCTCGCCGGCGCGGGCGTCGTCGTGGGTGCTGCGGCCGGCGGGGCCGTCGGCCGGGCGACCGCGCCGGACAACAGCGCGATGGCGGGCACCGTCCCGTTTCGCGGCGCCCACCAGGCGGGCATCGTCACCGCCGCGCAGGACCGGATGCATTTCGTCGCGTTCGACGTGATCACGGACTCGCGCGAGAAGTTGGTGTCGCTGCTCAAGACCTGGACGTCGATGGCCGAGCGCATGTCGCAGGGGTTGCAGGCGACACAGGACGGGGCCACGGGCTCCGGGGAGTACTCGCCGCCGGACGACACCGGCGAGGCGCTCGGCCTGGACCCGTCGCAGCTGACGATCACGATCGGCTTCGGGCCGGGACTGTTCGCCGGTGCGCCGGTCACGCCCGCCGAGGGAGAGGGCCGGTTCGGCATCGCGGCGCGCAAGCCGGCGGCGCTCGAGCAGATGCCGCGGTTCATGCTCGACGCCCTCGACCCCGCACGCAGCGAGGGCGACCTATGCATCCAGGCCTGCGCCAACGACCCGCAGGTGGCGGTGCACGCGGTGCGCAACCTGGCCCGCGTGGGGTTCGGCGTGGTGGCCGTGCGCTGGTCGCAGCTGGGCTTCGGCCGCACCTCGTCGACCTCCACGGGGCAAGAGACGCCGCGCAACCTGTTCGGATTCAAAGACGGCACCCGCAACATCAAGGCCGAGGACACCGACGCCGTCGACCGGTTCATCTGGGTGGACGGCGCCGACGACCAGCCGTGGATGGCGGGCGGGTCCTACCTTGTGGCCCGGCGCATCCGCATGCGCATCGAGCCGTGGGACCGCACCACGCTGCACGAGCAGGAGCGGGTGTTCGGGCGGGATAAGGGCTCGGGCGCGCCGCTGGGCCAGGACGACGAGTTCGACCCGTTGGACCTGCAGTCGAAGGGGCCGAACGGGCTGTTGATCGACGAGGACGCGCATGTGCGGCTGGCCTCGGCCGAGCAGAACGGCGGCATCCGGATCCTGCGCCGCGGCTACAATTTCACCGACGGATCGGACGGACTGGGGCATCTGGACGCGGGGTTGTTCTTCATCGCCTACTGCCGCGACCCGCAGAAGCAGTTCGTGCCATTGCAGGACGCGCTGTCGCGCAACGACCTGCTCAACGAGTACATCTCCCACGTCGGCTCGGCCGTGTTCGCCGTGCCGCCGGGGGTCTCGTCCGGCGACGACTACTGGGGTTCGGGGCTGTTCGCCTAGTTGCACTGCTGTGTGGTCCCGCCTCCCGGGCCGAGGTTCCGCATGGAATGCGGTCGGCGGACGGAGAATGGCCGTGTCGTCATCGCCGAACCCGATGCCCTAAGGTGAGGCTTACCTCAACGGTTTGGGAGAGTTCCTGTGCCCGGCACGTCGGGACGGCCGCGGCGGTGCATCGTGCCGGCAGTGATGACACCGGCAGCATCCGTGTTCGCGGCGTGTGCCTCCGGTTCCGGTACGCCGGTTCCGGAACCGGCGATGACATTGAAGGAGTGAGACCCATGTACGGAGAAGTCACCAGCATTGAGACGCTGACGCCGCACCTGATGCGGGTGGTGCTCGGGGGCGAGGGGCTCGCCGGGTTCGACGCGTCCGAACACGCCGACGCTTACGTCAACTGCTTCTTCCTCCCGGCCTCGGCGCCGTACGGCGTCCCGTTCGACGACGCGGAGGTGCGCGCGCTGCCGCGGGAGCAACGGCCGTTCCCGCGCAGGATCACGGTCCGCAGGTGGGATGAGGCGCGGCGCGAGCTCACGCTCGACATCGCGGTCCACGGCGACGAGGGTTATGCGGGCCGCTGGGCCGTCGCCGCCCGGCCCGGCGACAGGCTGCAGATGCGCGGTCCGGCCGGCGGGTACCGGCCCGACGCGGACGCGGACGCCTACCTGTTCGTCGGCGACGAGAGTGCGCTTCCCGCGATCGCGGCCTGCGCGGAGGCCGTGCCGGCGGGCCGCCCGGTCCGGGTGGTCGCCGAAGTCCACGACGCCGGCGACGAGATCACGCTGTACTCCCCGGGCGAGCTGCGGGTGACCTGGGTGCACCGTGCCGGGGCGGCCGACCCGGAGCGCCTGCTGGCCGACGCAGTCGACGCCCTGCCGCCGGCCACGGGAGTGGTGAGCGCCTTCGCGCACGGCGAGGCGGCCTCCGCGCGCGCCGTGCGGCGGGTGCTGTTGTCCGGCGGGCACGTCGATCCCGACCGGCTGTCGTGCTCGCCCTACTGGCGGCGCGGCCACGACGATGAGCAGTGGCGCGCCGTCAAAGGCGCCTGGGTGCGCGACGTCGCGGCGGAGACTTTTCCGGCCCACGCGTCCTGACCCGGGCGCCGGATCACGGCCGGGCCCGCCACCACTGTGTCGCGTCCTGGTAGGCGCGCGCCGCGGTGAGAACCAGGCGGTCGCCGTGGCGCGGGCCGACGATCTGCATGCCGACGGGCAGCCGATCCGCTGTGAATCCGCACGGCACCGAGGCGGCCGGCTGTTGGGTCATGTTGAACGGATAGGAGTACTGGCACCAGGTCGGCCAGTGTTCGCCCTGCCAGCCGGGCGGCACCTCCAGGCCGGCCTCGAATGGAGGTATCGGCATCGACGGGGTGATGAGCAGGTCGTAGGTCTCGTGGAACGCCCCCATGCGTACGCCCATGTTCATGCGAACTTCCATTGCGTCGAGGTAGTTCTGCGCGCTGTAGTCGAGGCCCTGCTCGCACACCTTCCGCAGCGCGGGTTCCATCAGGTCGCGCTGCCGGTCGGTGAGGTGGGCGGTGGCCTTGGCGGCGCCCGAGTACCAGAGGCATTCGAAGTGCCGCAGCGGGTCCTCGAAGCCGGGGTCGGTGCGCTCGACGCGGGCCCCGAGCGATTCGAGCACATCGACGGCCTTGTCCACTACGCTGCCCACCTCGTCGTCGAGCGGAGCGAAGCCGAGGGTGCGGCTGAAGGCGACGCGCAACCCGTCGAGCGCACGCAGGCCGGTCGCCGTTTCCTGCTGGTCGTGGCTGTACGGCCGGGTGGGGGTGGCCAGCGCGGACCAGTCGCGCGAGTCGAAGCCGGTGATCACGTCCATGAGCAGTGCCGCGTCCTCGACGGTGCGGGTGATCGGCCCGACGTGGGCGAGGGTGCCGAACGGGCTCGGCGGATACATGGGGACCGTGCCGTAGGTGGGTTTGAATCCGACGACGCCGCAGAAGCTTCCGGGGATGCGCACCGATCCCCCGCCGTCGGTGCCGATGGCGAGCGGGCCCATCCCGGCGGAGACGGCGGCCGCGGCACCGCCGCTGGACCCGCCGCTGGTGCGGGACGTGTCCCAAGGCGTGCGGGTGGCGCCGTGCAGTGGGCTGTCGGTGACGCCCTTCCATGCGAGCTCGGGCGTGGTGGTCTTGCCCGGGCACACCGCGCCCGCCGCCCGCAATCGTGCGACGGCGGGGGCGTCCTCGGTCCAGGGGCCCGCCGGGTCGATGGTGCGCGAGCCGCGCAGCGTGGGCCAGCCGTCGGTGAGGAAGATGTCCTTGATGGAGGTGGGGACGCCGTCGATGCCGCTGAGTGGCCTGCCCGACATCCACCGCCGCTCGGAGTCGGCCGCCGCCGCCAGTGCGTGCTCCTCGTCGATCAGGCAGTAGGCGTTGAGCGCCTCGTCCTTGTCGGCGATGCGCCGCAGCACGGCCCGGATTGCGTCGACGGGCGAGACGTCGCGGCACCGGAACGCGCCGACCAGCTCGGCGGCGGTCCAGTCGGCCAGGTCGGCCGGACGTGCGCCCGGTGAGTTCGGATCCATGGTTTCCTCCTGTGTTGCCGCCTGCGACTGGTGCGGTGTCTACCGGCGCACGTATCCGCGGTGCTTGTCGACGATGTTGTGCAGTTCGGCGGGACCTGACGCGTGGACGTACCGCTCGAAGTTGTCGACGAAGATCTCGGCGAGCCGGTCTCGCCAGCCGGTCGCGTCTCCACTCATGTGCGCGGTGAGAAGGGCCGTATCGATAGACCACAGGGGATGGTCGGCGGGCAGGGGCTCGGTTTCGAACACGTCGAGGGCGGCCCCGGCGATGCCCAGGCCGGCATCGTCCCCGGTGGAGCCGCTTTGCCCGCCATCGCCCTGCATGCCTTTGCGCAGCGCGGCCACAAGGTCGTCGGTGACGACGAGCTCGCCGCGCGCGATGTTGACCAGCCGCGCCCGCGGCGGCAATGCGCGAAGGACGTTCGCGTCGACGAGCCCGCGGGTCTGCTCGGTCAGCGGCGCGGCAAGCACCAGGTAGTCGACGTCGCCGACCACCGCGGCGAGGTCGCCGCTGGCGTGGACGGTACCGAAGTCGTCGTCGCCGTCGCGGGCGGTGCGTCCCACCCCCGTGACGCGCATGCCGACGGCTCGCAGCAGCCGGGCGACCTCGCGACCGATGGCCCCGGTGCCGACGACCATCGCGTGGGCGCCGTCGATGCGCTCGGTTTCGCGGTGCTGCCACCGCGAACGGGATTGGAGTTCCAGCGACCGGGGCAGATCTTTGGCGAAGGCGAGGATCGCGCCGAGGACGAACTCGGCGATGGGCCGGTCGAAGACGCCCTGCGAGTTGGTCACCGTCACGTCGGAGGCGGCCAGGTCGTCGAACAGCAGCGTGTCGACCCCGGCCGCGGCGATATGCACCCAGCGCAGTGCGTCGGCATGCGGCCAGGCGTCCTGCAGGGCGCCGGAGAAGAAGTCCCACATGAGGAGCACATCGGCGCCCGCCAGGTCGCGGCCCAGATTCGCCGCAGTGGTGTAGCGGACGTCGGCGGCCGCCTCGACGCGGGGGAACCGGCGGGGGGAGTCGTCGGATTCGAGGACGACGACGGTGGGCTGGGCGGGGCTCATGGGGTGTGCTCACTCCTTGAAGTGTCGGGTCGTGCTGCGCTGGGCCGTGCCGCATCAGTGTCGTCCGGCCGGGCGGCGCGGTCGCGCATCAGCCGTTGCAGGTCGTCGACGGCGGTGGACAGGTGCGCGCGGATGGCGGTCTGCAACGCCGCAGCCTCGCCGGCCTCGAGTAGATCCGTCAGGCGGTGGTGCTCTTGGGGCAGGTCCTGCGGGCGCAGGTAGGCGCGCTCGAGGTCGAGCATGCAGATGCGGGTCTCCGCGGCGAGGGTCGCGTAGGTGCGGGTCAGGCGGCTGTTGCCGGTGCGCGCCACCAGGGTGGAATGGAACTGGAGGTCGGCTCGGGCGACGGAGGGCCAGTCGCCGGAACGGACGTGCCCGGGCATCCGTCCGATGATCGCGCGGAGCCGGGCGGCGACGGCCGCGCGTTCCGGGTCGGGCCGGCCGGCCAGGTCGTCGGCGGCGGCGAGCTCCACTGCCGCACGTGCCGAATAGATTTCGGCGACATCGCGGGGGGTGAGCTCGACGACGAACATGCCGCGGTTGCGGCGGCTCACGACGAGTCCTTCCTGGGCGAGCCGCTGGAGGGCCTCGCGCACCGGCCCGCGTGACACTTGAAGCCCGCCCGCCAGGGACGCCTCCCCCACCTGCTCGCCGGGCCGGAAGGCGCCCTCGACGATGAGCTCGCGCAGCTGGTCGGCGATGAGTGCGGCGGTCTGCGGCCCGGTGAGCGGGGTGAGTCCCGCGGGGACGCGACCGGCCGCGGTCGCCACCGTCACTCCTCCCCCTGGAGTGCCGCCTCGATAGCGGCGGACAGGCGCGCGGCGCCGTCGGCAATCTGTTCTTCCGTGACGACCAGAGGCGGGATGATCCGCACGACGTTGCCGAGTCCGCAATTGAGCAGCAGGAGGCCCTGGTCGACGGCGGCGTGCTGCACGGCATGCCCGGTAGCGACGTCGGGTGAGCCGTCGGGTGCCGTGAACTCGATGGCCTGCATGAGTCCCAGGCCGCGGACGTCCCCGATCCGGGGGTGCGCCGACGCCAGCCCGCGCAGCGCCGTATGGAGGGACGCGCCGCGGTCGCGGGCGTTGTCGACCAGCGCCTCGTCGCGGATGACGTCGAGGGTGGCGACCGCTGCAGCCGCCGCCACCGCGTTGCCCCCGTAGGTGCCGCCCTGCGATCCCGGCCAGGCAGTGGACATCAGCTCGGTGGGGGCGGCGATTGCGGAAATGGGGAAGCCGCTGGCCACCCCCTTGGCGATGGTCATGATGTCAGGGACGGCGGCGGAGTGCTGGTGGCCCCAGAACTTGCCCGTGCGGCCCACCCCCGACTGGATCTCGTCGGCGATCAGGAGGATCTCGTGCCTGTCGGCGCGTTCACGGAGGCCCTCGAGGAACCGTGGCGGAGTGGGGATGTAGCCGCCCTCGCCCAGGACGGGTTCGATGATCAGCGCGGCGGTGTCCTGCGGGCTGGAGACGGTCTGGAACAGGAAGTCGAGCTCGCGCAGGCAGAAGTCGACGGCCGCGTCGACGTCCCATCCGTAGCGGTAGGCGGTGGGATACGGGGCGAAGTGCACGCCGGCCATCAGCGGGGCGTAGCCGGAGCGGAACTTGGTGCCCGAACTGGTCATCGAGGCGGTGGCGACGGTGCGCCCGTGGAATCCGCCGTGGAAGGCGATGATGTTGGGCCGGCCGGTGGCCATGCGGGCCAGACGCATAGCGGCCTCGACCGCCTCCGAGCCGGAGTTGGCGTAGAAGAGCGAGTCGAGGGCCGGCGGGAGGACCTCGCCCAGCTTGTCCGTCAACTCCAGCAGCGGCTTGTGCATGACGGTGGTGTATTGCGCATGGATCACCGTGCCCACCTGGGCGCGGGCCGCCTCGACCACTCGGGGATGGCAGTGGCCGGTGCTGGTGACGCCGATGCCGGCGGTGAAGTCGAGGTAGCGGCGGCCGTCGGCGCCGTGGATCCAGCAGCCTTCGGCATGGTCGACCACGACGGGGGTGGCCTGCTTGAGGAGGGGGCTTAGCGCCGTCATGCGATCACTGTCACTCTCGGGTTGTAGATTGTCAACAATCGTGCGCGTGTCGGTCGGAGCGGGCCGATGCCTGTCCGCCGGCACGCGGGGGGATCAGCCGCGCATGGCCAGCGACAAGGCGGTCTGGCGCGGCATGGTGCCGTCGAGCAGCCACGGGGCGAGAACTTTCTTGACCAACGTGAACATCTCGTTGCGCAGGCGGCCGTACACGTCGTCGTCCTCGCCCAGCAAGATCCACCAGGCCCATGCCACGGCGCCGGCGTTGGCGATGAAGTCGGGCACCACGGGGATGTCGCGCACCGCCAGCTCCAGCTCCGCCTCGTGGGTGGCCGCCGCGTTGGCGCCCTCGACGACGATGCGCGCATTGACCTGGTCGTGGTTGTGCGCGGTGAGTGCGTAGGAGACGGCGGCGGGGACGAGTACGTCGACGGTGAGGCCGAGAAGGGCGTCGCGCGGAAGCTCCTCCGTGCCGGCGGTGAGGGCGGAGCGGTCGAACTCTCCCCACTCGTTGCGCGTCGCGAGCATCGCCGGGATGTCGAGGCCGTCGGGGTTGTAGACGGTGCCGAGGGCGTCGGAGACGGCGATGACGGTGATGCCAAGGTGCTGTGCGTAGAGGGCCGTGGATCCGCCGATCGTGCCGAAGCCCTGCACCGCCATCGTCGTCGACTCCGGCTTGTCGCCGAGCTCGCTGAGAGTGGCGGCGGCGGCCTGCGCGACCCCATAGCCGCCGATCAAGTCGCACACCAGGCCGTCCGGGGTGGATGCGCCCATGGCTTCTTCGACGCGGCGCAGGGTCGCGTCCCGATCCGGGGAGCGTGAGATCTGCGCGTGGTAGGAGGACGGGCCCAGGTCCGCCGTCTCGAACTGCGCGTCGAGCACGTGCTGGGAGACGCCGAGGTCCTCCGCGGTGACCCAGGTGCGTTCGAGGAACGGCCGCATGGCGTCGATGAACCGGAGGAGGACGCCGTCGCTGCGGTCGTCCTTGGGGTCGAAGTCGATGCCGCCCTTGGCCCCGCCCACCGGAAGGTCGAATGCGGCCGTTTTCGTGGACATCGCGTAGGCCAGGTCCTCCACTTCGCGGAGCGTGCAGCCGGGGCGCATCCGGCAGCCGCCTGTCGCGATGCCGTCGACAAGGTTGTGCACCGCGAGGTAGCCGACGGCCGGGGATTGGTTGTCATGCCAGGTGACGGTGAGATGTGGTTTGGTCTGCAGGACCGGCTTCGGTTGCATTGGTGCCTCCTGGAGATGACGTGCCCCGTTGGGACGTTCACTGTGTTGCTGGTGGGATGACTTTCTGTCGGGGACGGGCGGGCTGTGGTGCAGGCCGGGCAACGGCCTGAGCGCTCGGCGCAGTCGGGTGGTGCGGAGGGTTCGCACCCGGCTCACGCGGGCGACCGGGGGACGCCTGCGGCCGTACTCGCAGGGTACGTCCGAACGGTGCGCGGGGGTCGGAATCAACAGGAAGCGTCGCGACAATCGAACGGGCGCGCCGCCCGGGTCCACGCCGCAGACGCGGTTCTCGCGGCCGTGTCGGTTCAGAACGGTGCATCGCTGCAGTTCTCCGACGACGAGGGCTGCCACGGGTCGACGGCCTCGGCCGGTCCGGAATCGACGCCGCCGGTGCGCTTCGCCCGGCACGCCCGGCACGCCCGGCACGCCCGGCGCTCGCGGCGGACGGCGGCCGCGCGATTCTCGGCGCGGGTGCGCCGGCGACGGGGTTTCCGTCCGTCGGCCCCGGGGGTCTCGGCGGTGCCGGCGGCTTCATCGGTACCGACCCCCGCCGACGCAGGGACGCCGTCTGCGACCTCGTCCGCGTCGATGCCCAGCACGTCGAGTACTCCGAACGCGGCGGACTCGTACCGATGGCTGGTCGGCGCAATAAGACGTAGGGCCCGGTCCGCGTCGATCTCCTCTTGCCACAGGCCGGTGTGCTTCATGCGGTGGTGGAACCGGCAGTACGGCTTGAGCCCCTCGCTCGTCGTCATCCCGCCGTTCGTCGGGTCGGTGTGGTCGAACGGAACCGTATGGTCGAGGTCGCAATTCCATGCTGCGGCGTCGCATCCCGGCCACTGGCACCGGCCGCCGATGATGCGCACCCACGTATCGAGGACGCTGCCGGGCCGGTATCGCCAGGCCGAATCCGGTGGCGCCCCGGTGTCTCCGCCACGGTCATCCGGCCGGTGTGCCGATGCGGGGGCCGGGGAACCACTGCACGGTTGCCGAGCCGCCGGCGCGCTTTCAGGAGCGGACCGGAAAGCGGCTCTTCAGCTCTTAGAGTGCGTTGATGCGTGCGGCGAGTTGGCCGGAGTGCAGTAGTGATCGCAAGATGTAGTGGTCGAGGTTGCGGAAGCCTTGAGCGATGCCGCGTAGGTGTTCCAGGCGGCC
>NZ_JAENKO010000037.1 GCF_016599145.1 Tomitella cavernea
AGCGCCGCGGCGGCCGCCACGGTGCGCGCGGTGCGGTGTGCGCGGCCGCCGGTGCGGCGCAAGAGGGTCCATCGCATGCGTCGAGCGTAGTGCGCGGCGCGCGACCGCCGTCAGCGCCCGCTCAACCGGGCTCCGGCGAGGCGTTCCCCGGTCATCCCGGCCCGGCTCCGGCCGCGGCGGCGAGAACGAGCCCGGATGCCGCGCCGGGGTTCAGCTGGGCGCTTCGCCGTCCTGGCAGGCCGCGTCGACCCGGCGCGCACGGCGGGTGGCGGCGGCGGTGACCACGCAGGTCAGTACGGCGGCGACGGGCAGCGCGTGCGGCAGCAGCGCCGAGAATCCGACGGCGGCCGCCCCCGCGAGCA
The DNA here is from genome assembly GCF_016599145.1 of Tomitella cavernea. Taxonomy (GTDB): domain Bacteria; phylum Actinomycetota; class Actinomycetes; order Mycobacteriales; family Mycobacteriaceae; genus Tomitella; species Tomitella cavernae. Next base: position 363 of record NZ_JAENKO010000037.1, read on the forward strand.
GTACCGCGTCGAGTGGGCGGTCGTGGCGGTGCCGCAGCGACAGCAGCCAGAACATGACCATGAACAGCGCGACCGGGACGGTGACGAGCGCCGATGACGCGGTGTGTGAGAGCGCCGTCGCGCCCACGTCGTAGTCCAGCACCGCCCCGATGCCCACGGAGATGGTGGCCACCGCCCCGAACACGAAATAGTGGCCGTACCCCCAGCGCAGCGCCATCGACAGTCGGTCGAGCAGGTGGTGCTGCGGGCGGTCGAAGTACAACCACCACACCGAGCCCGCCAGCACGAGCGCGCTCGCGCTCACGACGATCAGGGTGCCCGGGCCCGACACCTGATCGCGGGCGACGATGATCGCATTCGTCGACGCCAGGATCGTCTCGCCCAGGACGATCAGCGTGAACGAACCGTAGCGGTCGGCGATGTGCTCCGGGTTCCAGGGCGTCGGGTCGCGGCGCTCGGCCAGCGCGGGCACCGCCAGCTCGCACGCGGCGAACACCACGAACAACGGGACCTGCCAGGCGCCGGGGACGAACAGCCACGCGACCCACAGCGCCTGCACGGCGGTGATGCCGCAGGCGTAGGTGAGGGCGACGCGGCGGCGCCGCGGGTCCGCGCGGGACGCCCGCAGCCACTGCGTGACCATCGCGATCCGCATGACCACGTAGCCGATGACGACGAGCATGAAGTCGCGTTCCGCCATGGCGTCCGGCATGCCCGCGGCGAGGATCAGCACGCCCGCCATCTGCACCAGCGTCGTCAGCCGGTACCGGGCGTCGTCGCAGTCGTAGGCGCTGGCGAACCAGGTGAAGTTCATCCACGCCCACCAGATGGCGAAGAACACCATGGCGTAGCCGGTCAGGGCGGAACCCACCCGGCCGTCGGTGACGCCCGAGTGGAACGCCGCCGACGCCAGGCTCACCGCCACCACGAACACCAGGTCGAACAGCAGCTCCAGCGGCGAGGAGCCGCGGCCCTCCTCCCGAGGGTCGCGCGGGGACATGCGGCCGAGCGCGGGCAGGCGCAGGGCGCGCGGAGGCGGGGGCGGGGGCGTGTCCGTCACGGGTCGACGATAAGCGCGCGCGGGCCGGTGCGCCGGGTGGTTGGTGGCCGGGCCCACTCCGAGTGGGGCCGTGTCGGGTGCTTTTCCGCAGAAGAGCGCCGTGGACGGCCCCACTCGGCAATCGTCTCGCGGACGGGCACCCCGGGCGGCGGAGATCCGGGCCTACGCGTCGTCCCCGTCCCGGCCGTCGCCCCCGTCCTCGCGCTGCGCGACGATGCGCTGCAGCGTTTCGGCGACGTACTGCTGCACCGCCGCGCGGTCCACGCCGAGTGTGCCGAGCGGCCCGTCCGGCTGGTGTTCGAGCAGCGCCAGCAGCAGGTGCTCGGTGCCGACGTAGTCGTGCCCCATGCGCTGGGCGGTGGCGAAGGTGTGCTCCAGTGCCGTCTTCGCGTCGTCGTCGTAGGGGATGAGCGCGGGCACCTCGTCGGAGGCGGGCGGCAGGGCGCGGGTGGCGGCCTCGCGGATCTTCTCCGGGGTGACGCCCTGCTCGGCGAGCGCGTGGAGTGCCAGCGAACCGGGCTCCGTGAGCAGACCCAGGGTCAGGTGGGCGGGGGTGATCCGGTCGTGGGAGCCGGCGCGGGCCTCGTTCTGGGCGGCCACCACCACGTTGCGGGCGCGCGGGGTGAACTTGCTGAAGCCCGCGCCCGCGTCCAACCCGGCGGCAGGCTTGGCGACGAACCGCTTCTGCGCGGCCTGCTTGGTCACGCCCATGCTGGCGCCGATCTCGGTCCACGAGGCACCCGAGCGGCGGGCCTGGTCGACGAAATGGCCGATCAGGTGGTCCGCGACCTCGCTGAGGTGGTCCGCGGCCAGCACCGCGTCGATGAGCTGTTCGAGGGGGTCGGTGTGCGACTGGGCGATGGCCGCGATGAGGTCGTCGAGGCGCACGGTGCCGGTGATAGGGGTCCTGGCGGTGTTCATGCGTCAATAATAGGTTGACGATATTCGACCGTCAACTGATGGTTGACGGCAGGGCGGGATCGCCCGCGTGCGCCGTGTCCGTGCGGGCGGCGGCGTTCGTCGCTCGGTATGGATTTCGGTGGTTTTCCGCCGGCGGGCACCGAAAAACGCCCCGCGCGGCGAGGGGTGCGGGCCGGGCGGGGCATGGGTGGCCGCGCCGCCTCTCCGGTGCTTCCGGCCTGGGGGTTTGACGGTGCGGGCGCGTCGCGCTTTACTGGAATGAACATCGAACTGGTGTTCGCATACGGTGCCTGCGGGCGACGGGGTGCGGGCGGTCCGGTTCACCGTCGAAATGGCTTGAGTGCGAGATCGCGTCTTCCCCGCGATCCCCGGCCGGGCATGGCCGTGCGGAATGTGGGAGGAGTGTGCGATGACGGGTTTGTCGCCGGCGCAGAGAACGCTAGACGGGGGGTCCGACAAGACCCGGGCCGAGACGATCGCGCACCTGCGACGGCGGATGGCGGCGGTCCCGTCGCTGGTCGACCGGAGCCGGGACTCTGCCCCGGTCGTGACTCCGCAGCCGGCCCCCGCCCCGATTTCAGACCCGGCCCCCGCCCCGGCGCGCACGACGGTTCCGCGGAACCGCCCAGCCGGCTCGGGGCGCTCCGACGCTCGCGACCTCCTTGTCGCGTTGCCGGGCCTGGCGGAGGTGCTGCCGGCGGGCGGCGTCACCCGCGGCTCCGTCACCGCGCTAACCGGCTCCCGGTCGCTGCTCATCGGGCTGCTGGCCCGGGTCACTGCGGAGGGCGGGTATGCGGCCGTGGTGGGGCACCGGGGCCTGGGCCTGCTCGCGGCGGTGGAGATGGGCGCGGACTTGGGCCGCATCGCGCTGGTGCCGGATCCGGGGGACGACCGCATCGGGGTGGCGGCGGTGCTGCTCGACGGCATGGACCTGGTGGTCCTCGACCTCGACGGGGCGAGGGTGCCGCCGAGCCGCTCGCGCGCGGTGGTGGCCCGCGCCCGCAGCAAGGGCACCGCTCTGGTGGTGACCGGCGGCGAGTGGGAGGGCGCCGAGGTGCGCGTCGACGCGCAGGTGAACGGTTACGAGGGGCTCGGGCAGGGGCACGGCCGGGTGCAGGGGATGGGACTGACGGTGCGTGCCCACGGCAGGGCCTTCCCCGCGCGCGGCACCCGGCTGGTGTTGCGCCACCAGCACGGGCTCATGGGCTGGGAGGCGGACGCGGAACCTGTGCGCGCGGCGCGTGCGGAGGAGGGCCGCCGTGGCGCGTGATCCCGGCGGGGTGCGTGGTTCCGGCTCCACGAGGATCCTCGCCCTGTGGTGCCCGGACTGGCCGGCGGTGGCCGCGGCGGCGGACGAGGACCTGCAGCCGTCGGACCCGGTGGCGGTGCTACACGCGAGCCGCGTGGTGGCGTGCACGGCGGTGGCCCGGTCGCGGGGCGTGCGGCGGGGGCTGCGCAAGCGTGAGGCGCAGGCGCGGTGCCCGGAGCTGCATGTCGCCGACCTGGACGTGGACAAGGACGCCCGGCTGTTCGAGCCGGTGGTGGCCGCGGTGTCGGCGCTGGTGCCGGGGGTGGAGATCCTGCGCCCGGGGCTGGTGGTGGTGTCGGCGCACCGGGCCGCCCGGTACTTCGGCGGCGAGCACGCGGTGGCCGAGCCGCTGATCGACGCGGTCGCGGCGGCGGGCGTCGAATGCCAGGTGGGGATCGCCGACGCCCTGGCCACCGCGGTGGTTGCGGCCAAGCGTGGGCGGCATGTGGCGGCGGGGGAGGACCGCCGGTTCTTAGCGCCGCTGCCGGTGTCGGCGCTCACCGACGAGCCGAGCCTGTCCGCACCCGAGCGTGCCGAGCTGGTGGACCTGCTGCAGCGCATGGGGATCCGGACTCTGGGCGCCTTCGAGGAGTTGCCGCGGGCGGACGTCGCCTCCCGGTTCGGCGCCGACGCGGTGGTGGCGCACCGGATGGCGTGCGCGGAGCCCGGCCGGCTTCCCGCGCCGCGCGCGGTGCCCGCGGAGTTGACGGTGCAGACGCGGTGCGACCCGCCGATCGACCGGGTGGACATGGCCGCGTTCGCGGGGCGGCGTCTGGCGGAGCGGCTGCATACCGCGCTCGCCGCGGCCGGGGTGGCCTGCACGCGGCTCGCGATCCACGCGGCCACCGCGGAAGGCGAGGAGCACGACCGCACGTGGCGCTGCGCCGAGCCGCTCACGCCCGACGCGACGGCCGACCGGGTGCGCTGGCAGATGGACGGCTGGCTCAGCGGCCGGAACGCGGCCCGCCCGTCCGGCCCGATCACGCTGCTGCGCCTGGAGCCGGTGGAGGTGGCGGGGGCCGGGGAGCTGCAGCGGGGGCTGTTCGGCGGCGCGGGCGAGGCACGGGATCGGGCCCGGCGCGCGGCCTCGCGCGTGCAGGGCCTGCTGGGCGGAGAGGCCGTGCTCTCCGGGGTGCTCTCCGGCGGGCGGGGGCCGGGCGAGCGGGTGACGCTGCTGACCTGGGGCGAGCAGCCGCTCCCGGCCCGCGACCCGTCCGCGCCGTGGCCGGGGCGGCTGCCGGCGCCGTCGCCGTCGACGCTGCTCTCAGAAGACGCCGGGCTGCTCGACGCCGCGGGCGATCCCGTGGGGGTGACGGGCCGGGGGCTGTTCACCGCAGCACCGGCCGTGCTGGTATGGCGGGGGCGCTCCCGGGCGGTCACCGGCTGGGCGGGGCCGTGGCCGGTGGACGAACTCTGGTGGGATCCGGCCGCCGGGCTGCGGGCGGCCCGGGCACAGGTGCTGGCCTCCGGCGCCCCGGCGGTGCTGCTGCTGTGCCACGGCGGGGAGTGGACGGTGGAGGGGGTGTACGGGTGAGAGGTCAGGCGGGACGACTACCGGCGCGGAGAGTTCGGGCTCCCCGCGCCCCGGCACGAGCCGGGTCGGAATCCTCACCCGTGGCGCTCACCTCTCAGCCGCGCGCCGCCCGCAGCGCCCACAGCACCAGCGGCACCTGCATCGGCAGCCGACCGTAGGCCACGGCCTGCTGCCACGCGGGGCGGTTGCGCCGGCGGTAGTCGAGCGCCATCTGGATGTTGCCGGGGAACACCCCGACCAGCAGCGCCGCGGACGCCAGCCCGCCTGCCCGGCGCGTGCGCGGTACGGCGATGGCCACCGCGCACGCCAGCTCGCCCACGCCCGACGCGTACACCCAGTCGCGCCGCGAAGCGACTCCGGTGAGCTGCGGCGGAATCAGCGGCTCGAAGAACCGGGGCCGCGCGAAGTGCAGGGCACCGGCCCCGCCCAGCAGTGCGGCGAGGGCGGGCGCGGCGGCGCGGTCGAGTAGGGCGCGATCGGGCCGGGGGCGGCCGGGCCGGGAGAGGTCCTTGCGGGCACGGGACGGGCGGCGCGGGCGCGGTGCGGAAGGCATGCGGCGATTGTGGCGCAGCGCCCGCCGCGGTGCGAGTCGGCGGCCTGGTCGAGGAGCGGATGTGCGGACGATGTGTGTACATCAGGCGTACGATCAGGGGTGAGTGAGCCGGGGTGGCCTGGAACGGCCGGGAAGAATTATGGAAAGGCGGGGGAGAATTGCAGGGGGAAGAGACGACGGTGCAGGCGATGCAGCACGAGGACAAGAGCGGAGAGGCGGCGGGGCCCGTCGAGGGAAAGCGGGACCGGCGCCTGAGCCTCCGCACTACCGCGCGGCAGTCCGCGCTGATTCAGCAGGCGGCGGCGTCCGCGCACAAGACCGTGAGCGAGTTCGTCCTGGACAGCGCCACCGATCGTGCCGAGGATGTCCTCGCAGGCCGCCGTCATTTCGCGATCGGTGACATCGCATGGCAGGCATTCCACGTGGAGCTCGATCGGCCGGCGGTGCTAAAGCCGCGCCTGCGCGCGTTGCTGCACGAGGATCCGCCGTTCGAGCCGCAGGCGTGACGCGGTATCGCGCACCGCGGCGACTCACCGCCGCAGCGGACATGTCCGGGTTCCGGTCCGGCAGCGGAAGCCTTGATCGGTGGCTGCAGCGCTACGCGCTGGCGAATCAGCAGTCCGGCATGGCGACGACCTTCGTGACCACGCCGGAAGGGTCTCCAGAAGTCGTCGGTTTCTACTCGCTCGTCACCGGCGGCGTGGAGCATGATGCCGCCCCGGCACGCGTGCGCAGGGGCGTTCCGCGCCACCCCGTTCCGGTGATCATTCTGGCCCGGCTGGCCGTGCACACCGAACATCAGGGAACTGGGCTAGGGCGTGGGCTGCTGCGTGATGCCCTCATACGTGTGTCGAATGCCGCCGGCGAGATCGGTGTACGGGCCCTGCTGATCCACGCTAAAGACGACGCGGCGCGCAAGTTCTACTGCGCCCAGGCGGAGTTCGATCCCTCCCCGGTCGATCCGCTGCAACTGTTCCTGCTGATGAAGGACCTTCGCAAGGCCGTGCGGGAAGAATAGGCGCGCACCGGCCCGCGGGTCGTAGGATCGACGGATGGCTGACGGGAATGCTGTGGCAGGTCGTGCTGGCGCCGACGCGAGGAGGCGCACCGGGCGCGCGTTCCTCGGCTGGGCGGCGGTGTACGCGGTGTCGCAGGCGAACATCGCGCGGACTCTCGGTTCCGCCGCGCCCAAGCTGCTGAAGATCCAGACCGCCACCTCCGCCGCCGGGTACCGCGAGGTGCTCGACTCGATGACGCCCCGCGAGCTGGCCGGCTACCGCGCCCACTACCCGCTCGACATGGCGCATCCCTTCCTCTACGCGATGGCGCTGCGGGCGGGAGCCCGGGCGCTTCACGCGCGCCGGCCGCAGCCGGAGTCGATGCGCCGGTTCCTCATGGCGGCACCGGTGGTGTCGGCGGGGTGCGACTACGTCGAGAACGTCGCGGGCTGGTACCTCATCGACCACCGCGAGCGCGTCACCGACGCGGGCACGCGCGTGGTGACGGCGGTGAGCACGCTCAAGTGGGTGCTGGCGCTGGGGGAGCTGGGGCACGTGCTCTCGGGCCTGGCCGTGGCGCAGCTGCGGCGGCACTGACGGGCGCCAACCCCCTACCCTCGGTTCATGGGTTCCGACGCGCTGGCCGCGGAGTTCGAGGCGCACCATGCCCACCTGCTCTCGGCCGCCTACCGGCTCACCGGCAGCGTCGCCGACGCCGAGGATGCGGTGCAGGAGGCGTGGCTGCGCCTCGACCGCGCCGGGCCGGCCGACATCGACGACCTGCGCGCCTGGCTGACGAGGGTGGTGGGCCGCATCTGCCTCGACCGGCTGCGCTCGGCGGTGGCGCGGCGCGAGACGTACACCGGCCAGTGGCTGCCGGAGCCCATCGTCACGCCCCTGTCCGGCGCGCGCCCCGAGGACCCGCTCGATCAGGTGGTGCGCGACGAGGACAACCGGCTGGCCGCGCTGATCGTGCTCGACACCCTCACCCCCGAGCAGCGGGTGGCGTTCGTGCTGCACGACGGGTTCGGCGTCCCCTTCGGTGAGATCGCGGCGATGCTGGCAGTGACGCCCGCGGCGGCGCGGCAGGCGGCCTCGCGGGCGCGGCGCACGGTGGCCTCGGCTTCGCCTCCTGTGCCGGCCGGCGAGCACGCGGCCGCCGTGCAGGCGCTGGCCGCGGCGGTCGCCTCCGGCGAGGTGGACGCGGTGGTGCGGGTGCTGCATCCGCAGGCGACGTTCGTCGGCGACGCGGGCGGCACCACCCGCACGGCGCCCAACGTGATCGTGGGGCCGGACAGGACGGCGCGGTTCCTGCTGGGCCTGGCGCGGATGTACGGGCCGCACAGGCTGCTGGAGATGGAGCCGGTGCTTGTGAACGGGCGGCCGGGGCTGCTGCACCGCGGGGCCCCGGCGGATGCGGAGACGGGGCGGCCCGCGATCGCCCGCCGCGTCATCGCCTGCACCGTCCGCGAGGGGGCCGTCTGGGCCGCCTACGACATGGCGAACCCGGCGAAGCTGCGGGGCGTGCGCTGAGCCTGTGCGCCGGGCTGGGCAATGGGGCCGAGCCCGATCCGAGCACCGGATATCGCCCTCATCGGCATGTCGGCCCGGCGTGTCGGGGGAAGCGGCGCTCGGATCGGAGACGTGTTCAGTCGTCCAGCAGCCGGCGCCTACCCCCCCGCAGCAGGCTGCGGCTCAGCCCGTGGCGCCCCCGGTGCGTCAGAGTCCTCGGGCCGGGTCAGCTGCGGGTCAGCGCGTCGGTGTCGATGCGCACGCTCACGTGGACACCGACCTTGCCCCCGAGATCGACCAGCGCGTTGAGCGAGAACTTGCTCAGCTTGCCGCGGTACAGGTCCGAAAGTCGCGGTTGGGTCACGCCCAGATTCTGCGCGGCGACCGTCTGCGACCACCCGAACCGGTCGATCTGTCCACGGATCGCGGTCATGAGCTCGCTGCGCAGCCGACGATTGGCCGATTCCTCGGGTGTGTCGCTGATCGCGTCCCACACCGAGGCGGTTTCGATAATGTCGTTGTGGCTCATGACGTCTCCTTCGCGTGTGCCGCTGCCGCTGCGTATCGACGCCGCCCCAGATCGATATCCGACTGCGCGGTTCTCTGCGTCTTCTTCTGGAAGCAGTGCAGCACGTAGATCGCCTGCTCGAACCGGGCGAGGTAGAACGCACGGAATGCTCCATTCGCGGTGCGGACCCGGATTTCTCGGCATCTTGCTCCGACCTGCTTCATCGGCTTCCAGTCATCAGGGTCAAGGCCGAGCTGAACCCGCCCCAGCTGGTATCCGAGGTCGTCCTGTGCCTCGGTCGTGAGATCCCGGAGGTCTTCGAGGGCGCTGCCGACCCATCGGATCGGTTTCTCCCGGTTCCGCTCCACCCGGTCAGTATATATCAATATCGATATAACTGCGGTGGAAGACTGCCTCCGCCGCCCGATCCGAGCACGGCCTACGCCGCCCACCGGCCTGTCGGCCCGGCGTGTTGCGGGAGGCGGTGCTCGGATCGGGTCAGGCTGCGGCCGGTCAGGCGCCGTCGGCCCAGGGAACCCGGCATGCGTCGGTGCTGAATCCCTGCTCGTGGATGCCGAGCGCCGAGTTCATGCGGGCCCGCGAGTTCTCCAGGGCGATCTGGTAGGTGAGCTCCACCAGCCCGTCGCGGCCGAAGCGGGCCTCGAGGTCGGCCACCTGCTCGTCGGTGACGGCGGTGGCGACGTCGCCGCTCATGGCGTCGGCGTAGGCGATGGCGGCGCGTTCGTCGTCGGAGTAGAGCGGCGAGGTGGCGTAGTCGGCGATGTGGGCGAGGCGCTCGGTGTCGAGGCCGGCGAGGCGCTGTTCCATGGTGCCGAAGTCGACGCACCAGGAGCAGCCGATGGTCCAGGCGGTGCGGTAGACGGCGATGTCGCGGATGTTCGCGGGCAGCTTCTTGGACGCCTGCTGGGCCAGCATCTCGTGCACGGTGCTGGTGCGGGCGATGCCCGGGTGGTGCAGCGCGACGGCGAGCGGTTCGGGTACCTCCCCGTACATGCGGGCTGCAAGGCGGTAGGCGAGCTTGGCGACGGGGCCGGCCTGGGCGGGGGTGACGGCGGGGATGCGCGGCATGGCGGTGCTCCTCCGGAGGGTGCGGATCGAATGGGGTTCTGCACCTAGGACGAGGCCGGGCGCGCGGATGTGACGGGTCTGCGGGGAAGGGGGCTGGGGTCCGTGCGGAGCCGCTCGCGCGGCACGAATGTGTGCGCGCGGTTACGCTGGCGGCAGCGCGGTCGCGAGGGGCGCGCTGGGGGCGGAAACGCGGCCGCCGCGCGCGACCGGTGTTGGTCGCGCGCGGCGGCCGTTGGGGCCTCAGTGCCCCGTCCCCGCCCGGTGGCTGCCAGTACCAATGGCAGCCACCGGGCGGGTCAGTGGGCGAACCTCAACCCCGCGCGATCGTCAGGGCTGGGGTGCATCCAGAACCTGGACGATCGGATCGAACTGCAGATTGCCGGTCAGCGTGGCCGTACCAGACGGCGGGCACGGGGTGCTACCGGTGTTCGTGGACGTGAAGTTGATCGTTCCACTGTTGCTTGCCGAGGCCACTCCCGTCGAATTGCTGTACGGGATGTTAGTGATCTCGCTGGACTGGTCGACATCGATGGTGCACGTACCGGCTGTCACTACTGCGCCATTGGCGGGGATCTTCAGCGTGCCGATCGGGCTTCCGGAGTCGTGGTTGACGTTGATCAGCCACGGGCTCGCCGCGGTGTTGGTGACTGCGATCGTGGCGGGGGTGCCGTTGAGATCGCAATTGGTAAACGCGACGTTGTCGATCGGCACATCGATGCCGCCGGTGCCCGAGTTGACGACCCAGCCGGGGTTGGCGGCGTCGTTACCCGTGGGTACGCATCCCCGATGCGGCCAGGCTGTCGCAGCTGAGCACATACGCGCCCGAGACGATCTGGACACCAGGGTTGAAGATGTCTCCTGTGGCACTCGCCTGGATCGAGTCGCCTGCGTGGTCGATGGCGGTGGAAGCCGAGGCGATCCCGGCCGCTGTCAGAACCAGCGCAGAGGTGCCGCCGACGACCGCGAGCAGCCGTCTCGCTTTCGAAGTTGACTTCATGTCCTACTTCCTTTCTTGTGATTTGCTAGCTTGTGCTGACGTTCGGCGTAAAGGGCAACCTCCTCCCGTTCTGCTGGCGGATTGGCTAGGGCGTCGTGACCGGCACGGGCGGCCACGACGGGTGTAGCGAGTTGATGTTGTAGACGTCGGACACCGTCGTCAGTGAGTTCTGTCCCGATGCTGACGGTGCACCGGCCTTCGAATTGACCATCCCGTTCAGACTGCCGAAGAGACCGCAGCCCGTAGCGCCAGGCACGGAGAAGCTGTTGTCCACGCTCTTGAGTCCGGTCAGCATCGCGCCATCACCGTGGTCATTTTCCAGCGCAGGGGGGACGTACGTCGGCTTCAAGTCGATGTTGATCGGGTTTTCGGCCGATCCGAGGTAGCACGAATCGCCGAGGAGCGGGTTGGAGAGCTTGATGCGGATCGACATCGTCAACCGTGATTCCTGGAGGTCGACCACAGGAGGCTCGACCGCCTGGACCTCTGCCTTGATGCCGGTCAGTGCGAAGTTCTCCGACGAGCTCGTTCCCAAGGCGCCACCCGGGACGGTCACGTCGTTGCTGTACAGGCCGTTGTGCCCGTCGTCCTTCGCGAGCCAGGCCAGTTCGTAGCCGGGGCCGGGGTCGAGCGGGATCGGATTGCCGTTCTCATCGACCTTGAAGTTCTGTCCGACGGCGATCTTCATGCTGCCGTCGGGAATGTCCACCGTGAGGTTGCCGAGCTTCATCGTCCCCGAGCGGACGTACAGGTCGTAGCAGCTGCCCCTGTTGTTCGGTCCACCGGGCTTGGTGGGTGCGGTCACCTTGTCCTTGGGGCAATCGGCGTAGTTGTCGTATCCGATCGGGATGTTGCTGGCCTCCGACGCGCTCGACCCGCTGCTCCCGGACGATCCGCCCGAGTCGCTGGACAGCTCCGAGCTGGGGGCCGCGCCGGCGAGTCCGCTGCCGACGAGCGCGACGGACGCGCCAACCGCGGTGGCGGTGCCGAGCGCCCGGCGCATGGTCTTGGTCTTCATGGGGGTTCCTTTCCCGATGGGATGGGTGTGGGGTGCTGTGCCGCGGACCGCGGCGTGCCGCGGGTTACTCGAATGAGCCGGCGGTGAGGTCTTCCACCGACCAGGTTTCGATCTTCCAGAAGTCGGCGGAATCGCTGGTGGAGCCGGCGACGATCGCTTTCAGCAGCGTGCCGATGACGGAGGGCAGGTTACTGCTCATGAACGGGCCTTCCTGAGTGCAGGTAGATGGTGGTGTGTGGGCGATTCCCGAACGGCGAGGTGGACGTCACGCGTTGGCCAGGCTTCCGTCGGCGAACGTCTGGCTGGCGGTATCGATGTCCCCCAACGCGGCGGACGCCGGATCGACCGAGGCAAACGCCCGCAGAATCCCGATGAAGGGAACCGCGGTGATGGAATTCGCCATCACGTAGAGCAGAGTTTTCGAACCCATGGGTTTCCTTTCGTGCGCAGGGCACGCCGAATAACCGGCGGACCGGTGCGGAATATGTGAATGGGCCGACCGCGGATGAAGGTGGCCGCGGCAGTCAGGGAAGGCGGTTCAGCCGGGATCTCCGGCGCGGCTACAGGTTGTGAGCCGCATAACACCCCCAGCGGTTCAATGTGTCGAATCTCACTCCCTACGGCGGGACCCTACTTCGGGGTAGTTACGAAGTCAATCGGTTTGAGGGAAGTCAGGCCGATTTTTACGAGGCGGTCGCGCAGGGCCTGCGGAGTGCTACGGGTTCCCGGTCGCGCGGGTGACGATCCGCCGCCGTGCTGCACGCCCGGCCCGGGTCGGCACCAGTGGATGCACGTGGCACGCACCGGCGGCCACCTGCAAGTCCAGTGGCGTCTCGGCGTCCCGGCACTTGCGTGCCAGTGCGGGCGCGTCGGCGTAGGTGATGTCGAAGGTTCCGTAGTAGGCGTCGATCGGTGGCAGGCCGGCCATGCTGCCGAGGACGGGACTCAGGCGCGGATCGTCGGGATCGGCTCCGCCGGCCCACCCCCGCCCCGCGACGAGTGCACCCGCCTTGCCCAGCCAGGGGTCGTATACCTCGATGGCGTCGATCTCCGGGTTCCGGCAGGCGATGTCCAGCCACGGCGCGATGAGGGTGAGCGCGCGCGGCAGCGGACGCGCGGAATCCCGGAGTGTCTGGGCAAAGCCCAGGGCCAGCCCGCCGCCGGCGGAATCGCCCATGATCGTCAGCTCGGAGGCGTCGACGGCCAGGTCCGCATACAGAGCGTCGAGCATCGCGTACGCCTCGGTGAACGTGTGCTGCGGGGCCAGGCCGTACAGAGGTACGTGCACCGCCGCACCGGCCCGGGCGAGCATCCCGACCAGCGTCCAATGCTGCGGGGCGATCTCGTTGACGTACGCGCCGCCGTGGAGATACAGCACGACGGAGCCCGCCGTCCCGGAGCTCGTCGCCCCGGCGTGCGGCGCGACGGTGACGTGCCGGAACCCCTCGACGGTGTGCTCGGCGACCGCGCATCGCCTGCGCAACCGCCGCGGCGGCCCCGCGTCGGCCTTGGGGCGGTGCAAGTGCTGCGCGTAGCGCTCGGCGTCGGAGTAGAGGGGCTTGCGGGTGCGGCGCAGGTAGGCGGAGACGATCGCCGTGTCGATGCCCATAGACGATCCTTCCCGCGGTTCACCGGCGAGCATAAGACGACGCGGAACTGTCGGCGTGCGGCGGTAGTGTCCGGAGCGCCGTCAGGGGAGGGGGTCGAGGCGTGGATGTGCAGGCGTGGGTGACGGTGATCGTGGGGGTGGTCGGATTCGGCGGCGTGATCGTGACCCTGTGGCAGAAGGATCGCGCGGACCGGCGGGCCGAGCTGTGGCGTCGGCTCACCTGGGCGTTCGAGCAGGCGGTGAGTATGAACTCCGCCGCGAGCGCGCTCGGTCTTTCCGCGATCGACATCGTGAGCAGGTCGGCGCTGGTGTCGCGTGAAGAGAAGAAGATCGCGTCGGCATTTCTTGACGCAGCGCTCGTGTCGCCGCGGTCAGGTGGTGACTTCGAATGAGAACCAGGGGAGGATGGGTGTGGTGGAGGTGAGCGTGATGGCAGAGTGCGAGGGTGGCCCGGCGGCCTGGTCTCCCGAGGCGCGTCAGAGGGCTGCCAGGATTCTGGTCAGGCTCAATACGGAGCTGGGCAAGGAGATCACGCCCCGTATCCGCTGGATCGCCGAGGGTGGGGAGGTGCAGGCGGCAGGGGCCGCTGCGCCCGCTGAACCCGCTGCGCCTTCCGGGGAATCGGGCTGACCCGCCTTTCCCCGGAGCCTCCGCCTTGACCGTGCAAGCGCGGCGAGGCTATATTCGTTATATCGAATGTGTGTTCTATTGCGCTTCCGTGTCTTCCCCACGGCAGTGCACCCGGGCGGCCGGGGCGGTAGCCCGGCGGCCCGGGTGACGTGCGTCGTCCGGGAAGGGGACAGCCGTGGGGTGGGGTGGAGCCAATCGGTGGAGCAACGGTCCACCGAGCTGGGCGGAGATGGAACGCGTGCTCTCCGGCCGGCCGGTGCCGGAGTCGGCGCAGCCGGGGTCGGATCCGGCACCGGAGCGGAACTCCGCGCGTCGGGCGGAACATCCCGGCGACGGCAACGACAGCCCCGCCTGGTCTCGCAAACGCGCCCCGTACCTGCCGCCCGACACGTCGCGGCGAAGCACCGGCACCCCCTACGCGGAGCTGCACGCGCACTCCGCGTTCAGCTTCCTCGACGGCGCCAGCCCGCCGGAGGAGCTCGTTGAGGAGGCGGCGCGTCTGGGGCTGGAGGCGGTAGCACTCACCGACCACGACGGGCTCTACGGCGTCGTCCGCTTCGCCGAGGCCGCCGCCGAGCTGGGCGTGGGCACCGTCTTCGGGGCCGAGCTGGGCCTGGATGCGACGGACGAACGTGCCGGGGCCGACGGCGGACCGGACCCCGACGCCACCCACCTGCTGGTGCTCGCCCGCGGCCAGGAAGGCTACCGGCGCCTGTCCCGCGAGATCGCCGCCGCGCACCTGGCCGGTGGGCAGAAGGGGCGCCCGCGCTTCGACCTCGACCGGCTCGCCGAGGCCGCAGGCGGGCACTGGCAGATCCTCACCGGCTGCCGCAAAGGCCACGTGCGCAGGGCCCTCGCCTCCAGCCCCGACCCGGACACGGCGCTGGCCGCCGCCGACGCCGCGTTGGGCGGGCTGGCCGAGCGTTTCGGACGCGAACGCGTCACCGTGGAGCTCACCCGCAACGGTGGCCCGCAGGACGACGAACTGTGCGAGGCGCTCGCCACGCTGGCCCGTCGCCACCGCCTCGACACCGCCGCCACCACCGCCGCCCACGCCGCCGCACCCCGGCGCCGGCGCCTCGCGATGGCCATGTCCGCGGTCCGCGCGCGCCGCAGCCTGGACGACGCGGCCGGCTGGCTCCCCGCGGTGGGCGGTGCACACCTGCGTTCCGGCGACGAGATGGCCGTGCTGTTCGACCGCTACCCGGACGCGGTGGCCCGGGCGGCGGAGCTGGGGCGCGAGTGCGCCTTCGACCTGCGGCTCATCGCCCCCCGGCTGCCCCCGTTCGACGTCCCCGCGGGGCACACCGAAGCCACCTGGCTACGCGAGCTGACCGTGCGCGGCGCCGCCCGCCGCTACGGCGCCCCCGCACGCAACCCGGTGGCGTACCGGCAGATCGAACACGAACTGGCCGTGATCGAACAGCTCAGTTTCCCCGGCTACTTCCTGGTGGTGCACGACATCGTCGACTTCTGCCGGCGCAGCGGCATCCTGTGCCAGGGGCGCGGCTCTGCGGCGAACTCCGCGGTGTGCTTCGCGCTGGGCATCACCTCGGTGGACGCGGTGAGCGCGGGGCTGCTGTTCGAACGGTTCCTCTCGCCCGAGCGCGACGGCCCGCCCGACATCGACGTCGACATCGAATCCGACCGCCGCGAAGAGGCCATCCAATACGTCTACCGCAAGCACGGCCGCGACCACGCGGCCCAGGTGGCCAACGTCATCACCTACCGTCGGCGCTCGGCGGTGCGCGACATGGCGCGGGCGCTCGGGTTCTCCCAGGGGCAGCAGGACGCGTGGAGCAAACAGGTGCGCGGATGGGGGAGGCTGTCGCAGGACCAGGACCTGCGCGCCGACACCGACATCCCCGGCGCAGTGCTGGACCTGGCCGAACAGATCGAGGACTACCCCCGCCACCTGGGCATCCACTCCGGCGGCATGGTCATCTGCGACCGCCCCGTCGCCGACGTGTGCCCCGTCGAATGGGCGCGCATGGAAGGGCGCACCGTGCTGCAGTGGGACAAGGACGACTGCGCCGCGGTGGGCCTGGTCAAGTTCGACCTGCTGGGGCTCGGCATGCTCTCCGCGCTGCACTACGCCATCGACCTGGTGGCCGAGCACAAGGGCGTCCACGTGGACCTGGCGCAGCTGGACCTGGCGGAGGAGGCCGTCTACGCGATGCTCCGGCGGGCCGACTCGGTGGGGGTGTTCCAGGTGGAGTCCCGGGCACAGATGGCCACGCTGCCCCGGCTCAAACCCCGCACCTTCTACGACCTGGTGGTGGAGGTGGCGCTCATCCGGCCCGGCCCCATCCAGGGCGGCTCGGTGCACCCCTACATCCGCCGCCGCAACGGCGAGGAGGCGGTGACCTACGAGCACCCCGCCATGGAGAACGCGCTGGCCCGCACCCTCGGCATCCCCCTGTTCCAGGAGCAGCTCATGCAGCTGGCCGTGGACGTCGCCGGGTTCACCGCCGCCGAGGCCGACCGGCTGCGCCGCGCCATGGGCTCCAAACGCTCGCCGGAGAAGATGGAGCGGCTGCGCGGACGCTTCTACGAGGGCATGCGGCGCCTGCACGGCATCACCGGGGACAAGGCCGACCGCATCTTCGAAAAGGTCTGCGCCTTTGCCGATTTCGGCTTTCCCGAGAGTCACTCGCAGTCGTTCGCCGCCATCGTCTACTACTCGGCCTGGTTCAAGCTGCACCACCCGGCCGCCTTCTGTGCCGCTCTGCTGCGGGCCCAGCCGATGGGCTTCTACTCGCCGCAGTCCCTCGTCGCCGACGCCCGCCGGCACGGGGTGGTGGTGCACGGGGTGGACATCAACGCGTCCGGCGTCGAGGCGGGGCTGGAGGACGCGGGGCGGGACGTGCGCCTGGGGCTTGGCGCGGTGCGCGGGCTGGGGAAGAACAAAGCCGAGGACATCGTGGCGGCCCGGCCGGCCGACGGGTTCGCGTCGATGACCGACCTCACCGGGCGGGTGGAACTGTCCACGGCGCAGGTGGAGGCGCTGGCCACCGCGGGGGCGTTCGGGTGCCTGGGACTGGGGCGCCGCGACGCGCTGTGGTCGGCGGGCGCGGCCGCGGCGGAACGACCCGGACGGCTCCCCGGCCTGGGCACCGTGGCGGTGGCGCCCTCGCTGCCCGGCATGAGCCGGCTCGAACTCGCCGCCTCCGACGTGTGGGCCACCGGCATCTCACCCGACAGCTACCCCACGGAGTTCATCCGCACGTGGCTGGACGAGCGCGGAATCGTCCCGGCATCGGGGCTGCTCGCGGTGCCAGACGGCGACCGGGTGCTGGTGGGCGGCGCCGTCACCCACCGCCAACGGCCCGCCACGGCGGGCGGCGTCACCTTCCTCAACCTCGAGGACGAGACCGGCATGGTCAACGTGGTCTGCTCGGCGGGGCTGTGGGCGCGGCACCGCCGGCTCGCCGTCACCGCGACGGCGCTGGTGGTGCGGGGCACGGTGCAGAACGCCTCCGGCGCGGTGACGGTGGTGGCCGACCGGCTCGAACCGCTCGACCTGCGGATCGCCGCGCGGTCACGCGACTTCCGGTAGGGGTGCGGGGGCCGGGCTTGCGCATTCCGAGCGCCGTTTCCACCGGATCGGCCGGTAACAGGCGCTCGGGCGGTGCAGGAGGTGCTCGGACCGTGCCAGGCCGGTTGCGGCGCCCGCCCGTCAGTGCACCCAGGGGGCGAACGGCGCCTGGTAGAAGCACGGCACCGGCTGCGCGTGCGCGGGGTCGAGGGCGTTGAGGACGAACAGCCACGAGCGCTCGTTGTAGAGGGTGGAGATGTGCTCGGAGTGGTCCGCGGCGCACCCGTCCTGCAACAGGATGTTCGTGACATCACTGCCGCGGTAGAACTGCTGGTCATACGGGGTCACCACCTCGTCGTACCGGGTGATGATGCTGTAGACGTGCACCCCGTCGATGCCGGTGGGCCGCCCGGACGGGTACACCTGCCGCATCAGCGGCGAGCCCACCGCCTGCTGGGTGAGCGCGGGTGTCGCCTGCGCCAGGCTGCCGTACACCGCCGGGCCCAGCAGCGGGATCAGCGACCGCAGATACACCACCTCGCTCATCGTCGTGCCGGTGGACGGGGAGATCCCCACCTTGGTGTGCACCTTCGCGGCGCCGCCGAGCTGCGTCAGGTAATAGTCCGGCAGGATGCCACCACCCTGCGAATGCCCCACCAGATCCACCTGCTCCGTGCCGGTGGCGGCCAGGACGCGGTCGACGGTGGCTGCCAGCGTCCGCGCCGAGGACGGGATGTCGGCAAGACCCTGGATCGGGATCTCCGAAATCCACTCGGGGTTGCCGTAATTGAAGGTGAACACGCAGTAGCCCGCGTTCTTGAGCAGCGGCGCGCCCGCCTGCCACGCGAGCGCCTGATTGGTGCCGGTGGGGTTGACGAGCACCACGGGGTAGGGGTGCTCGGCGGACGGGCGGCAGTTCCAGTCGTTCGCGCCCGGCGGCGGGGTCTCCGGGAAGACGCCCGCGCGCACCCCGGCCGAAATGTCGAACGGCACCGGCAGCGGACCGTCCGTCGGGCTCTGCGCCGCGGCGGGAGAGGCGGTGCCGAGTGACAGCGCCAGTACCAGCGTCAAGGCCAGGGACAGGACCAGACTGAATGCCAGGGCCGTTCTCGTGCCGGCCGCCCGTGCCATCAACCGTGCTTGCGCCATGTGCTGCTCCCCGCCCGTCGATAGCTGTATCCCGGAGTCTCGCAGACGGGTGTCCATTGCGCGCGCGTTTCGGGGTGAGCACTGCGGCCCGGGGCGCCGTCTGCTGATGTCGAGCATCGTTTCCACCGAATCCGCCGGGAACGCGCTCTCGGGCGGTGCAGGAGGTGCTTGGACCGGGAGGCCCCAACGTCAGTACCGCGACCCCGCCAGCGTCCCACGCACCCCGGGGCAGGCCACGCGCTGCACGAACGGCGACTCCGCCGCCCGCCCCGCCCCGGCCGGATCCAGGGTCAGCTCCACGGAGTCGGCCAGCCGGTAGGGCCTGCTCAGCACGATGCCGCCGAGCACCCGCCGCAATCGCGAGACTTCCGCGCGCACGGTCACGATGTGCTCGGCGTCGCCGAAAAGATCGCGGCTCAACTGCGCGGCGCTCATGCCGTCCGGCCTGCGGGCGTAGAGCAGCAGAAGGATTTCGGCGTGCCGCGCGGTGAGCACCGCGGCACCGGCATCGGCCCGGCCGCCGCCGGAGACGATGGGCTCGGCCGTGAGAGTCAACGTGAGGGCGATCCGCGATGAACTCCCCGTCGGGCGGATCAGCCAGCCGCCCGCCACCTCCTCGGCCCGGCACATTCCCATGCCCGGCACCTGCATCGGCTTGTCGGGGTGGGGGACCGGAACTCTGCCGCTGATGCCGACGCCGTCCGACTGCGCCACCCAGCCCTCCGTGTCCACGAGCAGCGCGGGCCCCGACCTGCCGGCGAGCGCGGCGGCGGCCGACGACCGCAGCTGCTCCAGCCGCTGCTCGTGGTGGCGCCACAGCTGGGACTCGGCCAAGCGCACCGCCGTCTCCACCAGCGCCACCACGGTGGGATGCAGGGTCATCGCGGGACCGGACACGTCGACCACCCCCAGCAGCCGGCCGGTGCGCGGGTCGTGGATGGGGGAGGCGGTGCAATACCAGGGGTGCTGGGACTGCTCGAAGTGCTCGGCGGAGAACAGCTGCACGGGCGCGGCCTCGGTGAGCGCCGTGCCGATGGCGTTGGTGCCCACCCGCTGCTCGGTCCACTCGGCGCCCTCGGTGAAACCCAGCCGGTCCGCGTGCCGGCGCACCGCCGCGGAGCCTGAGCGCCAGAGGATCACGCCGTCCGCGTCGGCCACCACCAGCAGCATGTGCGACGCGTCCGCGATGGCCTCGATCACCAGGCGCAGCTCGCCGATGACGTACCGCAACGCGCTGGCGCCCCGTCGTCGCTCGAGCTCGGACGGGTCGGCCAGTAGCCGGTGTGCGGCGGAGTCGGCGGTGCGGCCGGCCGCGAGCATCCTCGACCAGGAGCGGGCGACGACGGCGCGCGGCGCGTCGGAGGGAGCCGCCCCGCTGAGGACGGCGTCATGCACCCGGGCCAGCCGGTGCGCGTACCGGGGCAGGTCGGTGCCGGGTTGCACCGCGCTGAAACCGCCCATACCGATCATCCCGTCGCCGCGCCGAGCCTGCACAAGAGAAACCTGTGCCTGCGAACCCTGTGTCCTGGACCACAGTCATACGCGATTGTCCGGCGTGGGGCGATCTTCGTGCAACCCCGTGCAACCGTTGCCGCGACGCAGCCATCGGAGTGTGCTGTGGATCACAGAAGATCACCGCCCGCGACCCGAAGGGGACGATCATGACCGAGATGCTCACCCGGCCGGAATACCAGCTTCAGCCCACCGCGCCGGCCACCCCGCAGCAGCGCGTCGACGCCTGGCTCGCCGCGTTCGAGGCGGCGCTCGCAGAGCGTGACATCGCGCGGGCCGCCGGCATGTTCGCCGTCGACGGCCACTGGCGCGACCTCGTCGCCTTCACCTGGAACCTCAAGACCGTCGAGGGCCGCGGGCAGATCGCCGACATGCTCACCGCCCGCCTGGACGGCACGGACCCGTCGGGGCTGCGCACCTTCGAGTCGCCGGAGGCCCCGGAAACGGACGGCGGCGTGCTCACCGCGTGGATCACCTTCGAGACGGCCACCGGCCGGTGCGAGGGGCACCTGCGACTGCGGATGGACGACGCCGACGGCGCCGACGGCACCACCGACCAGGCGTGGACCCTGCTCACGACCCTCCAGGAGCTCAAGGGCCACGAGGAGAGCCAGGGCGCCGCCCGCCCGATGGGGGCCAAGCACGGCGCCGACAAGTGCCGGCTGAGCTGGGCGGAGGAGAAGGAGATCGAGGAGCGCGACCTGGGCTACGCGGTCCAGCCGTACGTGCTCATCGTCGGCGGCGGGCAGGGCGGCATCGCACTGGGCGCCCGCATGCGCCAGCTGGGGGTGCCGGCGATCGTCATCGACTCGCACGCGCGCCCCGGCGACCAGTGGCGCGGCCGCTACAAGTCGCTGTGCCTGCATGACCCGGTCTGGTACGACCACCTGCCGTACCTGCCGTTCCCGTCGAACTGGCCGGTGTTCGCGCCCAAGGACAAGATCGGCGACTGGCTGGAGATGTACACCAAGGTCATGGAAGTGCCGTACTGGTGCTCCACCACCGCCACCTCGGCGCGCTACGACGACGAGGCCGGCGAGTGGGTGGTGCACGTGGAGCGCGACGGTCGGCCGCTGACCCTGCGCCCGAAGCACCTCGTGATGGCGACGGGCATGTCCGGCAAGCCCAACGTTCCGCAGTTCCCGGGGGCCGAGCGGTTCCGCGGCGACCAGCACCACTCGTCCCGGCATCCGGGGCCCGACCAGTACGCCGGCAAGCGGGTCGTCGTGATCGGCGCCAACAACTCCGCGCACGACATCTGCGGGGCGCTGTGGGAGAACGACGTGGACGTGACGATGGTGCAGCGCTCGTCCACGCACATCGTCAAGTCGGGTTCGCTGATGGAGCTGGGACTGGGCGACCTGTACTCGGAGCGCGCGGTGGCGGCGGGCATGACCACGCACAAGGCCGACCTCACCTTCGCGTCGATGCCATACCACATCATGCACGAGTTCCAGATCCCCGTGTACGACAAGATCCGCGAGCGCGACGCCGACTTCTACGCGCGCCTGGAGAAGGCCGGCTTCGCGCACGACTGGGGCGACGACGGCTCGGGGCTGTTCATGAAGTACCTGCGCCGCGGGTCCGGGTACTACATCGACGTCGGGGCCGCCGAGCTGGTGGCGAACGGCGACATCAAGCTGGCCCGCGGCGGCGTCCGCGAGATCACCGAGGGCTCGGTGATCCTCGACGACGGCACCGAGCTGCCCGCGGACGTCATCGTCTACGCCACCGGGTACGGCTCGATGAACGGGTGGGTGGCCGACCTCATCGACCAGGCCACCGCCGACAAGGTCGGCAAGGTGTGGGGCCTCGGCTCGGACACCACGAAGGACCCGGGGCCGTGGGAGGGCGAGCAGCGCAACATGTGGAAGCCGACCCGACAGGAGCACCTGTGGTTCCACGGCGGCAACCTGCACCAGTCGCGCCATTACTCGCTGTACCTGGCGCTGCAGCTCAAGGCGCGCTACGAGGGGATCGACACGCCCATCTACGGGCTGCAGGAGGTGCACCACCTGAGCTGACCGGCGCCGAGCAGCCCCGCCGAACCGAGCACCGGTTCCCGCGAGATCCGCGGGAACCGGTGCTCGGGTGTTTGTCGGAGAGGCTCGGACCGAGGGGCAGCGCGCCCCGGCCGCTACCGCCCCAGCGCCTCCTTCCAGCCCACCACCTTGCCGATGCGCAGGATCGAGCGCTGGTAGATCTTGGCGGCCACCACCGACAGCGCGCCGATGACGACGAGCATGATCGTGATGGTGCCGACGATCTGGCCGGGCCCGGTCACCCCGGCGGCGATGCGCAGCGGCATGAGGATCGCGGAGAACGGTGGTATCCAGCTGAGCACCGTGCCCACCGTGCTGTCCGGGTTGTCGACGGTGGAGAACGCGACGATGAACATGGCGACGATGAGGATCATCAGCGGCATCGCCGTGGAGTTGACGTCTTCCTGGCGCGAGACCATGGATCCGGCTGCCGCGTACAGTACCGCGAATAGGGCGTACCCCAGGATGAACCAGCCGAGGGTGGCCAGGAGCGTGGCCACCGCGGTGCCGGTCACCGTCAGCACGCCCGTGGCCAGGCCCGTGGCGACGCCGGCCACCCCGTAGGCGGTGAGCTGCATCAGGCCGACGGCGCCGATGCCGAAGATCTTGCCCCACAGCAGGTGCAGCGGCCGCACCGTGGACAGGAGCAGCTCGACGACGCGGCTGGACTTCTCCTCGACGACGCCCATCGCCACGAACATGCCGAAGGTGAGGATCTGCATGTACAGCAGCACCACGGCGGCGATGGACATGGCGATGCGCTGGCCCTTCTCCGGGTCGGGCGGGTCGAGCGCGTCGACGTGCACGGTGGCGGCGGACACCGCCTGGTCCACCGCGGCCACGTCTACCCCCTGGGCAGCGAGCGCGCGTTCCTGGGCCGCCGAGCTCACGGCGGCGGAGATGACCGTGTGCAGGTCGGCGCTCAGCTCGGACTCCGTGATCGCCGTGACCGAACCGTCCGCCGCGGGGATCAGGGCCGCGTCCACGTCGCCGCCTTCGACAGCGGTGCGGGCGGCCTGTTCGTCGGGGGATTCGTGCACGTCGATCGTCATCGACATCGCCTCGCCGGTCGACTCCAGCGGCTGGGCCAGGGACTGGTCGCCGACGATGGCCACCGTCGCGTCGTGCCCGTCGTCGCTGCCGCCGGAGAACGCGGAGTAGACGATGATCCCGCCGATGATGGCGATGAGGATGATGATGTTGCTGATCAGGAAGCTTTTCTTCCGGATCTGCGTGGTGAACTCGCGGCGGGCCACCAGGCCTACGGCGCGGGCGGGGGAGATGGTGGCGTTCATGCGGTCACGACCTCTCGGAACAGCTCGGTGAGCGACGGGCGGCGCAGCGTGAACTCGTGCACCGGCCCAGTGCGCAACGCGGCGGAGAGCACCGCCTGGTCGTCGGCGCCCGGTGCGAGGGTGAGCAGTGTGTGCTCTCCGGACTGCTCTGCCGTGGCGATCCCGGGCACGGTCGACGCCCACCCGGCGGGCGCCTGCGGGGCGTGCACCACCAGCTGGGCCTCACCCCGTGCGCGGAGCTCGTCGACGGTGCCGATGGCGCGCATCCGCCCGCCCGCGATGATGCCGACCCGGTGGCAGAGCCGCTCGACCAGCTCGAGCTGGTGGCTGGAGAAGATGACGGGCACCCCGTCCGCGGCCTTCTCCCGCAGCACGTCGCTCATGACATCGACGGCGACGGGGTCGAGGCCGGAGAACGGTTCGTCCAGCACGAGCACGGCCGGGTCGTGCACCAGGGCGGCGGCCAGTTGCACCCGCTGCTGGTTGCCCAGGCTCAGCGCGTCGACGGTGTCGCCAACCCGGCCGTCGATGCCGAGCCTTTCGGTCCAGCGCTGCACCGCGGCCTCGGCGTCGGGCCTGCTCAGGCCGTGCAGCTGGGCGAGGTAGGCCAGCTGCGCGCCCACCTTCATCTTGGGGTAGAGCCCCCTTTCCTCGGGCATGTAGCCGACGGTGCGGCGCACGTCGAGGTCGACGGGCTTCTCGCCGATGCGCACCTCGCCGGCGTCGGCGGCGAGCACGCCGAGGGCGATGCGCATCGTCGTCGTCTTGCCTGCACCGTTGCTGCCGACGAATCCGAAGATCTCACCGGGCTGCACGGTGAAACTCATGTCGTCGAGGGCGTGGACGGTCCCGTAGGACTTCGAGATGCCGTCGATGGTCAAAGTGGTGCCGCGGGTGCGCGGCGGGTCGCCGCGGACAGTGGTCGATCTGGTCATTGCTGCTCCATGGGATGTTCGGGATCGGCTGTGGGGAACGGAGGTCGGTCGTTCGCTTCGTCCTCCGGGTCCGGGTCCGGGTCAGGGCGAGACCACGCGAGCATCAGCGTCGGGGAGGTGCCGCCGATGAGCAGCGCTGTGACCACGAGCAGCCCGCCCATATAGGCGAGTTCGGGCGTGGCGTCGCCGTTGCTGGAGACGAAGATGAGCACGGCCGCGGGAACGAAGGCGGCGACCTGCGTGATCGTCAGGCCGATCGAGCGGGCGCTGTTGCGCAGCTGCAGCTCGTATTCGTCGAGCGCATCGCGGGGGGCGTCGCCTTGGCGGCCGGAGACGATCTGCACCGCCGTCCACAGCACGAGCATGAGCACCGTCGCGCCCAGCCACGCCCAGTATGCGGCGGTGATCTCCCAGTAGGTGAGGACGGCGATGACGATCATCGCCGCGTACAGCATGCACAGCAGGGCGACGAGCGTGCGGCGCGCCGGGCGTGTACGCAGCCTCGGCATCCACGTGCTGTGTCGCTGCTGTTGTTCGAGGAATCTGCGGGTGCGGTAGGCCTGATAGCGCTCGACGACGCCGAAGTCAGACATGATGGTCACCGCCTTCTGAGCCGGATCCGCCGGTCCGGCCTGTCTGTGGTGGGGGCAGGAGGCTCTGTGCGAGCGGCGCGAACTCCGTGCGGGAGAACACCGCCTCGACGGGCAGTGCGAAGACCTCGCAGATGCGCAGCGCCAGGTCCAGGCTGGGGTAGTGGTCCCCGCGCTCCAGGGCGCCGATGGTCTGCGGGTTGACCGAGACCAGCTCGGCCAGCTGCGCGCGCGACATCCGTCTGTCGGCGCGCAGCACGCCGACCCGATTGTGGATGGGGAGCGATCGTCCCCTGCGTGCAACGCTCACGTAATGAAGTGTTGTATAAACCCAACGCATTCGCAAGTGGAAACAATAACCCGACGGGTTTGCTCGATGGCGCGTCGACGTCCAGGCCCGCGCCGGGGCAGCGCCGCCCGCGCCGTCAGGCTTCGCGCACCCGGCCGTCCGCGACCTGCCAGCGGGCGGTGGCGTGCACCGCGTCGAGCATCCGCCTATCATGCGTGACCAGCAGCAGCGTGCCCTCGTAGGCATCCAGGGCCTGCTCGAGCTGCTCGATCGCGGGCAGGTCCAGGTGGTTGGTGGGCTCGTCGAGCACCAGCAGGTTGACCCCGCGCGCCTGCAGCAGTGCCAGCGCGGCGCGGGTGCGCTCGCCGGGCGACAGCGACGCGGCCGCGCGGCCCACGTGCGCGGCGCGCAAGCCGAACTTGGCCAGCAGCGTCCGCACGTCCGCGTCGGGCCACTCGGGCACCTGCGCGCCGAACGCCTCCGCCAGCGGGTGCGGCCCTGTGAACGCGCCGCGGGCCTGGTCGATCTCGCCCACCCGCACGCCCGCGCCGAGCGCAGCGCTGCCCTCGTCGGGCGCGGCCGTACCCAGCAGCAGGGCCAGCAGCGTCGACTTGCCCGCCCCGTTGGCGCCGGTGATGACGATGCGGTCGCCCTGCTCCACCTGCACCGTCACCGGTCCCAGGGTGAAGTCGCCGCGGCGCACGACGGCGCCCGAGGCGGTGGCGACGACGGTGCCGCTGCGCGGCGCGGGCGCGATGGTCATGCGCAGCTCCCACTCCTTGCGCGGCTCCTCCACCGCCTCGAGCCGCTCGATCGCCCGCTGCGTCTGCCGCGCCTTGGCCGCCTGCTTCTCGGACGACTCGGCGCGGAGCCGACGACCCATCTTGTCGCTGTCGCCGGCCTTGCGGCGCGCGTTGCGCACGCCCTGCGACAGCCAGTTGCGCTGCATCTGCGCCCGGTCCTCGAGCCGGGAGCGGGTGTCCGCGTACGCGTCGTAGGCCTCGCGGGCGTGGCGGCGCGCCACCGCCCGTTCCGCCAGGTACGCCTCGTAGCCGCCGTCGTAGACGTCCACCGACTGCTGGGCCAGGTCCAGCTCCACCACCCGGGTGACGGTGCGCGCCAGGAACTCCCGGTCGTGGCTCACCACCACCAGGCCCACCCGGGCGTCGGCGACGAACCGTTCGAGCAGCGCCAGGCCGTCCAGGTCGAGGTCGTTGGTCGGCTCGTCGAGCAGCAGCAGGTCGTAGCGGGAGAGCAGCAGCGCCGCCAGCGCCGCGCGCGCCGCCTGGCCGCCGGACAGTCCCGTCATCGGGGCGTCGAGCGGGTCGGCGTCGCCGGTCGGGGCCCGCAGGCCCAGGTCGGCGGCGACGGCCGCGGCGCGCTCGGGCAGGTCGGCGCCGCCCAGCGCAAGCCAGCGCTCCAAGGCGGGGGTGTAGCGGTCCTCGCCGCCGCCGTCGGCCAGCGACTCGGCGGCGGCATTCATGGCCTCCTCGGCCTCGGCGACGCCCGTGCGGCGCGCGATGAAGCCGAGCACCGTCTCGCCCGGGCGGCGTTCGTGCTCCTGCGCGAGGTGGCCGACGGTCGCGCCGGGAGGGGTCAGCATGACGGCGCTGGCTTCCGTGCCTGCGTTGCAGGTCCGAGTGGCCGCGGCGAGCATCCGCAGCAGCGTCGACTTGCCCGCCCCGTTGGCGCCGACGAGCCCCACCACGTCGCCGGGGCCCACCGTCAGGTCGAGGCCGGAGAACAGGGTGCGGTCGCCATGCGCGGCGGAGAGGCCGGTGGCCTGCAGGAGTGCGCTCACACGGACAAGTATGACCGTGCGGGTCGACGGTTCAGACGCCGCCGGGATAGCCCAGCTGCCGCCACGCCTCGTAACAGGCGACGGCCGCCGAGTTCGACAGGTTCATCGACCGGCGCCCGGGGATCATGGGGATGCGGACGTGCGCGGTGACATGCGGATCATCGAGCACCTCCTGCGGAAGGCCTGTCGTCTCCGACCCGAACAGCAGCACGTCGCCGTCGCGGTACTCGATCTGCGCGAACGAGGTGGAGGTGTGGGTGGTGAACGCGAAGACCCGCCCCGGGGCGACCGCCGCCCACGCCGACTCCACGTCGGGGTGCACGAACACCCGGGCCAGGTCGTGGTAGTCGAGCCCGGCCCGGCGCACATGCTTGTCCGACAGGTCGAACCCCATCGGCTCTACCAGGTGCAGCTCCGCCCCGGTACCGGCGACCATGCGGATGGCGTTGCCGGTGTTCGGCGGGATGAGCGGCTGGTGGAACATCACTTTGAGCACGGCGTACAGGATGCCACTCGGGTCGGCGGGGTTGCTCGGTGTCGCGCTCGAAGTTCAAGCGTGGTTGGCGCGGGACTTCCGTCGCGCCCGAACTTCGGGCGCGAAGTCACGTGGCGCCCGCAGTTGCCGCATTCGGTGCGTAGTTACGAACCTGACCCGGCAACTACGGGCGCGACGCGGCGCGGCCTTCGAACCTCGAGCGCCTCAGTCATGCGAGACTATTCCGCGCAGAACTCGTCGACTGCATCTATCTTCTGGGTTAACTCGTTAAATTGCGCGTTCAGGTCGGCCAGGCATTCGCGACTAACCGCTATGCTGCATTCCGCAGAATCAAATATGGCAACGAATTGACGCCCGACGTCCGTCAGTGAATGTGACAATGTTTGCGTTGTCACATTGTGCGAGGTGTCATCATGCAGTTCGCCCAGTCGGCAGTATTTATCGAGTTTATCATTCCAGAATGAATCGCGGTTCCTGCTGCCCTGGGGGAAAGTTCCCGTGGTCGACAGGATTGCATCACGAGTATAATTTAATTCTGAAACAACTTCACAATCCGCGTCGTTAGCGAGGTGCGTGGATTCTACACCCGAACAGGCCGTGCACGACACTGCGATCAGCACTGCCGCGGCACCTCGAGCCGCCGATGGGAACAGAGCCATCAACACTCCCCTGAAAAGATCGGTCCGCCCCTTCGAAGCGGAACGCCGGCAATGAATCTAATGGCCGGGGTCAGCGTGAAACAAATCCGAGGAAGGCACCCGGATTCCGAAAGCGCTGACGCGGTAGTGGAGCTCGACTGCGTGGACCCGTCGCCGGGCCCGTGTTCCGGAAGATCATCGTCGCTGGTGATCCCTCACGGTTCGAAGAAGCCGGGCGACTATCCGGCGCTCCGGTACCGAGTCCGCCGATGCCGGATCGTCGCCGCCGCCCGCGCGTCGTCTCCGTCGCCTCGTTCGTGCCGGAGCTTCCGACGACAAGCGTAGATCCACGAATCGGCCGCAGGAGCTTCTGTGTGAAGCGGCGGTGATGAAAAGGCTTCGGGCCCAGAGCGGCGCGGCTCGGACTACGGTCGTCATACCTGCCGAGACGCTCCAGAAAGGCCAGCGATGTCCGTGCCGCCGCAGACGCCGCCCGATCCCGAGCACCCGTACGGTGACGGCCCGCCGGGCGACGACACCCCCATCGCGTATTCGCAGACCCCGTACGGCCATCCCGGATACGCCCACGACGATCCCACGCAGCAGATCCCGCTGCAGCGGCCCTACCCGCAGGACCAGGGCTATCCGCTGGAGCAGGCATACGGCTATCGCTATGCCGCGCCGCCTCCGCCCCCGCCGCCGAAGAAGCAGTGGCCGTGGGTGGTCGGCGCCGTCGCGGTGCTGGCGGTGGCGGCTCTCATCGTGGCGCTCGTGGTGGTGCTGATCGGCGACCGCGACACAGCCGAGAATGCCGGCGCCGTCACTGCACCCGCCCCGGCCACCAGCGAAGCCTCCGCTCCGGACACAGGGACGGTTCCGACCACGGCAGAGGCCCCGACGCCCAGCGTGGACACCGGCGTGCTGCCCACGAGCGGAATCTTCAAGGTGGGTTCCGACATCCAGCCCGGCGAGTACGCCGTGTCACCGGCCGACGGTGCGTCGGGCTACTGGGAGCGGCTGTCGTGCACCACCGGCGCGTTCGAGTGCATCATCGCCAACGACAACGTTTCCGGGCCCGGCTATCTCACGATCCTGCCCGGCGATGTGGCCGTGCGCGTCGAACGTCTGCGGCTGGTGCCCACCGGTGCGGCCCCCGCCACGGCCCCGCCGGCGACTACCCCGCCTCCCGCGCGCAGCGGCGATCTGCCCACTGACGGCCAAGGTTTCGTCGGCCGCGCGTCGGCGCGCTGCAACTCCGACGACCCGGCCGTCGTGGCCGCCCGTACCGGCGGGTCGCTGGTGGTGATCTGCCGGACGGGCGTCGGTCGCTTCTACTACAAGGGCGTGCGGCTGGAGGACGGCGCGGCGATCGAGATCGATGACCCGGTGCCCTCGGGTTCCGGCTTCACCGCGACGAACGACGGGGTGCAGTACGCGATCAGCCCCGGCGCCCTCGTCATCACGCAGGGACCGACGCGGCTCGCCGACGAGAAAGTGCTGCAGTACCGGGCGCGGTGACCACTCCGGCTTCGGTGTCGCGTGCGAAGTTCGGGCGGGGCGGGCCCCGTTCTTCAGTGACGTTCGAACTTCGAGCACAGTGTGGATTTCGCGCCCGAAGTTCGAGCGCGACATCAGGTGACGCCCGCAGTTGCCGCATGTGGTCCGTAACTACGGACCGGACCCGGCAACTGCGGGCGCGACGAGGTTTCGCCTTTGAACTTCGAGCGCGACGTCAGGGTCGCGTTCGAACTTCGAGCGCGAAGTCGGTCACCCATGTCCGCCACGCCCGCCCGGACCGCCCCGGCGGGCCGGGCGCGGACCTGCCAGAATGGCATGGTGACTGCGACGACTCTCGACGGCAAGCTGACCCGCGACGAACTCTTCGCCGACCTCACCACCCGGGTGGCGGCGCTGGCGGCGAAGGGCATCACGCCCGGCCTGGGCACGATCCTCGTGGGGGACGACCCGGGCTCGCACACCTATGTGCGCGGTAAGCACAACGACTGCGCCAAGGTGGGCATCACCTCGCTGCGCCGGGATCTGCCGGCCGACGTCACCCGCGCGCAGCTGCTGGACACCATCGCCGAGCTCAACGCGAACCCCGAGTGCACCGGCTACATCGTGCAGCTGCCCCTGCCGGAACACCTCGACGAGAACGAGGCGCTGGAGGCGGTGGATCCGGACAAGGACGCCGACGGCCTGCACCCGACGAATCTCGGCCGCCTGGTGCTGGGCAAGGAGGCTCCGCTGCCGTGCACCCCGCGGGGGATCCTGCATCTGCTCCGCCGCTACGAGGTGCCGATCGCCGGCGCCCACGTGGTGGTCGTCGGCCGCGGGGTCACCGTGGGCCGACCGATCGGGCTGCTGTTCACCCGGCGCACCGAGAACGCCACGGTCACCCTCTGCCACACGGGCACGAAGGACCTGGCGGCCGAGGTACGGCGCGCGGATATCGTCATCGCCGCCGCCGGGAGGCCTGGACTCGTCACCGCCGACATGGTCAAGCCGGGCGCCGCGGTGCTCGACGTGGGGGTCACGCGCACGGACGCCGGCCTGGTGGGCGACGTCGACAAGGGCGTGTGGGAGGTGGCCGGTCACGTGTCGCCGAACCCGGGCGGCGTCGGCCCGCTCACCCGGGCCTTCCTGCTGCAGAATGTGGTCGAGCGTGCCGAACGGGACGCAGGGTAGGCCGACGACGAAGGCCGGGTCGGGAACACAGTAGGGGACAGCTGATGAGCAACGCGGGCGACGGGGGAGGTCCGGGAGCGGGCAAGGCCGTGCCCAGCCGCATCGCCGCGCCCACGGGTCCGCCGACGACGCTCCTCTACCGGCTGCGCACCATCCACCTGCCGCTGATCCTCATCGCCTGCGGGCTGTTCGCGGCGATGGTGCTCGTGGCGATGGACCGGTGGCGCCGCGGCACTGTACTGTTCGGCCTGGTCACCTTGATAGCGGCGGCGGTGCGCCTGGTGCTCTCGCCGGAGCGGGTGGGGGTGCTGGCCGTGCGCAGCCGGGCCTTCGATGTGGCCACGTTGGCCGCGTTCGGCGGCCTGATCATCTGGCTGGGCCTGTCGATCGAGTCGCTGGGCACCGGGTAGCCGGGCGGCCGTCACCCGGCGGGGCCGCACGGAATCCCGGCGGGCCGTACTGAGTCCTGGCGGGCCGCACGGGGTCCTGGCCGGGGGAGCACAGGATTCCGCGTCAGCGCCGCGCGGCGGCCGCCTTGCGCGCCAGTTCCATCGTTTTGCCGATGGCGGCGTCGACCGCGTCGAATTCGATGAGGAACGCGTCGTGCCCGTAGCGGCTCTCGTACTGCAGGAACTCGACGCATCCGGCCAGGTGCTCGGCGATCTCCGCCTGTAGCCGGAGGGGGTAGAGCCGGTCGGAGTCCCAGCCGGCGACGATGGTGGGGACCGTGCAGCCGGCCAGCGCCGCCTGCACGCCGCCGCGGTCGCGGCCCACGTCGTGCCGGTTGAGCGATTCGGTGAGGATCACGTAGCTGCCGGGGTCGAAGCGCCCGACGAACTTGTCCGCCTGGTATTCCAGGTAGCTCTGCACCGCGTAGCGGCCGTCCTTGAGCGGGTCCTCGTCCATCTGGCCAGCGTTGGCGAAGCGCTCGTCCAGCTCGAACTCGGTGCGGTAGGTCAGGTGGGCGAACCGTCGCGCCAGCTTGAGGCCGGTGTCGGGCCGGAGGCTGGTGCCGTAGAAGTCGCCGCCCTGCCAGTCGGGGTCGCGGCGGATCGCCTCGAGCTGGGTGGTCTGCGTGCCGATCTGGTCCGCCGTGGCGCGCGCGCCCACGGCGAGGATCAGCGCGGAGTCGACCTGTTCGGGATAGGTGACCTCCCACTCGAGCGCGCGGGCGCCGCCCATCGACCCGCCCATCACGGAGGCGACGCGGTCGATGCCGAGTTCTTCGAGCGCGCGGGACTCGGCGCGCACTTGGTCGCGGATGGACAGGTACGGGAAGCGTGAGCCCCACGGGCGCCCGTCCGGCGCGGGGGACGACGGCCCGGTGCTGCCGTTGCAGCCGCCGAGCGAGTTGGTGGTGATCACGCACCACTCGTCGGTGTCGAGGGCCAGCCCCGGACCGATCAGGCCATTCCACCAGCCCGGCGACGCGTGCCGCTCGTCGGCGGGGCCGGCGGCGTGCGTGTCTCCGGTGAGCGCGTGGAGCGCGAGCACCACGTTGTCACGCGCGGCGTTGAGTGCGCCCCACCGCTGAAACGCGATGGTGACTTGGGGGAGCCGGATTCCGCAGTCGAGGACCAGCGGTCCTATCTCGACGGCGCCCGACTGCCCGTCCGGCCACGCGAGCGACGCCGGACGGGCAGGGTGGACCGTGCTCATGGTCAAGATGCTGCCGCCTCCGCGAAGCCGGTCGCCAGGTCCGCGAGGATGTCGTCGATGCCCTCGATGCCCACGCACAGGCGCACCTGGCCGGCGTAGACGCCGGCAGCCTCGCGCTCGGCCTCGGAGAGCTGCTGGTGCGTGGTGGACCACGGGTGGACCACCAGCGAGCGGACGTCGCCCATGTTGGCCACGTGGCTGTGCAGGGTGAGCGCGTCGATGAAGGCGCGCGCGGCCTTCTCGCCGCCGGCGATGTTGAAGGTGAGCACGGCGCCGGTGCCGCGGGGCAGCAGCTTCTTGGCGCGCTCGTGCCACTGCGACGAGGCGAGGCCGGCGTAGGAGACCGATTCGACCTCGCCGCGTGCCTCGAGGAACTCGGCGACGCGCTGCGCGTTGGCCACGTGCCGTTCGATGCGCAGGCTCAGCGTCTCCAGGCCCTGCGCTGTGAGGAACGCGTTGAATGGCGAGGGGGCGTTGCCCATGTCGCGGAGCAGCTGCACGCGCGCCTTGAGAGCGAACGCGGGCGCGCCGAGGTCCGCGTAGACGACGCCGTGGTAGCTCTCGTCCGGCTCGGTGAATCCGGGGAAGCGAGGCGTGCCGTCGGACTGCTTGACGGTCCAGTCGAAGTTGCCGCCGTCGACGAGGACGCCGTTGATCGTGGTGCCGTGGCCGCCGAGGTACTTGGTGGCAGAGTGTACGACCACGTTGGCGCCGTGCTCGAGCGGGTTGAGCAGGTAGGGGGTGGCGATCGTGTTGTCGACGATCAGCGGCACGCCGGCCTCCTGCGCCACACCGGAGATGCCGGGCAGGTCGAGGACGTCGCCGCGCGGGTTACCGATGGTCTCACCGAACAGCGCCTTGGTGTTGGGCTTGACGGCGGCGCGCCACTGCGCGATGTCGTCGGGGTCGTCGACGAAGCTCACGTCCACGCCGATCTTGCGCAGCGTGTAGTGGAACAGGTTGAACGTGCCGCCGTAGATGTGCGGGCTGGACACGATGTGGTCTCCGGCGCCGGCGATGTTGAGCAGCGCGTACATGGTGGCGGACTGGCCGGAGGACAGCAGCAGCCCCGCCACGCCGCCCTCGAGCGCGGCGATGCGCTGCTCGACCGCGTCGACGGTGGGGTTCATGATGCGGGTGTAGATGTTGCCGGGCTCTGCCAGCGAGAACAGCGCCTCGGCGTGGTCGGTGCTGTCGAACTGGTACGACGTGGTCTGGTAGATCGGCAGCGCCGTCGCCTTGGTCGTCGGGTCCGGGGTGTAGCCGGTGTGGACCTGCTTGGTCTCGAACGACCAGTTGGCGGTGGGATCGGTGTTCTCTGTCATCGCTGTGCTCCAGGGGCTGGTCGCCGCGCGCCCCGGTGGGCGTGCGCGACGGAGGGCGGATGGCTCCGGCCGGTCCGGGCGTGTGCCCGCGCGGTGCGCTCCATGGTCCGGTGGTGCTGTGGTCCGATGGTGCGCGGCGCCGCGACGGAGGTCGAACGCTTCCCGTCGCGGTGCGTGCGCGGGCCTCGCCGGCGAGCGCGGGCGAAGCCGTCGGGCAGGGTGCATCGCGTCGCGACGCCGGGCGTGGCCCGGGCTGGCGGCGGCGATGCGGGCATCGGTACTTCCGTCAGCTACGACAACACATGTGTGAACCTCCGTTGGGGCTTACCCCTTTTCTGTGGGCCCGCCCCAGCGGGCCCGCGCTTGTCGTCCGCAACGGTCGCCTGCCCGGCGGGAGTCACGCCTGCGCGGGGGCCTGCGTGCCGTAGAGGGAAGGCGACCACGGACGACCTGGTCATCACCCGGGGCACCCCACCGCGGTTGGAGGGTTGCCGGCCAGCAAGCCGGGGCTTGACGCTGACGCTCATGACCTGACCCGATCTTAGCCGCATACGCCCCTGCGGTTTCAACTGGTCGGTTCCGGCGGGTTCGCGGAGCCGGACCGGTTGTAGTCACCGGGACCTGAAGGGGTGCGGGGCGCGGGCTATCGAGTACGCTCGTACTGCAGAGCGCGGGGCGCGCGCGGCCGGGTGCCGCGACCGTGCCCGCCATCCCGGTTCCCGATGCGGATTTCGTCACCACGTCACCACATCTGTGACCCGGGGTACTAATCTGCACCATGACGGAGTATGTCAGTACGGCCGGTGTCCGAGGGGCACGTGCGCCGCGCGGTCGCCCTGCAGCCGGCCGACGGGCGTGCATCCACAAGATGGGCCGCGCTGCGCGAGTTGAACAGGCTTGTCTAGGAGGACGCGGACCACATGTCCAAGATCAAGGTCGAGGGAACCGTCGTCGAGCTCGATGGCGACGAGATGACCCGCATCATCTGGCAGTTCATCAAAGACAAGCTGATCCATCCGTACCTGGATGTGAATCTGGAGTATTACGACCTGGGCGTCGAGCACCGCGACGCGACGGACGACCAGGTCACCGTCGACGCGGCCAACGCCATCAAGAAGCACGGCGCCGGCGTCAAATGCGCCACCATCACGCCGGACGAGGCCCGGGTGGAGGAGTTCGGCCTCAAGAAGATGTGGCGCTCGCCCAACGGCACCATCCGCAACATCCTCGGCGGCACCATCTTCCGCGCGCCCATCATCATCTCCAACGTGCCGCGCCTGGTCCCAGGCTGGACCAAACCGGTCGTCGTGGGCCGCCATGCCTTCGGCGACCAGTACCGCGCCACCGACTTCAAGGTCCCCGGCGCCGGCACCGTCACCATCACTTACACGCCCGAGGACGGCAGCGAGCCGATCCAGCACGAGGTGTGCAAGATCCCGGAGGACGGCGGCGTCGTCATGGGGATGTACAACTACAAGAAGTCGATCCAGGACTTCGCCCGCGCGTCGCTGTCCTACGGCTTGCAGCAGAACTACCCGGTGTACTTGTCGACGAAGAACACGATCCTCAAGGCCTACGACGGCATGTTCAAGGACGAATTCCAGCGCATCTACGAGGAGGAGTTCAAGGCGGAGTTCGACGCCGCCGGGCTCACCTACGAGCACCGCCTCATCGACGACATGGTCGCCTCCGCGCTCAAGTGGGAGGGCGGCTACGTCTGGGCTTGCAAGAACTACGACGGCGACGTGCAGTCCGACACCGTCGCCCAGGGCTACGGTTCGCTGGGCTTGATGACCTCCGTGCTCATGACGCCGGACGGGCGGACGGTGGAGGCTGAGGCCGCGCACGGCACCGTTACCCGGCACTACCGCCAGCACCAGCAGGGCAAGCCCACCTCCACCAACCCCATCGCGTCGATCTTCGCGTGGACCCGGGGGCTGGAGCACCGCGGCAAGCTCGACAACACCCCCGATGTGGTGGAGTTCTGCCACCTGCTCGAGGACGTCGTCATCAAGACCGTCGAGAGCGGCAAGATGACCAAGGACCTGGCGCTGCTCGTCGGGGGCGACCAGGGCTACCTGACGACCGAGGAGTTCCTCGGGGCGCTCGACGACAACCTCAAGGCCGCGAAGGCCCGCGCCTGACGCGGCGCCGCGCGCAGCGGCGTCCGGCGGCGGATATCCGGCCGGGGTCCCATCGGGCCCCGGCCGTCGCCATGCGTGGCGCGTGTCATGCCGACGGCGGGGAATGATCGCGCGCCCGTGCCCCGTTGAGCGTGGGGGCGGGTGGCCGCCGTGCCGTTGGTGAAAAGCCATGCCGGTACTCCACGACCAGGAAGGCGGTGCCCGCATGTCCGTGCGCGTTGCGATGACGGCTCTCGCGCTCGGCGGCTTCGGCATCGGCACCACCGAGTTCGTGGCGATGGGGCTGTTGCCGCAGATCGCGGACGGCATGGGGGTGTCCGAGCCGGCGGCCGGGCACGTGATCTCCGCCTACGCCCTGGGCGTGGTGGTGGGTGCGCCGACGATCTCCGCGCTCACCGCGCGCGTGGAGCGGCGGCGCCTGCTGGTGGCGCTCATGGCCGCCTTCACGGTGGGCAACGCCGTCACCGTGCTGGCGCCGAACATGAACGTGCTGATCGCGTCGCGCTTCTTCGCGGGGCTGCCGCACGGTGCGTACTTCGGGGTCGCGTCGCTCGTGGCCGCGCGTCTGGCGGGGGCGGGCAGGAGGGCCAAGGCCGTCGCGACGGTCATGCTGGGACTGTCGGTGGCCAATGTGCTGGGCGTCCCGCTCGCCGCGGCGATGGGCCAGCAGTTGGGATGGCGCAGCGCATTCGGCCTGGTGGCGGTGATCGGGCTGGCTACGATGACGGCGCTGCTGCGCTGGGTGCCGTCCATGGCGGCAGCGCCGTCGTCGAGCCCCCGCGCCGAACTGGGGGCGCTGCGGCGGCCGCAGGTGTGGCTGACGCTGGCCGTCGGGATGGTCGGCTTCGGCGGCATGTTCGCCGTCTACACCTACATCGCGACCACCCTCACCGACGTCGCCGGCCTGTCCTCCGCGCTGGTGCCCATGGCGTTGGCGCTTTACGGCCTCGGCATGGTCGCGGGCAACCTCGTCGGCGGACGACTAGCCGACCGGGCCCTGATGCCGTCGATGTTCGCGATGCTCGCCCTCATCGCGGCCGTGATGGGCCTGTTCGTCGTGGCTGCGCACAACCCGGTGACGGTGCTCGCCGCCGTGTTCCTGGTCGGCGCCTCCGGGGCGGCGATGGTGCCGGCGCTGCAGACGCGGCTCATGGACGTGGCCGCCGACGCCCAGAACCTGGCCGCGGCGCTCAACCATTCCGCGCTCAACGTCGCAAATGCGGGCGGGGCATGGCTGGGCGGCGTCGTGATCGCCGCAGGTTTCGGGTACACCGCCCCGGCGGCGGTGGGCGCCGGGCTGGCGGTGGCCGGTCTGCTGATCCTGGCGGTGAGCGCGGCGGTGCAACGGCGCACCGACGCAGGCAAGGTGCGGGCGGACGCGGACCGGGACGACGCGCCGGTGACGGTGCATTAGCCTTCAGGGCGTGTCGAAGAGCGATCTCACCGTGAGCACCGTCAACATCAACGGCGTCCGCGCCGCCACCAAGAAGGAGCACGGGCTGCTCCACTGGCTGGCCGGTACCCGGGCGGACGTGGTCTGCCTGCAGGAGGTGCGGGCCACCGACGCGCAGCTGCACACCGCGCTGGCGCCGGCCGCCGAGGACGGTTGGCACATAGTGTCCGCCGAACCGGAGCAGAAGGGGCGCAACGGTGTGGCCATCCTGTCGAGGGTGCCCGCCGATGCGCATCGCATCGGCCACGGCGACCCCGAGTTCGCCGCGTCGGGCCGCTACATCGAGGCGGACTTCGGCGACATGACGGTGGCCAGCCTGTACCTGCCGTCCGGGGAGACCGACACCCCGCGGCAGGACGAAAAGGAACGGTTCATGGCGACGTTCGCCGAGCACATGGCGCGCACAGCGGCGGCCGGCCGGGACGCCGTGGTGTGCGGAGACTGGAACATCGCCCACACCGAGCGGGACCTGAAGAATTGGAAGGGCAACAAGAAGTCCTCGGGCTTCCTGCCGAACGAGCGCGCGTGGCTGGACGGGATGTTCGCCGAGGACACGGGCTGGGTGGACGTGATCCGCGCGTTGCACGGCGACGTCGACGGCCCCTACAGCTGGTGGTCCTACCGCGGCAAGGCCTTCGACAACGACGCGGGCTGGCGCATCGATTACCACGTCGCCACGTCCGGGCTCGCTTCGTCGGCGTCCGCAGGCGTCGTGGAGCGCGCCGAGAGCTACGACACGCGCTGGTCCGACCACGCGCCCGTCAGCGTCACCTATGCGCGCTGAGCGGCCCCCGCTGCGGCCCGCTGTGTTGCGGTCCACAACTCGGGGGCCCAGTCGCGCTGTTGCGCTGCTGGTGGCGGCCCTCGCCGTCGTCGCCGCGCTGCTTGCCGGCTGCGGCCCGGCGGCTGTGCCCGGGGACGGAGCGACGGCCGGCGCGCACGCGGTGGCCGAGGCCGGCGGCCATCCCGCGGTCCCCGGGGTCCCGGAGGCCGCCTGGCGCACCCTCGCGCTCATCGACGCGGGCGACTGGCCGGAGGCGGCCGACGCCCCGGGCACCCGGGGCGGGCAGCGCTTCGGCAACAGGGAGAAGAGGCTGCCGGGGAGCGACGCCGACGGCGATCGCATCCGGTACCGGGAATGGGACGTCAATCCGAGGAAACCTGGCCAAGGACGGGACGCGGAGCGCATAGTCACAGGGGACGAGGGTTCAGCCTGGTACACGGGCGACCACTACTCGACGTTCACGCGCATGCGTTGACGGTGGCCGCCCGCAGAAGAGGTGAGGCGCCATGACCGAGGTCGAGAAGTTCGCCGCGTCCGGCGGGCGCACGGTCGGGATCGCCCGGCCCGGCGACACCGCGGCCGGCGAGGTCATCGTGGCTCTCGAGAACGCCGGGTTCGCGGTGAATACCGTCTCGGCGGAGCACATGCACACCGTCGGCGGGGTGTTCGAGGAGTTCTCGGCCGCCCTCGAGTTCCCCGACTACTTCGGCAACAACAAGGACGCGTTCGACGAGTGCATGCGCGAGCTCGACGAGACCGTGGGGGAGGCGTCCGGGTACGCCATCGTCATCCGGCACGCGTCCGAGCTGCTGGCCGACGAGCCGGACGAGCTCGAGTGGTTCGTCGACGCGTTCCAGTTTTACGAGGAGCACTACGGTGACTCCGAGGTGGAGTTCCGGGTGCTGCTGGTGGTGGCCCCAGGCGAGTCGGACGACGTGCAGGAGCAGTGGCGCGACTTCGGCGCCGAGCCGGTGGAACTGGGCTGAGCTCCGGCGGCGCGCCGCGGTGGGATAACGCCACGGCGAGGTTCGGCCGAGCCGGGTGTCAGCCGCGGTGGATGTAGGACTCGAGGTGGTCGCGTTCGGTCTCGAGCTCGTCCATGCGGCTCTTGACCACGTCGCCGATGCTGACGATTCCGCGCAGCGCGCCGTCCACGACGACGGGCAGGTGGCGGATGCGGTGCTCGGTCATGGTGGCCGCGAGGCTGTCCACCGAGTCGCCCAATGCGCAGGTGAACACGGTGGTGGACATGATCTCGGCGATCGGCGTGCCCAGCGCGCCGGCGCCGCACTGGTGCAGCCGGCGGATGATGTCGCGCTCCGAGATCATCCCCAGCACCTCGTTGTTGAGCACCACCACCAACGCGCCCACATTGTGGCGGGCCATGTCGTCGATGACCTGACGGACGGTGACACTCGGTGCGACGGTGAGCACCGCGGTGCCCTTGGACTGCAGAACGTCTGCGATACGCATGCGGACTCCCCTGTTGAGCGTCCTCGGACGATCACACGATTCTACTGTGAGCCACGACACTTTCCCAGGGGTGCGGGCGTGGGCGCCACCTCGGCCGGGGGCGGGGGGCTGCGCGGCCCGTGAAAGTATGGGTGACATGGCAGAACCGTCCACGTCACCGGCCCCCGCGGCACCACCGGCCCCGGCGGAGGAGCGCAAGCCCCGGGTGCTCTCCGGCATCCAGCCCACCGCGGATTCGTTCCACCTCGGCAACTACCTCGGCGCGCTGCGGCAGTGGGTGCCGTTGCAGGACGAACACGACGCGTTCTACTTCATCCCCGACATGCACGCGATCACGGTCCCGCAGGATCCGAAGCTGCTGCGCAAGCGCACCCGTGTCGCCGTGGCGCAGCTGCTAGCCATCGGCATCGACCCGCAGTGCTCGACGCTGTTCGTGCAGAGCCAGGTGCCCGAGCACGCGCAGCTGGCGTGGGTGCTCAACTGCATCACCGGGTTCGGCGAGGCCAGCCGGATGACGCAGTTCAAGGACAAGTCGGCCAAGCAAGGCACGGAGAGCACCGGGGTGGGGCTGTTCACCTATCCGGTGCTCATGGCGGCGGACATCCTGCTCTACCGCTCGCATCTCGTGCCGGTGGGCGAGGATCAGCGCCAGCACCTCGAACTGACACGTGACCTGGCGCAGCGGTTCAATGCGCGGTACGGCAAGTCGTTCGTAGTGCCGGAGGCCACGATCATCAAGGAGTTCGCCAAGGTCTACGACCTGCAGGAGCCGACGAAGAAGATGAGCAAGTCCGGGGACAACCCCAAGGGCATCATCAACCTGCTCGACGACCCGAAGGTCTCCGCCAAGCGCATCAAGTCCGCGGTGACCGACACCGGCAACGAGGTGCGCTTCGACTGCGAGGAGAAGCCGGGCGTGTCGAACCTGCTGACGATCAACTCGGCGCTGTCGGGCCGCGGCATCGCAGAGCTCGAGCAGCGGTTCGCGGGCAGCGGCTACGGCGAGCTGAAGAGCGACACCGCCGAGGTCCTCACCGAGTTCGTCACGCCGCTGCGTGCCGCGGTGGACGGATACCTGGCCGACCCGGCCGAGCTCGACCGCGTGCTCTCGCACGGCGCGGAGCGGGCGCGTGCGGTAGCGTCGGGAACCCTGAAGCGCGTCTACGACAGGGTGGGCTTCCTCGCTTCGGGGGATTGACCTCCGCGGGAAAGGAGTTGAGCCGTATGGCCCGCAGCGGCACTGCGACCGGGAAGACCGACGAGGATAAGGGCCCGTCGTTCCTGGACCGGCGCCGGGCCGCGTGGCCCTGGTTCGACCACGTCATGCGGGCGGCCACCCGCTACAAGGACGAGCGAGGCGACCACTACGCCGCCGCCGTCACCTATTTCACTGTGCTGGCGCTGTTTCCGCTGCTGATGGTCGCCTTCGCGGTGGCCGGGTTCGTGCTCGCCGGCAACGCGGAGCTGCTGGACGAGCTGCGCACGCAGATCACCGACAACGTGCCGGGGTCGATGGGCGGCACCATCAACGAACTGGTCGACACGGCGATCAACTCGCGTGCGGCGGTGGGCGTGCTGGGCATCCTGGGCGCCCTCTACACGGGGCTCGGCTGGATGGCGCACCTGCGCGCCGCGCTGACCGAGCAGTGGGAGCAGACCAGCCCGCCGCCCAAGTTCCTGGCCAAGAAGGTTCACGACCTGGGCGCGCTGTGCGGGCTGGGCGCGGCGATGGCGGTCTCGCTGGGCGTGACCGCGCTGGGGTCCGGGGCGCTGGGGAAGAAGGTGCTTCAATGGCTGCACCTGGACGCCATGCCGGGGGCCGGAGTACTGCTGACGGTGGTGTCCGTCCTCATGGGCATCGCGGCCTCCTGGGTGCTGTTCACCTGGGTGATCGCCCGGTTGCCGCGTGAGCGCGTGGCGCTGCGCAGCGCGACGATGGGGGCCCTGCTGGCGGCGATCGCATTCGAGTTGTTCAAGCGCGTCGCGGTCGTGTATCTGTCGAACATCGTGCAGGGCCCGGCGGGCGCCACCTTCGGCCCCATCATCGGCATCATGGTCTTCGCCTACATCACCGCGCGGATCACCCTCTTCGCCACCGCCTTCGCGGCCACCAGTGAGGAGAGTCTGGACCTGGCGCCGGTGCCGGTGCCCGATCCCGTCGTCATCCGGCCGCGGGTGGACGAGCGCGAGCCGGGCGCGGGGATCGCCGCGCTCGCGGGCGTGAGTGTGGGTGCCGCCGCGGGCTGGGGGATCGGCCGGATGGCGCGGGGCCGCCGGCGCTGACGGGGCGGCGCTGAACGCCCGGTCCGGCCCGGCGGAACCGGCGGGGGACTACGCTCGCGGGAGACGCACGCCGCACCCGTGAAGGAGGACCCGATGGCGAGCCGGATGGACACCGTCGGCGCCTCGGCAGACGTCGTCGCCCGGCTGCGCCGCTCCACCGCGGCCGACGTACTCGACGATCCGGCCTCCCTCGCCCTCTACAGCGCCGACGCGTCGAACTACCGCCACGTGCCCACGGCCGTCGTGCTGCCCCGCGGCGAGGACGATGTGGCGGCCACCCTGGCGGCCTGCCGCGACCACGCGGTGCCGCTGACCATGCGCGGCGCGGGGACGTCGATCGCCGGAAACTGCCTGGGCGCGGGCATCGTCATGGACACCTTCCGGTATTTCGACGCGATCGAGGACATCGACACCGCCGCGGCGACGGCGGTGGTGCGGCCGGGAGTCGTCGGCGGCCGCCTGCGGGAGGCGCTCGCGCCGTCGGGTCTCGCCTTCGCGCCGGACCCGTCGACGATCTCGCGCTGCACCGTGGGCGGGATGATCGGCAACAACTCCTGCGGCTCCCACTCGGTGGCCTGGGGCAAGACCAGCGAGAACATCCGTGCTCTCGAGGTGATGCTCGCCGACGGCACGCGCCTGGATCTGGGGCCCACCACAGCGGAACAGATGGCCGCGGCCGCCGCGCGCGACGACGCGGCGGGGCGGCTGTACCGGGGCCTGGACGCGTTGACGACCGAGAACCTGGCGGTGCTGAGGACCGAGCTGGGCCGGTTCCCGCGGCAGGTCAGCGGCTACGGCCTGCACGAGCTGCTGCCGGACAACCACCGCAACCTGGCGCGGGCCCTGGTGGGCAGCGAGGGCACCTGCGCGGTGGTGCTGAGCGCCACGCTGGACCTGGTGCGGCCGCCCGCGCACCGCGCGCTGCTGGTGCTGGGGTTCGACGGGGACGTCGCATCGGCGCGGGCGGTGCCGGCGATCCTCGAACACTCTCCGCTCACGGTGGAGAGCATGGGCCGCAAGTTGTTCGCGGGCGTGCGCCTTCATGGTGCGCGCGCCACTGCCGCCGACGCGCTGCCGGACACGTCGGACTGGCTGCTGGTGGAGACCGGCGGCGCGACCGCACAGGAAGCCCGCGCGGCCGCTGAGGCGCTCGCGCGCGGCATCGGCATGCCCGTCGGTTCCGACGGGCGGGCCGTGGTGCTCACCGACCTCGCGCAGC
The DNA here is from genome assembly GCF_016599145.1 of Tomitella cavernea. Lineage (GTDB taxonomy): Bacteria > Actinomycetota > Actinomycetes > Mycobacteriales > Mycobacteriaceae > Tomitella > Tomitella cavernae. Next base: position 43,414 of record NZ_JAENKO010000037.1, read on the forward strand.
AGAAGGTGGTGTGGTCGCTGCGGGCGGACGGCAGCGGACTGGCAGCGCGCACGGTCGACGGGGACGCGGCCTACCCGGGGTTCGAGGACGCCGCGGTACCGCCCGAGCACCTCGCCGACTACCTGACCGATTTCCGCGGACTGCTCGGCGAGTACGGCCTGAGCGGCGTCTCCTACGGTCACTACGGCGAGGGCTGCCTGCACATCCGGCTGGACGCGGATCTGTCCACGGCGCCGGGGGTGGACCGCTATCGCGCGTTCCTGTTCGACGCGGCGGACATCGTGGCGCGCTACGGCGGGTCGATCTCCGGGGAGCACGGCGACGGGCAGGCCCGGTCCGAGCTGCTGCCCCGCGCCTACAGTCCTCAGGTCATCAGCCTGTTCGAGCGGTTCAAGGGTCTGTGGGATCCGGACGGCCTGCTCAACCCGGGGATCCTCGTGCACCCCAAGAAGGTGGACGACGACGTCCGCTGGTTGGAGCTGGGCGTGCGGGAATGGGATACCGCGTACAGCTATCCCGACGACCGCGGCAGCTTCCGGCAGGCGGTGAGCCGGTGCCTGGGTATCGGCAAGTGCCGCGTGGAGCACGGCGTCGCGATGTGCCCCAGCTACCAGGTGACCCGCGATGAGAAGCACTCGACGCGGGGGCGGGCCCGCCTGCTGTTCGAGATGCTGCAGGGCGACGTGATCGACGAGGGCTGGCGCTCCCAGGAGGTGCTCGGCGCATTGGACCTGTGCCTGAGCTGCAAGGCGTGCAAGTCCGACTGCCCGGTGAACGTGGACATGGCCACCTACAAGTCGGAGTTCCTCTACCAGCACTACCGCGGGCGCCTCCGGCCGCGCGTGCACTACGCGCTGGGCCGGCTGCCGCAGTGGGCGCGCCTCGCCTCGAGGGCGCCCCGGGTGGTGAACGCGCTGTCCGGCGGCCGGCTGACAGGGGCGGCGGCCAAGCGCGTCGCGGGCATCGACGTGCGGCGGGACCTGCCGCGGTTCGCGCCGCGCACGCTGCGCCGGCAATGGCGCGACCGGGCACCGGTGCCGGTGGCCGCGCGGGGCACGGTGGTGCTGTGGCCGGACACGTTCACGAATCACCTGGATCCGGGTGTGGGCATGGCCGCGGCCGCCGTCCTCGAGGACGCGGGCTACCGGGTGGAGTTGCCCGGCGGGCCGGTGTGCTGCGGGCTCACCGCGCTGAGCACGGGGCAGCTGCCACTGGCGCGCAAGACCGTCCGCAAAAGCCTGGACGTGCTGGCGCCGTATCTGGCGGCGGGCAACCCGGTGATCGGCCTGGAGCCGAGCTGCACCGCGGCGTTGCGCAGCGAGATCACCCGGCTGCTTCCGGAGGACGACCGCGCCCGCGCGCTGTCGGGCTTGGTGCGCACCTTCGCCGAGCAGCTCGTCGACCACACGCCCGGCTGGGAGCCGCCGGCGGAACCGCAGGATGCGGTGGTGCAGACCCACTGCCACCAGTATGCGGAGCTCGGCGACGACGCCGACCGTGCGCTGATGCGCCGCGCAGGCATCCAGCAGACGGAGATGAGCCCGGGCTGCTGCGGGTTGGCCGGCAACTTCGGGTTCGAAAACGGGCACTACGAGGTGTCGATGGCGGTGGCCGAGCAGAATCTGCTGCCCGCGATCCGTGCCGCCGGCGCGGACGCCCTTGTCATCGCTGACGGGTTCAGCTGCCGCACCCAGGCGCGCGACGGCGCGGACGTGCGGGCACGCCACCTGGCGCAGGTGCTCGCGGAGCGCCTCGGAGCCGCCGGGTGACGGCGGCGCCGGGTGGCCGACGTGCCGGGTGGACTCAGCGGCGCCGGCGCAGCAGGCGGATCGCGCCGGCGGCCAGCAGCAACG
>NZ_JAENKO010000038.1 GCF_016599145.1 Tomitella cavernea
CCGTGGGGCTGGGCGCGGGCCTCGCGCTGGCAGGCGGCACGGCGACCGCGCAGCCGCTGTTCGGCGGCGCGCCGGGCTCCGTGGAGTTGCCGCAGATCCCTGCGCCCGAGCTGCCGCAGATGCCGCCCGTCCAGGTGCCTGACGTTCCACTGCCCGGGGGGCAGAACCTCGCCGGCGTGCTCGAGCAGGCCGGCGTGCCCGTCGCGCACGGGCCCGACGGCGCCACCGTCGGGCAGTCCGGCCCGGCGCCGCTGGAACCGGCCAACTTCGCCACACCGCAGATCACGCCGTCGGAGGGCGCCGTGGTGGGCGTCGCGCAGCCGATCATCATCAACTTCCCCGCGCCGGTGGGCGACCGCGCCGCAGCCGAACGGGCGATGCGCGTGACTACCGACAACGGCGTGACCGGCGCGTTCCACTGGTTCGGCGACTCGCAGGTGCGCTGGCGCCCCGAAAACCTGTGGCCCGCGCACACGCAGGTCACCGTGGAGGCGGGCGACGCGGTCCGGCACTTCACCATCGGCGACGCCCTCATCGCCACCGCCGACGACGCGACGAAGACGATCACCGTCACCCGCGACGGCCAGGTGGTGCGCACCATGCCCACGTCCATGGGCAAACCCGGCCACGAGACCCCCAACGGCATCTACACCGTGGGTGAGAGCTTCCGGACGATGATCATGGACTCGTCCACGTACGGGGTGCCGATCGACGCACCGGAGGGCTACCGGCTCGAGGTCGAATACGCCACGCGGATGTCCAACAGCGGCATCTTTCTGCACGCGGCACCGTGGTCGGTGGGCGCCCAGGGCAATACGAACGTGAGCCACGGCTGCCTCAACGTGAGCACCGCCGACGCCAAGTGGTTCTTCGAGAACGCCAAGCCCGGTGACCCGGTGATCGTCGTCAACACGCAGGGCGGCCAGCTGAACGGGCACGACGGCTTGACCGACTTCTCCATGCCGTGGGGCACCTGGGCGGGCTGACCCGCCAGGGCGCCGCCGAGCGCCGACCCTTCCGATGCGCGCCGGCCACCCGGGATCTCCGGGTGGCCGGCGCGCTTGTTCGTGGCGGGCCCGCCGAGCAAGCGGTTTTTGCACGTGCTGGCCCGCTGGTGTGCATATTCCGCTTGGTCGGCGGAGCAGTAGGGGGCCGGCAGGAGGTTCAGAGCCTGTCCACCGGGGCGGCGCTGTCCGACTCGATGATCTCGACCGGCCGGATGCCGGTGGCGCGGCGGCCCCGCAGCCGGCGCCAGCGGGCGGTGCGGGCATCGTCCCCGACGTCGACGGGGGTGGGCCCGGACCCGGCGCTGCGGGTTCCGAGGCGCCGCGGCTCGAAGGCCACCACTGCCACCGCCGCGATCACGACGACGCAGCCGAGCAGCTGGGCGGACGTGGGCCGCTCGCCCAGGATGATCATGGCGAACACGACGGCGAGGGCGGGCTGGAGCAGCAGCATCGACGCGCCCACCTGGGACGGCAGCTTGGGCAGCGACGCGCCCAACAGCACCCATCCGAGTACCTGGCCGACGAGGGCGAGTGCGGCGAGCCAGCCGATGGCGCCCCAGCCGGGCGTGAAGTCGATGCCGCCCCACGCGGTACCGAACGCGGTCCCGACGATGCCTGCGGTGATCGTGGCGACGAGCACCTGGGAATTGGGCCCGCCGCCGCTCGCCTTCCCCGTGCGGCCGATGATGATGATGTAACCGGCGAACGCGACGCCGGAGAGCAGGCCCAGGGCGGTGCCGGCGAGCGGATCGGAGCCCGCGGCCGACTCGCCGCCGAGCACCCCGCCCGCCAGCGCGATGCCGAGGAACATCACCGGCACCGAGATGACGAAGCGCATCGGGATCGTGTCCCGGAAGAACGCCCAGGCCAGGAGTGGCACGACGAGCACCTGCACGTTGTTGAGGATGGTCGCGATGCCAGCGCCGATCATCGCGATCGACTGCGTCCACAGCGCGAAGTCGAGGCCGAGGAACACCCCGCCGAGGGCGTGCAGGGCGACGGTGCGGCGCGACGGTGCGCCGTTCCTGCGGATCTCGGCGTAGGCGAGGAACGCCAGGGGCAGCACCGCGAGCAGGCAGCGGTAGAACACGATGGTGGCCGTGGAGGCGTCGACGAGCTTGGTGAACACCGCGGTGAGCGAGATCGAGGCCGCGCCCGCGGCGGCGATGAGGCGCGGGTCGAGCCCGGGGCGCGTGGTGGGCGCCCCCGTCGCGGAGGTCGGGGCGGCTGAAGTTGCCGGGGCGAGCGTGCGCGACGGGGTGCGGAAGACCATGCCCCAATGATGTCGCCGTGAACAATCCAGCACAAGTGACGAGTGTTTAGTATTTCGCATTAGAAAACGTCATGTATTGTCGGTCACATGCTGAACGTGGAACGGTTGCGGGCGCTGTGCAGCGTGGCAGATCTGGGATCGCTGGCCGCGGCGGCCGATGCGCTGCATGTTTCGGCGTCGGGAGTCTCCCAACAGCTCGGCCGGCTGGAGAAGGAGCTGGGCGTGGCGGTGGTCGAGCGGCAGGGGCGCGGGGTGCGGCTCACCGACGCCGGCGCGTTGCTGGCCCGTAGGGGGCACCGGATCCTGTCGCTGCTCGAGCGGGCGGAATCCGAGGTGGCCTCGATGCACGGCGACGTGGTGGGCGCACTGCGGCTGGGGGCGTTCGTCTCCGCCAGTCGCACAGTGCTCCCGCGGGCCGTCGCGGCGCTCCAGGCGCGCCACCCGCACTTGGAGGTGACGCTCGCGGAAGGCGAGGCGGAGTGGCTGATACCGCACGTGCTGCGCAGGCAACTCGACCTCGCCGTGGTGGACAGCTGGTCCACTCTTCCGTTGGAGATCCCGCAGGACGTCTCCATCCACTTCCTGCACCGTGACGTGGCGGACCTTGCCCTGCCCGTCGACCACCCGCTGGCGGAGAGGACGGTGGTGCACCTGGCCGACCTGTCCGGGGTGCCGTGGGCCGCGTGGAGCGAGGGGACGGGATTCCATGACTGGCTGGTGCAATCGCTGCGCGGCCAAGGCGTCGAGCCGAGGATCGACTACCGCGTGGCCGAATTCGCGACACACCTGGAGTTCGTCGCGCGTGGACTGGCGGCGGCGCTCATCCCCCGCCTGGCGCAGCTCCCTACGCCCGAGGGGGTCCGCGTGGTGCAGACGGAACCGGAGCTCTATCGCGAGGTGTTCGCTCTGTCGCGCCGCGACAACGACCGGCCGACGGTGCGGGCCGGGATCACCGCACTGCAGGACGCTTTCGTCGAGACATGATCCGCCCGGCATGCCGGGGAGGCGTCACCACTGCGCGTTAGCAGTCATTATGCTAATCTGTTAACCATGCGGCGGAGGGCCGCACTACCGCATCCGACGTATTGCGTCACCCGAACAGAGGAGCACCTCATGGCCGACACCGACAAGAACGCCACCGTCATCGACGGTTCCGTCGACTCCGATGCGAACGTCGCCGGCCGGATCGTGTCCGTCGTCAAGCAGGCGGGGCTCTACGGCGTGGAGACCTACGAGAAGTCGCTCGAGCGCAGCTTCGGGTTCCAGAAGAAGATCGCGGGCATCACCGGCGTCAAGCCCTATGGCTCCCTGGTGGAGACGCAGGAGAAGGTGGTCATGGGCGTGAGCGGCGCCGCCACGAACGTGCTGCGCGGAGTCCTTTCCTGACCCGCCCCTGAACTCGTGCCGCACCGGAGCGGGGCCCGCGATCACCGCGGCCCCGCTCCGGTGCGTTCGTCACCGGATGCGGCACCGTCGCGTTCGGCGACCGCCTCCCCGTGCAATGCGACATCGCCGGCGGCCCGCCCGGTGCCGCGGCCGCGTCGGCGGTTCTCGACGGTGACGTGCCGGAAAGTCGAGTACATCTCCTCGAGCGTGGCGCGCTGGGCGTGCGTCAGGTCGGGATCGCGCCGGATCGCCGCCACCACCTCGGGCTGGCCCTCGGGGTCGGAGGGGCGGGCCGTGCTGAACAGCAGCTCCGAGGACAACTTGAGGTTCTCGGCGATAGCCTCGAGCACCTTGTCGCTCGGCGCGCGCAGGTTCCTTTCGATCTGTGAGAGATACGGGTTGGAAATGCCCACCATCTCCGCCAGGCGGCGCATGGGAAGCGAGGCCATCTCACGCTGGGTGCGGATGAGCTCGCCCAGCGTAGGGCGTCGTTTGTCCCCTTCTGCCATGCCCCGATGATAATCGGCCGGGATGCCTCGCGGCCCTGCGAGTCTGCTCGGCGATGCGGTGCGACTCAATCGGGCGGGGCGGTCTCGTCCAAAACGAGGACGCCGACGCGGCCGGCGGCCACGTGCATCGGCCGGGGCAGGTCGCCGCTGGAGCCGTCCGTGACGATACGGGGGTTCGTCAGCTCGACGATCTTGCCGCGGCGCCGCATCCGGCAACCCTGTGCCGCGACGACGTTGCGCACCCAGTCCGCCTGCGCGCCGTAGGGGAGGGCCACGCTGACCGACCCCTTGTGGCGCAAGGCCAGCACCGGCGTCTCATAGGCCCGCCCGCTGCTGCGGCCGACGTGCAGGACCATCGCCCACGGCGGCAGATACGGCGCCCACGCGCCCTGGATCCGGTTGGTGAACCGCCGGTTGACCCGGGGAAGCCAGCGCGGAGTGACGACGGGGGTGGCGGGCGGCGTCGGACGTGCGGCCTCCCCGCTGCCGCCCGTCCTGCTGCCGCCTGTCTTGCTGCTGTCCGGCTTGTCGCCGTGCGGTCCGTCGGCCATTGCCCGCTCCCTCCACGCCCCTACGCCCGGCGTCCGCCTGCAGTCGCGCACCAGCCCCCCCCGGCTCACGTGCGACGCGAGTACTCCCGCGCGCGCCGGACCTGCTCCTCGTCGGGGCGGATTCCCGTGTACAGCCGGAATTGCTCGGCGGCCTGCAGTGCCATCACCGCGTCACCCGTGACCGTACCGACCCCAAGCCGCTCGGCGAGCGCGATGAGCGGGGTGCGCGGTGGCAACGCCACCACGTCCACCACGGTATGCGCGCCCGACACCGCGGCGCGCGGGAATGCCGGATCCGGGGTCGCGGTGGCCCCGTCGGCCGCCCCGGCCATGCCGATCGGGGTGGCGTTGACGAGCACGTCCGCCCGGTGCCCGCCGCACTCCGGGATCCACCGGGCGGAGAAGCGCCCGGCCAGCGCTCGGCCCGTCTCCTCGTTGCGCGCGGCGATCACGACGTCGTCGAACCCGGCGCGGCGCAGTGCGGCGACCACGGCCGACGCCATGCCCCCGCTGCCCGCGACGAGCGCGCTGCGGCCGGCGCCGTCGGGCAGCAGCGACTGCACGGCGATCACGTCGGTGTTGTAGCCGGTGAGCCGGCCGCCGTCGTTGACGATGGTGTTCACCGCGCCGATCGCCGCGGCCGACGCGTCCACCGCGTCGAGCATCGGAAGGACGTCCTGCTTGTACGGCATCGACACCCCGCAGCCGCGGATGCCGAGCGCCCGGATCCCCGTCACGGCGCCGGCGAGGTCGCCCGTCGTGAACGCTTTGTAGACGAAGTTCAGCCCCAGCTCCGCATAAAGGAAGTTGTGGAACCGGGTGCCGACGTCGCTGGGCCGCGCCGCCAGCGACATGCACAGGCGCGTGTGACGGTCGAGCCTGTGCACGCCCGGATCGGCGGCGGGCAGCGCGGCGTGCGGGCGGGACGGGTCGTGCGGTCCGCTCACCAGATGCCGACCCGCTCGTCCGGCGGCAGGTACAGAGCGTCGTCCTCGGACACCCCGAACGCCTCGTAGAACGCGCCGATGTTGCGGATCACGCCGTTGCAGCGCAGGTCCGGCGGCGAGTGCGGGTCGATGGTCAGGCGGCGGATCGCCTCGGAATCGCGGACCTTGGTGCGCCACACCTGCGCCCACCCGAAGAACACGCGCTGCACGCCGGTGAGCCCGTCGATCTCCGGGGCCGCGCCGCCCGTGCGCTCGAGAGCGATCCGGTAGGCGGCCAGCGCGATCGACAGGCCGCCGAGGTCGCCGATGTTCTCGCCGATCGTCAGTTCCCCGTTGACCTTGTGCTCAGGCAGGCCACGCGGCGAGAGCTTGCCGTACTGCTCGATCAGCGCGCGGGTGCGCACACCGAACTCGGCGCGGTCGTCGTCGGTCCACCAATCGACCAGGTTGCCGTCGCCGTCGTACTTGGCGCCCTGGTCGTCGAAGCCGTGGCCGATCTCGTGCCCGATCACCGCGCCGATCCCGCCGTAGTTGGCGGCGTCGTCGGCGTCCGGATCGAAGAACGGCGGCTGGAGGATGGCGGCGGGGAACACGATCTCGTTCATGCCCGGGTTGTAGTAGGCGTTGACCGTCTGCGGTGTCATGAACCACTCGTCCCGATCCACCGGCCCGCCCAGCTTGTCCAGCTCGCGGCGCGACTCGGCCAGATTGCCGCTGCGCACGTTGCCGAGCAGGTCGTCGGAGGTCACCGTCACCGCGGAGTAGTCACGCCACCGGGCCGGATACCCGATCTTGGGCGTGAACTTCTCCAGCTTGGCCAGCGCCCGCGCCCGGGTGGCCGGGGTCATCCACTCCAGCTCGGAGATGTTGCGGCGGTAGGCCTCCAGCAGGTCCTCGACGAGCACCTGCATGCGCTCCTTGGCCCGCGGCGGGAAGTGGCGTTCCACGTACAGCCGGCCCACGGCCTCGCCCATCAGCTCCTCGACCAGCGAGACCGCGCGCTTCCACCGGTCGCGCAGCTCCTCGGCGCCGGTGAGGGTGCGGCCGTAGAAGTCGAAGTTCTCGTCCACGATCGCGTCGGTCAGGTACGGCGCCCGCGCGTGGGCCAGCTGCCACAGCGCCCACTCGCGCCACTGCTCCAGCGGACGCTGCGACCACAGCTCGGCCAGGCCCGCAAGGAAACTCGGCTGCCGGACGATGAGCTGTTCCGGGTGCGCCGCGGCATCCGCGCCGGTGGCCTCGACCGTGGCCGACAGCCACTGCTGCCAGGGGAAGCCCGGATGCTGTGCGGTCAGCTCGGCGGCGGTGGTGGGGTTGTAGGTGAGGTCGGCGTCCCGGTTGCGCACGCGGTCCCAGTGTGCGGCCGCGATCGCCGTTTCGAGGTCGACGATGCGCGCGGCGGCGGCCGCCGCGTCGGTGCCGGCGTCGGGCCCCGCGAACCCCGTCGACTCCAGCATCCGGCCGATGTGCGCGGTGTACGCGGCGCGGGTCTCGGCGTGCTCGTCGCCGCGGTAGTACGACTCGTCCGGCAGGCCGAGCCCCGACTGGTTGAGGTGCAGCAGGTACCGGCTCGAATCCTTGGCGTCGGTGTCGACGAAGAGGCCGACGACGCCGCGCACGCCGCCGGCCTGCAGGCGCGCGACGGCCACGGCCAACTCGGTGGGGGTGGCGGCGGCGCGGATCCCGGCGGCTTCCTGCGCCAGCGGCTCCGTCCCGGCGCGCGCGACGGCGTCGGAATCCATGAAGCTGCGGTAGATGTCGCCGATCTTGCGCTGGTCCGAGTCCTCGGCGGCGGCGCCGGCGCGCGCCGCCGCCACGGCCTCCTCGATGATGACGCGCACGTCCTTCTCGGCCTGGTCGTAGAGGGTGCGGAACGCCCCGTCCACGGCGCGGTCGGCCGGGATCGCGTGCTCGTCCAGCCACGTGCCGTTGACGTGGGCGAACAGGTCGTCCTGGGGGCGCACGTCCGGGTTCCGGAACGACAGGTCGATGCCCGACGGGCGGTCTGCGGGGTGCTGCGAATCGCTCATGGGCCCCATACTTCCATCGGAGCAGTGGATCGCGCACTGACGGATCGCGCACTGACGGATCGCGCACTGACGGATCGCGCACTGACGGATCGCGCACTGACGGATCGCGCACTGACGGATCGCGCACTGACGGATCGCGCACCGACGGCGCGCGGCTGCCGGCTCAGGTGCCGATGCCGAGGTTGAGCGCCGTGAGCACGGTGCCGTCGGACCGTTTGCTCACGGACAGTCCGGTGGGGTCGTAGATCGTGTCCGCATCGTTGCGGGTGTCCCGGGTGCCGCGCAGCGAGTACGGCGCGGTATCGCTGTAGACGGCGTCGGTGAGGCCGTCGTCGAAGTACAGCTGCGTGGTGAGCACCGTCTTCTTGTCGATATGCACCTTGATGTGCACGTGCACGGCCCGCCCGCTGTACCAGCCCGGGAAGATCGACGTGAACCGGACGATCCCGTCCGCGCCGGTGACCTGGGCGCCGCGCAGGAACGTCGCTGTGCCCGAGGGTGTCGATTCCACATCGCCCGCGCTGTAGCCGCCGTCGGAGACGGGGCCCGAGGCGGGCGCGCCGCCGGAGTCGAAGGCGGGCGGGACTGGCGGCGCGCCGGACGGCCCGGGGCCCGCACCCTCGCCTCCCGGAGGCGGTCCCGGGGGAGCGCCGGAGCCCGGCGCGCCGAACCCGTTGCGGAACCCCGAGTACACGCCCATCGCGTCGCAGTGCCAGATTTCGACCACGGCGTTCTGCACGCCGCCGGCGGAGGGGTCGGCGGCGCACTGCGCGAGGTCCTGCACCCGCAGTGCGAGCTCCATCGGCATCCCGGCGCGGTCCTCGCGGATGTCGCTGCGGATCGAGTCGACGTCGAACCAGTACGGCCCCTGCGTCTCCTCGGTGGTCATCACGCACTGCGGTGCGGAGGCGAGCATCGCCGACAGCCGGTCATCGATGCTGCCGGTGGCCGCACCGGTGCCCGCCGCCGCTGTACCGGTGGCCTCGGCGGGGCCCGCCGCCTGCGACCCGCACGCCGCGAGCAGGCCTGTCGCCCCGAGCAGGCCGCTGAGGCCGAGCGCGCGCCGCCGGGTGAACCGCGCACCCGGCGCGGTCGAGCGGGGGTCCACCCCGCGGTGGTGATGGCCGGGCTTCGGCATCGGCACTCCTTCCGGTCCGTCGCCGCGCGCCGACTCCGGGGCCGGGGGCGGCGATGTTCCCCGTGAAACATCGAGGCGGGCGCTCTGTACACGCGAGTCGCCGAGCCCGGTCCTGCGGCGTATGCGGCCGATGCCGGAACGATAACGCGGGGAATTCGCAACCGACTGTGCGCAGGCTGTGAGCAACCTGTGAGAAAAGCGGTTCCGGCAGACTTCTGACAGACTGCAGCGATGATCGTCCCCGCGGTGTTCGACGCCGTGCAGTACTCGTACTCGCTGCCCCCGGCCGTGGGTGAGCGCGTGTGCTGGGAACTGGCTTGGAATGAGTCGATGGGACGGCGGTGGAGCGCGCTGCAGCCGGGGTGGCGCGTCACTACGGCATTGCGGCCCGCGGACGAGGATCCGGTGATGATGTTGGGTGGCCGCGACATGCAGGAGCGCGTCGCGGTGCAACCGTCGATCGCGTCCAGCGGCGGCCTCCGGGTCCGGTATGAGACGGCGGACCCCGTCCCTCTGTCGTTGACGATGCACGGCGCGGTGCGGGTGCTGGCCACGACGAACCCCCGGCCAGGCAGGCGTGACGCACTCCCACCGACCCCCGGGTTCGCGACGTTCGGCGAGGTGACGCGGCTGCGCCTCGTGTCGATGCTCATCGACTGGGAGCTCAAGCGCGAGGGCTGGATCGGGATGGAGCCGGTGCCGGGCGCGGAATGGATCTATGAGCTCGCGGAGCCGCCGTCGACTCTGCATCACTATCGGCCCCCTGGCGAAGACACCGCGGCCGTGCGCAACGAGGTGCTGCTGGTCGACCTTGCGGTGCCCGACTGAAGGCAACGGCCCCGGGAACCGAGATCCCCGGGGCCGCCGCTATGCGGACGCCGCTACTGCTCGCCGGCCCGCTTCATGCCGCGCTCGACGGCCGCGATCAGCTGGGGTCGCAGCTGCTCGGCGGTGACGATGGTGTGCACCGATCCGACCTCGCGCGCCCGCTCGATGTTGTGCACGGCCTCGAACTCGGAGGCCACCTCGCCGAGCTTGCCGGAGCGCACCTCTGTCCAGGCGGCGGACAGCTCGACGCCGATCCGCGCCTGCTCGGCCTCGGTGGTCGCCGCGGCCAGCTCGGTCTCCAGCCGGCGCACGGTGTCGTCGGCCTTGGTGCGCTTGTTGACCTCGCGGGTGAACACCACGGCCGCGGCGGGCGCTCCGCCGAGCACCGAGGCGTAGGAACCCTCGACGGCGAGCACCTCCATGTTGTCGTTCAGCGCGCCGGAGAACACGACGAAGGCGCCGCCGTGGTAGCGGGAGACCACGCAGAACACGATGGGCCCGTCGAAATTGACGATGGCCCGGCCGATCTCGGCGCCGTACTGCAGCTGCAGGTTGCGCAGCGACTCCGGCGAGCCGTCGAATCCGGACAGGTTGGCCAGCACGACGATGGGCCGCACGCCCGACGCCGCGTTGATGGCGCGCGCCGTCTTCCACGACGACGCGGGGAACAGGGTGCCGGCGGTCCAGGTGTCGGGCCCGTCGGCGGGGAACCAGCCCTTGCGGGGGATGGCCCGCGACTCGATGCCGATCACGCTCACCGGGTTGCCGTCGAGGTGCGCGTCGAACACGACGGACGTGTCGGCGTCCTTCATGTCGGCCCAGCGTTCGAGCGGCGCGTGGTCCTGGTCGACGACGGCGCGCATGACCGTGCGGATGTCGAACGGCTTCTTGCGCTCGAAGTTCTTCTCGGCGGAGAAGATTTCGCCGACCGTGGCGAAGTCGCTGCCCGGGTGCACGTGCGGGTAGCTGCGCACGTCGCGGTCCACCGGGTCGGTGCTGGGGGCGCGCCGGGGGAAGCGTTCGCCGGAAGCGGTGTAGGAGTGCTCGTAGTGGGCGGCGAGCACCTCGCAGGCCGCGCTGAGGTTGGGCGCCCAGTACTGCGCCTGGCCGTTGGGGCCCATCACGCGGTCGTAGCCGCCGATGCCGAAGTTGTCCTCGGCGGACACGCCGCCCGAGTAGTCCAGCGACTGCTTTCCGGTGAGCACCATGGCGCTGTCCGGGGTCATCACCAGGATGCCCTTGGTGTGCATGAGCATCGTGGCCTCGGCGTTCCAGTACGGCTGGGCACCCACGTTGATGCCGGCGACTACGACGTTGATCTCGCCGCCGTTCTGCGTGAACGTGACGATCTTGCGCAACGCCCGCGACACCCAGTCCATGTTCTCGGTGCCCGAGTCCATGGCGATGGTGGCCCCCGAGGACAGGGTGAACCATTCGACGGGCGCGCCCAGTTCCTCGGCGAGGGTCAGCGCCGCGACCACGCGAGCGCATTCGGCCTCGGCGACGGTGCCGAGTGCCCGGGTGGGGTCGCCGAACAGCGCGACGCGCCGGACGCCCTCCGGGTACCGCTCGGTGGGGGTGGTGACGACGCCGGTGATGACGCCGGCCTTGTTCTCGCCGTGCGGGCGGTCCACCGGCACCAGCGTGAGCGTGCCGTCGTCGGCCAGGTCGTGCTCGATGAAGGTCCCGTCGGGGCCGGTGAGCAGCGGGATCAGCTCGTACGGGTACACCGTGCCGCGAGCCCGGGAGCGCTGCACCTTCTGGGTGTAGGAGGAGACGGGCTGCATCGGAGCGGTGGGCGGCTCGGTGATCGACATGACCACGCCCGCGCCGGAGCGGTACGAGAACCGGACGGCGACGTCGCGTGTGCCGGCATCGCCCTGGCCTGTCTCGCCGGGGTCGCTGATCGATGCCATGAGGATGATCTGCTCGATGCCCGCGCCCTGGGTGATGGGCGCGATGTTGCGGGCGATCTTCTCGATGCGGTCGGGGGCCAGGGTGATGGTGGGCCAGATGTAGAGGACCACGCGGTTGGCGTCGAGCCGGCGCTTGCCGGTCCGCGCGCCCTGGGCGCGGCGGATCCCGTCCAGGCACGCGGTGAGCGTGCGCTCGATCTCCGGCATGCCGACGACCAGGCCGGCCGCGTCGAGCTCGGGCGTGGCGTCGCGGACCTCGGCGAGGGCGATGAGCCGCTCGTCGCTGGGGTTCTCGCGCCCCTCCAGGTGGTAGAGGTACGTCCCGGGGGCCGCGGGCATGCGGGTGCCGACGAAGTTCTTCAGCCGCCACAGGTCCAGCCGCTGCGCCGTGAGCGGGTGCAGGTCGCGGATGACGACCTCCTCCTGGGGGGCGCCGTCGGCGTCGGGGCGGAAGGTGAACTGGCGGTTGGGGCCCGTGTCGGAGCAGACGGTGAAGGTGACGCGCCGGCCGTCGCCTGTGGTCCGCCGCCCCGCCAGCAGCGCGCGAAGCTCCTCACCCACGGCGTCCGGGTCGGTGATGGTCTCCGGCCAAGTGATGTAGAGGTCGGTGACGAGGGTGTCCGTGCGCCCGCCGTCCCCACCGTTCGGGTACATCCCGGCGGTGATCCCGTCGACCTCGTCGAGAAGCTGCGTGATCGTGTCGTGCGAGCCGAGCGCCGACACCAGCCGCAGGGTGTCGCCCTGCAGCGTGTAGGAGCCGGTGACGAAGTGGTGGCTGCCGCGGCTGGTGAGCTCCACCCCGGTCAGGTCGCGGATGTCGTAGTAGCGCCGGGTGATGACGTCGAGCAGCGGGCCGGCCTCGGCGGCGTCGCGCGCCACGTGCGCGGCGAGCAGGTCCGTCAGCGGTTCGGGCGTGGAGATCAGGCGCGCGATGCGGCGGGTGTAGTCGGTGGCGCGCGGGTTCTCCGCGAGCCGGGCGAGCACGCCCCGGATACGGTCGAATGAGTCCTGCCGGGTCTGCGCGATGCGCGGCTGGTCGTACAGCCGGAACCGCAGGTTGCGCGCCGCGTCGCCGATGACGGGGTAGCGCAGCTGCGTGGCGACGATGAGCCGGTCGAGCACCTCGGCCAGCTGTTCGGGCGGGGTGGCGGCGGCGTCCGCGGCGGCGAGCCCGTCGGTCTGGGCCAGCGCGTCGGCCGCGTCGTGGGCGGGGCCGGCGTCGGCCGGGCGGGCCGACCCCGCCGCGTCGCTGAGCCAGCGTTCGAGCAGCGCCGCGACCACCGGGATCTGGTTCTCGGTGCGCTGCAGCGAGAGGAACACGCGGTAGACGGCCTCTTCGAGGGTCTGGCCCTGGCGATCCGCCGCGTCGCTTTCGACTTCCTTGGGCGTCACGCCGTAGTGGCGCAGCGCGCGGGCCAGGTTGTCCTGGAACGACGGGGGAAGCCCCTCACGCTCGGCGTCGAGCGAATACAGGAACGTGTGGAAGTGCTCGCGGGGGCTGTGGACCGACTCGTCGCCGGACTCCTCTTCGTAGGTGGGCCGGTTGCGGGACAGCTCGCACACGTCGGCGAACATGGTGAGCAGGTTGAGCTCCGCGTCGACGATGGCGGAATCGTCGGCGGCCAGGCCCGAGCGCAGCCGCTGGTACTCGTCCAGCAGCGCCTGCGCGCGCTCGCCGGGCACGTCGTAGCCGGTGATCATCGAAGCCATGACGTCGATGAGGTGCAGGGCGCGTTCGCGAGGGTCCTGCACGGCGGCGTCGACGGTGGACGGTGTGAACGCGATGCGCGGCGCCGCGGCGGCCGCGGCGCCCTCCTCGCCCTCCGGTTCGACGCGGACGAGCGGTGCGCCCGCGTCGACCTGCGAGTTGACGGTGGCGACGACCTCGCTGACGCGGCCGGCGATGGGCGCGCGCACGGCGGTCTCCATCTTCATGGCCTCGAGGACGACGACCTGGTCGCCGGCCTCGACCAGGTCGCCCGCCGCGACGGGCACGTCGACGACGACGGCGGGTGCGGGCGCGCGGACCACGCCGGCCTCGTCCTGGCTGATCTGGTGGCTGACGCCGTCGACCTCCACCAGGTATTGGGCGGGTCCGGCCACGGTGACCACCTGGTGGCGGCGGCCGTGCACGTTCAGGCGCGACTCGTAGAGACCCAACCGGTCGACCCCTACCTCGACCTCGCCGTGTTCGCCCTCGATCAGGTAGGTGCGCGGGCTGATCTGGCCGACGGTGAGCTTGTAGCCGGCGCCCAGGTGGCTCAGCTCCACGGTGCGGCCGATGGTGTGCGAGGCGCGGGGGCGGCCGCCACGTGCCGACGACAGGAAGTTGGTGCGCTCGACGGACTCCTCGACGTCGTAGGCGTGTACGGCGGCGGCGAGCAGCGCCACCTCGGCGGTCTCGCCGGGCTCGCCGCCCACGCCGGCGCCGGTCTTGTCCAGCCAGCCGGTGTCGGCCGCGCCGCTGAGCAGGTCGGGCTCGTCGAGCAGGGCGAGGAGGAACGACTTGGTGGTGGTGCCGCCGTCGAGTACCACCGTGGTCTCGCGCAGCGCGGTGCGCAGGCGCGCGAGGGCCTCGTCGCGGTCGCTGCCCCAGGCGATGATCTTGGCGACCATCGAGTCGTAGTCGGGTGGGATGACATCGCCCTGGGCGATGCCGGTGTCCACCCGCAGGCCAGAGCCCAGAGGGAACTTGCACAGTTTGACGGTGCCCGGAGCGGGGGCGAAGCCGTTCTCCGCGTCCTCCGCGTTGAGCCTGGCCTCGACGGCGTGACCGAATTCGGGCGGGCACCCGCCGGTGAGCGGTGCGCCCGCGGCGGTGAGGATCTGCAGTTTGACCAGGTCGAGGCCGGTGGTGATCTCGGTGATCGGATGCTCCACCTGCAGGCGGGTGTTGACCTCGAGGAACGTGAAGATCTGCTGGCTGGGCTGATAGAGGTATTCGACGGTGGCCGCGCCGTGGTAGTCGGCGGCGTGGACGAGGTCGGCGGACACCGTGCGCAGGTGGTCCTTCTGCTCCTCGGTCATGAGCACCGAGCTGGATTCCTCGATGACCTTCTGGTTTCGGCGCTGGATGGAGCAGTCGCGCACGCCCGGCGCCCACACGGCCCCGTGCTTGTCCGCGATCACCTGCACCTCGACGTGGCGGGCGTCGGTGACCAGGCGCTCGATGAACACGACCGGGTCGCCGAAGGACCGCTCGGCCTCGCCCTGGGTGCGCTCGAGCGCCAGCTCCAGCTCGTCCTCGGCGTAGACCTTGCGGATGCCGCGGCCGCCGCCGCCGCTGCGCGCCTTGATGATCAGCGGGTATCCGATGGCCTGCGCGTGGCGGCGTGCGTCCGCGCGGGTGTCGACGGGGCCGCCGCTCCACGGGGCGACGGGCACACCGACCTTCTCGGCGAGCAGCTTTGCCTCGACCTTGTCGCCGAGGAGCTTCATCGCCTCCGGCGAAGGCCCGATGAACGTGATGCCCATTGCACGCACCATCTCGGCGAAGGCCGGGTCCTCGGCGACGAAGCCCCAGCCCACCCAGACGGCGTCGGCCCCGCAGCGGCGCAGCGCGTCGGCGAGGGCTTCGTGGTCCAGGTATGCGTTGCCGGTGCCGGTGGGGCGGATGCAGACGGCGTCGTCGGCCTGGCGGACGAACATCGCGCGGCGCTCGGCGTCGGTGTGCATGGCGATCGACTGGATGCCGTAACCGTGCTCGGCGTTGAGCTCGCGCACGGCGCGGATGAGGCGTACCGCAGACTCGCCTCGGTTCACTACCGCAATCCGCTTGAACATCGTCGTCATCTGAACCATCGCTCTCGTCGTCGCCCTGTCCTGGTCCCGCATGGCGGGTGTGCTGTGCTCGTCCCCGTCGGCAGCCCCCCGCCGTGCTCCGCAGGATCGCCTGCGGGCCCGCCGGCGGCCGCGCTCCCGCGGCCGGTGCAGCCGTCCGCGCGCTCCCGCCATTGTCCGGGATCCGCTCGCCGTCGACGGCGTATCGGCCCCTCCCGCCGGGGCACTGGAATGCGGCAGGGCCGGGCTGCCGGCGCGGGAGGCCACATCAATAATGCACATTCCCGTGGCGCGTGTCATATCTGAGTCCGATTGCGCAATCGGCACCGCAACGCGTTCGATATCGGCGTGGGGCGGGTGCCGCGGACTGCGTCAAGAATGTCTGTGAACTGCCATCGCGGCTGGGTCCGACGGGTTTCGGAATCGCCTACCAATGGGTAACGGAATTGCTACCGGTAGGTACGAGATTCGTTACCGACGGGTATCGGACGGCGTACCCGTCGGTAGCGATTCCGGTACTGTAATAGACGACACATCGCGGGTTCGGCCGGTGCACCGAACAGCCCGGATGCGGATGTCCGATACGCCCCGCCAGGCCCCGGCACGGCCCCGGGCATGCCCGGCCGCCCGCCGGCCGGGCATAGATTGGGTGCGTGAACGCCGACGATCCCGCTGCCCCTGATGCTGTCGCCCCTGCTGCCGCCTCCGGCCCCGCCGCTCCCGTAGTGCCGCGGGACGCCCGGCACTACGGATCCGGGACGATGCCGCCGGACGCGCAGGCCGGGCCGATGACCACGGCGGTGCACGTGGGCAACGAGATCGACGGCGGCACGGGCGCGGTGCGCACCCCGCTGGTGCTGGCCAACTCCTACGCCCTGCCCTACGACCCGTCGCAGATGAGCTGGTCGGGCACCGACGTGCCGTTCTATACCCGCAACAGCGGCGTCAACCAGCTGGCGCTGCAACGCAAGCTGGCCGCGCTCGAGGGGGCGGAGGACGCGGTGGTGCTGGCCAGCGGCGTCGCCGCGCTGCATGGCATCTTCTTCGCGCACCTCCAAGCGGGCGACCACGTAGTAGTGGCGGACGTGAGCTACGAGGCGATCTTCCGGCTGTTCTCCGACTTGCTGCCACGCAAGTACGGCATCCGGGCCGACTTCGTCGACGCGTCGGACCTGCAGGCCGTGCGCGCGGCGATCCGGCCGAACACGCGGCTCGTGCACCTGGAGACGCCCGCCAACCCCACCACCAAGATCACCGACGTCGCCGCAGTATCGGCCATCGCGCACGAGGCCGGCGCGCTCGTCTCGGTCGACTCCACGTTCGCCACGCCGCTCCTGCTGCGGCCGCTGGAACTGGGCGCCGACTTCGCGGTGCACTCGCTCACCAAGTACATCAACGGGCACGGCGACGCGATGGGCGGCGCGGTGCTGGGGTCGCGCGCGCTGATCGAGCCGATCAAGGCGGACGCGATGGTGGACGTCGGCGGCGTGATCAGCCCGTTCAACGCGTGGCTGATCGGACGCGGGGCGACCACCCTGCCGCTGCGCATGCGGCAGCACTGCGCCAACGCGCAGGCGGTGGCCGAACTGCTCGAGGCGGACGAGCGGGTCGCCTACGTGTACTACCCGGGGCTGGCGTCGCACCCGCAGCACGCGTTGGCCGCGCGGCAGATGCGCGGCGGATTCGGCGGGATGCTGGCCTTCGCGGTCGACGGCGACTCCGACGCGCAGAACCGGTTCGTCTCCCACCTGCGCATCGTCACCTCGGCGGTGTCGCTGGGCCACGACGAGTCGCTGATCGTGCACGTCTCCGGCGACGGCCCGCGGACGGCGCCGTACCCGGAGGAGTTCCGGAAGTACGGTCACCTGCGGTTCTCGGCCGGAATCGAGGATACCGAGGACCTGGTGGACGACATGCGCCGCGCGCTGGACGCCACCGTCGAGGCCTGAGTCGGGCACGTATGCTGCGAAACACGCCGCGCCACGCCGTCGGCCGGGGGAACATGCAGGTGACGGTGGTGTTCTGCACTTCGCCCGGGCACCCTGCGCCTGCAGAAGGGCACCGGCATAGGACAATCGTGGCGTGAGGAGGACATCGACGGTGGGAACCCGGGGGAGCAGGCGCCGCGCGCTGGCAGTACTGGCGGTGGCGGCGGCGCTGGTGGCGGGCCTTGTCGCGTGTGCGGACACCCCGTCGTCGGCGGAGAACATCGTCCGGCAGTTCACGGCGTCGATGAACAGCCGCAATGCGGCGTCGGCCGCCAATCTCACCGACAATCCCGCGGCCGCGCGCCCGGTGATCGAGCAGATGCTCGCCGGCCTTCCGGCCGAGGACATCGACTATTCGATCGAGCAGGTGGCGACCACCGGCGGCCGGTCCGGCAATGTCAGCCTCGAGGCCAAGTGGGACTTCGGCGACGGCCGCACCTGGCGGTACACCACCGACGGGCAACTCACCCAGCTTTCGATCGGCTGGCGGCTGGTGTGGTCGCCGGGCCTGATGGTGCCCAATCTGGGTGTGGGTCAGACGGTGCACCTAGGCCGCACCGACGCCGCGCCCCCCACGGTGCTCGACGCCGCGGGCGCGCCCTACATGCAGGAACAGAACGTGCACGAGGTGCGCTTGGATCCGGCGAAGGTGCGCGACCCGGCGGAGACCGCCCGCAGGCTCGCCGCGGCGCTCGCTCCGGTGGCGCCGCTGGTCACCGACGCCGCGCTCACCTCCAAGCTCGCGGACGCGCAGGGCAAGACAGTGGACGTGGTGGCGCTGCGCGACGGCGACTACGCGGTGCTCAAGAGCACCCTGGACTCGATCCCGGGCGTCGTGGTGGCGGAGGAGCCGCAGCTGGTGCTGGTCAACAGGCTGGCCACCTCGCCGGTCACCTCGGCGATCGCCGCGCGGTGGCAGGCCAGCCGCGACGCCACCGCGGGGTGGGAGGTCACCATCAACGACCCGGACGGCACCCGCCACCGGGTCGCCGGGGAACAGGGGCCTCCGCCGCCCGACCTGGCCACGTCCGTGGACCCGCACGTGCAGATCGCCGCGCGCAACGGGGTCGTGGGGGTGGGCCCGCCGGCGGCGCTCGTGGCGTTCCGGCCGTCCACCGGACAGCTGGTGGCCGTGGCGCAGAACAACCAGGCGCAGCAGGAGGAGGGCATCGTCGCGCTCGAACAGGCCGACGAGCCGGGCGTGATCTTCCAGGCGTTCCTGGACGCCGCGGGGGTGGACCCGGAGGACGAGGACGCGGTCGCGAACGCGGCGCGCCAGCTCGGCATCGGCGTCGACATCCCGGTGCCCGGACTCGACGTGAGCACCGGGAGCGCGGGCGACGACGGTGTCACCGCCACCACCTACGGAATGGCGGTGGCGGCCGCGACCATCTCGGTGGGCGCGCTGCCGCATCCGGTGCTGTTCGCCGGTGACGCGGGGAGCCCGCAGGGCGACCCGCCGGCGCTGCCTGGAGAACTGCGCGACAAGTACCGCGCAATGATGCACGAGTCCGTGCAGACGGGCGCGCTGACGTCGCTCAAGCGCCACGAAGGCCTCGATGCGCTGACGGGGCAGGTCGTCAGCACCAGGCCCAACCCGCCCAGCTGGCTCATCGGCATCAAGGGCGACCTGGCCTTCGCCGTCTACGTGGCGTCCACCGACGGAGCCTCCAACGCGGTGATCGTGGCCGACCAGTTCCTGCGGTGGCTGGAGCAGCCGCCGTCGGAGTAGGCCACGCCGGGTGGCAGGTGGTCAATGCCCGGGCCGGCCTCCGGTGCTGGGGAAGGTGCTCAGTGTTCGGGCAGGTATTGGGGCAGCCGTGACCGCCGGGCCTGATTGACCAGGTCGCCGGCGGGGCCGCCGAGGGTGCGCGGCGAGCGCCACACCGCGCGCAGCGTCCGGCGCAAGTCCAGGTCCTGCACCTGGACCTCGTGCAGCACGCCGCTGGCGATCCACGGCGCGGTGGCCAGTGTCGACAGGACCGCGGGGCCCACGCCCGCGAGCACGCTGGTGCGCACGGCCGCGCTGCTGCCCAGCTCCAGCAGCGGGGCGGGCCGCGGGAAGTCGGCGAGCGCGACGTCCAGCGTCGTGCGTGTGCCCGAGCCGGCCTCGCGCACCACCAGCGGGGCCGCGGCCAGCTCGGTGACCGTGAGCGGCCGGCGCAGCCGGGCCCACCGGTGATCCGGGTGCACGATCACGGTGAGCCGGTCCTGGCCGACCACCGTCGTGTGCAGCCCCTTGGCGACGTGTGGCGACTCGATGAAGCCGACGTCGTGCTCGCCCGCGAGTACCGCCGCCGCCACCTCCGTGGAGTTCTGCACGCGCAGGTGGACGCGCACGTCGGGGTGCTGTTCGCGGAATGCCCCCAGCCACGACGGCACCAGGTGCTCGGCGACGGTCATCGACGCGCCGATGCCCAGTTCGGATTCGCGCTCGCCGCGCAGGGCGGACGCGGCATCGAGCAGCCGCTCCGCGTCGGCCAGCAGCTCGCGGGCCCAGTGCGCGATCACCGTGCCCTGGGGCGTGAGCCGGGAACCGCGTGGGTTGCGGTCCAGCAGGGGCAGGCCCAGCCGTGTCTCGAGCCCGCGAAGCCGGCGCGTCGCATTGGGCTGGGCCATTCCGATGCGGCGCGCGGACGCGCCCAGGCTGCCGAGGTCGTCGATGCCGACGAGAAGCTCGAGCACCGTGAGGTCGGGCCACTCCTGCGTCATGCGTCGATCGTATGCCTCGACGTTAAGTCATGCTTCAACGATATGTGCTCATCCAGGTTTGGGGGCTACTGGAGGGGGCGGATCCGCAGCAACCTGGTGGCATGACGCAAGCAGATGTGGATACCGGGGGCCGCGAGCCGGCGGACGCCACGCGCAGCACGGGCCCGAGCGCCGTGCGCGCCGACCGGACGGGCGAGGGCAAACCGCCCGTGGCGCAGCGCCTCGCGGCGTGGGGCCGTGACGCGCTGCCCGGGCTCGCCGTCGTGGCGGTGTGCACCGGCCTGGCGATGCTCATCGGCCGGTTCACCCCGACGGTGAGCCCCCTGCTCATCGCCATCGTCCTGGGCGCAGTGATCGCCAACGTGGTCCCGCTGCCGCAGCGCATCGAGCCGGGCCTGACCTTCTCGGCCAAGCGGCTGCTGCGCGTCGGTGTCGCCCTGCTGGGGCTGCAACTGGTGGTCGGGGACATCTTCGACCTGGGCTGGGGTGTCATCGGGCTCATCGTGGCGGTCGTCGGCCTGGGCATCGTGTTCGGGATGTGGGCGGGGAAGCTGCTGGGGCTCACCTGGACCCAGCGCCTGCTGATCGCCTGCGGGTTCTCGATCTGCGGTGCAGCCGCAGTGGCCGCGGCCGACGGCGTCGTCGACGCGGAGGAAGAAGAGACGATCACCGCCATCGCGCTCGTCGTCATCTTCGGCACGCTCATGATCCTGGCGATTCCGCTGCTCACCGACCTGACCGGGATCACCGACGAGCAGGGTGGCCTGTGGGCGGGCGCCTCGATCCACGAGGTGGCCCAGGTGGTGGCGGCCGGCGGGGCGATCGGCGGCGGCGCGCTGGCCGTGGCGGTCGTCGTCAAGCTGGGACGCGTGCTCATGCTCGCCCCCGTGCTCACGGCCATCGGGCTCATGCGCCGGCGGGCCGACCGGGCGCGGGCCGCCGCCGGAGATGCGGGCTCGGGGGCCGGCGACGACGTGACGGGCGATGCGCCTGCGGCGGTGAAGCGCCCGCCGCTGGTGCCGCTGTTCGTCGTGATGTTCATCGTGTTCGTGGCGATCAGCTCGACGGGGATCCTGCCCGACCCGGTGCTCTCGGTGGGCAAGACCGTCGAGACCGCGCTGCTCACGGCCGCGATGTTCGCGCTCGGCACCGGCGTGCGGGTGGCGACGATGAAAAAGGTGGGGCCCAAGCCGTTCGTTCTCGCCCTGGTGCAGACGGTCTTCGTCGCGGCTCTGTCGCTGGGCGGGGTGCTGATCCTGACCTGAGGGGCGCCGGCCGGAGCGGGGGTGGACGGGGTGCGGGGCCGGCCGGCCCCGCACCGCCCTCTCTCTGTCTCAGTGCGGGGGGTCGTCGAGGCCGTCGAGGAAGTTCCGGGCGGCGTGGGCGATGGTGTCGGTCTCGTAGTCGTGGACGTAGTGTCCGGAGTTCAGGATCACCTGGCGGCTGTCGTGCACCGTGTCCAAGAACGCGCGTTGATACCCGCGCCAGGTGTCCGTGTCGATGCCGGTCCCCTCACCGTTCGAGGTGAAGAACAGCATCGGCACCTGCGGCGGCGGTGCGGCCCCGACCTTCTCGGCATTCTCCTTGACAGCCTCGATCTCGCGGATCATCGGCGTGGTCTCGGTGCGCCGGTACAGGATCGCCCGGTAGACCTCCTCATCCTCGGCGCTCAGCCCGCCCGAGGCGATCGCCGGACGGCCGTCGGCGAACGACGGGACCAGCCGCGTCAAGCCGAGCTTCGCCACCACCGAGAAGGCATGCAGCAGAAGGCTGTTCGGTATCGTGATGTCGGAATAGGATTGAGGAACCGCCGCGTCGAGCCCGACGATCCCCGCCACTTCCTCCGGCCGCACCTGCGCCCAGCGGATCGCGGTCAGCCCGGACATCGAGTGGGGGAGCAGGACGTACGGGCCGTGCACACCGGCCTCGACGAGGGCCTGCCGCGTCTCGCTCAGGACCGTGTCCACGTCCCGCGGTTCATCCGCGACATCGCTGTACCCGTACCCCAGTCGCTCGACGACCGCGATCCGGTAGTCGCCCGACAGCCGCGAGAACAGCGGCGTGAAGTCCAGGACCGGCGACGCGGTTCCCCCGCCGGCGAGGAATACGAGGGTGGGCGCATCCGGCGCCGCCCCTTCGCCGCCCTCGGTGTAGACGTGCATCCGATGGCCGTCGACTGAGACCATCGTGCCCGGCGGATCCATCAGCGAATCCTCGCGATCCAGCGCAATGCGGTGGTGGACGAAGCTCGCGGCGAGTGCGACACAGATGGTGAGCAACAGGGCCGTTCCCGCGACGGCCGCCCACCGCAGGGCCCGTCTCGTACGTCCTCGACCGGTGGACACTCCGGTGCCGGTGCCGATCACGATCGCCTGCCCGTCCGGTCGGCGACCGCGTCCGGGGTCTCCTGCGCGGTGGCGTCTTCGCCGCTCCGCGCGATCTGTGCCCCGGTGAGGTTCGCTTCCAGGGCGGCGAGAGCTTCGAGCGCGGAGATGCGCTCGGCTGCGGCCCACTCGCCCGTGGTCGAGGCTTCGAGTGTGGACCAGGCCCGTTCGACCTCGACCCGCAGCGCTCGGCTCTGCCCGGTCGCCTCGACGATGACGACGCGGCCGTCTTCGGGGCTCCGCGACGTGCGCACCAGCCCGGCCTTCTCGAGGCGTTTGATCGTGCGGGTGATGGTGGGGGCCTCGGACTCCAGCATGCGTACGAGGTCGACCTGGCGCTGCGGCCCCTCGGCCCACAGACGCATCATGACGAGTTCCTGGTTGGGGTACATGCCGACGTCCCGCAAGAGCTGCCCGGCCAGCGTCTTGTGCAGCCGTGCGACGCGGAAGATCGCGTGGCTGACCGGCGCGAGCCGGGCGAGGACGTCGTCGCTGCCCTCGCCGGCCGAGGTTCCGGGCGTATCGGCCGGTCCGTTCGAGTGCCGGACCTTCCCATCCCGTCGTCCCGGCTGCTCAGCCCCGTCGTCCATCCTGACCCTCTCGTCTCATTCCGTCGTCTCGAGGTTCTCGATCCGATACTGCGGACCCAGACCCACGGCTGTCTGCAGCCGCCGTCGGGACTCATCCTCGTCCAGGCGCGGCAACGCTGTGCGGGTGGGCAAGGGCACCCCCCAGGTGGCGGCGGGCCCCCGCCCGGCGGGACGAGCATGTCGATCAGCGCGTAGCGCCCGTCAGTCTCCTCGCCGGTGAGCAGGATCGTGTAGTCATCGCCGACGACACCGTAGTGCGGCAACTCCTCGTCGGAATCCGGGCGGGCGACGGCCAGGTCGCGCACCGGGTCGTCGTCGCCGAGCGGGGCTGCGGCCATTCTCCACTCCTCTCTGTCAGGATCGGCTCCGTCGCGGGGGTCAGTTCATGAACATCCCGCCGTCGACGTTGAGGGTCTGGCCGGTGATGAAATCGGCGTCGGGTGAGGCGAGGAAGAACACCGGGCCGACGAGGTCGCCGGGCTGCTGGTCCCGCTTGATCGCGCGCCCGTCGCGCTGCGACTCGATGAGTTCCGGCGCGAAATTCTCGCGGACGGGGCCCGTCATGGTGACGCCGGGCGTGACCATGTTGACGGTGATGCCGGCGTCGCCCACCTCGCGTGCCAGGCTGCGGGTGAAGCCCATCAGCCCCGATTTCGCGGAGACATAGTGCACCTGCCCCGCCACTCCGGGGAACATCGATGCGGAGCCGAAGTTGATGATGCGGCCCCTGCCGTGTCCCGTCATCAGCGGGAGCATCGTGTGCGTCACGAGGTAGTAGCCGGTCAGGTTCACCTCGATCACGTTGCGCCACAGTGCGGGCGTGGTGTCGGTGAAGGAGTGGAACGGGAAGTATCCGGCGCAGTTGACGAGGACGTCGAGGCGGCCGCCGCCGGCCCGTCGGACCGTCGCGGCGAGCGCGTCGACGTCGTCGCCATCGGTGATGTCGCCGGCGATGGTGACGAGCGCCGGGCCCGCGGCCATGTCGGTCTCGAGGGCCGACAAGGCATCTGCGGAGCGGTCGGTGCCCACGACCGTGTCGCCGTTGTCGAGGAACCTGCGGACCAGTGCTGCGCCGACGCCGCCGCCGGCTCCGGTCACCAGGACGATGCGTCCGTTCGTGTCGCTCTGTGTGGTCATGGCGTGCCTGTCCTTCCTGGGGGCGTGCGGGGTCAGACGGCGGCGACTGTCGCGGCGGCCGCATCCGTCATCGCCGGGTAAGTGGTGTAGCCGTGGTGGTCGCCGGCGTAGGCCTTGGACATGTCCGGGACGGCCAGCGGGGCGCCGGCGCGCAGCCGCGCGGGGAGATCCGGGTTCGCGATGAAGGCCTGCCCGAACGACACCAGGTCCGCGGCGCCGCTGTCGATCAGTGCGAGATGTTCCGGACCGGTGCGTCCTCCCGGAGTGGCCGGATTGAGCATGAAAGGCCCGCTCCAGGACCGCCGCAGTTCCGGCGTGAGATCCCGGTCGACGGATTCGAGGATGTGCAGGTATGCGAGGCCCCGACCGTCGAGGGCCTGCAGGATCAGCGGGTATACCTGCCGGTGGTCGTCTTCGTCGATGTCGTTGAGCGGATTGGCGGGCGAGAGTCGCAGCGCCGTGTGCGGCGCGCCGATCGCCTCGGCGACGGCCCGCGTCGTTTCGATCACCATGCGCGCCCTGTTCACGGCCGTACCGCCCCACCGGTCGGTGCGCCGATTGGCGTTCGTCGACAGGAACTGGTGCAGCAGGTATCCGTTCGCCCCGTGCAGCTCGACGCCGTCGAACCCCGCTGCCATGGCGTTGCGGGCGGCGAGCGCGAAGTCCTCGATCGTGCCCTCCACCTCCGCTGCAGTGAGCCGCCGCGGTTCGACGAAGTCCTGCATCCCGCCGCTGGTGAACACCTGCCCCGCCGCCTGCACCGACGAGGGACCGACGGGACGCTGCGGCGTCGGGAATGTGGAGGGGTGGCCGACGCGGCCGGTGTGCATCAGCTGCGCGAAGATGGTCCCGCCACGGCCGTGCACCGCCTCGGTGACGCGCCGCCACGCGCGTACCTGCACGTCATCGTGCAACCCGGGGGTGTACGGATAGCCCTGGCCGATGACGCTCGGCTGGGTCCCCTCGGTCACGATCAGGCCGGCTCCGGCGCGCTGCGCGTAGTAGAGCGCCACGTCCGTGGTGGGGCTGTTGCGGTCGCCGTAGGCGCGGCTGCGGGTCATGGGCGCCATGGCGATGCGGTTGCGCAGGGTCCGTCCCCCGAGGTCGATCGGATCGAATGCGGTGGTCATGGAAATCGTCTTCCAGTCGAAGTCAACGCTACTACTTAGCCGAACAACTAAGTGAGGTCACCGTATTCCTTGGCCGAGCAACTTTCAAGGGTGCGGCGTGCGTCGGGGGCTCGGACTCCGGGGCCGCTGCACCGCCGCCGCGCCCGAAGTTCGGGCGCGGTCGCGAGAGCTCCGCCGTCGCGCTCGAACTTCAGGGGCGACAGTCACGTCACGCTCGAAGTTCGAACGCGGTGGTGCATCGCGCCCGTAGTTGCCCCATCCAGTGCGAAGTTACGAACCCGATGGCACAGTTACGGGCGCGACGTGGCGTTACGTTCGAACTTCGGGCGCGAAACCGCCGTGGCGTTCGAACTTCGAACGCCACGGCGGGGAAGACCCGCCCTACTTCACCCCGCTCATGAGCTTCTTGATCCCTGGCGAGGCGACCGCCAGCACCATGCCGACGGCCACGGCGACGAGCCCCAGTGTGGCGAAGTACGGCGCTTCGTTGTCCTCGTCGTAGTAGCGGGCCAGAGTGCCTGATAGCGCAGTGCCGAGCGCCACCGAGAGGAAGAACAGTGCCACCATCTGCGTGTGGAATGCCCGGGGTGCGAGCTTGGTGGCCAGCGACAGGCCGACGGGGGAGAGCATGAGCTCGGAGGTCGCGAAGACGCCGAGGATGAGCACGAGTCCCCACACTGGCGCGGTGTTCTGGCCCGCCGGCATGAGCAGGAACAGCAGGAAGGCGACGCCCATGCCGCCGGTGCCCAGCGCGAACTTGATGGGGGTGGCGGGCTGCCGGTCGCCCATCTTCGTCCACATCGCGGCGAAGGCGCCGGCGCCGACGACCACCCACACGGGTTCGATCGACTGCACCCAGGACACCGGGAACTCCCAGCCGAACAGGTTGCGGTCGAGCCGCTTGTCGCTGTAGATCGTCAGCACTGTGAAGATCTGCTGGAACAGCGACCAGAACACGACCGAGGCGATGAACATCGGCATGAACGCGATCACGCGTCGGCGCTCGACGTGGGTGACCTGGCGGCTGGTGAGGATGACGAGGAAGTACAGGAGAGTGGCCGCAGCGGCGATGCCGACGACGATGTCCGAGAGCCTGTCGGCGGTGACGACCCCGGTGACGGAGAGGACGGCGACGATGACGATGACGGCGACCGCGCCCCCGGCGTAAGCGAGCCGCTGGTTGCGGCTGAGCGGGTCGCTGGGCCGGGCGCCGACGCCGTGCAGGTTGCGTCGGAACACCGTGTACTGGATCAGTCCCAGCGCCATGCCGATGGCGGCGAGCCCGAAGCCCCAGTGGAAGCCGGCATTGTCGCGCAGCAGCCCGGTGAGCAGGGGGCCGACGAGCCCGCCGATGTTGATGCCCATGTAGAACAGCGAGAATCCGGCGTCGCGCCGCTCGTCGTGCTCGTCGTAGAGGTCGCCGACGAGGGAGGTGGCCGTGGCCTTGACGCCGCCGCTGCCGAACGCCACCAGCACCAGGCCGACGCCCACCCCGAGCAGGCCCGGCAGCACCGACAGGGCGATGTGGCCGCCCATGACCAGGATGGCGCTGTAGAACAGCGTGCGTTCGCCGCCGAGGACCCTGTCCGCGATCCACCCGCCGACGATAGTCGAGATGTAGACCATGCCGCCGTAGGCGCCGACTATCCCGGTGGCCGTGTGCTCCGAGATCCCCAATCCGCCGTCGGTGGTCTGGTAGTACAGGTAGATCAGCAGGATCCCCTGCATGCCGTAGAACGAGAACCGTTCCCACATCTCGACGCCGAACAGGTTGGTCAGCGCCAGCGGCTGTCCGAAGAAGGCGCGGTCCCTGCGGGCCTCGCGGGTGTCCTGCTCCGGCGCGGGGGGAGTGGAGGTCATGGGGTCCAGCCTGGCAGCCGTCCCAGTGCTGCGCGCGTATCTACCGTCGGCGCGCCGCGACGAGCTGCGCCAGCAGCCGCCAGCCCACCAGCGTGAGCAGGTTGAACAGCGTCGCCACGATGACGAAGGCGAACGCGGTGCCCTCTCCGGTGGCCGCGCGCAGCAGCATTCCGCACAGGACCGTCGCGACCCACACGGTGACGCCGGCTGGCCAGGCGCGCTGGGGGCGCACGGTGCGTCCGGCGCGGCGGGACAGGGCGTACACCACAACCCAGCCGACGGCGAGGCCGACGAGGAACGGCCATGCGGTGGTCAGCGTGCCGACGACGCCGTTCGTCTCGTCGTGCGATTGGCGGCCGATCGCGGCGAACAGGATGACGAGCCATGCGTCCGTCACCGCGGTGACGGCCACGACCGCCGGAGTGACGACGGCGCCCCGCGGGGTCTTGCCGTCGGGCGTCGCAGTGCCGGTGCGTGCTCCGTCGTCGCTCACGGGCACCACCGTAGCCGGTGACGGCGTTGCGCCGGCGGGACGCCTGCGCGCGGCCGCCGGGGTGCCGGGGCCGCGCGCAGGCGGTGTCGGGGGCCGATGGGAACTCCCGCCCGCGAGGGTCGGGGTCCGGTCAGGCGGCCAGCCGGGCCTGGGCGTCGATGCTGATCGTGATCTTGTCGCCCACTGCGGCGCCGCCGCCGTCGAGCGGCATGTCGAGCGTGATGCCGAAGTCCTTGCGGTTGAGGACCGTCGACGCTTCGAAGCCTGCTACGGGGCCGTCGCCGGTGCCCGGGTTGACGCCGGTGAGCTCCAGGTCCATCTCGATGGGCTTGGTGACGCCGCGGAGCGTGAACTCGCCGGTGAGCACGTGCGCGCCGCCCTTGGCGCGGATGCCGGTGGAGCGGAAAGCGGCGACGGGGTGGGTCTCGACCTCGAAG
Organism: Tomitella cavernea; assembly: GCF_016599145.1. Taxonomy (GTDB): domain Bacteria; phylum Actinomycetota; class Actinomycetes; order Mycobacteriales; family Mycobacteriaceae; genus Tomitella; species Tomitella cavernae. Next base: position 28,097 of record NZ_JAENKO010000038.1, read on the forward strand.
TAGTCGGCCGAGCGCACGTGCGCGTCGCGCTGGTCGTTTCCGGTGTTGATGGAGCCGACGTTGATGTCGGCCACCACGGTGGCCTCGCCCTCATCGCTGATGGTGATCTGGCCGGTGAACTCGTCGAATTTCCCGCGGACCTTGCTCACCATCATGTGCCGGACGCTGAAGCCGATGCTGGAGTGGACGGGGTCGAGGTTCCAGGTGCCGGCGGTCAGTCCCGAGTCGCGAACGGATGTCGTCATGGTTTGTTTCCTCCGCAATGATTGACGTTTCAACAAGGCTAACCGGATCGAGTGCCGATGTAATCCCCCAGTGACCAACGCCACCGTGGGCACAGGGTGAGGAGGGATGCGGGCGGTACGGTGACGGCGTCTGCGACGGTTGGGGGGACGGTCGAGCGAAGGGGCGAGGGCAGTGGTGATGGGTGGCGGGATCGGAGGCGGCGGGCCCAAGTGGGCGCCGGGGCACAGCAAGGAGACGCAGCAGGCGATGCTCGCCGAGGAGTGGATGATCGCCGAGCGCAACCGTCGGCAGACCGAGGCGATCCAGCGTTTCCTCGGCCGCGTGGTCCGCCGGGTGCGCGAACTTCTCAAGCGCGGCGGCTGACTCGGCGGCGGGGCCGGCTGAGCGCGGCACGGGGGCGTTACCGCACCTGCAGCCCGACGAGGTCCGGCGGGTACGACGTGCGCCGCGGCGTCGCCAGCCGGGTCCTCGCCCCGCGTCCGCGCAGCAGCACCCGCTCGCGCAGGCGCCAGTGCGACTGCTCCGACGGGCCCGCGGCGTCGATGGTGCGCTGCGATGCCAGGACCCGGCCCGGGCGCTTCTTCGCCAGGTCGGTGAGCCGGGCCGCTTCGTTGACGGGGTCGCCGATCACGGTGTACTCGTAGCGGTTCGATGCCCCCACGTATCCGGCGACGACGGGGCCGGAGGACACGCCGATGCCCGCGTCGGCGATGCCGAGCCGCATGATCTCGGTGCGCAGCTCGCGGGCGGCGCGCAGGGCGGCGCCGGCGGGGTCGTCCAGGTGCTCGGGGGTGCCGAAGATCGCGAGCGCCGCGTCGCCCTCGAACTTGTTGATGAACCCGCCGTTGCGGTCCACCACGTCGACGGCCACGCGGAAGAAATCGTTGAGCATGCCCACCACGTCTTCAGGCCGGTGCACGGTGGCCAGCCCGGTGGAGCCGATGATGTCGGTGAACAGCACGGCGACGTCGTCGATCTCGCCGCCCAACGCGGTGCCCTGCTCCACCGCGTGCCGCGCGACGTCCTCGCCGACGTGCTTGCTCAGCAGGTCGCGTACCAGCTCGCGCTCGGCCAGCCCGGCCACCATGCGGTTGAAGCCGGCCTGCAACTTGCCGATCTCCGAGCCGTCGTACACGCTCACCCGCGCATGGGTGGACCCGTTCTCCACCTCCCGCATGGCGTCGCTGACCTGCCGGACCGGGTCGGCGATGGAGCGCACGACGTAGAGCATGCCGACGCCGCCGACGGCGATCGCCAGGACCCCCAGCACGAACACCGCCGAGCCGATGGGGCCGGTCTGCCGGTCGCTGAGGCCGGCGGCCTCGGGGAACGCCAGCAGCACGATGCCGAATACCGGCATGGCGGTGCTGAGCGCCCAGATCACCATCACGCGGGTTTTCACGCCGGATGTGCGCCAGGTGGCGTCCGGGTCGGATGCGGCGGCCAGCGCGACCAGGCCGCGCAGCTCCCGTTCCCCCATCACGTAGGCGATTGCGCAGGCGGTGGTGGCGCCCATCGTGATGGTCACCGTCACCAGCGTGACCAGTTGCGTGCCGCCCTGCAGATTGGTGGCCAGGAAAACGACGAGGCCGACGGCCCAGGTGGCCACCTGCACGGTGAGCTGGCGCATCGGCTGGCGCAGGGTGGCGCGCCGCTCCCGTGGGGTGGGCGGTCCGCCGCGCGCCGTCCACGCCAGGATGGGCCGGCCCGCGATGAGCCCGCCGCCCAGGAGCATCACGGCCGCGATCGGCATGAAGACGAAGAAGACGACGGCGTTGGCGCGGTCGAGCCGCAGGGGCGTGACGCCGGTGGGCAGCGGCAGCACCTCCAAAACCAGGAGGAACACCACGATGCCGCCGATGAGGTGTGCAAGCATGAGCTTGGCCGCGTAGGCCAGGACCGGCCGGCGCACCAGCTCGCGGACCTGCAATGCTTGCATTTGCATACACCCAAGCTAACGGCTGCGCGCGGCGCCCGCCACGCCCGGACCGGTGGGATGGTTCACGTCGGTCCCACCGGGAGGGAGGTCAGTCGCACTTGCTGATGACCTTGTCGGAGAATTTCCGCAGCGCCGTGATCTTCTCCTCCAGCGGCTGGGTATCCTGCTCCATCTGGTAAGGCATCCGGAATCCGACCGTCACGTCGGTCACGCCCTTGTCCTCGAGCCGCTTGACGCCGTCCACGGAGAACGCGTCGATGGAGGCCACGTGGATCTCGAACGGATCGCCCTCCTTGCCCTCCGCCTTGCGCACGGTGGCCAGGCGGGTGAGGATCTCGTCGAGCTCGTCGGTCTCGCCGCCGGCGTGCATCCAGCCGTCGCCCAGGCGCACCGCGCGGCGCAGCGCGGCGTCGCTGTGGCCGCCGACCAGCATCGGGACCGGTTTGCTGGGCACCGGGTTGATCTTGATCGACTGCAGGTCGTAGATCTCGCCGTGGTGCTCGAAGTACCCGCCGGAGGTCAGCCCCCTGATGATCCGCATGGCCTCGTTCATGCGCTTGCCGCGCTTGGGGAACGGCACGCCCATCACGTCGAAGTCCTCGGGCCACGGGCTCAGGCCCACGCCCAGGCTCAGGCGGTTGTCGTAGAGGGCGGCGATGGACGCGGCCTGCTTGGCGACGAGCACGGGGGGACGCACCGGCAGCTTGAGCACGAACGGCACGAACCGGATCCGCTCGGTGGCCTGCGCCATCGCGGTGATGAGGATGAACGCCTCGATGAACGGCTTGTTCTCCAGGAACTCGCGGCTGCCGTCCGGGGTGTAGGGGTAGGTGGAGTCGGAGACCTCGGGGTAGCAGATGCTGTCCGCGACGGCGAACGAGTGGTAGCCCGCGTCCTCGGCGGCCTGCGCCAGAGGCACGTAGTACTGGGGGTTCGTCATGGCATCGGCAAAGGTGAATCGCACGCGCTGCTCCCGGGGTCGTGAGGGTTCGTCGGAATTCCGGTCCGTCGCGTCATGCTAGGCCGGACTGGTGTCCAGCGGGCGGCCGGTAGGTGATCAGTGGGACAATTGCCCGCCGCGGATTCGCCGGAACCCGCGTGACGGCGCCGTTGCACGCGCATAATCGGAGCCGACGTCGCCGGACGGCACCTTTCGAGGAGAGACGATGACCGCATTCGACGAGTTGCCCTCCCCGGTGGACCCGGCCACGAACCCGCACCTGCGGGGGGTTTTCGAGCCGCAGCGTGCCGAGATCGACTCCGCGGAGCTCGAGGTGCAGGGCGAGCTGCCCACAACGCTGCGCGGCAGCTACCTGCGCAACGGCCCCAATATGCGCTTCGACCCCATCGGGTCGTACCTGTACCCCATCGACGGCGACGCGATGGTGCACCGCATCGAACTCGACGGGGCCGGCGCGCGTTACCGCAACGCCTTCGTGCGCACCCCGGCCCTGGTGGCGGAGGAGGCGGCGGGGCGCGCGCTGTGGCCCGGAATCATGACGCTGTATCGGCCCGGGCCCGAAGTGGTGGGCGACGACCTGGCCTACAGCGACCGCGACCTGCCGGACATCAACGTGGTCCGGCACGGCGGGCGGCTGCTGGCCCTCGCCGAGTCGGCCCCGCCGTTCCGCCTCGACCCGGCCGACCTGCGCACGGTGTGCAAGGAGACCTTCGACGGAGTGGTGCCGGCCGGGCTCACCGCGCACCCCAAGGTGGATCCGGCGACGGGGGAGATGTTCTCGTTCTGCTACTCGCTCGAGGCGCCGTACCTCACGTGGACGGCGATCGGGCGGGACGGCGTCCCCACGCGGCCGGTGACGGCGGTGGACGGGCTCGACGTCCCCGTGATGATCCACGACATGGCCCTCACCGCGACATACCTCGTGGTGCCGGTGTGCCCGCTGGTGTTCGACATCGGCGCAGCGATGACGGGCGGATCCGTGCTGCAATGGCGTCCGCGAATGGGAGCGCGGATCGCGCTCATCCCCCGCGACGGCGCGCCGGTGCGCTGGTGCTCCGACGAGGCGTTCTGGATGTGGCACACCGCCAACGCGTACGACGCCGGCGACGGCACCGTGGTGCTGGACTACGTCCAGTGGGATCACCCGGGGGTCGTGATCGGAGCGCAGGAACCGGCCGCCAGCACCCTGGTGCGGGCGGTGCTGGACCCGGCGACGGGGCGGATGACGCGCACCGAGCTGGCCGACGGGACCATGGAGTTCCCGCGCATCGACGACCGCCTCATCGGGCGCCCGCACCGTCAGGTGGCGACGGTGGGCGAGAGTGCCGGATCGGACCTCGTCGGCGGCGACGCGGACCTGCTCAGGTGGTACGACCTCGACACGGGTGCGGGCGTCACGTGGGGCGACGCGGCGCTGTCGTTCGGCGAGCCCGTGCATCTGCCCGCCGGCGACGGCGCGCACTACTGGGGCTCCATCGTCACCGATCGCAGTGACCGGACCAGCTGGTTCTACGTGTTCGACGGCGAGGAGCCGCACGCGGGCCCACGCGCCCGCGTGCGGCTGCCGCACCGGGTGCCGGCGGGGCTGCACGGGGCCTGGCTGCCGGGGTAGTGAGCGGCGCTCCCTTACGCGTGCCCACCGCCTCTTCCGCGGCTACTCATCAGGACAAGGATGAATCGGCGGCGCAGGTGTACCCGGACTACGGAGTAGCGTCCTCGGGGTAGACAACTCTGGGTGCGGGGGCACTGCCGCTATCCCAGGTCGCGTGCCAGCGCCCGGCCCGCCGCCCGGCCGGAGAAGATGCATCCACCCAGGAACGTCCCCTCCAGCGCGTTGTATCCGTGCATGCCGCCGCCGCCGAACCCGGCGACCTCCCCGGCCGCGTAGAGCCCGTCGAACGCGGTACCGTCGGGCCGCATGACCTGCGAATCGAGGTTGGTCTCAAGGCCACCCAGCGTCTTGCGGGTGAGCAGGTGCAGCCGCACCGCGATGAGCGGGCCGTGGGCCGGGTCGAGCAGCTTGTGCGGCCTGGCCACCCGGGTGACCTTGTCCGCCAGGTAACTGCGCGCGTTGCGTACGGCCATGAGCTGCAGGTCCTTCGAGTAGGTGTTGTCGAGCTCGCGGTCGCGGGCCAGCACCTCGCGCTCCACCTGCGCGTAGTCGAGCGTGGGGCCCGAGCCGATGGCGTTCATGCCGTCGACGAGAGAGCGCAGGTCGTCGCGCACCACGAAGTCCTCCCCGTAGCGCATGAAGCTGTCCACCGGGCCCGGCGCGCCCTTGCCCACGCGTCCCAGCAGCAGCTTGAGGTCCTTGCCGGTCATGTCGGGGTTCTGCTCGGAGCCCGAGAGCGCGAACTCCTTCTCGATGATCGACTGCGTGAGGATGAACCACGTGTGGTCGTGCCCCGTGCCCAGAATGTGCTTGAGGGTGCCGAGCGTGTCGAACCCGGGGAACAGCGGCGTCGGCAGCCGCCGGCCCTCGGCGTCGAGCCATAGTGACGAGGGCCCGGGGATGATGCGGATGCCGTGGTCCGGCCAGATGGGGTCCCAGTTGACGATGCCCTCTGTGTAGTGCCACATGCGGTCGCGGTTGACGATGCTGCCGCCCGCGTTCTCGGTGATCTCCAGCATGCGGCCGTCGACGTGCGCGGGAACCCCGCAGATCATGTTCTGCGGCATGCGCCCCAGCCGGTCCACGGGCCAGTTCTTGCGCACCAGCTCCTGGTTGCCGCCGATGCCGCCGGAGGTCACCACCACCGCCTGCGCCCGCAGCTCGAACTCCCCGGCCCGGTCCCGGTTGGACTTGACGCCCCGGGACTCGGTGGACGGTGACAGCACGGTGCCGCGCACGCCCACCGCAGTGCCGCCCTCGACGATCACCTCGTCCACCTGGTGCCGGTGCCGGAAGGCGACCAGCCCCCTCTTGGCCGCCGCCATCACCGGTTCGGCGAAGATGCGCACCACCTCCGGGCCGGTGCCCCACGAGATGTGGAAGCGGGGCACCGAGTTGCCGTGGTCCAGGGCGGTGCCGCGCCCGCGCTCCGCCCAGCCGACCGTGGGCATGAACCGCATGCCCAGGTCGTGCATGTAGGCACGCTTCTCGCCCGCCGCGAACTGCACGTAGGCCTGCGCCCACTGCCGCGGCCAGTGGTCCTGATCGTCACGGTCGAACCCGGCTGAGCCGCTCCAGTCCTGCAGCGCCAGGTCGTAGGAATCCTTGATGCCCATGCGCCGCTGCTCCGGGCTGTTCACCAGGAAGATCCCGCCGAGCGACCAGAACGCCTGCCCTCCCAGATTGGCCTCGTTCTCTTGGTCCACCACCAGGACCTTGCGCCCGGCGCGGGTGAGCTCGTAGGCGGCGACGAGCCCGGCCAGGCCGGCTCCCACCACGATCACGTCGGCGTCTTGGGTCATCTGCGCTCCTCGGGGTCGGGCGGGTCCGGCGTGCAGTGGTGCGGGCGGGGTGCGGCTGTGGCTGCGACTGTGGCTGGGGCTGTGGCTAGGACTGCGGCTGGGACTGCGGCTGTGTTGATCTGGGCGGGTGTCCGCCCGCCCATTGAAACGTATCGAGTTCGCCGGTGGAGCGGAAGAGGCACAGCTGGCGCTCCGCCGCGTTGGTGGCTCTCCGGTGCTCCGGCCGGGCTCGGGCACCGGAGAACGGCTGACTCGGCGCTAGTCTCGGTGCATGGGCGACGACTACGAGGGACTGGTCGACGAGGTGCGCGCGTCGGGGGAGCGGCTGCAGGCCACCCTCGCCGGCATGACCGATCAGCAGGCGCGGGAGCCGTCGCTGCTGCCGGGGTGGACGCGGGGGCATGTGGTGACGCACCTGGCGCGCAATGCGGATGCGATGTGGCGGTTCGCGCGTGGGGTCGTCGACGGCCGTCCCGCGCCGGCGATGTATCCGGGCGGGCCGGATGCGCGGGCGTCGGCGATCGAGGAGGGCGCCGACCGGCCGGCGGAGCTGCTGCGGGCGGACCTGGAGTTCTCCGGTGCGCGGGCGGCCCGGACGATGGGGAGCATCGACGGAGCATCGCTGGACACGGACATCCACTGGAAGCACACGGTGCCGGCCCGGATGATCCCGGTGCTGCGGTGGCGCGAGCTGGAGATCCATCACGTGGACCTGGGTCTGGGGTACACCCCCGCCGACTGGTCGGCCGCGTTCGTCGCGCACACCCTGGCCACTGAACTGCCCGCGCTGCCCGGCACCGGCTGGGACGGCGAGACGCCCGACCTGCCCGAGGCGGAACTGCTCGCCTGGCTGATCGGGCGGCCCACCCGCGAGGACCTGCCTGCGGTGCCGAGCTGGCCGTATTGATCTCTCGGCTTACGCGCCCGGCTTGTAGACCATCAGGAATACGGTCGCCAGGAACAGCAGGGCGATGACGCCGCCGGAACCCGCCACCTTGCCGATCAGTGCCGACGCGGATTCACCTGCCTTGAGCTTCTCGACGGCGGAGTCGAGCGCGGGGACCACCACGATGAGCGCGATGACGATGGCCACGAACCACAGGATCAGCGAGATCCAGATCCACGGCTCGGAGAACGACGCGACGGTCTCATCGTCCCAGGGGTACTTGGACGACATGAGTCCGAAGCCGAAGATCACCGCCAGGAACGACGCGTACGAGTAGATCCGGGTGGACTTGGACGACGTCGCGACGGCACCGGCGTCCCCGGTGCGCAGCCCGCGCGAGGCGGTCGTGGTCGCGTGGATCAGCGGGCCGATGGCGAAGATGGCGAACACCAGGTGCAGCGCCAGCATGATCTTGTACATGCCCGAGACGGTACGGGACCGGTCCGCGGCAGGTTAAGTGCGCGGGCCGGGACGTGACCGGGCCCGCACGCGTGCTCATGCCGCTGCGGCGCCGGCGCCCGAATCCGCGGAAGCACCCCGGAGGAGGCGCCGCCGGAGCACAATCGTCCTTGTGGGTTCGGTAGCGGCGGGCATCCTGACGACGTTCGAAGACGTGCTCAAAGCGCCGCTGCCGTTGCGGCTCGTCGCGTGGGACGGCTCCGAGGCCGGCCCGGCGGACGCCCCGGTGCGCGTGGTGTTCCGCAATCGGCGCGCGCTGCGCCGCATCCTCTACTCGCCCGGCGAGCTCGGCCTGGCCCGCGCCTACGTCTCCGGCGACCTGGAGGTGCAGGGCAGCGTGTTCGACCTGCTGGACATGCCGCAGATCATCGAGCGGGTCTCCAGTCACGGCGTGCGCGGGGTCGACTCGCGTTCGATCCGCAGGGGCGTCGCGCGCATGATCCGGCACGGCGTCGTCGGCCCGCCGCCGCGGCCGCCCGCGACGGAGCTGCGCAGGCGCGCGGGCGGGCGGCACAGCGAGCATCGCGACGCCGTCACCGTCTCCTCGCACTACGACATCGGCAACGAGTTCTATCGGCTGCTCCTGGGGCCGACGATGATGTATTCGTGCGGGTACTGGGCGGACGGCTGCACCTCCGTCGACGACGCCCAATGGGCCAAGTGCGAGCACATCAGCCGCAAGCTGGATCTGCGGCCAGGGACGCGGCTGCTGGACGTGGGCTGCGGCTGGGGCGCCATGGCCATCCACGCCGCGCGTGAGCACGGCGCGCGGGTGGTGGGAGTGACGGTGAGCCACGAGCAGGTGGACCTGGCACGCCGTAGGGTCGCCGAGGCCGGCGTCGAGGACCTGGTGGAGATCCGTCTGCAGGACTACCGCGAGGTCCGCGACGGCCCGTTCGACGCGATCTGCTCCATCGGGATGGCCGAGCACGTGGGCCTCGATCACTTGCCGGTGTACGCGGAAGACCTGTTCGGCCTGTTGCGCGACGGCGGCCGGCTGCTCAACCACCAGATCTCCTCGGTGCGGCCGCTACCGCCCGGCCACTCGGCGCGGGCGCGTGTGCAGGGCGGGGCGCGGGTAGTGTCCTCTGGGCGTAAGGCGGCGCGCACCTTCATCGACCGGTACGTGTTCCCCGACGGGGAGATCCTGCCGCTCAGTGCCACTGTCGACGCGCTGGAGCGGGGCGGCTTCGAGGTACGCGACGCGGAATCGCTGCGCGAGCACTACGCGCTGACGTTGCGGGCCTGGGTGGCCAACCTGACCGCGCAGTGGGACCGGGCGGTGACGCTGGTGGGGGCCGAGCGTGCGCGGACTTGGCTGATGTACCTGGCGGCCAGCGCCATCGGCTTCGAATACCCGCACCGACTGGGGCTCAACCAGACGCTGGCGGTGCGCCCGGGCCCGGGCGGCGAGAGCGGCATGCCCCGCACGCGTGGGTGGATGTACGGCTGACAGAGGGCTGACGGAGTGTCTCGCCGCTGTGCCGCTCGCCTAGGAGGCTACTCGGCAGTACAGGCGATCCGGCGGCCCCGAGTGTGTCCGTGCTGTTGAGCAGGCGCAGAGAATCGGGAGCGCGCGGCAGAGCCCGGTGCGGGGACCTCCTCAGACCGTGCCCTGGTACACCCACTCCCCGTCGACGCGGGCGAACCGGCTGTTCTCATGCTGCCGGCCCCGCTGGAAGGATCCGCCGGGCCCGCGGGTGTGGTACTGGGCCACGAACTCCACTGTGCCCGCCTGCTCCAGCAGCCCGCCGCCGGTGGTGGCGACGATCGTCAGCCGCGTCCACTGCACGCCCGGGTCGAGCGTGAGCGTCCGCGGCCGGGTGTCCGGATGCCACGTGCGCAGCAGATAGTCGGCGTGGCCCGCGACGAACGCCGTGTACCGCGAGCGCATGAGTTTCTCGGCGGTGGGCGCCGTTGCGGGTGCGCCCCCGTCCTCGCCGTGAAACCGCCCGCAGCATTCGGCATACGGGGGGCCGAATCCGCAGGGGCAGGGTGCGTCCGGGCGGAGTGCGCCGTCGCGGCGGAAATCGCTCATCGGACCATTATCCTGCGGGCATGACAGACACAGTTCCCGAGCCCGGGCCGGGCCGCACGCGCCAGAACCGCATCTACCGGGACGGGGTGCTGGGCCGGCGGCCCGCGATCCCCACCGACTTCGCCGCCCTGGAGAAGGCGGCCCGGCGCAGGATGTCGCGCCGGGCCTGGGCATACGTGGCGGGCGGCGCGGGTGCGGGCACCACCATGGACGCCAACCGTGCGGCGTTCGACCGGCATCGGATCGTGCCGCGCCTGCTGCGGGACGTCTCGCGCCGCGACCTGTCGGTGGAGCTGTTCGGGCGCCGCATCCCGGCCCCGGTGCTGTTCGCCCCGGTGGGCGCCGCCGAGCTGGTGCACCCCGAGGCGGACGTGGCGATCGCGGAGGCGGCGGCCGAGCTGGGCGTGCCCTACATCTTCTCCAACCAGGGCTGCGCGCCGATGGAGGACGCGGCCGCGGCGAAGGACCGGGCGGCGGGTCCCGGGGGCGCCCCGCACTGGTTCCAGCTGTACTGGAGCACCGACGAGCAGCTGGTGGACAGCCTCATCGGCCGGGCCGAGCGCAGCGGCGCCGACGCGCTGGTGGTCACCCTGGATACGACGATGCTGGGTTGGCGGCCGCAGGACCTCAACATCGGCTCGCTGCCGTTCGCGCGTGGTGAGGGCATCGCGCAGTACACCTCGGACCCGCGGTTCGTGCGCATCGTCAAGGACCGGGTGCGCGCCGCGGCCGGGAGCAAGGCCGATGTCGAGGTGACGTGGGGCGCCGTGCGGTCGCTGATCGCGATGAGCCGCCGCTACCCGGGCGCGCTGGCGGCCAACCTGCGCTCGCCGGAGCCGCGGGCCGCGGTGGAAACGTTCCTCGACATCTACTCGCGGCCGTCGTTGAGCTGGGAAGACATCGCGACGCTGCGCGGCCGCACCCGGCTTCCGGTGCTGCTCAAGGGCGTGCTGCATCCGGACGATGCGCGCCGGGCGATGGACGAGGGCCTCGACGGCATCATCGTGTCCAACCACGGGGGTCGCCAGGTGGACGGGGCGATCGGGTCGCTCGACGCGCTTGAGGTGATCGCCCCGGTGGTCGACGGGCGGGCGGCCGTGCTGCTGGACAGCGGGGTGCGCGGCGGTGCCGACGTGTTCAAGGCGCTCGCCCTGGGCGCCGACGCGGTGACCGTCGGCCGCCCGCACCTGTACGGTCTGGCGCTCGGCGGCCGCGACGGCGCGCGCGACGCGGTGGCGAACATCATCGCCGAGTTCGACCTGACCTTGGGGTTGGCCGGGCTCACGTCGGTGGGGGAGGTCGCGCGCGATAGCCTTTCCTGAGACCCGGACCACAGCGAAGCGAGGGCGGCGAAAGTGACGAAGGCGAGCGGGAGCGCGGCGGCGATGCTCTGGGAACCGGACGCGGACACGGTGGCGGGCAGCGCGATGGTCGAGTTCGCGGATCTGGTCCGGCAGGAGAATCCGGACGGCCCGGGCGTGCCCACCGACGCCTCCGACTACGACCGGCTGTGGCAGTGGTCGACGGCGAATCTGGGCGCGTTCTGGCAGGCCGTGTGGGATTACTTCGACATCGCCTCCGACACCGACCCGGGGCCCGCGCTGGCCGAGGACCGCATGCCGGGGGCCGTGTGGTTCCCGGATGCGCGCATCAACTACGTCGACCAGGTGTTCCGGCACGGCGCCGCGCAGGACGCCGCCGGCCGTCCCGCGATTCTCGATCTGGCGGAGGGGCGCGCCGCGCGCGCGGTCACCTGGGCGGAGTTGCGCTCGCGGACGGCTGCGCTGGCGCACACGCTCCGCGAGGCCGGTGTGCGCCCCGGCGACCGCGTCGTCGGGTACCTGCCGAACATCTCCGAGACGGTGATCGCGTTCCTCGCCGCCGCGAGCGTCGGCGCCGTCTGGGGTGCGTGCGGCCAGGACTATTCGGCGCCCGCCGCGGTGGACCGGCTGGGGCAGCTGGAGCCGACGGTGCTCGTCACGGCCGACGGGTACGACTACGGCGGCAAGCCGCGTGATCAGCGTGCCGCGGTGGACGAGCTGCGCGCGGGCCTGCCCGGCCTGACGCTGACGGTGCTGGTGGCGCGCTCCGGCGGCGACGAGCAGACCGTGGTGGCCTCGCTGGCTCCCGGCGGCGACCAGGTCGTCGGCTGGGCCGCCGCCACCGCGGGGGAGCACGTGTTGGTCACCGAGCGGGTGGCTTTCGACCATCCGCTGTGGGTGGTGTTCTCCTCGGGCACCACCGGGCTGCCCAAGGGGATCGTGCACGGGCACGGCGGGGTGGTACTCGAGCACCTCAAGGCGGGCGTGCTGCACTCGGACCTGGGCCCCGGAGAGACGTTCTTCTGGTTCACCTCGCCCAGCTGGATGATGTGGAACTTCCAGGTGGCGGGTCTGCTGGCGGGCGCCACCATCGTCACCTACGACGGCAGCCCGGCGTATCCCGGCCCGGACGGGCTCTGGCGGATGGCGGCCGAGAACGCGGTGACGTTCCTGGGCACCAGCCCGGGCTACGTGCTCGCGTGCATCAAGGCGGGCGCGCGTCCCGCGGCCGAGTACGACCTGTCCGCGCTGCGCATGGTGGGCGTGACGGGGGCGACGCTGCCGGCGTCGTCCGCGGAGTGGCTGCGCGACGAGGTGGGCGCGCGGGTGCAGATCAACTCGATCAGCGGCGGCACGGACGTCGTCACCGCCTTCGTCGGCGCCGCGCCGAACGTGCCGGTGTGGGCGGGGGAGCTGTCTTGCCGCCTGCTCGGCGTCGCGCTCGCCGCGTTCGACCCCTCGGGCGAGCCGGTGGTCGACGAAGTGGGGGAGCTGGTGGTCACTCGGCCGATGCCGTCGATGCCCTTGCGCTTCTGGAACGACCCGGACGGCGCGCGCTACCACGACGCGTACTTCGACACCTACCCCGGCGTGTGGCGGCACGGCGACTGGGTGACCGTCACCGAACGGGGCAGCGTGGAGATCCACGGGCGCTCCGATTCCACGCTGAACCGCAACGGCATCCGAATGGGCAGTGCTGACATCTACCAGGCCGTCGAGTCGATCCCCGAGGTGGCCGAGGCGATGGTGCTGGGCGTGGAGCAGCCGGGCGGCGGATACTGGATGCCGCTGTTCGTGGTGTTGCGCGACGGTGCCGAGTTGGACGACGCCCTCGCCGGCCGGATCAAGGCGGCGGTGCGCGACAAAGCGTCGCCGCGGCACGTGCCCGACGAGGTCATCGCGGCCCCCGGCGTGCCGCACGCGCGCACCGGCAAAAAGCTCGAGGTGCCGGTGAAGCGGCTGCTGCTGGGCGCCGACCCGGCCACCGCCGTCGACCGGACCGCGGTGGACGAGCCGGAACTCATCGACTGGTACGCGGCGCACAAGAAGGGGTGACGGGCGCCGCGCGCGGGAGACGTCAGTCGCGGAGCCTTGCGCTCGGGTGGCGGCGGTCGTACGGAGCGCGATCGGGGGGCCGACCGGAACGCGGCCAGTCGAGCAGGCCGTCGTCGACCGCGGGCAGCCCGTCGTCGGCTGCGGCACCCCCGGATGCGTCCGCAGCGGCGGACGGTCCGCCGCCCTCCCGGGGCGAGGCCTCTCCGGCGCGGCCGGGCGGGCCGTCTTCGTCGGACTCCGGCGCGGCGGCGCTCACGCCGTGGGTGCTGGACCGCTCGTCTTCGAGCTCGGCCAGTTCGCGTTCGCGCAGGTCACGGTCGGCGGCGAGGTCTTCGTGGTCCTGGGTGCGGAACAGGACGAGGAAGATGATCCATCCGACGATCGCGACCAGGATGAAGCTGACGATGCGGTAGACGAGCACCGAGGCCACCGCTTCGCCACCCGTGAGCCCGCCGGCGGTGAGCGCCGCGATCAGTGTGCCCTCTACGAACACGAGCCCGCCGGGCATGCCGGGGATCGCCCCCACGGCCTTGGCGGCCGCGTATGCGATGGCCAGCGACGAGATGCTGGGATGCGCGCCCACCGCCCAGCAGGCGAACCCCAGGCAAGCGATGTCCGCGACCCAGTTGTAGAACGACCAGCCGAAGGCGACCGCGCCGTCCTTGGCGCCCAGCTGGACGTATTTGAGCTGCTCGATGATGCCGCGCCAGCGGTCCATCCCGGTGGCGCGGGGTTTGCTCCGTGCCCAGTTGAACCAGCGCAGCGCCCACCGGCCGAGGTCTTCGAGCGAATCCGGGTGGTTGGCCACGTACCGGCCCGCGTACGCCAGCGCGAACAGTCCGACCACGCTGAACACGGCGGTGAACGGGTTGACCGCCGTGCCGACGAACAGCGCACCACCCACCCCCAGCACGGTGAGGCCCGCAGCGGCGAGCACACCGGACATCGCGACCTGCCACGACGCCACCACAGGGCTGGCGCCCCACCGGCGGGTGCGCCGGTACGTGAACGCGGTGGAGAACACCTGGCCGGCGGGAAGAGTGAGGCTCATCGCGGTGCTGGCGTAGATCACGGCCAGCGACTTGAGCTGGCTGATCTTCACGCCCGCGGCGCCCAGCAGCACCTTCTGCACACGCCCGAAACTGCTCATCGACGCGGCCTGGGCCAGGATGCATGCGGCCACCCAGCCCCAGTGGATCTCGCTGAGCGCGTGCCAGGAATTGTTCAGCGACGGCCACAGGTAGAAGCCCTCCGCGGTGAGCAACGCTATGAGCCCGACGCCGAGCACCCACCGTACCCACCAGAACCGGGGGCGCTGCCGGGTTGCGGGCGCAGCAGAGTCGCGGGCGGGCATCATCCCAGCCTATCTGCCCGCACTGCAATGCCCGTGTCGCAGGTGGCACCGGCGTGGCCCCGAACGCCTGCTCGCACGGGGCGGATGAGGGTCATGCCCGCGGCCGTCGTCGGTGCTGCAGCCGCTCAACCGGTTTCGCCCGGGTGCGGCCGGTATTGGGGCGCGGTGGCGGGCCCCGGGTCGTCGTTGTCGGCGACTCTGCCCACCGCAGCGGATCCGCGCGTATCGGCGGATCCGTTCGCGGCGGCGTGCGCGTCCGCCGGGTACGCGATCTCGGTCGGCATCCTGCGGCCGCGCAGCACCAGGCTGCGTCCCGCCGTCCAGTGCTTCCGTTCCTCGGCGCAGGCCGCGGTGACGGTGCGCTGCGAGGCGAACACCCGTGACGGATGGATCTTCGCAAGCTCGGTGAGCCGCGCGGCCTCGTTGACGGCGTCGCCGATCACCGTGTATTCGAGCCGTTCGGCGGCGCCCACGTTGCCGGCCACGCACACGCCCGACGAGACGCCGATGCCCGCGTCGATCCCGGTGCGTTCCACCAGTTCGGCGCGCATCCGGCGCGCCGCCTGCAGCGTCGCCGTGCACGGATCCGGCATCTCCAGCGGTGCGCCGAACACGGCGAACACCTCGTCGCCGATGAACTTGTTGATGAAGCCGCCCTGCCGGTGCACCACCTCCACGATGACCTCGAAGAAGCGGTTGAGCACGTCGACCACCTCGGTGGGCGGGCGGGCCGCGGCCATGCGGGTGGAGGCGATCATGTCGACGAACAGCACGGCGACGAAACGTGTCTCCCCGCCGAGCTCGGTGCCGTTCTCCAGCGCCAGCCGCGCGACGTCGTCGCCGACGTGCTTGCCGAACAGCGTGCGCAGCCTGCGCCGTTCGTCCACCGCGGTCACCATGCGGTTGAAGCCCACCTGCAGCATGCCCAGCTCACTGCCGTCGTAGACGTTGACGCTTGCGCCGCGCACATCGTTGCGCACGTCGAGCAGCGCGGCCCGCAGTTGCCGCACCGGATCGGACAGGTGCGCACTTGCGAGCAGCGTGAGCACGAGCGACGTCAGCCCGGTGAGCACGCACATCGCGATGACGGCCGCGGCGAAGGTGGTGCTGCTCGCGTCGACCCAGCCAGTGAGCTGGCCGATGGCGAGGGTGAGCAAGCCGATGGTGGGCACCAGCGTGCCGAGCCCCCAAGTGAGCAGCAAGCGCATGCTGATCGGCGGAGCGTACAGCGGGGCGTACTCGGCGTCGGACAGGGCCCGCGCGGCGACGGGGCGCAGAATGCGCTCGCCCAGCATGTAGCTGGCACCGAACGTGCCCACCGAGACCAGTGCCAGCACGATGCCGCCGGTGATTGCGAGGTTCGGCGTGTCCGAGTAGTTGTAGGCGATGAAGGCGACGGCGCCGATCAGCCACACCACCGTGTGCACCAGCGCCTGGCGCAGCGGCAGGAGCATGACGGAGGACTGTTCGGCGGCGGTGGGAGGGCCTCCGCGTCTACGCCATCGCGCCACCGGGCCCAGCAGCACCACGGCGGTGCCGATGCTGATCACGGCGCCGGCAACGAGATAGATCAGTGCGGTGTAGAAGATGACGTCGCCGCGGTTGAGTTTGAGCACGTCCCTCGGGATCGGCAGCACCCAGAGCAGGAGCACCGCGGCGACCACACCCGCGAAGACGTTCGCAGCGGCCATGCTCGCGATGTAGAGCATCCAACGGTTCTTGACACCGCGGGCGAGGATGTCGCGGAAGGAGGCCACGGACCCACCGTATCGCCCGGGGGTGCAGCCGGTGGCGGTCGCCACCGCAGGTCGGCCCTGCGACGTGTGCCACGATCCGGCCCGGTGCGGGGCGGCCGAGGCTACTTCCGGTGGCGCCGCAGCAGTTCCTCCACGGTGACCTGGCCGGAGACGTCGGGACGCAGGTGCCTGCCGCCGGTGGCCTCGTCGGATTCGTCCTGCCCGTGCCCCGCCGATTCCGGTTCCAGCGCAGTGTCTTCGGGCGCTGCATGTGCGCCGGGCCGCTCGCGGGCCGCTCCGGTGCCGGGGTCGCCCCCGTTCGCACGCATGCGCGGCGCGGTGGGGCGCTCCTCCCACGGGTACCGGGGCCGGGGGGTCTCTGAGCCCGCCGCCGGTGCCGCCGTGCTGCGCCGGGGCGGCTCGGCGCCGGACCGGTGCGCGGGGTTGGTGGCCGGTGCGGGGGCCGACCCCTGCGCAGGGCC
>NZ_JAENKO010000039.1 GCF_016599145.1 Tomitella cavernea
GACTTGGAAGCATTACAACCGTCAATCAACCGATTGGCCCAGGCGAAGTAGCGCAAGCCTCCCACGCGCTCACACTGCGTGAGGCACCGGCCACCGCTTCGCGCTCACTTTTACGTGAGGCACCTCGGCGAATTACTGGACAAGTGACCTAATCGTCAGTCCTGGTGAACGCCCGGCGAGAGGCCCACGTCCATGCAGGCCAGCCGGTCACCCGGCGATCCGGCCTCGCCCGGCCCGGTCGCGGTGCGCTTCGCATGCAGCACCAGGGACTGTGCCCCGCCGTCGCGGAACTCCCAATCGGCCGTAGCCGACGCCGCTGCCGTCGGTGGTGAAGTCGAGCCACACCTCGTTCTGCGGGTTGGCGTAGGCGGGGTCCGTGGACGGCGAATCAGCGGTGGCCGCCGGGTCCTGCACGTTCTGATAGTGCGGCCCCGAGTCCGACGGTTCCGGCCCGCACGGCTTCGTGTGGGCGTGGGCGCCGAAGTCGCGACCCGGCTGCAAGCCCCCGCTCCGGCGGTGACGGTGATTCGTCGGGCGAGCGGATTGTCTGATCGAACGAACATGCCCTTGTATATCCCGGCGCGCGGCGGATCAAAACGGGGCACGCGGACCGATCCAGTGGAATTCCGCCCGCACGAAGACACGGCCGCCGTACGATCACGTCGCATCCGGGCCATGCGCGCCCGGGGAGGGGTGGTTCAATGCGCAGGCTGTCCGCACGAACGGTTCCGGTGGCCGCCGCTCTCGCCGCGATGCTCACCGTGGCACCAGCCGTCGCCCGCGCGGCGCCGCAGGCGGCCGACGTCACCACTTTGCACTTCGCCGTGACAGTGGGGCCGGGCGAACAGCAATGCGACATCGTCGGGGATCTGTACCGCCCCGCGGGTGCGACGGCCGACGCGCCGGTGCCCGCGATCCTCGCCACCAACGGATTCGGCGGCTCCAAGGACGACTTGACCACAGCCGCCGAGTACTTCTCCGGCCGCGGGTACGCGGTGCTGGCGTACTCGGGTCTCGGCTTCGGCGGCTCCGGGTGCCGCATCGGCATGGACAGCCGCGCACAGGACGGCCGGGCAGGGTCCCAGCTGATCGGCTTCCTCGGGGGACGCGACGGGATCGCCTTCGCCGACGCCGCCCACACCCGCCCCGCCGCCGCACCGGACTACGTCGCGCGCGACGCCGTGGACCACCGTGGCACGGCCCGCGACCACGATCCGCGCGTGGGCATGATCGGCGGATCATACGGCGGGCAGATCCAGTTCGCCGTCGCCGCCGTGGACGCGCGGCTGGACACGATCACACCGTCGATCACGTGGAACGACCTGTCGTACTCGCTGGTGCCGAACACCCTCGACCAGGGGGCGGGGGTGGGCGGCCCGGTCCCCGGCGTCAGCAAGCTCACTTGGACGGCGGCGCTCGCCGCGGCCGGATTCCTCACCCCGGTCCAGTACCGGAGTTACCGGGAGGACCCGTCCCGGCTGGCCGGCTGCCCCAACTTCATGCCGGAGGTGTGCCAGGGCCTGGCCGAGGGCGTCACCACCGGCACCGTCGATCAGCACGTCATCGACACCTTCCGCGCCACCTCGGTGTCCTCCTACCTCCCCGACGTCACCGTCCCGACACTCCTGCTGCAGGGCGAGCAGGACACGCTGTTCGACCTGCGCGAGGCCACCGCCACCTATCGCGCACTCCAGGCCCAGGGCACCGAGGTCAAGCTGGTGTGGCAGCGGTTCGGACATTCCAGCGGCGGGACGGTCCCCGGCGAGAATCCGGGCGCCGGCGAGGCGTGGGACCCGCAGACCCAGTACATGGTGCAGCGCCGCACCGACTGGCTCGACCATTACCTCAAAGACGCGCCCACCCCCACCGGGCCCGAGTTCGCGTACTTCCGCCCCTGGATCGAATACACGGGCAATGCCGCCCCCGCGTACGCGGAATCGCCCACCGTGGATGTCGGCGCCCCCCGCACCCTCGCACTGTCCGGCGACGGGAAGCTGGTCCCCGCCGACGCCGGGGCGGTGACGGAAGGAGCCCAGTCGCTGTACACGCTGCCGGGCGGGCTGCCCACCGAGGTCTCCGCACCTGCGGTGGCACCGGCGATGGATGTGCCGGCGGCGGAGCTCCCCGGCAGCGCCGCCGCGTGGACGACGGCTCCGGCACAGGCCCCCGTCGACATCGTCGGCGGCCCCACGCTCCGCTTGACCATGGCCACCGAGCGCACGCTCGACGGCAGCGTCGCGGATTCCGCGGTGGTGTTCGCCAAGCTCTACGACGTGGCGCCCGACGGTACCGCGGAGCTCATCGACGGCCTCGTCTCGCCGGTGCGGGTGCTCGACCCGTCGGAGCCCGTCACCGTGGACATGCGCACGCTCGTGCACCGCATCGACACCGGCCACCGGCTCCGCCTGGTCGTCGCGGGCGGCGATGTCAACTACCGCGGCGGCATCACGGCCCACCGAGTGACGATCCCGCAAAGCAGTGCAGGCCAGGGGCTCTCGCTGCCCGTCCTGTCGTCGGTGGCCCCGAACGTGTTCACGGAGTAGGTCTGGACGTATGGACACGCGTCGTGCGGCACCTGCGAAGTGCGCCGCCGTGGTCGTCGCAATCGCCGCGGCGGCCGCGACCGCCGCGTGCGGGTCCGATGCCGCCGCGCCCCCGCCCGCCGACGCCGCGCCGCCCGCCTCCCACGTCACCACGGGCGTCTTCCTCGTGCCGGAGATCGCCTCCAACGCCGTCACCTACGACCCCGCGAAGGTCCCGCCGAATTCGACGGCCACGGTCACCGAGTCCGTGCACGGCTCGCAGACCGTGGTGACCCTCAACGTCACCGGGCTGCAACCTGCCACCGAGTACGGCGTGCACGCCACCACGGAACCATGCGGCAAGCAACCCGGGTCCGCCGGAGCCCGCTATCAGAACCGCCCGGACCCCGCCGCCTCGCCGGGGAACCCGTCGACCGATCCGGCGTACGCCAACACGTCGAACGAGCTGTGGCTGGACTTCACCACCACCTCCGCAGGGACCGCCTACGGCACCCGCACGCTGGGCTGGACGTTCCGCCCCGGGGAAGCCCGCTCGCTGGTAATCCTCGACCACCTCACGTCCACCGGCTCGCACGACGCGGGCGACGCCGGCGCGCGGCTGGCCTGCCTGGACGTGGATTTCTGACGCCGGCCGCCGCTTTTACGGAACGTTCGTCCTATGATTAATGCGAGGGTGGACATCGGCACGGACGGAGGCCCGGCATGACCGACACGACGCTCGCGGAGGCCATGGAGGCGGAGCACCACGAGATCGACGAGGGGATCTACGCGTACCTGAACGGCGACGCCGACGGCCGCGAACGCCTCGAGGCGGCGTTCGAAGAGCTGCGACGGCACATCTACCTCGAGGAGGTCTACCTTTTCCCGCCGCTGCGCGACGCCGGAATGATGGCCCCTGTATTCGTCATGCTGCGGGAGCACGGCGAGATGTGGCAGGTCCTCGATCAGGTCGAAGCCGCGCTCACCGTCAATCCGGCACCCGACTCGTCTACCGCGGCACTGTGCCGGGATCTACTCACACGCCTGGACGCCCACAACGCCAAAGAGGAGCCGATCCTCTACCCGGAGCTGCGCGGCATCCTCTCCGACTCCGCCGCCGAGCAGTACCTGGCCTTCTTGGAGGACGGCGAGCGTCCCGACGGCTGGGTGTGCGAGCGCGCCGCGGCCGGACCCCCCACCTCGTCGCCCTGGGGGTGACACCGCTCGTGGCCTACTGTGAACACGATGGGAGTATCGGAGGTCGCCGCAGGACTCGGCAACGCTGAGGGCCAGGGTCTGCTGCAGATCGGCGAGCTGATCCTGGCGTTCGTCCTCGCCTCGCTGATCGGCCTGGAGCGCAGGCTCCGCGGCAAGAGCGCGGGGCTCAAGACGCAGGCGATCGTCGGCACCGCCGCAGCCCTGATGGTGCAGATCAGCAAGTACGGGTTCTTCGACGTGCTCGGCGACGGCGTATCGCTGGACCCGTCACGCGTGGCCGCGCAGATCCTTTCCGGCGTCGGATTCATCGGCGCCGGCCTGATCATCACCCGACGCGGGGCCGTCCGGGGGCTCACCACGGCCGCAGCGGTGTGGGAGACCACGGGCATCGGGATGGCCGCCGGGGCCGGGCTGTGGCTGCTCGCCGTCGTCGTTACGGCGCTGCATTTCGTCATCGCCTTCGGCTACCCGGTGATCACGCGGCGCCTGCCGGGCGCGGACACGCTCGTCGACATCGACGTGGACTACCGCACCGGCGGCGGCACCCTGCGGGAGCTGCTCGCGGCGGCCACCGACGCGCGATGGCGCGTCATCCGGGTCGCGCCGCGCGAGGAGGAGGACGGGCACGTGTCCGTGGCGCTCAGCCTGCGCGGCGGCGGGAAGCCGGACGAGTTGCTCGCGCGGCTCGGCGGCATCGACGGCGTCACCGGCATGCGGTTGACGTCGGAAGACGAACTGGACTGACGGCGGCACACCCGTCTGACATAGCCTGGACAGGTGACCACCGAGCGACTTCAGGAACTGTTCGACAGCCAGCGCACCGCCTTCCTCGCTGACGGACCCGCCACGGCGCAGGCCCGCATCGACCGGATCGACCGGCTCAAGGCAATGCTCCTCGACGGCGGCGACAGGCTCACCGCCGCCATCCGCGACGACTACGGCACCCGCCCCGAATCGTTGTCACTCATCGCCGACGTCGTCTCCGGCCTGGGCGAGATGACCTACCTGCAGAAGAACCTGGCCTCGTGGATGCGCCCGCAACGGCCACAGCCGCTGGCCCGCCTGTTCGGCGTCACCATGGAGACGCACGCAGTGCCACTGGGCGTGGTGGGCGTGATCGCGCCGTGGAACTTCCCGCTGCAGCTGCTCATGCAGCCGGCGGCCGCCGCGCTCGCCGCCGGCAACCGGGTCATGCTGCGCCCATCGTCCGCCCTGCCCCGCATGAGCGCGGTGCTCGCCGAGCTGGCCCCGCAGTACTTCGCGCCGGAGGAACTCGTGGTGGTCACCAAGGAGGTCGCCTCCGGTGCGCAGTTCGCCGCGCTGCCGTTCGACCACCTGTTCTTCACCGGCTCCACCGAGACGGGCCGCAGAATCCAGCGGGCCGCCGCCGACAACCTCACGCCCGTCACCCTCGAGTTGGGCGGGAAGAACCCCGCCGTCGTCGCCCGCACCGCCGACGTGCGCCGGGCGGCCGACAGGATCGGCGCCGCCCGGATGGTCAACAGCGGTCAAACCTGCCTGTCCCCCGACTACGCCTTCGTCCCCGAGGAGTCGGCGGACGCCTTCGTCGAGGCCCTCCTCGACGGCTGGCGCAAGCGCTATCCCGTCGTCTCCGGCAACGAGCAGTACGTGTCGCTCATCGACGACGACGCGTACCAGCGCATCATGGGACTTCTCGACGACGCGCGGGCGAAGGGTGCGACGGTGCGCAGCGCCGACGAGGAACCGGCGGATCCTGTGCGCCGACAGATCGCGCCCACCGTCGTCACCGGTGTCACCGACGCGATGGAGATCAGCCGCGAGGAAATCTTCGGCCCCGTTCTGGCGGTGCACACCTACGGCGCGGTGGACGAGGTCATCGACTACCTGGCGCCGCGGCCCAGCCCGCTGGGCGCCTACTGGTACGGCGACGACGACGCGGCGTTCCGCCGGTTCTTCGCGCGCACCCGCTCCGGCAGTGTCAACCGCAACGACTTCGGCCTCGTCAACGCGATGCACCACCTGCCGTTCGGCGGTGTGGGGCGGTCCGGGATGGGCAATTACCACGGCAAGTTCGGATTCGACACGTTCTCGCACCTCCGCCCGATCGCCGCGCAGCCCACCCCGCTCTCACTCGCGTCCATCATCGCCACCCCGCACTCCCGGCGCCTGGCGAAGGGCATCGCACGCTACGCGGACCAGCAGCGGAAGGCGGTCGCCAAGCGGCTCGGCGGGTAACGTCGGCGGCATGCCGCACAGCTCCTGGACCGCAGCGAACCTCCCGTCGTTCACCGGCCGCACCGCCGTCGTCACCGGCGCCACCAGCGGGCTCGGGCTGATCACGGCCCGGCACCTGGCGGGAGCCGGGGCCACGGTCGTGCTGGCGGTCCGCGACACCGACCGGGGACGGCAGGCCGCGGCGGGCATAGCCGGCGAGACCGACGTGCGCGCGCTCGACCTGGCCGACCTCGCCTCGGTGCGCCGTTTCACGGAAGACTGGGGCGACAGCCCGATCGACCTGCTGGTCAACAACGCCGGCATCATGCACGTGCCCGAGGGCCGGACGGCCGACGGATTCGAAACGCAGATCGGCGTCAACCACCTGGGCCACTTCGCTCTGACGAATCTGTTGCTGCCGCGCATCACCGACCGCGTGGTGACGGTGGCATCGCTGGCGCACCGCATGGGCACGATCGACCTGGAAGATCTCAACTGGCGGCGCCGCCGCTACGACCGCGTCCGCGCGTACGGCCAGTCGAAGCTGGCGAATCTGCTGTTCTCCTTGGACCTGGAACGCCGACTGCGCAAGGCCGGCTCCCCAGTCCGCTCGCTTTCCGCGCACCCCGGCTACGCCTCCACCAACCTGCAGACGCGGACTGCGAACCCCATCGGAGACCTGCTGGGGCGCATCGGCAACGCGACCATCGCGCAGAGCGCCGAGGCGGGAGCGCTGCCCACCCTCTACGCCGCCAGCCAGGATCTTCCCGGCGGGAGTTTCCTCGGGCCGGACAGGATGCTCGGCGCCCGCGGCGGGCCCGCGCTCGCGGGGCGCAGCGCGGAGGCCTCCGACCCGGACCTGGCCCGCCGACTGTGGGAGGCATCCGCGGAGCTGACGGGCGTGGGCTTCTCCGCCGGACTCGGCTGAACGGCGAGTCGCTCACGGTTCCGCGGAGCCGTCCGCCGGGTCCGCGCCGAGCCGCCGCCGCAGCTCGGCGAGCCGCCGGGATTCCTTCCGCTGCCGGGTGCCATGCTGCACGAGGATCGGGAAGAGCTCGTCGGTGGGCGCTGCGGCTACCGCGTGCGCCACGGACTCGGCCACGTGCCGGAACGACCGTCGATACGCCGCGCTGGCGACGTCGATCGCATACCAGCCCAGCGCCACCGGCTCCGCCCCGAGCGTGGTGATGCCGCGCAGGGCGGAATGCACGGTACGCGGCGCGCGCAGTTCGCCGACGTCGGTGAGGCGGGAGGCGATGCTGGCAGCGTCGTGGGGACGGCCGGTCCGCGCCTGGTCACGCCACGTCGCGTAGATGAGCGTGTGGGACGGCCTTTCGAAGTCGTCCGGAAGCACGAGTTCCGCCACCGTGGCGATGCGCTCGGCGTCCCGCGCCCACAGTGCCGCGCACAGGAACATCGCCTCCGCGTCCAGCTCTGGTGCATCGTCGATCACGTCGCCGGCCTAGGCGGCCCGCCGGCGGTCGCGTTCCCACGCCTCCGCCAGCACCGAGACCGCGTAGTGCAGGTCCAACGGCTTCCCGTCCCAGTCGGGGGTGAGCGACCCGGCATCCACGGACGGATTCCTGATCGCGTCGGGGTCGCCCGTCATGGCGGGTGCCGCGTCGACGATTGCGCCCGCGCGGAACACGAACCGTTGGCCGCCGAGAGCGTCGATCCCGAAGGCACCCTCATGCAGGCTCCGGTGGCAGGTGCCGCAAAGCAGGATCAGGTTGTCCAGGTCGGTGGCGCCGCCGTGGCTCCACGGGCGCACGTGATGGGCGTGCAGGAATCGGGTGCGCCCGCAGGCAGGGTGCCGGCAACCACCGTCCCTCAGGTGCAGCGCGCGCAGCTGCGCAGACGACGGCAAGCGGCGGCGCCGGCCGAACCGCAGGATACGGCCGCCCTCGGCGTCGATCCTGCGTCCGCTCGCCGAGCAGATCACGGTCGCCGCCGCAGCGTCACCGAGTGCCGGGCCGTCCTCCACGTGCGCCCCCGTGTGATCGACGACGAACGATACCTCCGAGGCCGGCGCGTCGGCGGGGGCGTCCGCCACTGCGAGCATCGTCTCCGCCATCGCCACCACGGCGGGTGCGGCGTCGGCGGGCGGCGGGCCGGTGAGATCGGGCTCGTCGCCGCAAGTGCGCCTGCGTTCGAACTCCGCGCGGGTGAGCGCGGCGAGCAGGACTTTGCCGTCCGCCGCGCTGAGCCGCCCGGAAACCACGAGGTCACCGGTCTCGGAATCCCACCGGTGGCTCAGCCGGTGTTCGGGCGGCCGTACGTCCTTGTCCGGCTGCGGAACGGGCACCGACCGCAGCCCACGGACCAGCCTCTCCAGCTGAGAAGCGGTGGCACCGCGTGCGGATTCCACCAGGTCCGCCTCGGTTTCCGGCGTCGCCACCCGCGTGATCGCCCGCACCTTGGAGTACGAGAGAGTTCCGCCCACGAAGGCCGCGCGGGTGAGCGGAAGCGCCTCGAGACGGCGGGCCACGCGAACCTGGTCGCGCGCCGTTCGGAGGTTGATGCCGCAGCGCCAGGACAGCCAGTGGGCACACGACAGGACGCCGATGCAATTCCAGCCGCCGCGGCGGTCGAACTGCGACAGAAGGATCAGGAACCGGGCCGTGGCGGCGGCGATGTGCGCCGCAAGCGTGCACAGCTCACGCTCCACCTCCTTGATGTCGGAGTCGTCATCGGCGATGTTCCGCTCCCCCTCGAACTGCGTCGTGGAATCCCCCGACATTGCCTCCCCCTCACCCGCAACCCGCGCCGGCATGCGCCCGGTTCCGTCGACCGCGATCGAACAACCGTGCCCACAGTAGGCGGCGACACCGACGGATTCGACGCGGCCGGCCGCAGCACGGTTCCGCGGAACCGTCTCAGGCCACGTCGAACCGCAGGCAGGCGAATTCGCCGTTGCGGCCCACCTCCGCCAGCCGCAGCTCCAGGTGCCGCGGCAGCAACGGCGCGCCCGATCCGAGCGTCACGGGCGCGATCTGCACATTGACCTCGTCGAGGAGTCCGGCATCGGCGAACTGTCCGGCCAAGTCCCCGCCGCCGACGATCCAGATGTCCGCCCCGCCCGCGGCCGTGACCATCTCGGAGTGCACCGCGGTCACGTCGCCCCGGACGAAGCGCAGGTCGGCGTCGGGCAGCGCACCGGGCTCAGGCGGTTCAGCGGAACCGTGGGTGAAGATCCAGCACGGCACCGCATACGGCCACTGGTCCTGTCCCAGCTGGCCGCGGATCCAGTTGAAGCTGGACGCCCCCATCGCGACGGCACCGATGCCCGACATGAAATCGCCGTGGTTCATCGGGCCGTCGTCCTCGATGTCCCGGCTGAGCAGCCACGCCAGCGAATGGTCGTCGGTCGCGATGTACCCGTCCAGGCTCGACGCGGTGTAGTACCGAGTGCGGCTCATTGCCCTGACCTCCGATCCGTCACGCTGCGGCCGCGGCGGCCGATTCCACTACTGCATTGTCTACACGCATGGACCGCCGCACAGAGGAGTTGGACGATGATCCGCAAGCCCGAAATGCCCGACTGGCTGATCGCGCTGCTCGTCACACTCGGCAGCGTCGTCTACTACTAGAACATCACGCCCGCGAACGGCGCCCGGGCCGTGGCGAACAGCGCGTCGAGCCGGTCCGCCGCACCCTCGGAGCGTTCACGCAACCGGCCGGCGTCGCGGAGCTGATGCCACCGGGCGCCGCCCAGATAGGCAGCGCCCAGGTCGGCGACGTCCACCTGCGCGTCCGGTGCGCCGTCGGCACGCGCGGCGCCGTCCGAGCCGATTCGGTAGCAGCCGGAGTTCTCCGGCAGCAGGCCGTCGTCGATGCGCACCGTCACCGCGGCGCCAGGGTTGTACGTGCGGGCGGCGAGCGCGCCGGGGACGTCCACCAGGCGCAGCCACGTCTCGTCGGCCACCCCTGTCACCCGCGCGGCGCGGTGGTCGGTGAGCATCCACGGCAGCGGATCGTCCGCGGGCAGCCACGGGAACCGCACGGTGTGCACCAGGTCCAGGCGCAGGAGGTACCCGATCAACGCACGGTAGGCGCCCGGGGTGCCCGCGTGCAGGTCGGTGACCACGATCGTGCGGTCTCGGCTCGTGAACCACGCCGCCGGGTCCAGCGGCCGATAGCAGACGAAGCCGTCATCCCCGCACACCGCGACGTAGTGCGGCGCGGGCTGCGTCCTGGCTCGCCGCCCCTGCCACCACAGCGCGCTGCGGCCGATCGTTCCTGCCCGGCCTGACGGATTACCGTCGACGATGCGCTGCAACAGTTCCCACGAGCCGTCCGGATCCACCAGGCGCACCGGCGGCGCTTCGGAGCCGGCCGTGGTGCGCAGCTCGGCGTCCCGCAGGTCCAGCGACACCGTGTGGGTGACGCTGGCGATGCCGTAGCCGTAGCGCCCGTAGATCACCGCCTCCGATGCGCGCAGCGACGCCACCGTCTCGCCGCGTGTGCGGCAGTCCTCCAGCTGGCGGCGCATGAGAGCCGTGAGCACGCCGCGCCGGGTGTGGGTGGGCAGCACCCCTACATGGGTGACCGCCGCGTGCGCCACACGGGCCCCGCCCGGGACGGTCATCGTGCCCGATGTGGAGTCCGTCGCGCCCACCAGGATCCCGTCCCCGACGTACGCGCCGAACGTGCGGCCCGGCTCACGCACCGCCGCGACGTCCTCGTCCGCCGCGGGCGCCGGCAGCCCCACCATGGCCGTATGGAAGACGGCGTCCGATGCCGCGAGTTCGTCTGCTGTGGTGAGCGTCCTGATCGCCACGCCGGCCATTCAGTCGTCCTCCGTCCCGTCGAACGCCGTCCGCAGCAGCTCCGTGATCACGTCGACGGGCTGGGCGCCCGACACGGCGTACTTGCGGTCGGCGATGAAGAACGGCACGCCGGTGATGCCGAACCGCGCGGCGAGCAGCTCGTCCTCGCGGACCGACACCGCCGCAGCGGAATCCGGATCCGTAAGCCCGGTGCGCACCGCCTCCGCGTCGAGTCCCTGCGCCTCCGCGATCGCCACGAGCGCGTCCACGTCGTCCACGGCCACCCCGTCGGTGAAGTGCGCACGATACAGCGCCCGCAGCACGCGCCCGCCCTGCACGGTGCCGGCCCCCGCCAGGTGCACCAGCCGGTGCGCGTCGAACGTGTTGGCGGCGATGGTGCGGTCGAAGTCCAGGTGCAGACCATCGCCCGCCGCCACCTGGGAAACCTGACCGAACATGTGCTGCACCTGTTCGGCGCTCATGCCCTTCGATTCGACGAGCGCGTCCACCTCACGCCGACCCGCCCGCGCCTCTCTATCGGGCGCCAACTCGTAGGCCCGCCAGGTGACGCGTACCCGGTCGCCGCGGTCGAACGCGTCGAGCGCGGCCGTCAACCGGGTGGCGCCGATGTAGCACCACGGGCACGCCACGTCGGTCCAGACTTCGAGCTCGACGAAGCGATCATCGGCGACGGGGGTCGTATGGTCGGTCTGCGCAGAGGTCACACCAGTGGCAACGGCGAGCCTGGCCCGCGTGTTCCCGCGTCGAGGGTCCCGAAACGGTGCGCGGTCATGCTCACCGACTGTTCCCGCAGGAACGGCAGCATCTCCAGCCGGTCCGATCCGGTGACCGGGCGGCTGTGCACGGCGACGGCCGGGTCGCCGTCGAGGGCCCGCGCCAGCGCCTGCGGATCACCGCCGATGAGCCGGATGCGCGCCGGGCGGCGCCGCGCCACCGCGTCGAGCCACGCGGCGTCGGTCTCGAAACGTCCTGCCGACACCGTCACGTCTGCTCCGGCCCGGCGCGCCGCCTCCAGCACCCGGTCGAGGCAACGCTCCGGCGCCCCCTCCGCCAGGCGAACATGGACCGGCACGGGCAGATAGCGCAGCACATTGCGTTCGCAGGCCAGGCCGGAAACGTCGCCGCCGGCCGCCCGCCACCGGCCGGCGCCGGGGGCGCGCTCCCAATCCCCCAGCGCCTGCAGATAGTTCGGGCCGCCGGTCTTGCAACCCGGCCCGACGGTCGAGCTCTTCCACCCGCCGAACGGCTGCCGCCGCACGATCGCCCCGGTGATGCCCCGGTTGACGTACAGGTTGCCCGCCTGCGCGCTGCCCAGCCATTGCGCGATCTCGCCGCGGTCCAGCGAATGCAGGCCGGCAGTGAGCCCGTAGTCGACGCCGTTCTGGATACGGACGGCCGCGTCCAGCGTGGGCGTCGTCATCACCGCGAGCACCGGGCCGAAGAACTCGACGCGGTGCGCTGTCGACCCGGGCAGCACGCCCTCCTTGACGCCCGGGCTCCACAGCCTGCCCTCCTCGTCGAGCCTGCGGGGGCGCACCAGCCATGTCTCGCCGGCGTCCAGTGTCGTCAGGGCGTCCAGCAGCTTGCCACCGGCGGGCGTGATCAGCGGCCCCACCTGCGTCTCCGGCCCCTCGGGAGGGCCCACGCGCAGCGACTGGACCGCGTCGACCAGCTGCGCGCGGAAGCGGCGCGACCGCGCCGCCGCGCCGACCAGGATCACGATCGACGCCGCCGAACACTTCTGGCCGGCATGCGAGAACGCCGAGTGGACGACGTCACGCACGGCCAGGTCCATGTCGGCCGACGGCGTGACGACGATGGCGTTCTTGCCGCTCGTCTCCGCCAGCAGCGGCAGGTCCGGGCGCAGCTTCCGCAGCAGCGCCGCCGTCTCGTAGGCGCCGGTGAGGATCACCCGGCGCACGCGCGGGTCCGTCACCAGCAAGGGTCCCAGCGTGTCCTCGTCGACGTGCACCACCTGGAGCACGTCCCGCGGGATCCCCGCATCCCGCACCGCTGCGGCGAGCACCTCCCCGCAGCGGGGCGTCTGCGGGGCAGGCTTGAGAATCACCGCCGAACCGGCCGCCAGGGCCGCCAGCGCGCCGCCGGCGGGGATCGCGACGGGGAAGTTCCACGGCGGCGCCACCACCGTCAGCGGCACCGGGTGAAACCGCGCCCCCGGCGTTGCGTCGAGCTCGTCGCACCGGTCGGCGTAGTAGCGCGCGAAGTCGACCGCCTCCGACACCTCCGGGTCGGCCTCGGCCGGGGTCTTGCCCGCCTCCGCCGCCATCACCTCGATGAGCCGGGCGCGTGCGGCCTCGAGCGCGTCGGCTGCCCCGCGGAGCAGCGCGGCGCGTTCGGCCGCCGGACGCCCACCCCATGCGCGCCCGGCGCCCTCGCCGGCTTCGAGCAGCGCGTCGAGGGCCTCCGAGTCGGAAACCGTGTGTTCGGCGACGCCGCGCACCCCGAGGTCGGACGTCGGTACGCGCGCGAGGATCCCGCGCATCCACCGGCGGTTGGCGGCGATCGCCGGGTCCGTGTCCGGCGCGTTGGCGAACCCGGCCGGCGCTTCCGGCGCGCGCCCCGACTCGCGGTCCTGCGTGCGCCGCGTGTGCGGCACGGGGTCGGCCGCCGCCGCCAGCGAGGCGAGGAACCTGTCGCGTTCGCGGGCGAACACCGCGTCGTCCGTCAGGCGGCCGACAGACGGCATGATGTTGTCCGGGCTCGCACCCTCCTCCAGCCGGCGCACCAGGTAGGAGATCGCCACGTCGAACTCCCCCGGATGCACCACCGGCATGTACAGCAGCAGTCGGCCTATGTCCCGACGCACCGCCTGGGCCTGTCCGGGGGCCATGCCCAGCAGCATTTCGACGTCCACCGCGCCGCGCACGCCGCGCTCCCCCGCCAGCAGCCAGGCGTGCGCGACGTCGAACAGGTTGTGCCCGGCCACGCCGACGCGCACCGCGTCCGCATGCTCGGGCCGCAGCGCGTCGTCGAGCAGCCGCTTGTAGTGCGCGTCGGTCTCCAGTTTGGTCCGCCAGGGCGCCTGCGGCCACCCGCGCAGCTCTGCCTCGACCTTCTCCATCGCCAGGTTCGCGCCCTTGACCAGGCGCACCTTCACCGGCGCGCCGCCGGCCGACCGCCGCCGCGCCGCCCATTCGTGGATGCGGGCCAAGGCGTCCCGCGAGTCCGGGAGGTAGGCCTGCAGCGCGATCCCCGCCTCGAGGCCGGACAGTCGCGGATCGTCCAGCAGCCGGGTGAACACCGCGACGGTGAGGTCCAGGTCCCGGTACCCCTCCATGTCGAGGTTGATGAACTTGCGTGCCGGCGACCGCCCCGCCTGCAGGAACAGCGGTGTCAGCCGGTCGACGACGGTGCCGACCTCCTCGTCGAACGCCCACGGTGCATGCGGCGCGACGGCGGCGGACACCTTCACCGAGACGTAGTCGACGTCGCCCCGTGCGAGCAGCCTGGCGATGCCCGCCCGCCGCCGGTCCGCCTCGCGCGCGCCGAGCACTTCCTCGCCGAGCAGGTTGAGGTTCAGGTCGAAACCGCTGCGGCGGATCCGCGCGATCTCCGGGCCCAGCCGCCGGTCCGTCGCATCGACGACGAGATGCGCCACCATCGCACGCAGCACGCGCCGGACCACCGGAACCGCCAAGCGCGGCATCCCCGGTCCGAGGCGACCGCCCAGCCGCGTGGCGGCGCGCAACCGCATCGGCAGGAACGCGGGCGGGCGGCGCGCGAGACCGGCGAACGCGTGCGCCGCGGTGGCCTCGTCCTCGGGCCGGATCACCTCATCGATGAAGCGGACCGCGTACCGCAGCCCGTCGGTGTCCGCCAGCATGGCGGCGAGCCGGGCGGCCGCGGGGTCCGGGCGGGCGCGCGCAGCCTCCTCCGCCCAGCGCCGGGCCAGTCCGATCGTCTCGTCCGCGTGCGTCATACGCCGCTCCCTCAGCCGTCACCCCCAGTATGGACGTGCAGCGGAGTGTCCGCCCCGTAGAACAACCCCTTGGTTCGGCGGTAGCGCACAGCAAGACTCCGAAGGCATGCCCCCGAGTCCGATCCGCACACCCCTGCTCTTCACCCTGGGCGCGAGGTCGGCCGTCGGGCCGCTGGCCACCGACATGTACCTGCCGTCCCTGCCGCAGGTGGCGGACGAGCTCGGCGTATCGGCGGCGACGATCCAGCTCACTCATGGTGGGGTTGGCGTTCGGGCAGCTGATGGTGGGGCCGCTGTCGGACGGGCTCGGCCGCGGTCCTCGTCGCCGCGCGCCTGGTGCAGGGCGTGTCCAGCGGCGTCGGGATGGTCGTTGCCCGCGCCGTCGTCTCCGACCTCGCCGAGGGCAGGCAGGCGGCGCGCACCTACAGCCTGCTGACGGTGATCGTCGCGGTCGCCCCGATCCTCGCCCCGCCGATCGGCGTCGCCGTCGCGGTGCTCACCACCCGGGTCTACGTCTGCTACACCGTGGCGTTCGCCATGACCTACGGGGCGCTGTTCGGGTACATCTCGGCGTCGTCGTTCGTGGTGCAGGAGTCCATGGGGTATTCGTCGACGGTCTACGCGGTGGTGTTCGCCTGCAACGCCGTGCGGTTGACGGCGGCCAACGCGGCGAACTCGCGCCTGGTCGGCCGGTTCCACCCGCGCGCGCTGCTCACCGCGGGCATCGGGGCGACGTGCGCCGCGTCGGCGCTCCTGACGGTGATCGCGGCGGTCGGCCGCGACGCCCACTGGCCGCTGCTGGCCGCCATGTTCCTGCTCGCGTGCTCGACCGGGTTCGTCTTCGGCAATGCGACAGCGCTGGCGCTGGACCGGGTGCGTGACCGCGCCGGCACCGGATCGGCCGTGCTGGGGGCGCTGCAGTTCGCCGTCGGCGCCGTCGTCTCGCCGCTCGTCGGGCTCGGCGGCGGGCCGATGCCGATGGCGCTGACGGTGCTGGGCTGCGCGGTGATCGCGGCGGCGTTCCTCGCGGCCGGCGGGCCCGCCCGGCGCGGCGTTACCGCAGCGACGCGATCCGCTCGCGCAGCAGAGCGGTGAGCAGGTCTGTCCGGCGCTGGTCGAAGCCGATCCGTCCGCAGAGCTCCGGCCACGGTTCCGCCGACACTGCGAGTCGGTCGAGCATGCGCTCTGTCGCCTTCCGCCTGATTCCCAGGCGTTCCCCCGCGACGACGAAGTCGGCCCGACGCAGCTTGTTCGCCCGCCCCTGCAGCGGCAAAGCCATCGGATCGCGCCAGCCCAGGTACGGCTGCGTGCACACCAGGTCGTACGCGGGCGTGGGGCGCCAGATCCCGTCCGGCGCGTGGATCGAGAGGTTCTTGCCGTGCAGGTCCCCGTTCCCGATCAACCACGAGAATGCGAACTGGCGCAGCAGGTCCAGTGCAGCCGCAGCGTGCGACCCGCCGCCGAGGGCGCACGTCGCGGCCAGCCGCGCGATCGCTTCGTCCCCCTGCATCCGGTACTTGGACGACGGGTAGACCCCCGAAACCTGGCAGGCGTCCTCCTGCGGGATGCGTTCGCCGCCGCGCCGGTCGAAACGCTCGACCAGGACAGCGCTGCGCCCGTCACGGTCATGGATTAGCCGTGTGCGCGGCACTGCCAGCCCGCAGTCCGCGGCCATCGCCATGAAGAAGTGCTCGTTCTCGGCAAGCCTCGGATACCCCGCGGGCGGCGTGAGTTTGAGGATCGCGGTGCCGGAGGTCGTCTGCGCCGGAACCGACCACATCGCGCTGCTCACCTTCGGCTGCACGCCGGCCAGTGCAACCGGATCGTTCTCGACGGCGCCCGTAAGAAGGTCGAAGACTGCGCGGAAGTCCGTATCACGCTTGGGATCGAACATGGGCGGGCGCTGCGGCGGACGCGTGCCCGCCGGTACTACGCGTACGTCGCCCACCGTGTCCGCACCGACAGCCAGCAGAAGCGTGAAGTGGTCGTCCGGTGACGTCTTGGTCGACGACGTGACCACGCCCAGGCGCACGCCTTCCGGCAACAGACCTGCGAAGAACGGGGGCACAGCGCCCGCGGAGGCGACGACGGGAGCAGGGTGGTCGGCGGGAAGCGTCCACGCCACAGAGGCGGAACGCACCGCCGCGGCACCGAGCAGTTCCGGCGACGCGCCCAACGCCAGGTAATCGAAGACGACATCATCGCCGTCGCGATGCAATGTCGCCACTGCGGAATCGCCCGCATACACGTCCGCACTGTCGACGTGCCGCAACGCGGCGGCCGGAATCGCGGCGCTGCTCATCACCGCCTCGTGGTCCCTGCGGGAAGCATCGTCAGCCCGAGCACCTGCGCCACCTCCACCACGGTTGCGAACT
Organism: Tomitella cavernea; assembly: GCF_016599145.1. GTDB lineage: Bacteria > Actinomycetota > Actinomycetes > Mycobacteriales > Mycobacteriaceae > Tomitella > Tomitella cavernae. Next base: position 17,042 of record NZ_JAENKO010000039.1, read on the forward strand.
TGACCGTGCCGAGCCCGTACTCGATCGACTGCACACCGGACCGCGACACCCCTGCCAGGTCCGCGAGCGTCTGCTGGGTGAGGCCGACGATGCGGCGACGGGCGGCGAACTCCTCACCGATGCGTCGCATCTCAGGCACTGCGGCGCTCCGACACGGTCTGCTGACGCGCGGTCCAGCCATCGTCTTCCTATGCTCGGGAACTCAAGCATAACTGATGCCGCACGCGACGCGTGGACGAAAGGACCTCCCTATGCTCACGCTTCCAGGCATAGCGACGCGTACGGGGTCAGTCCTCCACGCGCAGGCCCGCCACCATCTCGTCCACCCCGTCGAGCATGTCGACGGCGGCCGCCTCGATGGTCGCGGTGAGCTGCGCCAGATGCTGTCCCGCCTCGCGTTCGGTGAGCAGATAGACGGTGGTGACGCATACTGTGCGGCCGTCGGCCTCATAGGTGCCGCGGATGAGTGCCCGCGTGCCCGCCGCCACCGGCTCGACCCGCGCGATCGCCTCGCTCCACCCCGGCATCCGGCGCGCGTCGCCCACCGCGCACTCCATGAACCCGGCGGCATCCACGGACCCGACCAGCGTGTTGTCGACCAGCACCGCGTTCGGCGACCAGCCGTCGCGCGAACGATCCACCGCTGCAAGCACCTGACGTGCGCCGGGCAGCACCTCCGGCCCGAGCACCGTCCACCCCTCGGGCGCCGGCACCGCGGCCGCCGGCAGGGACAGGTCGACGGGACGGAACCCGATGCCCGCCTCCTCGAGAAATTGCTGAATCGTGGGCGTTCCGTTGTCGCTCATGCCCACCATTGTCCATGCGCCGCCACGCGACGTGCGTGCCGCGTGGCGGGAGGAACCGTTCCACGCCGCACGGCACTAATATACCGTTTAGGCATATTGACTGTGGCGTACGTCTCGAATGCGAGGAACCATCATGACCGGACCGGAAGCTTCCAGCCCTGCCGCCACGGGCGGTGACACCGACGTGGACGTCGTGATCGTCGGCGCCGGGGTCGCGGGCATGTACGCGGTCCACCGGCTGCGGGGCGACGGACTGACCGTGCAGGCCTTCGAGGCAGGGTCCGACGTGGGCGGCACCTGGCACCACAACCGCTACCCCGGGGCGCGCTGCGACGTCGAAAGCGTCGACTACTCCTATTCCTTCTCCGACGAGCTGCAGCAGGAGTGGGACTGGTCCGAGCGCTACGCCACCCAGCCGGAGATCCTGCGCTACCTGCACCACGTGGCCGACCGCTTCGACCTGCGGCGCAGCATCGCATTCAACACCCGCGTCACCGCGGCCCACTACGACGAGGCCGCCAACCTGTGGACGGTCACCACCGACGCCGGCACGACCATGACCTGCCGGTTCTGCGTGTTCGCCAGCGGCTCGCTGTCCGCCGTCAACTACCCGGACATCCCCGGGCGCACGAGCTTCGCCGGCGCCGTTCTGCACACCGCCGCCTGGCCCCACGGGAGCGTCGACCTCACCGGCCGGCGCGTCGGCGTCATCGGCACCGGCTCGTCCGGCATCCAGCTGGTCCCCGAGGTGGCGCGCGAGGCCGCACACGTGACCGTCTTCCAGCGCACGCCCAACTATTCGATCCCCGCCGCAAACCGGCCCACCGACGACGACGAGCGGCGTGCGCAGAAGGCCCGCTACGCGGAACGCCGCCGCAAGTCCCGGCTCAGCGGCGGCGGCTCGCCGTTCGTCCCCCACGACAAGAACACGCTCGAGGTCGACGACGCCGAGCGCGAACGCGTCTACGAGCACTACTGGATGCTCGGGGGCGTGCTGTTCTCCAAGGCTTTCCCCGACCAGATGCGCAACGAGGACGCCAACGCGCTGGCCCGCGACTTCGCCGAGCGCAAGATCCGCGCCGTCGTCGACGACCAGGCGGTGGCCGACGACCTGATCCCCACCGACCATCCCATCGGCACCAAACGCATCGTCACCGACTCCGGCTACTTCCAGTCCTACAACCGCGACAACGTCGACCTGGTGAACCTGCGCCGCACGCCGATCGAGCGCATCACCCCGTCCGGCATCGACACCGCGGACGTCGACGGCCGAACCACCGCGCACGACCTGGACTTACTCGTCTTCGCCACCGGATTCGACGCGGTCACCGGCGCCATGGACCGCATCGACGTCCGCGGCCGCGGCGGCCGTACCATCCACGACGCGTGGGCCGACGGGGTGCAGAGCTACCTGGGACTGCAGGTGGCAGGATTCCCGAACCTGTTCACCGTCAACGGACCCGGCAGCCCGGGAGTGCTCGCCAACATGGTGCTCACCTCCGAGGACCACGTCGACTGGATCGCCGGCACCATCGAGCATCTACGCAGCCGTGGCCTGGAATCGATCGAACCGGACGCGGAAGCCGAGCAGGCGTGGATGCAGCGGTGCGGACAGCTGGCCGCGCAGACGCTGTTCCCCCGCGCGAACTCCTGGTACATGGGCGCCAACATCCCCGGCAAGCCACGGGTGTTCATGCTCTACAGCGCCGGGTTCGGCAAGTACCGCGAGGAGCTGGCCGAACTCACCGACGCCGGCTACAAGGGGTTCCAGCTCAGGTGAGCGGCGCGGCGGATTCGCCCATCTTCTCCAGCAGCGCGAAGGACAGGAAGGTCATAGGCCCCTTGTCCTCGAAACGCCCGCTGACGTTTCCGGCGAGCCCGCCCTGCACCGCCAGCTCCCCCATCAGGTCGAGTTTGAGCTGCGGGCTCCCCGCGGAGAAGTCGAGCTCGTCCAGGTCGGTCCACACGATGTTCGGCCGGGTGGTCGATTCGTAGACGTACCGACGGTTCGTCAGGTCGGTGACGGTCTGCCAGATCGTTTGCGACGCATCCGGTTTGCCGGGATCCGGAATGCGGAATGGCTGCGCAGCATTGCGGATCACGCTGAACATCGCGGCGATCGACTCCAGCTGATCCTTCGGACGGTCGAGACGCCCTACGTAGTAGGTCGCCCGCGCGAAGCGGTCCTGCGCGTCCGTCGACCCCGGCAGCGGCGCGTCACCGCCGAGGCCAGCGAATCGCTGTACCAGTTCCAGCTGACGCTCGTATGTGGGAGAATTGGTCATCACTCGGTATTCAGGACTGTGGTAGATCCGCGGATGGCCTTCCACATACTCGATGATCGCGGAATCGCCGGTCTCATCGTCGAGCGCCACATGGATAGCGGGAGGCCTACCGCCCGTCGGATCCGGCATCTGCACCACTTGGACGTCGTTGCCCTCCACCCAGGCGACCGCGTCGGCCACGGTGGCGAAATTATCGAGGAAATACTGCAGCCAGATCGCCTGCGACAATTGCGTGCGGAATTCATCCCGAATACCGTAATCGGATTCCGCCAGCCACAGCACGTGTCCCGCAAGGCCCGCCTCGTTGAGGCCGTCCACGGAGATCATGTCGAACGCAGCAGCGATCACGCTCCCGTACTTCGCAGTCCACTGCAGACGTCCCTCGACGCCGTCGTCGCGGTGCACTCCGCGTGGCAATTTCCACAGATTCGTCATCAAATCCTTATGGAAGTCCATATTGCGACCGACGACCACGGCGCCGTTCGCCTCAGACCACATGACACGCGTGCACATACGCTCCCCACCAATACCGGTCGATGGACATCCTCGACAACGACGTCGTCGCCATCCGCCCGGATCCTAAGCCGCCTTCGGCAACCGCGTCCCGGTTTCCGCGGCCTGCCCGACCGATCATGCCGGATTCCCCGAGAACTGCCACGACCTGCGCCGCCGGTGTTAGCGTGTGCCTCAACGCCGGGTCACCGGGCTCGCATCCGCCGCCAGGCAGCATGCCGAAGGGGGATTTTCACCTGGCATCGAGAACGTGCACGGACAGCATCTCCCGCACATTCTCGGACACTCACCCACCCGCGGCGGAGTGTGGATTCATTCGAGCCACGAGCACTGCCGCAGCACACCCGGATCACTCGCACAAGACAATCAGACAGGGAAAAGGGGTCCAGATGATCGTTCTGCACAACGCTCGCCTCATCGACGGCAACGGCGGCGAGCCCGTGCCCGACGCCACGGTGCAGATCGCCGACGGCACGATCGCCTATGCGGGCCCCTCGTCGGGGGCTCCGGCGGTCGGGGACGACCACGCCCCGGTGACGGTGGACCTGCAGGGCAACACCGTCTGCCCGGGATTCTTCGACGTCCACGTGCACATGTCGCTGCCGGGCACCAAGGGATCGCCGATCATGGCGGCCATGGTGCCGCCGTCGTACCGCTACTTCCAGCTCATCGACCGCCTCAAGGCCACGGTGGAGGCCGGCGTCACCACCGTGCGCGACCTCATGGGCGTGGATGTCGGCGTGCGGGACGCCGTGGCGCACGGGCTGATCGAGGGCCCGCGTCTGCTCGTGGCGGACAGGATGCTCAGCCAGACCGGCGGACACGCGGATTTCCACGCGCCGTCCGGCGTCGACGGCACCGGGATCATCGGCGGCAGCCTCGTCGACACCCCCGACGAGGCGCGCCTGCGGGCGCGCGAGCTGCTGCGCGAGGGCGTCGACGTCATCAAGGTCGCCTCCAGCGGCGGCGTCAGCTCACCCAGCGACGACCCGGACTGGCTGGGTGCCCGCGAGGAGCTCGTCGCCGCGCTGGTCGAGGAGGCCGCCAACTACGGCGGCCGTCCGGTGGCCGCGCACGCGATCGGGCTGGCGGGCATCACCGCCGCGGTCAAGGCCGGGGTGCGCAGCATCGAGCACGGCTACGCGCTGACGGACGAGCTGCGCAAGGAGATGGTCGAGCGCGGCCAGTTCCTGGTGCCGACGCTGCTGGAGACCCTCCACCCGGATACCGCCACGCCTCAGGCCGTCGCCAAGAGCACCAAGTGGCACGAGATCGCGCAGGCCTCGATCCGCGCCTCAGTGGAGGCGGGCATCAAGATCGCCGTCGGCACAGACGCGGGTCTGGTGCCGGACCACGGCACCAACCTGCAGGAGATCGGGCTGCTGGTGAAGCACGGCGGCATGACCCCGATGCAGGCGATCGTCGCCGGCACCCGCACGTCGGCCGAACTGTGCGGCGTCGACGGCACGCTCGGCACCCTCGAGGCCGGCAAGACCGCCGACGTCGTCGTGGTGAAGGGCGACCCGAGCATCGACGCCGACCTGGTCGGCGACAACGAGAACATCCTGCTGGTACTCAAGGAGGGCAAGGCCAAGAGCAACCGCGGCGGGTTCATGGTGTGAATCGCGCCGCGCGCTACGCACTCATACGGGCGTGATTCGGGGCGGTCACGCCGCCCAGTGCGCGCGAGATCGTTCCGGCGGCGATGCGCAGCGGCGAGATCACCCGCGGATCCAGGCGGGCATGCCGGTTGGGGGCGCACAGCGAGAGCGCCGCGGTCGCCTCGCCGATGCGCCCGATCGGCGCGGCCACGCAGCTGTAGCCGTGCGGCGCCGACGACGCGACGCGCGCGACCCCTTCCCGCACGATCCGCGCATCCGCGGCGGGGTCCATGCGCGGGTCCCCGCGCCCGGCCAGCAGCACCGCGCCGAGGGCGGTGCCGACGGCCGGCCGTCGCCCGCCGACCTGCGTGGGCACCGCCTGCACCAGCCGGCCGCCGATCTTGTCGAGGTAGAGGATGTCGTCCCCGCCCGGCCCCTCGATCATCCCCAGATGCACGACAAGCCGGGTGGCCGCGTGCAGCTCGTACATCACCGGCAGCGCGGTGGCGTGCAGCTCGTCCTGGTTGACGGCGAGCGCACCGAGCTCCAGCAGGCGGAGTCCCAGGCGGTAGCGGCGGCCGGAGCGGTGCATCCACCGCATGCGCACCAGCTGCTCCAGCATGCGATGCACCGACGAGCGCGGCAGCTCGCTGCGGCGCACGACGTCGGCCAAGGTGAGCCCGGACGCCGCCTCGCCTCCCTCGAACACGTCGAGGACCACCGAGACGCGCTCGAGCAGCGCCGTGGGGGTGTCGCCGCGCCGGGCACCGCCGCCCGGGCGGGCAACCTCCGGACGATCCTGCAAGGACACATCTGTCCTGAGGTCTGTCATCGCATCTCCCGAGTCTCGACGGCGGCTCGCGGTCCACCGACATCCGCAAGCGATATTCCTGATCGGTATATGCCTAACAGTAATATAAAACTCGGTCGATGTGTAGCCCACCTCACATGCGGCGCGGCGACAGTCCGCTCAGTCCCTGCTCTTCCAGCGCCCCGGATCGAGCGGGATCGGCAGGCCGGTGCCCTCCTGCTTGGCGGCCGAATCGAAGCGGGCGCCGGCGACGTCGATCTGCCCGAGGAGCTCCTGCGCCAATGCGATCTCGCTGTCGTAGTGCCGACGCGACCACTCCATGACGATCCGCGTGTATGCCCACGACGGCTCCCGCCGCGCGTTCTGCGCCCGTTCGGCCGCCCCATCGCGCAGTGCGGTCATCTGCGCGATGTGCTCGCGCACCATCTCCTTGAGTTGCGCCGGGTCGCTCAGATGCCCCAGCCACAAGTGCAGCATCGTCGGGTGCTTCAACACCGGTCGGTCCACCTCGGACTCGCGAGCCCACCGCCGCAACGCTGCAAGACCCGCCGGAGTGATCGAGTACACCCGACGGTTCCGTGCCCCGCCGCCGCCGTCGCCCGACTCGACGAAACCGTGCTTCTCGAGGCGCTTGAGCTCGGAATACACCTGACTGAACGACGGCGACCAGTAGAAGTAGTTGAGCGACCAGTCCGCCCAGGTCTTGATATCGTAGCCGGAGAGCCCCTCGCCGAAGGACAACGTCCCGAGCACCGCCCAGGCCGTCGCCGGCATCGACAGCAGCGCTTCTTCGGAAGACTCGGACGGCACATCGGCAGAGGCGGACACGGGTGAACGCTAGCAGCACGTACCCGATATCCGGGGCCGACGACGGCGCTATGCCGCCACATGGGAGCTCCGATGTCGGCTTCCGGTGTGCGGGTCTACCGTGACGCCCACATACCTGTGCACACTGTCACCGCGCCGCCGAGAAGCGCCGGCGCCGAAAGAGGACTTCATGGCAACATCAGCACGCGCCGCCCTTCCCCCTGTCCCCGCGAAGGACATCACCGTCGATCTGCTGGTGATCGGCTCCGGCACCGGCATGGCCGCCGCCTTGACGGCGCACGAGGAGGGCCTCTCGACGCTGGTAGTGGAGAAGTCCCCGTACGTGGGCGGGTCCACGGCCCGGTCCGGCGGGGCCTTCTGGGTGCCCGACAACCCGATCCTGCGCAAGGCAGGCGCGGGCGATTCCCTCGATCGCGCCGAAGAGTACGTGCACGCCGTCGTCGACGGCACTGCGCCCGCGGAGCGCGGCCAGTCGTTCCTCGACCACGGCACGGCGGCGGTCGAGATGCTGCAGCGGACCACTCCGCTCAACCTGTTCTGGTCCAAAGGCTACTCGGATTACCACCCCGAGCAGCCGGGCGGCAACGCCGCGGGTCGCACCTGCGAGAGCCGGCCGTTCGACGCCTCAATGCTGCGCGATGAGCGCCCGCGGCTGCGCCCCGGCATGATGGAGTCGGCGCTGCCGATGCCCATCACCGGCGTCGACTACCGGTGGATGAACCTGATGGTGCGCAAGCCTGGCAAGGCGTTCCCCCGCATCTTCAAGCGCCTGTCGCAGGGAGTGGGCGGCAAGGCGCTCAAGCGTGAATACATGGCCGGCGGCCAGGCGCTGGCCGCCGGCCTGTTCGCCGGCGTGCTGCGCGCAGGGATACCCGTGTGGACTGAGACGTCGCTGGTGAAGCTCGTCGAGGAGGACGGCCGCATCACCGGTGCCGTCGTCGAGCAGGACGGTTCCGAGTACACGGTCACCACGCGCCGGGGCGTGGTGCTGGCCGCCGGCGGGTTCGACCACGACATGGCGATGCGCCACAAGTTCCAGTCGGAGCGGCTGCGCGACAACGAGTCGATGGGCGCCGAGGGCAACACGGGCGACGCCATCCGCGCCGCGCAGGACGTAGGCGCGGGGATCGGGCTGATGGACCAGGCCTGGTGGTTCCCGGCCGTGGCGCCCGCCCGCAGCGGAAACCCGCCCATGGTGATGCTGGCCGAGCGCGCCCTCCCCGGCTCGTTCATCGTGGACCAGACCGGTCGCCGGTTCACCAACGAGGCCAAGGATTACATGTCCTTCGGTCAGACGGTGCTGCAGCGCGAGCGCGAAGGCGACCCCATCGAGTCGATGTGGATCATCTTCGACCAGAAGTATCGCAACAGCTACGTCTTCGCCGGGATGCTCTTCCCCCGCATGGCGATCCCCGAGTCCTGGTACAAGGCGGGCACCGCGCACCGGGCCGAGAGCCCCGGGGCACTCGCCGATTCGGTGGGCCTGCCGCGGGAGGCGTTCACCGAGGCGTTCGAGCGCCACAACGTCTCGGCCGCTGCCGGCAGCGACGAGGACTTCGGTCGCGGCCGCAGCGCCTACGACCGCTACTACGGCGACCCCACGGTCTCCCCCAACCCCAACCTGCGCCCCCTGGACCATGGCCCCTTCTACGCGGTGAAGATGACGCTGAGCGACCTCGGCACCTGCGGTGGCGTGCTCGCCGACGACAAGGGCCGGGCGCTGCGCGAGGACGGCACCACCATCGACGGGCTCTACGCCATCGGCAACACCGCCGCCAACGCGTTCGGCCACTCGTACCCGGGCGCGGGCGCGACGATCGGCCAGGGCATCGTCTACGGCTACATCGCGGCGCGCGACGCGGCCGGGAAGTAGCACGCCACGAGCACGGGGGCCGGGCGGATCGTGATCCGTCCGGCCCCCGCGCTCGTATCGGCACGGCCGTCAGCGGTTGGAGTTGCCGAAGTCCACCGGCAGCTGCACGCCGGTCATGTACTTGGCCTCATCCGAGCACAGCCACGCCACGACGGCGGCGACGTCCCCGGCCTCGAGGATCTCGTAGGGCAGCGAGTTCATGAAGATCGGCGAGAGCGTGTGCGCGTACTTGTCCATCAGCGGGTTCATGTCGGCGGACATGTCCATACCCGTGCGCACCCCCGCCGGGTGCACGGTGTTGACACGGATCTTGTACTCACCCAGTTCGTTCGCCATCGTCTTGGCCAGCCCCACGTTCCCGAACTTCGTCGCGGTGTAGTGAGCGGTAAACGGCGTGCCCTTGAGGCCCGATTCGGAGCTGGTGAACACCATCGCGCCGCCCTCCCCCTGCTCGATCAGATAGGGGATCGCCGCCTTCGCGGTGTTGAACGTGCCGGTGAGGTTGACGTCGATCATCTCCTGCCACTCGGCCGCCGTGATCTCCCAGGACATCCGGCCGACGCAGATGCCCGCGTTCGCGATCACCGCGTCGAGCCGCCCGAACGCGTCGGTGCCGGCCTTGAGCGCCGCAGCGAGGCCGTCGAAGTCGCGGGTGTCGGCGACGGAGGCGACGATCTTGCCTCCCGTCTGCTCGACCAAACGGACCGTCTCATCGAGGTCGTCCCTCGTCGCGCCCGGGTAAGACGTCGTTTCGAACTCCGCGCACACGTCCACCGCGATGATGTTCGCACCCTCGGAGGCGAGCGCGACCGCCTCAGCGCGCCCCTGGCCGCGCGCGGCCCCCGTGATGAAGGCGACCTGCCCGTCGAACCGCCTGCTACCGCTCATCGTCGTTCTCCTGTCCTCTCGGATGCACCGGAAATGTCGTCCACCTCACTTTTCCACGCCGTACCGTGCAGAACACCGCATCCTCCCGCCACCCGGGCGGGGCCGTTCCCGACGCCGCACAGCGGCGGCACGATGCACGCATGGGGACTGCAGTTTTCGTGATCGACCGGGTGGTGACGGCACCGGGCGCAGGCGAGCGGTTCGTCGCCGCCTACCTGGACGGGTACGCGCCCGGCGCCCGCGCACGCGGCATGGCGCTCGACAGCCTGCTGGTGAGCCCGCCGATGTGGCGCGACGACGACGGCAACACCGTCACCGCCATCTGGCGGCTCGACGGCGTCGGCGGCTGGTGGGACATGACACGGGCCGGACGCGGCGACCCGGCCTTGCGGGGCTGGTGGGACGGCGTCGCCCCGTTGATCGTGGAACGCTCGCGGTCGATGGCCGCCTCCGCGCCGGATGTGGACGGGCTGTGCGAAGTATGACGAGAACGACGATGTACGACGTGATCCGCATCGTCCACCTGCACCCCCGCGCGCGGTCGGACGGTACTGCGGCGGAAGAGTTCCGCAGAGCCGCAGCTGATTCCGGCGCCGAGACCCACGTGGTCGGCGCGCCCTTGGCCGGGTCGATCGCCGCCGGCGACCTGATCGTGCGGCTCCGCTATACCGACCGTGCGGCCTGGGCTGCGGGGCGGGGCGCCATCGACACGGCGCTCGCCGGGCCGGGAGTCGACCGCTGCCACGGCGCCGAGTTCGGCGCGGGCACGTCCGGAAGCCTCACCGGCACCGCCGATGCCACCTGCTACCGCACGCTGCTGCTGCGCGTCGATCCCGGAACCTCCGCGACCGACACCGCACGGTTCGAACATGACCTGCTCGCGATGCCGAGGCACATGCCGTCGATCCGTGCGTGGAACCTCAGCCGCGTCGACTCCGCGTGCGGGACCACCCCGTGGACCCACGTGTGGGAGCAGACATTCGCGTCGCCCGCGGACGTCACCGGCCAGTACCTGGACCACCCCGTGCACTGGGCCGTGGTCGACAGGTGGTTCGACCCGGAATGCCCGGAATCGATCATCCGCGACCGCGTCTGCCACGCATTCTGCGCGACCGGTCAGGATGTGCCGGACCGCAGGTGATCGCGCATGTCGCCGGTCAGGTCCAGCATCGAATAGTCACGTGAGCTGAAGCGCCACGCGCCGCCGTTCCGCTCGAACTCGTCGTGGTACCGGCCCGCGGCGATGACCTGCAACGGCAGCCCGGCCGTCGCCTGCAGCACCGTGTAGTACGAGCGGGCGCGGGCGCGGCCCTCCTGCTCGTCGATCTCGAGGATCGGATTGGAGATCACGTGCTTGGTCCTCGGGGTCCCGTCGTCGTGCAGCCGGACGGTGCCGCGCCACACGGCAAGGATCCCGGCGGCGTCCAACTCCCGCTTCCCGGCGCGGATCGTCGCGTGGCGGAACAGCTCCGCGGCATCGTCGAGCCGCCCGGAGTCCATGCACTCCGCGTAGCGGTAGAGCAGGTTGGTGATCTCGGTTACGGCGGATCCGCCGGCTGCAGCGCCCCCGTCCGCGGCCGGCCCGGACGCGTCGTAGCCTTCCGGCCCCGCCCCCAGCACCGCCTGCGTGCCGAGCGTGCCGCGCATCGTCTTGGTCCGGTGGGTCATCCTCCATTCGCCGTCGACCCGGGCCCACTCGTCGTGGTAGTCGCCGAGGGTCTGGAAAGACAGGCCGGCCAGCGCGCCGGTACCCAAATGCAGGTCGGAGACGTAGGCGCGGCTTTGCGCGGTGTCGCCGCCGGCCTCGACATCGACGTCGATGAGCACGTTGGACACGAGGTGCTGTGTGGGCCCGCAGTCGTCGAGGAAGCTGCGCATCAGCGCGATCATCTCGGCCCGGCTGCCGAGCAGCCCGGTGCCCAGGTCTGCGGTCGCGTCCGGCGTCGCGATCCGCTCGATGGCCGCCCAGTCCCGGGCGTCCATCGCGCGGGCGAACCCGACGATGCCGCGGTAGATGTCGCGCTCATCCACACTCGATGTGATCATGGTCACCGACCGTAATCCGTCCCGGGCCCCGGCGCGTCCGTCCTTCCGCCGGCCGGGATCATCCCAGTCGGATCACGCGCCGCGCCAGCACCCACCGGCCACCGGCGCAGCTGAACTCGTCCAGGTAGCGCCCCATGTTGACGACGCGGGGCGCCTGGTCGGTGCGCGCGTAGAACCGCCAGAGCGAGACCGCTGTCGCCGATTCCCCGTCTGCGGCGACCTCGATGTCGCTGCAGTCGACGACGTGCCGCGTGTGGCTGCCCGCGCCCACCGTCCCGGCCGCACGCCGCTCCCGCGCACCACGGGCGATCTCGTCGATCCCCCGCGCGGTGCGGGCCACCATCGAGGTCCGCGGATCTTCCGGCATCTCCCACACCGCGTCGGTCGCGAACTGCGCGCAGTACTCCTCCACGGTGCCATCGTCGGCGAGATGCGCGATACGGGCGATGAGCGAGCGGATCCGTTCCGAGTCGCATGCCCTGGTCACTGCTGAGCCCCCGCCGCCGCGCACCCGGCGCGCCGGCCGAAGCACGTTCCGGGCCCCAGCGAGGTGCCGCTGATGTAGCCGCCCCCGTGCAGACCGGACGACGCCCGTCCCGCCGCGTACGGTCCGGCGATCGGCCCGCCGTCGCGGTCGCGCACACGCCCCTCGTCGTCGGTCGCGAGCCCGCCCAGGGTGAACACCGCGGCACCGTCGCCGCCCACCGCGGCGCCCTCCGGCAACCCCATCCCCTTCTCCAGCTCGGCGACGGTCTCCGCGACGTGCGGCGGCTGCAGCCCCCAGCGTTCCGCCTCCGGCACGTCCTCGAAGGCCTCCTCGTCGAGCACCACCCACACGTCCATGCCCTGGCGGTACAGCGCCTCGATGCCGACGAGCCCGGGATAGACGTCCTCATTGATGAACCGCTGGCCGTGCCCGTTCACCACGATCCCGCGGGTCATGTACCCGGGGATGGTCTGGATGCCCACCTGTCCGGTAGCCATCCTGCGCACCGCAGCACCGGGCCCAGCGCGCCGATGAAGTACTCCGCCATGTCCCGTGCCGTGTCGGTGAACCCGCACGCCGCCTGCACCGGGGTGCCGCTGCCGAGGTAGATCTCTCCGCCGGAGAGCGCCGACGAGCCGCCTGGCCCGCTCGCGCGTTCGAGGATCGTGACGGAGCCGCCCGCGTCCGACGCCTCCAGCGCCGCCGCGGCGCCCGCACAGCCGAAGCCGACGACCAGCACGTCGGTTTCGAAGTCGTAGGACCGGATTTCCCCGGCCGGAACGGGTTTGACACTGTGCGCGAACTGTGACGCGGGACTCGCCATGGCCACAGAATCACACTTCGGGCACTCTGTCGGCCAAGGGTCGTCCCGCAGCACGGGAGAAAGAACCCGACGCCGCAGACCACGGAAAGGACACGCCATGACGGAGGACCGCCTGCGGGCGCTCGAGGAACGGGTCGCGAAACTCGAGGCTCGCGACGCGATCGTCGCACTCAAGCACCGCTACCTGCGCGCCTGCGATGCCAAGGACCCCGAGGGGTTCCGCTCGTCGTTCATCGCGAGGGGCGCGGTGATCGACTACGGGCCGCTCGGACGGTTCGAGGACGCTGACGGCATCGCCGCCGTGTACCGGACCATCGCCCTGGAGAAGGTCGACAATGCCTACGTGGTGCTGGACATGCACCACGGTTTGCACCCGGACATCCGACTCACCGGGCCCGACTCCGCCACGGGCCATTGGACACTGCGGTTCCGTCAAGTCGACCGGCGGGCCGGGACCGAATCGGTGAGCGCGATCGAGTACGACGACGAGTATGCGGTCGAAGACGGCGAATGGAAGATGTCGGCCTGCCGGTCGCGGATCCTGTGGACGGTGACCCGCCCGCTGGCCGACGCCGTGGTCACCGATTTCCACTGACCGGGCAGGGCCGGGCCGCGACGGACGACCACGTGCCGCTACCCCGGTGTGCGCTGTTTCAAGTGGTCGGTGCGGGGTCGCCAGTGCGCCGGTGAACGGGTGCCCTTCGGGCGCTCCCCGCTCGGTATGGATTTCGGTGGATTCCGCCGGATCGGCACCGATTTCCATACCGAGCGGCGCCAGGCCGGCGCTCCCCTCCCGCCCGGCCCGTCACCCGTGCCGGTGCCGCTAGTCCCGGGTCAGGAACGCGAGCACGGCGGACAGCCACTCGTCGCGCGCCTCGATCATGGTCCAGTGCCCGCAGTTCGGCAGCACATGCAGTTCGGCGTTCGGGATGTCGCGCATCGGCAGCAGCGCCATGTCGACGGGGCTTACCCGGTCGTCGCGCCCCCAGGTGATGAGCGTCGGGGCCTGGATATCACCGAAGCGGGCCCACAGCGGGACGACCCCCGCAGCCTTCGCGGCCGCCGCAGCGGCCGCGAACGCCTTCATGGTGTACATGCGCCGCGCCGCCTCGAGGGTCTCCGGCTCCACCGCAAGCTTCCAGCGTTCTTCGATGAGCGCCTCGGTGACGGTGGCCGGGTTGTAGACCATCGAGTGCAGCCAAGCGATCAGGCGCTCACGGGTGGGGTCCTCGGTGAACTGCATGAGCAGCTTGATGCCCTCGGACGGGCTGTGACTCGTCAGAGCCTTACCCACGCCGCCGATCGTGACAAGTCGCCGGATCCGATGCGGCTCATCGGCCGCCACGGTGGCGCCGACGATGCCGCCCATCGAGTTGCCGATCACGTCCACGGCACCGAGGCCCATGCCGTCGAGGAAGCGGCCCACAGACTCGACTGCCATCCGCATCGGGTGCCCCTCGCCGGTGTCCGAAATGCCGTAACCGGGAAACTCCAGGATCAAGCAACGGAAGTGCTCGGCGAGCTCGCCGACCACGCCGCGGTAGTTCTGCCAGCCGGACACCCCGGGGCCCGAGCCGTGCAGCAACAGCAGGGGCGGGCCGTCGCCGATTTCGTGGTACCGCAGCACCCCGCTTTCCGTTGCCAGCTCACGCATCGAATCGTCATGGTCGACCTGCACCGTCATGGCCGCCTCGCTTCCGTTGTTGTAGTTGATGATCGTGCACGCCAGGCTTCCCGCCGGAGATCCTGTCGGGCAGCAGTCCACGCTTTCGCAATTTCATACCTGCGTGCCGTACCTTCCCGCCGGACGGCACGCATAGCGACCGAGCCGCATGGTCACGGGTTGAGCGGCCGGTTCACCCAGGTGCCGTCCGGACGGGCGAACCAGCCTCCTGCCGCGTGGCTGCCGCCGTCGACGTGCACGGTGGTGCCGGTGACATAGCGGGCCAGGTCGGAGGCGAGGAATAGGGCCGGCCCCGCGATATCGTCCGGCCGGCCGGGCCCGCCCAACGGCGCCCACAGCGGCCATTTGTCCCGGTCCCCCTCGGTGACGAGGCGTTCGTAGGGCACTTGCGGGGTTTCTATGAGGTCGGGCGCGATCGCATTGACGCGGATGCCGTCCCGGCCCACCTCCAGTGCGAGACTGCGGGTGAAGTGCCGCAGCGCCGCCTTGTAGGACGCGTACACCGTCTGCCCGGGGATCCCGCGATGCGCCTCGACCGTCGTCATGTTGACGATCGAGCCGCCGCGCCCGCGCGCGGCCATCCCCGGCAGCACCGCGTGGGTCATGCGCAGCGCATGGTCGAAGTTGACGACGCCCAGTCGTGCCCACTCATCCGGGTCGGCCTCCGCGAAGGGCGTCGCCGGACGGAGGAAGTGGCCCACATTGTTGACGAGGACGTCCACCTCGAATCCGGCGCACTGTGCGGCCGTGGCAGGGTCGGTCGCGTCTGCCTCCACGATCCGCGCCGACGGGACCTCAACGGCGAGGGCGCCGAGCGCTGCACCATCGATGTCCACGGCGATGACCTGCGCACCGTGTTCAACGAAAAGCCTTGTGACGGCCGCACCGATCCCCTTGGCCGCACCGGTGATCAGCGCAGTCTTCCCCTCCAGCAGCGGCCCGGGTCCGAGCACACTCACGCCGACTCCCGGACCTTGGCCACCATCTCCTCGACCGCGCGCTTCGCATCGTCCTGCCGGTAGCCCAGCAGCGCGGTCTCCTCAGGATCGGTCCGGTACGCGATCGTGTTGCCACGGCCCTGGATGATGAACGGATCCGGCAACATCGGGTGCGCCTCGTCGCGCTCCTCGAGCCGAACGCTCGAACCCGCGGCGTCGAAGAACGCCTGGAAGTACTCGCGGAAACTCCAGTTCGCGTCGCCGATCAGGTAGGCCTTCCCGGGTTCGCCACGGTGCAGCGCGCCGCCCGCCGCCTCGGACAGCGACCGCACCGACATGTAATTGGTGCCGCCGGCCGGCGCGAAGTTCGGCACGTCCGGCATCTCGCCGTCCGCCCACTGCACGAACCGTGCGATGCGCTTCAACGGCGCCCCGGGGATGACGCCGAGGATCGACGGCGGGTTCAGCGTGCACGCGGCGAAGTCGGTGTCGGCCAGCTGCCGGGCGCGCTCATCCGCCAGCGCGCGGCCGCGCACGTACGGGTTCGACTCGACGAGCTCCGGCAACACCTGGTGGTAGTAGCTGCCCACCTGCACGAACCGGCGCACGCCCGCCTTCTTGGCCAGCGCCGCGAACCGGGGCACCGATTCGACCTGCGTCGACTCCCAGAACTCCGCCGCATCGGCGCCTTTGGGCAGGTGGCGCGGGTCGTTACCCGCGGCGAAAACGACGCCCTCGAAGGGCGCGAGGTCCGTCTCCGCGAAGTCGTCGCGCGTGTAGTCTCCGCGAATCACCGGGAACTGCGCTGCAACCGAGCCTGCAGCGGGCTCGCTGCGGGCTGCCAGCGTGACCTCGTCTCCAAGATCACGCAGGTGCGTGGCGAAATGCGTGCCGATCATGCCGGTGCCCCCGACGACCAGAACCTTCACGAAGCCTCCTTTCCGCGCGAAGCGCGGACCGTATCGATGTCTCCCTTCACACTCGCCCGAAGTAGGCCTCCTTGACCACCTCGGTATCCGCAAGGTGGGAAGCGGGACGTGGAACCCGGTCCGCCCTCACTTGACGCAGTGCCCCGCGTCCACGGGAAGCGTGACCCCGGTGATGTACCGGGCCTCGTCCGAGGCGAGGAACAGGCTCGCGTTGGCGATGTCCACCGGCTCGAGCATCGGCACCGGGAGGAGGTGCATCGACTGCGTCCCAGCCTCGAACCGCTCCTGCGTGGGGTGCTCTTCGCCCGGGCAGAACGAGCGCATGGTGCCCTCGTTCTGGATCATTGTCGTGCGCGTGTTCGCCGGATGCACCGTGTTGACACGGATCCGGTGCTCGGCCAGTTCCTGGGCGAGCGAGCGCATCAGTCCGACGACGCCCGTCTTGGCGGCGGCGTAGTGGCCGACGCTCACGAGGCCGCGCAGGCCGGCGATGGAGCTGACGAGCACGATCGCCCCGCCCCGGCCGGTGTCGAGCAGGTGCGGGATCGCCGCCTTGCACGTCTTCCACACGCCGGTGAGGTTGACGTCGAGCATCGTCTGCCAGACGTCCTCGTCGAGCTCCGTCGCGGGCCCCGCCGAGCTGATCCCGGCGGCGGCGCAGACGATGTCGAGCCCGCCGAGCGCCGAGACGCCCTCGGCCACCGCGGCGTCGAGCCCCGCCTGGTCACGCACGTCCGACTGTCGGGCCACTATGCGCCGGCCGAGCGCCTCCACCTGGCGCACCGTCTCCAGCAGATCCTCCGGCGACGCGCCCGGCGTCGTCGAGTGATCGACGGGGGCGCAGTGGTCGACGACGATCACGTCGGCGCCCTCCTGCGCGAAACGCACCGCCTGCGCGCGCCCGATCCCCCGCGCACCGCCGGTGATCAGCGCGACCGTGCCCGCGAGCCTGCCGGTATCCCCGTCGCTCATCACGCCACCTTCTGCGTCAGTCCGGCGTCCACCACGATCTGCTGACCTGTGATGCACCGGGATTCGTCGGAGGCCAGGAATGCCACCGCATGGGCGACGTCCTCCGGCTCGGCCCACGGGATCGGCAGCAGATGCCGGGCGGCCAGCACGCCCGCCACGTCGTCGGCACCCGGGTTCTCCAGGTCGGGCCGCAGCCGGGCGAACGTCTGCGTGTTGTTCGTCATCGCGGTGTTGACCGCCCCCGGCAGCACCGCGTTCACGCGGATGGAGTGCCCGCCGAGCTCGTTGGCGAGGGTGCGCATCAGACCGATCACTGCGTGCTTGGCGGCGCTGTACTGGGATGCGCCGGGCACCGACTTGATTCCGGCCGTGGAGCTGATGAGGATCACCGATCCGCCGCCGCGCTCGGCCAACGCCGGTGCGGCCGACTTCACCGTGTGCCACGTTCCCGTCACGTTGACCTCGACCGCCAGGTTCCATTCCGCCTCGTCGATGGTCCACGAGGGACCCGGATTCCGGCTCGCCCCGGCGTTGGCGACGACGATGTCGAGGCCGCCGAACTGCTCGACACCCCCGCGCACGGCCTCGTCGAGCGCCACTTGCTCCCGCACGTCGGCACGCACCTCCAGCACGCCGCGCCCGTGTTCGCGCACGCTCCGCGCCGCCGCGTCGAGTCCGGCCGCGTCGAGGTCGACGGCGATGATGTCCGCACCCTCCGCGGCGAGCCGGCCCGCGAATGCGAGCCCCATTCCCGCCCCCGCACCGGTCACCAACGCGACCTTGCCTGCCAACCGTCTGTCCGTGCCGCGGCCCATATTCCTGCCCATCCGGTACTCGAGGTGCACTTGTCGTGTCGCGACGCTAATCATCGGGGCACCGCACGGAACCGGGTTCTCCCGTGGGCTGGGAGACAGCGGCCCAGCCGACTGTGCGGCGATCTATCGTCCGTGGTGACAGGCCATGCCGTAGCGGACGTGAGGGGAGCGCATGGGCGGCGAACAATGCCTGAGCGATGCGACAGGCGCCGCGGTCGTCACGGGCGCCGGCAGCGGAATCGGCGCGGCGATAGCCCGGCGCGCGGCCGCACGCGGCATGCCGGTGGTACTGGCCGACGTCTCCGCCGAGCGGATCGAGGCGGTGGCGCGGGTCATCACCGACGCGGGCGGCGACGCCCTGACGGTGCCGACGGACGTCGCCGACCCCGGCTCGGTGGAATCGCTGGCGGACGCCGCTTACGCGCGCCACGACCGGGTCGCCCTGCTGATCAACAACGCAGGCGTCGAGTCGCTGGGCAGACTGTGGGAGCTGCCCGTGGACGAATGGCGCCGGGTGATGTCCGTGAACATCGACGGGGCGTTCCACGGAATCCGCTCCTTCGTGCCGCGGATGGGAGCGGATTCCCGGCCTTCACGGGTGGTCACGACGACATCGGTGGGCGGCATCGGCACGCTGGCCGGCATGGGGTCGTACGGGGTGTCCAAGCACGCCGTCCAGCAGATGGCCGAGACGCTGTACCTCGAATGTGCTGAGACGTTTCCGCAGATCGGCGTATCGGCATTCGTGCCCGCACATGTGACCACCCGGATCTTCGAGGACGTCGCGTCCAGTGCACACGCCGACGAGGCCGCCGACCATTGGCGGACGCAGCTGCGGGAGAAGGGCATGACCGCCGACGAGGCGGCGCGCATCTTCTTCGAGGGGGCCGACCGCGGCGACTTCTGGATCTGCACGCACCCCGACGTGTACGCACGGCTCGCAGGGCGCCGCGCCACGTTGCTCACGGAGGCTCTGCCGCCCGACTTCGAGTGAGAACATCGGGCCGGCACAGTAATCGACCGCAGGTGGAAGGATTCGAGGCATGGAGTATCGGCAGGTGGGCCGCAGCGGGCTCACAGTCTCGACGATGGGGCTGGGCTGCAACAATTTCGGCGCACGCCTGAACGAAGACGACACCGCAAAGGTGGTGCATGCGGCGCTGGACGAGGGGGTCACGTTCTTCGACACCGCGGCGATGTACGGCGACGGCCTGTCCGAGGCGTACCTGGGCAGCGCGCTCGGTGCCCGACGGGGCGAGGCCGTCATCGCGACGAAGTTCGGCGCGCACCGCAGGCCGGGGGCCGACCAGGCCACCGGCTCGCGCAGCGGCATCATCCGCGAGTGCGAAGCGAGCCTGAGTCGGCTCGGCACCGACCACATCGACCTGTACTACCAGCATTACCCTGACAAGCACACGCCGATCGAGGAGACCCTTGCGGCTCTCGACCACCTCGTTCGCGACGGCAAGGTGCGCTACATCGCGAACTCCAACGTCAACGGATGGCAGATCGCCGACGCCGATCACCTCGCGGCACGCGGCACGACGGGCCGGTTCATCGCCTCGCAGTTCGAGTGGAACCTGCTCAAACGCGGCGCCGAGGACGAGATCGTGCCCGCGTGCCGCCGGTTCGGCCTCGGCATGATCCCCTTCTTCCCGCTCGCCTCCGGCCTGCTGACCGGAAAATACTCGGCCGGCGAACCTTTCCCTGTGGGCTCGCGTATGGCCGGGTCCGCCTACTTCGCCAAGGATGCGACGGAGAAGAACTTCGCGACGGTCGACCGGCTGCGGGCCATCGCCGACGAGCACCGCCACACACTGCTGGAGCTGGCCGTGGGCTGGCTTCTGGCGCAGGATGGGGTGCCGTCGGTGATCTCCGGTGCCACGTCCGCCGAGCAGGTACGCCAGGGTTCCGCAGCCGCCGCACGTACGCTGTCCGGCGAGGCTGTCGACGCGGTGACGGCGGCCACGGAACTCTGAGCGCGAAGAGCCTGGGCGGGAAGAGCCTGGGCGGGAAGAAGGAGCGGCTGTGGCAGCACAAGGGAATTGGACCGAGCTCTACAAGTATTCCGACGCCGTGCAATCGGGCGATCTCGTGTTCTGCGCGGGACAGACGGGGCTTGACGAGACGGGTGCGGCGCCCGCCGATCCTGCGGAGCAGTACCGCCTGGCGTTCGCGTCGTTGCGCCGCGTGCTGGCGGAGCACGGGTGCGCACCTGGCGACATCGTGGACCTGACGAGCTTCCACACGCACTACCCGGAGCACATGGCGGAGTTCATGGCCGCGAAGGCCGATTTCCAGGGCGATGGCCGGCCGGCGTGGACGGCGATCGGCGTCGCGGCGCTGGGCACGCCCGAGACCCTCGTGGAGATCAAGGCGACGGCGCGCATTCCGAAGGACTGACAGGCGCCGCTGCGGCACGGCCAGCCCGCCCCCCCGTTTACCAACGGGCGGGATCGTCCCACCGAACCGACAGTCGTACGACAAATGTGTGATTGGATGCACATGGCCGTTCGACGCCGAAGAAAGGGATGCCCCGATGGAGTTCAACCTCGCCGATATCTTCGAGTCGGTCGCGGCGTCCGTCCCGGAACGTGTCGCGTTGACCTACGAGGGAGTACACCTCACGTATGCGGAGCTCGACGCCGAGGCGGGACGCACCGCGAACCTGCTCTCGCAGTCGGGAATCGGCGCCGGTGACCACGTCGCACTGTTCCTCAAGAACAGCATCGAGCACGCGGCGAACATCCTCGGGCTGATCAAGATCCGCGCCGTGCCCATCAACGTCAACTACCGGTACACCCCGGCGGAGCTCGAGTACATCTTCACCAACTCCGACTCGTCGGCGGTGGTGGTGGAGCTGCCGGAGCACCAGCGCACGCTCGCAGGGCTGCTGGGCGCCTGCCCCGCGATCCGCACGGTGATCGTCATCGGCGAGACGGGGGCCGAGCTGCGCGCCGCCGCCGATGCGCGGTCCGTACAGCTGGTCGACTTCGCGGACTCCCGCATGCTCCCCTCCACCTTCGAACCGATCACGCGCAGCGGGGACGACCGCTACATCCTCTACACGGGCGGCACCACCGGTTACCCCAAGGGCGTCATGTGGCGTCACGACGATTTCTTCCACAAACCCCTCTCCGGCGGCAACCCGTACGGCGCGGGCAAGCGGAAGGATCTCGCCGAGGTGGCCGCGGCGGCCAAGGAGTTCCCGGAGATGGCGTTCCTCATCGCCGCGCCTCTGATGCACGGGGCCGCGCTGTACTCGCTGTTCACATTCTTCACGCTGGGTGCTCGCGTGGTGCTCATGCGCGACTTCGACCCGAAGACCATCGTCAGCGCCATCGAAACCGAGCGGCTCACCACCATCCTCATCGTCGGCGACGGCATGGGCCTGCCGCTGGTGGACGAGATGGAGCGGCGCAAGGGCGACGTCGACCTGAGCTCGCTGTTCTCCATCACCTCCGGAGGCGCCGTCTGGTCGGTGGGCGTGCGCGACAGGATGCTGGCGGTGAAGCCGGACCTGCTGCTGCGCGACAACTTCGGCGCCTCGGAGACAGGAAACGACGGCGCGTTCACCGTCGACGAGGACGGCAACCTGCGCATGGCGCCGTCGCCGGCCATGATCCTGGTCGACGAGAGCCTCGACGACATCGCGCCGGGCTCCGACGAGGTCGGCTACATCGCCCGCGTCGGCAACGTTCCGCTCGGCTACTACGGCGACGAGGACAAGACGGCCCGCACTTTCCCCACCCGCGCCGACGGCGTGCGGCTGGCGGTGCTCGGAGACATGGGCCGTATCGAGGCCGACGGCACCATCGTCTTCCTCGGCCGCGGTTCCGGCTGCATCAACACCGGCGGCGAGAAGGTCTTCGCCGAGGAGGTCGAGGCGGCGCTGCACGCGCACCCCGCCCTGGCCGATGCGCTGGTGGTCCCCGCGCCCGACAACCGGATGGGCCAGCGGGTGGCCGCCGTCGTTTCGGTGTACTCCGAATCCGCGGCGCCCACAGTGGAGGAGATCCAGCAGCACTGCCGCACCATGTTGGCCGGCTACAAGATCCCGCGCACCGTCGTCTTCGTCGACGAGGTCCGCAGAACGCCCGCCGGCAAGGCCGACTACAAGTGGGCGAAAGCGCAGGTGTGAACCTACGGCTGTGCCCCGCGGTTCCGCGGAACCGCGGGGCACAGCCGCGTCGCCGGCGCTTCTACCCCACGAGCTTCCGGATCATCTCCCACAGCTCCTCGCGCGCGGGCGCGGTGAGCGAGAACTGCGGGAACGTGAGGAACCCGTGGAACAACCCGTCGAACCGGTGCGCGATGACGTCGACACCGTCGTCGGACAGCCGACGGGCGTAGGTCTCCCCGGACGTGCACGGCGGGTCGAGCTCTGCGGTGACGACGAGAGCGCGCGGAAGCCCCTTCAGGCTTTCCGCCCGAGTGGGCACCACGTAGGCGCTGTCCCGGTGTCCGGCGGTGGGGGCGTATTGCTCCCAGTACCAACGCATGGCGCGCGCATTGTTGTAGTAGCCCTCGCCATAGAGCCGGTAGCTCTCGGTGTCGAAGTCATCGTCGATCACCGCGTACAGCAGGATCTGCGCCGCGATCCGCGGCCCGCCCCGGTCGCGCGCCGCGATGGACACCGTGGCCGCGAGGTTTCCGCCGGCGCTGTCGCCGGCGACGGCGATCCGCGCGGGATCGCCACCGTATTCGGCGGCGTGCTCGCCAGCCCACTGCACGGCGGCGTACATGTCCTCCAACGCCGCCGGTGCTTCGTGCTCCGGCGCCAGCCGGTAGTCGACCGAAACGACGACGGCGTCCACCGCCGCCGCCATCGAGCGGCAGAACTCGTCGTGTGTGTCGAGGCCGCAGAACACGAACCCGCCGCCGTGCGCGAACACGATCACCGGGCGCGGCGACGTCGTTTCCCCGTGCGGCACATACACCCGCAGCGGCAGGCCGCCCCCCGGTCCGTCGATGGCCACGTCCTCCGCGGTGCGCATGTCCGGGATGCGTTCCAGAGGGCCGCGCCGGGCGGAGATCGCCTCCCGCAGCTCCGCACCCGAGTACTGGGTGACGTCCGGAAACCCTTCCTCCAGCATGGCGAGGAACTGCTCGACGTCCGGGTGCAGATCGGAGCGTCTGGCCGTCGTCATGCGCCGAAGCGCACGGACTCGTCGGCGGAGGCGAAGCTGCCGAAACCGCCCCGGAAGAACAGCAGCGGGTGCACGTCACGCTCGGCGACAAGGTCCGTCACGTGGCACACCGCGATGGTGTGGTCACCGGCCGCATGCTCGAATGCCAGCTCCGCCTCGATCCGCGCGAGCACGCCGTGCAGGGCCGGTGCACCGTTGCCACCGTGCGACCAGACGGCGCCGGAAAACTTGTCGCCCCCGCTGGTCGCGAACCTCCCGCACAGCTCCTGCTGGTCGCCCGCCAGCACGTTGACGCACACGCGGCCCGCACTGCGCATCGCCGGCCAGCTGGTGGACGACTTCGCGGGGCAGAACGAAATGTACGGCGGGTCGAGCGACAGCGACGTCACCGACTGGCAGGCGAACCCGTACGGCCGGTCACCGTCGTGCGCGGTGATGACGGTGACTCCGGTGCAGAAGTTGCCCAGCACGCTGCGCAGGCGCGCCGGGTCGACGGCCGCCACCGGCTCATCTGCAGTGTCGAGCGTGGTCATGTCAGCCTCCCCGGTACCGGTTCCGCGCGGCGCGTGACGGTGAGTGTCCGGTCTCGCACCGCCTGGTCGATCGTCGCATGCAGCGCCGGACAGACGCGGTCGGTGGTGCCGCGTTTGCCGTCGCCCAGCGCCGCCGAGTTCTCCATCTGCAGCCGCGGGCATGTCGACGCCGCGTCATCGAGCCACTGGATGCTTGTGTGCTGCGCGCTGTATTTCTCGGCCAGCACGGCGGTACCGCACTGGTTGCAGGTGATCCGTTGCATCGCGGCCGCCTATGCGTCGAGCTTGGGCGCGTGGGCGCCCGCCTCGACGCCCTGCTCCTTCATCCGTTCCAGGTTGTACGCCACCTCGGCCTCCCAGTACTCATTGGCCTTGGTGGTGTCCACCTCGAACTCGAAGCGCCGGCTCATGTCCTCGGTCACGTCCGCGCGGTCCACGTAGAACTGCTCGTACCAGCGGCGCAACTGGTAGACGGGCCCGTCTTCCTCACTGAGCAGCGGGTTGTCGATCCGGGTCTTGTTCTTCCAGATCTCGACGTCTTGCTCGAAGCCCACCTTGACGCCCTCGGCGAACTGCTCGGCCAGCGCCTGTGCAGCCTCGGCGGACATGCCCTTCGGCTTCTTGACCATGGCGCCGTACTGAAGCACGAACGACGTGGGCGAGACAGGGTAGTGGCAGTTGATGAGCACCGTCTCGATGGTCATGCCGTTGGCATCGTTCCACAGCCAGTCGATCATGAACGACGGGCCGAAGTACGATGCCTCCGAGCGCAGCGAGCTGTTCGGATCGTTGTAGTTGGTGCCCGACTGCACATCCTGGCGCGACGTCGAGGTCATGTACTGCGTGGCGATGTGTCCCTCGAAGACGTTGCGGAAGTGCCGCGGGAACGAGAAGTGCACGTAGTAGAAGTGCGCCATATCCACGACGTTGTCGACGATCTCACGGCAGTTGGAGCCCTCCACCGGCAACTTGTTCCAGGACCAGCCGGTCCACTCGTCGCTGCCCCAGCCCTCGAGCTCGGGGATCGTCTCCTCCTCGGTGGGCAGGCCGCCCTCGGGGTCGTTCCACACGAACAGCAGGCCGTTGCGCTCGAGAGTCGGCCAGGCCTGCGTGCGTGCCCGCATCGGCACGCGCTTGGCGTAGGGGATCTCCTTGCATTTGCCGTCGCCGCCCCAGCGCCAGTCGTGGAACGGGCAGGCGATCTCGTCGCCCTTGATCGTGCCCTGCGACAGGTCGCCGCCCATGTGCCGGCAGTACGAGTCGAGCACGTTGAGCTCGCCCTGGGTGTCCTGCCAGACGACGAGCTTGCCGCCGAACGCCTCCACAGAGTGGGGCTTGCCGTCGCGAAACCACTCCGCAAGGCCCAGGCAGTGCCAGCCACGCGCGAACCGCGTGGGTGCGGATCCCTTCTCGATCAGGCGGACCTCGTCGTCGCCCGCATTGCTCCGGTTCGGTGTGTCAATGACCGTCATTCCCAGTCTCCGATCATAGGTGAGATGCTGCGCACCACAATGCGCGCAGAATGTGATCTCGGCCAGGGGCGCTTCCCACACAGAGGGAACGCACGGTCCACATCGCCGCGCCGCAGCGGAAGGTGGACACGCGCCTGCGATGCGCGCCTCAGCGCCGGCGGGAAACGGGCAGATCGGAGGAGACAAGGATGTCGACGGGCAGGTCCGGCGATTCCACGCTCGATCGTGTCGACCTGATTTTCGGGGCCGTGCAGGAGCACGGGTACCTGACGTTGTCGGAAGTCGTCGAGCACACCGGTATCCCCCGCTCGTCCGCGCACCGGCTGCTCACCCGCATGGTGCGCATGCGGTGGCTGCTGCGCGTCGGCTCCAACTACGAGCTGGGCGTGCGGTTGTTCTCCCTGGGCACGGAAGGCCTGCGCAACCACTGGTTCCATCGGATCGCCTACCCGCGTCTCCGCGAGCTGCACACACGCACCGGATACGTGGTGCACCTGGCCTACCTGGACGGCACCGAGGCGATGATCTGGGACAAGCTCGGCGGCGGGGCGTTCGGCGCCGCGGTGCCCACCCGGATCGGGATGCACCGCCCCGCCCACCAGTCGGCGGTGGGCAAGGTGCTGCTGGCCTCCGAGACGGACGAGTTCATCGCAGGGATCCGTCACCTGGCGCCGTCGACGTCCCGCACGATCACCGACCTCGACCTGTTGCACGGGGAGATCGCGCAGGTACGCGAACGCCGCTTCGCCGTGGACCGCGCCGAGTCGTTCAACGGGGTCGGCTGCGTCGCCACTCCGGTTCTGGCGGGCATGGCCGACACCAGCGACGGACACACCACCACCGCCGCGATTTCGATCTGCGCGCCGGTGGCGCGCATCGATCAGCGGCTGGTGGTCCCCTTGCTGGCGGCTGCCGCGGACATCACCCGCCACGCCAGCCCCAACCCGATGATGGAGAACCGCGGGGGCGTCTGAGCTCCGCTGCAGCGCACGGCAGTGCCGCCCGGGCGTCGACCCCCGGGCGGCACTGCCGAGCTTTGCCGGCGTCAGGCGTTGATGCCGTCAGCTGCTGCTGAGCCGCTCACTCCAGCACGGCCAGCGGTTCGGAGCCGGACCAGTCGTGGCCCCAGTAGCTGTCCGCCGTGATCTCCTCGGCCGTGTAATAGGTTTCGTCGACCAGCATCCCCTCGCAGCCGAACTCGATGTCCCAGCCGCCCGGCG
>NZ_JAENKO010000040.1 GCF_016599145.1 Tomitella cavernea
GGCGCGGGCGCTCGCCGGCTACCGGGTGGCGCACGGCGGGCCGGACGCGGGCGCGACCGCCGGGGCGGGTGGCCGCGGATTGCTGTCGCTGCTGGGAGTCGTCGACCCGTTCGCCCTGAGCCCCGAGCGCGCCTGGGTGCGGCGCACGGGCCGCGACCGCCTGCGAGTGCCGATCGGTGTCGATCCCTCCGGCATGCCGGTGGAGATCGACCTCAAGGAGGCCGCGGAGGGCGGCATGGGGCCGCACGGCCTGTGCATCGGCGCCACGGGGTCGGGCAAATCCGAGCTGCTGCGCACGCTGGTGGTCTCGTTGCTGATCACCCACGGTCCTGAACAGCTCAACCTGGTCCTCGTGGATTTCAAGGGCGGTGCGACGTTCCTGGGGCTCGAGAAGGCTCCGCACGTGTCTGCCGTCATCACGAACCTCGAGGACGAGCTGTCGATGGTCGACCGCATGCGCGACGCCCTGGCGGGAGAGATGCACCGCCGCCAGGAGTTGCTGCGCGCCGCCGGGAACTTCGCGAACGTCGGCGACTACGAGGCGGCGCGCGCCGACGGCGCCGGCCTCGCCCCACTGCCCGCGCTGTTCATCGTCGTCGACGAGTTCTCGGAGCTGCTCAGCCAGAAGCCGGAGTTCGCCGAGCTGTTCGTGGCCATCGGCCGACTCGGCCGCTCGCTGCACATGCACCTGCTGCTGGCCAGCCAGCGGCTGGACGAGGGCAGACTCCGCGGGCTCGACAGTCACCTGTCCTATCGGATCGGCCTGAAGACATTCTCCGGCAACGAGTCCCGGAGTGTCCTCGGGGTGCCGGACGCGTACCATCTTCCGCCCGTTCCGGGATCCGGGTACCTCAAGTGCGATTCCGGCGACCTCATCAGGTTCACCGCATCCTACGTGTCCGGGCAGGCGCCCCGGGGTGGCGCAACGGCCATGTCGGTGGAGCAGGTGCAGCGCGCATGGGCGATGGAGTTCACCGCGCAACCGCGGACGCCGCCGCAGGCGTCGATGCTCGTCCCCGCCGCCCCGCCCGCCGAGGTGGAGCAGTCCGCCCCGGTGCTGCTGGACGTGGTCGTCGGGCGACTGCGGTCCGGCGCGTACCGCGCGCACGAGGTGTGGTTGCCGCCGCTCGGTGCGCCGCCCGCGCTCGCCGCACTGCTCGAGGCGGCGGACCCGCGGCACGGTCAGGGCGACCTCACGGTTCCGCTGGCGCTGGTGGACCGCCCGTTCGACCAGCGGCGCGATGTCCTCACGGTGCGCCTGGCGGGCGCCGGCGGCAATGCCGCGATCGTCGGCGGGCCGCAGTCGGGCAAGTCGACCGCGGCGCGCACTCTGGTGCTGGCGCTGGCGGCGCGGTGCTCGCCGGACGAGGTGCAGGTCTATTGCCTCGACTTCGGCGGCGGGGCCCTCGCTTGCCTGTCCGGTGCGCCGCACGTGGGGTCGGTGGCCGGGAGACGCGACACCGACCTTGTGCGCCGTACGGTCGCGGAGCTCACCGCGATCGTCGATGCCCGGGAAGAGCAGTTCACGCGGCTCGGGGTCGAGTCGATGGACCGCTTCCGTGCCCTCCGCGCCGGGCCGGGGTGGTCGGTGGGAGACCGCCTCGATCGGTTCGGCGACGTGTTCCTGGTTGTGGACGGCTTCGCCGTGGTCCGTCAGGAGTTCGAGCAGCTCGAACCGCAGATCCAGGCGCTCGCGGTGCGCGGGCTGTCCTACGGGGTCCACGTGGTCGTCACGGCGAACAGGTGGGCGGAGCTCCGACCGGCGCTCAAAGACATGATCGGCACTCGCATTGAACTGCGTCTGGGGGACCCCGCAGACTCGGAGATGCACCGCAAGCGTGCAGCGCAGGTTCCGGCGGGCCGCCCCGGCCGCGGCCTCACAGGGGAGGGCCTGCACCTGCTGATCGCGGAGCCGCGGCTGACACCGCCCAGCGGTGAAGGGCGTGCGGCAGTCGACGATGCGGAAGCCGCCGTGGAGCTGCTGCGCGGACGGTGGCCGGGCCGCGCAGCGCCCGAGGTCCGCATGCTCCCGCGGATCCTGCTCCGGGAGTCGCTCGTGGAGCGGTGCGGCCCGGGCGGCGCCGGACTTTCCGTGCCGTTGGGCCTGGACGAGGCCGCGCTGGCGCCGGTGTTCGCGCGGTTGGGCGACCAGCCGCACTTCATGGTGTTCGCCGACCCGGAATCCGGCAAGACCAGCGCGCTGCGCACCCTCTGTCGGGGCCTGGTGGACGGGCACACACCCGAGCAAATGAAGCTGATCGTGGTCGACTACCGCCGCACGATGCTCGGCGAGGTCGTCGGTCCCCACCTGGCCG
The DNA here is from genome assembly GCF_016599145.1 of Tomitella cavernea. GTDB lineage: Bacteria > Actinomycetota > Actinomycetes > Mycobacteriales > Mycobacteriaceae > Tomitella > Tomitella cavernae. Next base: position 2,316 of record NZ_JAENKO010000040.1, read on the forward strand.
GGTACGCCACCACCGGCGACGTCCTCGGCCGGATGGTGGCGCACCTGCAGTCGGTGCTCGTCGGCCGGCTGCCCGGCGCCGACGTCACCCAGGTGCAGTTGCGTGCCCGTTCCTGGTGGGAGGGCCCGGAGATCGTCCTCGTCGTCGACGACTACGACCTGGTGGCCACCGCATCCGGAAACCCGTTGCAGCCGCTGGTGGAGTACCTGTCGCAGGGGAAGGACATCGGCTTCCACCTCGTCGTCGCCCGGCGCACCGGCGGCGCCGCACGTGCGCTGTTCGATCCGGTGCTCGGCCGGCTCAAGGACCTCTCCACGGACGGGATCGTCATGAACGGCAGCCGCGACGAGGGGCCGTTGATCGGCGGCGCCCGGCCGGATCGGATGCCGCCCGGAAGGGGCGTGCTGGTGAGCAGGTCCGGAGGGCGAAGGCTGGTGCAGCTGGCGTTCTCCGATGCTGCAGGGTGACAGGGTGCAGGATGATGCGCCGTGAGATGCCATGCCGCGGATTCGCCGGGTGCACGAGCCTGTGGATAACTCTCCTTGCGCGGCACCGCCGGTGGCCGTTCGGTGTAGTGTCGGAATCGTTCGGCCGCGGGGGCGGCGCGGGCGCCGGGCGCACCTGGGGAGCGGCCGGGTCGTGTGGGGGAGTTGCCGGGGAGCCTCAGGCGGAACGGCACGAGTGTCTTGGGGGGATCGCATAGTGAATCTGATCGCGTCCGTCGACCACATCCGATGGTGTGCAGACGAATTCGCGGGGGCCGGTGACGGGGTCGGTGCGGCGTCGGACGCGGACACCGCAGGGGTGGCAGCGGCGCTCGGCCCGGTGTTCGGGGTCCTCGGCGGCGGATTCGTCGAGTCCTTCGCGGCGGCACACGCCGCACACGCCGCCGGCGCGGCCGGGCTGGGAGCGGTCCTCGGTGCCGCCGGGGCGACGGCGACGGCCATCGCTGACGCCTACGAGAAGCATGAGTCCGCGCAGGCGTCCGCGCTCGCGGCGGAGGGCGGGCTGTGATCGCGGAGGCGTTGGCCAGGCCCATCACCGACCTGATCGCGCAGTCCGGCACCGGTGATCTGGGTGCCTGCGGCGCGGATGCCCGCGTGCGCGATGCGTCGGCGGGAATCGCGGCGGCGATGCGCACGGGGGTCACCTCGGCCGGCGCGGTGGGCGCGGGCTGGGAGGGGGTGGACGCGGAGGCGTGCGCACGGCTGGCGGCGCAAGCGGGCCGCGCCGGGGCGGCGCTGGTGGAACAGGGTGACGGCATCGCCGCGGTGCTCGGCGACGCCGCAGCGGGGGTGCGCCGCGGCGTGGGGGAGCTCGGCGGGATCCTCGATTCGTTCCTCGCCGTCGTCGCGTGCCAGGGGCCCGCGCTGCTCACCCCGGCGGGGCAGGTCGCGGTGGTGGCCGCGGCCGCCGACCACATCGAGCAGGCGCTGGCGGTGGTGGCCCGCATGCGTGGCGAGCTGGAGGCGCACGCCGCCGAGATGGCGGAGTTCATCCCGCAGGTGCCGCTGCCGACGATGCCCGACGGCGCCGGGCTGGTGCGCTTCGCCGAGGGACTTTCGCAGGCGGGGGCCGATCTGGCCGGGCAAGTGCGCATGGCGGCCGCCGGCGCCTGGGGAGACGTGAAGAGCCAGGTGGACGCCTACTTTGAAGCCGGAGCAGCGGGCGAAGGGGCGTCAGCCGACGCCGCATCCGGCGGCGTCGGGGCGGGCCAAGACGGGGCTTGCCCGCCCGGCTGCACCTGTCCGGCGTGCGCGGGCGCGGCGGACGGTGCGCAGACGGCCCCGGTCGCCGCCGACGGTGCGGTCGCGTCCGGCGCCGGGACGGGCTTCATGGGCGCCGGGGCGGAGGTCAGGTTGCCGAGCGGCGACGTGGTCACCGCCCCGAACGCCGAGGCGGCCGATGCGGTCCGCGCGGCGCTCACGCAGCGCGGCGTGCCGTACAGCTGGGGCGGTACCGATGCCGGGGAGGGCCTCGATTGCAGCGGGCTCACTCAGTGGGCGTACGGGCAGGCGGGCGTGGACCTGCCTCGCCTCGCGCAGAACCAGTCGGTGGGCATGCCGGTGTCGGCCGACGTGGTGGCCCCCGGCGACCTGGCGGTGTGGGACGGCCACGTCGCGATGGTCCTCGGTGACGGCAGGATGATCGAGGCAGGCGATCCCGTCCAGGTCTCCGCGCTACGGACGACCAACGGGGACATGCAGTTCCAGGGATTCTATCGGCCGACGGCCGGATGAGCGCCTACGTTCATCCGGTGCGGGGCGGGATGTGAACCGGCGTGGGGAGTGCCGGTAGTGGACAAGGCGAGGGGGAGCGATGGTGATCGGTGAGGCAGTGCGTAACGAGGTGCCCCGAGGGGCGCACGATGAGGACTGCGGGGAAGCGGCGGGGGCCGCGGAGCGTTCGGGTGCGGTGCGCGTGCGCGCCGCGCAGTCGGGGTTGCCGGTGCACGTGCACGTCGACGCGCAGCTGCCGGCGCGATGCGGGAGGGAACGGCTTGCGGGGCGGATCCTGCGGGTGTGCACGGCGGCCGCGGCCGCCGCGCAGGCACGGCAGCGTGCCGAGCTCGCCGCGGGCGGGATCGACGACGGACTCCTGGGTCGCATCGGACTGACTGACGCGGCCGGGGCGGCAGCAATCGGGCGGCGGGCGTGCGGGGAGGGGGAACCGGAGACGTGGCTGAGCAGGACCTGACCCTGGAGAACAGCGACGACCTCGCCGCGGCGGTGGAAGGGGCCTGGACCCAGGTGGAACATCTGCGCCGCTGCGCCGAGCGGATGCGGGCCGCGGTCGGGACGGGGTGCAGCGCCGACGGCAGCGTCGAGGCCGACGTCGATGGACTGGGCGTGCCCGCGGGGCTGCGGTTGCACGGCGATGTGCGCCCGGTGCGGGGGTGTGACCTCGGTGCGCGCGTGGTCGAGGCGTTCGCCGCGGCGTCGCACGACCTGGCGCGGCGGCACCGCGAGGTGCAGGTCGAGCTCGGCCTGGCGGACGGCAAGTGACCGCCGTCCCGCGCTCGCGGGACAACGGATTTCGGCGGGGCCGAAGCAGGCCCCGCACCGATGGATAGGGGAGGAGCACAGCAATGGCATTGACCACCGACACCGAGGTGATGCGCGCATCGGCGCAGGGGGCGATGGACGCTTCGGAGCAGATGAAGGCGACGCTCGGCCGGCTCAACGCGACCGTCGAGGGCGTGGCCGCGTCGTGGCAGGGCGACGCGCACACTGCCTTCGCGGGCGTCATGCAGCGGTACCACGCGAGCATGAACAAGATGCAGCTGTCTCTGGTCGAGATCAGCGAGAACATCAAGGGCAACAGCGTCGGCTACGAGGGGACCAGCCAGGACAGCGCGCAGTCGCTGAGCCAGGTCGGCGGCGCGCTCGACCTCTGACATCGCTTCGCGCGGAGCGGGCGTGGACACTCGCCCGGCTGCGCACCACTCGGGAAGGAAACACCATGACGGGACGCATCCACTACGACTTCGGCGGCATCGAGCAGTCGGCCTCGGAGATCGACGGCCACATCGCGGCTTTCAACGGGCACAAGGCCGACCTGGACACTAACGTCCGCACGCTTCTGGGGTCGTGGGAGGGCGAGGCGCAGGCGAGTTACCACGCGTCGCAGTCGAAGTTCGACCAAGCGTACGTCGAGCTCACCCAGGTGCTGCAGGTGATCAGCCGCAAGGTCAGGGAGGGCAACGACCTCATGCACGAGACCAACGCCCGGGCCGCCGCCAGCTGGGAGTAGCCGAGCGAGACCGGAGGCCGCCGTCGCCGGGCGGGTGCGCGGTGCGCGCCCGCCCGGTCGGCATCGCGGGACCATTTCAGGTCACCCGGTCGTCGGCTGACGACGTCGTATGAGATTGGGCGCACTCTGCTGCCGAGGACGCGACGTCTTCCGCCCGCAGTGTGGTCCCATTGGGGGATGCTCGATCGGGTTCGAGGGCGATCCGCGCGGTGGTGGGCCGGGGCTGTCGCGGTGCTGTGCGCCGTGGCGGCGCTGGGCCTCTGGTTCGGCGCCCCGCCGCTGTATCACTGGATGAGCACTCGGCAGGAGCGGCAGGGCGCGGTCTCCCTCGCGACCTACCTGGGCCTGCGCTTAGCGGAGACCGATACGGTCGTCTATTACGAGCACCATTCCTCATTTCCGGATTCCAGCGCGTATCTGGTCGTGGACTCGGCATCCGGTGCGGGCGCGCGCGAGATGCGCAGATCTTCGGGCCTCGCATCGTGTCATCTGGCGGATTCCGCGGACTTCGCCAACGCGCCGCCGGAGTACCGGCCCGCACCATCGCCGACGCTGATGTATTGCGAGTCGCAGGTTGTGCCCGCAGACGGCTTCCTCCGTGCTGCGTGGGATCCGGCTGTGGACCACGGCGAGCGGACCTACCTCTGGGCGATCGAGATGTGATGCACCATGCCCGCGACTATGCGGACCGGGTATGCGCTCTGGTGTGCGAAAGCGATCTACTGCACGCGTTCGGCGCCCACACCGGGAATGGCGGCCAGCGCATCGATCAGGGCGACGGGCCCGGCGATGAAGAGGTCGCTGTCGTACGCCTCGTACGCGGCGAGCCACACCCTGTCGTCCGGCCAGATCAGGTCGGGCCATTGACGCTGGAACCGGGTGGGGGTCGGGTTCCAGCCCATGTTCGGCGCCGCGCCGGCCGGTCCGCTGAACAGGACGTACCGGCTGCCGTGACCGACGCCCCCGATCGTCGCGCGGGGCCCGTCGAGGAACATCGTCGGCAGTCCGGCCGGGGGCGTCTGCGGTGCGGGTGCGCCCGCGGGGACGTAGGACGCGCCTGTGCCGGCGTGGCTGCTCCGCGTGACCGGCGTCCCCTCCTCCACGGCGTACCAGCATGTGGAGGGCGTGGTGGTGGCGCGCGACAGTGCGGCGGTGACGGCGGCGAGCACGGCGTCGGGCAGACCGGCGACACCGTCGAAGTCGTCGGGATCATCCGGGTTGGACAGGCGCACCCTTGCGGGGTAGCCGGTGGCGCGACCGGCTACGAAGGCGCCGCGGGGGAGCCACTCCGCCGGCGCCGTATCGGTCACCGGGGTCAGTCCGCGGGCATGCCATTGCGACCATGCCCGCGCGTCGCCGGCGGTGAGGGCCCCGAACCCCGCAGTGTCGTCCGGGTCCGCCACCGGCGCGTTCCGGTCGTGCGGGTAGCCGTCGCCCCACCAGAGGACCCCGCCATCGCGGATCGGCCGCGCCGGCTGCCGGTTCCCGGACGGTGTCACGCCGACGGCGGTGGCAATGCCGTCCGCGACCGCATCGGCCGCAGGGACATGGAGGCTCTCCGGATGGCGGTGCACCCCGAGTGCGTCGGCGCGGAACCCGAACAGCCGCGAAGCGTCGGCGCGCCGGTAGACGATTCTCAGGTAGCCCGGTTGATCGTCCAGGCGGGCCGAGACGACGGTGGCGCGTGGGTCGGCGTCGATCATGGTGACGGCGCGGTCGAGCACGTCTTGCGCCCATGACTGCGCCCATCGGCGCCGACGGTGCCACCGCCGCCGCCGCACTGCTTCGACGCCGGGCCACTGAGAGCTCTGGCCGCCCGGACTGCGGTACGGCCCCGGCGCCGGGGAGGGAGGCATGCGAAAGTTGCGCGTCACTGCGTGCCCTCCCATCCCGAACCCGCCCTTTCCGATGACGTAGTGCCCGGCCGGCCCCTGCCTACTGCCTGCGCCGGCCCGCCACGCGCACTCGCCGCATCCTCCGCCCCGGCCGCAGTCGGCGGCTGGACGCGCCTTGCGAGGCGGCGGGGCGGTCGAATGCGACGGGCGTGGCCGTTGCGGATGATGCCGTGCTCCGTGCGGGTCCGGGCGTCTTCTCGGCTGGGTGCGCGCGGCCGGACGTATCGACCGAAGATCGAGGTGCGTTCGGGCCGTAGTCTGCCTCGCTCGTGTCCGCGTCGGGGCGGCCGCGCCGGATCGCGCGCCGTTCGGCCGGCTTGCAATCCCACGCGTCGGGGTGCGCCGCCACCCAGCGCTGACTGCGCACCGCGAACGGGATGTGCACCAGATACACCGCGACGAGCACCAGCAGCACCACGTACGGGTAGGTGACCAGTCCGGCGACGGTCACGGCCACGCCGCCGAGCAGCAGCACCGCCGCGCGCCGGGGCACGGATGCGGCCTTCATCGCCAGGGTGGGTATGCGCGAGACGATGAGTACCGCGGTGAACAGGAGCCACACCATCACCAGCACCTGGTTGGTCCACCATCCGTCGCCCCACTGTTCTTCCGCGGCGATCGGCGCCATCGCCACCAGCGCCCCGGCCGGCGAGGGCACGCCGACGAAGAAGTCTTTGGTGTAGGAGGGGGCGGTGTCGTCGTCGACGAGCGTGTTGAACCGGGCCAGGCGCAGCACGATCGCCACGACGAACAGCAGCGTCGCGATCCACCCCAGCCGGTGTCCCTCGAGGAGGGATACGTAGATGACCAGGGCGGGCGCCACGCCGAAGGAGATCGCGTCGGACAGCGAGTCCAGCTCGGCCCCGATCTTGGTCGTGGCGTCGAGCATGCGGGCCACGCGCCCGTCGAGCGAATCGAGGATCGCGGCGAGCGCGATGAGCGCCAGCGCCACCCCCGGCTTGCCGAGCAGCGCGAAGTGCAGGGCGGACAACCCCGAGCACAGCGCGGCGATGGTGATGGTGCTGGGCAACAGCCGGATGGTGCTGATGCGCATGCCCTGGCGGTCGTCGGCGTCCTCGGCGGGCCCGACGACGGGGCCGCTCACCGGTCGGCCCTCCCGGCGTCGCGAGCATCGGGGCCGGGCGCGTCGGGGGTGGGCGCGCTGTCCGGAAGCTCGGCCAGGACGGTCTCGCCGCCCACCGTGCGCTGTCCGGGCTCGACGAGGATCCGTGACCCGGCGGGCAGGTACGTGTCCACGCGCGAGCCGAAGCGGATCAGCCCGTAGGTCTCGCCGATCCCGATGGTGGAGCCCTCGCCGGTGCGGCACACGATGCGGCGCGCCAGCAGTCCCGCGATCTGCACCGCGATCACACGGTGCCCGTCGGGCGTGCGCAGGGCCACGGCGTTGCGTTCGTTCACCTCGGCCGCATCGGGCAGGTCGGCCGAGAGGAACCGGCCTTTGCGGTACTCGATTCGCTCGACCACGCCGGTGACAGGGGAACGCTGGGTGTGCACGTCCAGGACGGAAAGGAACACGCCGACACGGGGTAGCGGGGCCTCGCCCATGCCGAGCTCCGCGGGCGGCGGGGCGTGGTCGACGAGCACGGCCTCGCCGTCGGCGGGCGCCACGACGACGCCGGGGCGCGTGGGCGGGACGCGGCGCGGGTTGCGGAAGAACGCGCCCGTCACCGCGGCGGCGGCGAGGGCGGGACCGCGCACGTACCGCCGTCGTCGGCCCGCCAACGCCGCGGCCAGGGGCACCGCCACGAATGGCGTCCCCGCGCGGTCCATGGGCGGCACGGTGGTGCGGATCAGGTGCACCGCGTGGGAGAGGGAGAAGGCGGGCTGCCCGGCGGCCTGCGATCCCGGGGCGCCGGGACTGCCCGGGCCTTCTACGTCGGTGGACTTCGGTCGGCGCGCCACTGTGTTCAGTCGTCTCCTCGGTCGCGGCCCCCGCCTGCTGCGGGGTGGCGGGGCATCGGCCCATTGTGCCAACACGCGGCGGCGTCGTCGCACCCGCGCAGGTGAGGGCGTCGACGCGGGCGGGGTGGTGGCGGCCGGATCAGACGGTGAGGTCCCTGACGGTGACCTCGGCCCCGGCGTCGAGCGCGGTGGTGTCCGCGGCGATCTCGAGCAGGCAGTTCGACGCGGCCATCCACCGCAGATGGTGCGACCCGGGAGGCCCGACGGTGGTGACGGTGCCGGCGTCGCGGTCGAATACGCCGCGCCGGAACTGCGTCTTGCCGGCGGGGGCCACGAGCGGCTCGGAGAGCACCGCGCGCCGACGCGGCCGCTCGGTGTCGCGGTACCCCATCGCCGCACGCAGCGCGGGACGCACGAACACCTCGAACGAGACGAGCGAGCTGACGGGATTGCCCGGCAACGTGACGACGGGGGTGCCGTCGACGATTCCCGCCCCCTGCGGCTTGCCCGGCTGCATGGCCACCCGGACGAACTCGACGCCCCGGCCGGCGAGGGCGTCCTTGACCACCTCGTAGGCGCCCATGCTCACCCCGCCGGAGGTGATGACCAGGTCGGCGTCGGCGGACCGCAGCACGGACAGGAACGCGTCGGCGTCGTCGGCGACGAAGTGCGCCTGCTCAGCCACGGCCCCGGCCTCGCGCGCCGCGGCCGCCAGCATGATTCCGTTGGACTCGTGGATCTGCCCGGGCAGCAGGTCGCGGCCCGGTTCCACCAGCTCGCTGCCGGTGGACAGCACCAGCACCTTGAGCGGGGGCACGACCGTGGCGTGCGGCGCGCCCAGCGCGGACAGCAGGCCGAGCTGCGCGGCGCCCAGTGCGGCACCCGCCTCCAGGACGACGGTGCCGGGGGTGACGTCGCTGCCGGCGCGCCGGATGTGGCGCCCGGCGGTGGGCGCGCGGCGGATCGCGACGCGGCCGGGGACCGCGTTGGCAGGCGGGGTGCCCGGGGCGGGTCCGCCGAGGGGGGCGGTGTCTTCGACCGGCACGATCGCGTCAGCCCCCACCGGCAGGGGCGAGCCCGTCATGATGCGGTGCGCGGTGCCCGGATCGAGCGGCGGGGTGTCGGTACGGCCTGCGGGGATGTCGGCGGCCACCGGCAGGGTGACGGGCTCGTCTTCGGAGGCTGCGGCGACGTCGTGCGCGCGGACGGCGTATCCGTCCATCGCCGAGTTGTCGAAGGCGGGGAGTGCGCGCCCGGCGACGAGGTCCGCGGCCAGGGGGCGCCCGGCCGCCTCGGTCAGGGGTAGGTCGGTCGCGGCAGCGGAACGGGGGAGGAGGGCCGCGACCACGGCGCGGTGCTCGGCAACGGTGCGCATGAGGCCATTGTGCAGGACGGTCTTGCGGCCGTGGCCCGACAGGGATAATTTAAGGGGTAATCATTCGGTAATAGACCTCGGGTCTGGACGTTCGGCGGGCTCGTGGAGATGGAGTGCGGAACATGGCAGCGGTAGAGGATGCGGTCCTGGACGTGCGCACGGAGCCGCCGGCGCGGCGCCACCAGTTGATCTTCGAGAGCTACGGGGCCTGCGGCGCGGGCGAGGGCTTCATCCTGGTCAACGATCACGACCCGAAGCCGCTGTATTACCAGTTCGCGGCGGAACACGAAGGCGACTTCACCTGGGAATACTTCGAGGAGGGGCCGGAGACGTGGCGGGTGCGTATCGGACGTCCGTGAGTGGTCGCGTGCGGGCACGCTCCGGCGTCGCGTCGTTCGATCGGGTGACAGTCGCATGCGTGACAGGCGAACGCGGGATATTTACCGTGAGTTCGCGCTCCGTTTCTGGCGGCGGTCCGAGGCAGTCATGGTTGATGCCGCGGCCCGTCGTGGTGTGGCACAGCATCCAGGGGCGCGTGCGCCCGACGAGATGCCGGGCAACGGATTCGGTGACGTGTCGACCGGTTGCACTGTCGACTGGCATGCGGCGACGAACTTCGCGCTCGACAGTTCCGCGACGGCCGATCTCGACGTGTTCGTGTCGCCCGAGTTCGACTCCGCGGGCTACCTGCGCACCGACAAGTGGGGCGACGCCACTCATATGACCTGGCGCACCGTCGCCGCCACCGATCGGGCGATCAACGATTTCCCGCTCACGGTCACGCTGCCTGCCGGCTACACCTACGACGAGTCCGACGTGTCCATCAAGCCCGCCGACGACACCTGGTTCGGCACCTCGATGCAGACGGACGATTGGGCGACCGGCGTCGGACCCGACGATCTCCAGGTTGCAGGGCCTGTCGTGAACGAGGACGGCACCTCCACGTTCATGATCACCGCGGTGGGCGGCTCGCTGCCTGCCGACGGCCGGCTTGATCGCCGGCAGCCAGCACCTCACAGGCACCGCGGTGCCTGTGAGGGCGATGGCCCGTTCTGCGGCGACGGCATCTTCTCCGGATCCCTGGGCTCGCTGTTCGGCGGCGGTTCGCTCGGTTCGCTGTCCGCCGGCTGATCGGGCGGGCGGCACCGGGCGGGCGGCACTACGCGACGGCGCCCCGCACTCTGCACGAGCGCGGGGCGCCGTCGCGTCGCTACCGTGTGACGTGGCCTATACGTGAGTAGCAGGTGCCGACCCATGAGGACGAGCAGGCGTCCGCGGCGCAGGAGCAACCGGCCGGAAGACGGCATGCCGGCAAGATCATGCTGTGCCTCTGACCCGGCCGGACCTGTTGATGCGGCGGTGCAGAGGTCAGGCCGCCTCGGCCTCGCGCTTGATGCGGGCGAGCGTCGCGTCCATGCCCTTGGTGAGGTTCTGCTCGAACGGCTCGGTGCCGCCCATGAAGTACTTGACGAGGAACTGCGAGACCTTCGACGTGCCCTCGGGCGCTTCGCGGCGCTCGGTGACGGTGGTGGTGTGGCCGTCGCTGTTCAGCTCGTAGGACCAGATCGTGCGGTTCTCGTTGACGCGGAACGCGATCTGCTTGTTCGGCTCGTAGCGCACCACCTTGGAGGTCGTCGGCCACACGCGCCAGCCCGACTTGTTGAGGTTGAACGTCTTGGCGCCCACGCCCACGGGGCCGGTGACGCGCATCTTGCGCGTCATCGGGCTCCACTCGCCCATGCGCTTGAGGTCGGAGACGATCGTCCACACCTTCTCCGGGGGCGCTTCGATCTCGATGGTGGCCTTCAACTCGTCGGTCACGGGGTGTTCCAATCTGTCCGGGGTCTGAGGGGCGGGCTTCCGTCCCGCTGCGGGCCCGTTATCTGCAACCCGCGTTTACAGCCATGTGGAGCGTAGTGGGCGGAGGCGCTCCCGGCCAGTGGCAGTCCTCACAACGGTGGCGGGTATCCGACGGTAGACCATCAGGGACGGCCCCGGCCGAAGGCTGCGGGGTTCGATGGCGGGCGGCGAACGGGAGGGCCCTATGGAGAAAGTCATTTACGCGTTGTGGCGTGACGACGGGGCGGGCGAGGGGGACGTGGCCGCGCGTGACGCGTTCTCGGCCGCGCTGCGCGGTCCCGTGGCCGAGCGGATCGCCGCGGTCGGGGCGCGGGGCGTGCAGGTGTGCGCCGACGACGGGGCTGTCGCCGACGCGCCGCTGCGGCTGACCACGTTCGACCGTCCGGTCTCCGCGTTCGTCGCAGTATGGCTGGACCGGTGCCAGGGGCCCGAACGCCGGCGGATCGAGGAGATCCTGCAATCGCATGCGGGCCGGGCCGAGGGGTGGCTCGTCACCGAGTCGGTGCCGATGGCGATGCCCGCGCCGGACGGCTGCGGCGCGGGCGCGCGCGTACGCGGGTTCACGGGAGTCGCCCTGCTGCGGCGCCCCGACGGCATGGACGCGGAACACTGGCGCGCACGCTGGCAGGACCACCACACGCAGGTGGCCATCGACGTGCAGGGCACCTTCGGGTACGTGCAGAACCTCGTGATCCGCGCGGTGACGGACGGGGCGCCCCCGCTCGCGGCGATCGTCGAGGAACAGTTCCCCGACGCCGCCAAATCCGACATCTACGCCTTCTACGGCGTCGACCGCGAGCGCGACGACGCCAAGGCGGAGCTCAAACGGCGGACCGACGCGATGGGAGCGTCGACGACCACGTTCGGCGCGGCCGAGAAGATCGACGTGGTGCCCACCAGCCGGTACATGCCCGTGCCGCCGACATTCGGATCAGCCTTCGGATAGCTGGTGAATGCGCTGGTGCGACAATCCGACCAGCGCACCTACGTCGCGGTAGCTCGCGCCGCACTCGCGCAATTGGCGGATGCCATCGCGGAGCGTCTCCGCCTCGTTCGCCTGCGCCCTCCGCCGGTGCCGCCGTGCCTCGTCGATCCGGTGCAGCGTCTCCATGATGGGTAGGGGCCAGGTGATGTCCAGCGCGATGTCGGCGGCGCCGAGGCCTGTCACCGCGCAGATGAGGTCGGTGGACTTTTCGGCGACATCGCGGATGTTACGAGCGAATGCGACGCGGTCGACGGCGGGAACTTCAAGGGCCCAGCCGTGCGCGTCGGAGTTCACCCGTACGGCGAAAGTCTTCATTTATTTCCGGCCTCTCCGCGGTTCCTGCCCAGTGTTTTTGCGTCATGAGTTGTCTAGCAAGTGTGGACAACGGCAGGCAAGTCGGGATGGACAGAATTGGTGTGGGGAACGTTTTCGCTCCACACCGTCGTCGTGCCCTACTGATGCCGATCCTGTGGGGCCGTGTGGCAGGCGCCCGTTCGTGGGGTGAGCGGGACGGCCGGGAAAGACCAGGAAGACCCGGGTTTGCATTGGATTGTCCGCGGGAACCCGCGACCTGTCCGGTGGCGGCCGACCGTCGTCCGTTCCGTTCCATCGTGCGGGAAAACTATCCCATGAGCCGCTCGTCCACAACCGATGTAGAGCGTTCGGCTGACGCCGAATCTGCAGTTTTCGGGACGGCTTCCTTGTTGTCGGACTTCATGTGTATGGTCCCAACCATGACTTGGATTCCGGCGCGTCTTGGCGCGAGGAGCTGCTGCGGAGCCGGGCTTTTCAACTGTTTTGTCGAGATCGCGCAAAAGAGAAGGTTGTGAATTTCATGCGTACAGTACGGACTTCGATGCTCGCGGGTATCGGCGCGGTGGCCCTGGCCGGCGCGTTCGTCGCACCCGGTGTCGCCGCGGCCGCGCCGAGCGGCTCGCTCGGAAGCCTGGGGTCTTCCGGCGGGGAGGGGGCGGCCCCGGAAGCGACCGAGACGGGGGTCGTCAGCTACTCCCCGGACGAGCGCGTGACCGTCGCGGCCACCGGGTACGACAACTGCACGATCGACTTCACGCTGGGCGCGAAGAACAGCGACGCGATCAACTGGGTGGCGGACTTCCGCGTGGACGGCGAGGACGCGAAGATCGACGGTGGGGAGGGTGAATTCTTCGACGTGTACCGCCCGGTTGTCACCAACCAGGCTGATGCGGCGCAGGCCCTGAACGACAAGTACAGCGACAAGTACGGCTGGAACGTCGCGGTGGATGAGAACACCGTGAACCTCGACGATCTGGGTATCGCGCCGACCGAGGACGGCACGCACACGGTCACGTTCAAGATGTACCGGGGCAGCCCCGCGGGTGGATGGGCCGCGGCGGAGGAAAAGGGCTGGGCGGGACCGGTCACTGTCACCGGCTGCGAGACCACGGCGGGCACCGCTCTGGGCAGCCTGGATCTGTTCGGCAGCCTCGGCAGCCTGTTCGGCACCGAGAAGTAGCACTGCAAGTGGCAGCGCCGGTCCCGGGAGCGTCCGCCCCCGGAGCCGGCGCTGCTGTGCTCGGCGCAGTGAAGGCCGGTGTGCTCGCTCAGCGTCGCAGGCAGCACTTCGGCGAACCCGTCGCCGTCGAGCGCGAACCCGGCGTGCGAGGCGCGCAACGTCCGCACCGTGAACGGGTTGACCGGGAAACGCTCGTCGGCTTCGCGGATCATCCTGTCCTGCATGGCGCCCGCCCGACGCCGAGAGCCCCGGGGGTCGCCGACGTTCAGCCCCGCCAGGTCGGGCGGCAGGCTGGAGGAGAATTCCGGCTCCGTCATGTACCCATACGGTCCCGACCGCTCCACACACGCCCAGGCGGAGACGTAGACCAGCCCGTCGACGAGTTCCGGCGCCACACTGGCGACCCGGCCGATGGTGATGCCGCCCAGGCTTGCGCCCACCAGGACGACGGGCCCGTGCGCGCGCAGACGCCGGGCGGCTTCGACCACCGCCTCGACGTTGTCTCCCAGCGTGATCTCCGCGAGCGGAGAGGGTTCAGTCGCCCACGCGTCCAGACCCTGGGGTGCCTGATACGACTGCGAGTCCGGGGTGTCGAGCCCGTGACCGGGCAGGTCGATGGCGTACGAGCGGACGCCGCGCAGTGCGAGTGCACGCTGGACCGGGGCCCACATGAACGAGCTCGTTCCGGATCCGTGCACGAACAGATAGGTCGGTGCACCCGCACCGGAGTGGAAAATAGACATGCGTGACTGCCTGTCGGTCGAAGGAAGTTCGATCCATCGGCGACACATCGGAGCCGGCGGGGTTCTGACCGCCGGGTCGGAGGCCCGCTGCAGGGGCGGGCGGAGTGCGCCGGGTCAGTGGGCGCGCAGTCGCATGAACTCGATGAGCATGACGGTGAGGCTAACAGGGGTGCGCGGCGTCGCTTGCGGATCCGGGCAGCGAACTACTCGGCCCCGCCCGCCGATCAAGCAGTTTGTGCACGTTTCCCGCGCGGATCATGCAGAAACTGCTTGATCAGCGGGAACTGTCAGGCGTGGGCGGTGTGCGCCGGTAGGTGCTCGATGGCGCACCGCGGTCCGGGTGCTCGCGCCAACCGGGCATCGGTGGTGATGAGCGTGGCGTCGATCGATTCTGCCAACGCCACGTATGTCGCGTCATAGGCCGACAAGTTGTGGCGCAGTGACCAGATGCGCGGCCGCAGCCCCTCGGCTGGGAACCGGTCGAACGAGAGCGCGAGGAAGCCGTCCATCGTGGTGGTTGCCTGTGCGTCGGTGAGGATCGCACGTCGCGCGAGGGTGCTTAGCACGTTGGTGACCTCACTGTCGATGAGGTGGGGAACTGCCGGCGGATCGTCCCCCACGGCTGCGGGATCCACGTCTGCCACGAGGAGTTCGACGATGACGCCGGCGTCGTACACCTTCACCCGCGGCCCTCGTCGAGCGCATCGAGGATAGTGTCACGGTCCACGCTGGCGACTACCCGCTGCTGTGTACGGCGGATGACCTCGGCATTCTTTGCGGCAGTCTGCGTGCGCGCCGCGGTGCGCTTCAACTCGCGCAGCAGATAGCCGGTCAGCGACAATCCCTGCTCTGCGGCCGCCGAGGCCAGGGCGGTGTGCACTTCCTCGGGGACGTCCCTGATCTGCACGACCCTTGCCATGCCTCCAGGATTGTCATGGTGGGTGCAGAGTGCACCCACTTGGCGCCCGCCCCGGCGAGCAAGTTCTTTCTGCACGAGGATCGTGCAGAAAGCGCTTGGTCGGCGCTCGAAGGGCCGCCGGGGCGGTCTGCGACAGGGAACCGCTCCGCAGTCTGTCGCACTACGCTGAACCCATGAGTGACGCGGCGGGCGCGGGCAGCGCGCATCCGGTGGACGTGGACGGCGTGCTGCTGGACATCGACGGCGTGATCGCCACTTCCTGGCGTCCGCTGCCGGGTGCGGCGGACGCGCTCGAGGAGTTGGAGCGCCGCGGCATCCCGCGCGCGTTCCTCACGAGCACCACCTCGCGTACGCGCGCGGAGATCGTGGAGCGTTTGGCCGCCGGCGGCATCGCGGTGGATGCCGACGAGGTGCTCACCGCCGCGGTGCTCACCTCCGAGTATCTGCAGGCGACGCACCCGGGCGCACGCGTGTGGCTGATCAACAGCGGGGCCGACCTCACCGAGGACATGACGGGGGTGGCGTTCGACGCTGCCGACCCGGAGCTGGTGGTGCTCGGCGGGGCGGGCGCGGCCTTCGATCACCTCACGCTCAGCCGGGTCGTCGAGCTGATGCTGGAGGGCACGCCGGTGGTCGCGATGCACCGGGGTGTGGTGTGGGCGACCGAGGACGGGCTGCGCGTGGACACGGGGCTGTACCTTCCCGGGCTGGAAGAGGCGGGCGGCGAGGGGATCACCGTGGTGGGCAAGCCGTCGATCACGGCGTTCCTCTCGGCAGCGGAGGTCGTCGGTGTGGAGCCCACGCGGCTGCTGATGGTGGGCGACGACCTGCACTCGGACGTCATCGCCGCGCAGCGCGCAGGTCTCACGGGCGCGCTGGTGCGCACGGGCAAGTACCGCGAGGCCGTGGTAGACGTGTCGCCGGACAAGCCCGACCGCATCATCGACTCGATCGGAGACCTGCCGGCGCTGCTCGGCAGATCCTGAAGGTCCCCACATACCGCCGAGTTCCGCCAGGCCCACCGGCGGGGCCCGCGATGCCTTGCACTCTCAGGTGGTGAGTGCTAAAAATGGGGTTGGCACTCGCCGCGCGTGAGTGCCAGGTCGGGACGGTGAGACCGTGGCCGCCCGCACGTGACTGCGCGTGCGGCACTGGCGGCGGTCGTCCGTCGCGGGCACCGAGCCTGGCCAGCAGCGTACTAGGGGTGCGGCACCATCCGCCCGCCCCGTGTGTCAGCCTTCCTACCTGGAGGATCACTTCGCAATGGCCAAGATGATCGCGTACGACGAAGAGGCCCGCCGCGGCCTCGAGCGGGGCCTGAACTCCCTCGCCGACACCGTCAAGGTCACGTTGGGGCCCAAGGGCCGCAACGTGGTCCTGGAGAAGAAGTGGGGCGCCCCCACGATCACCAACGATGGCGTGTCCATCGCCAAGGAGATCGAGCTGGAGGACCCTTACGAGAAGATCGGCGCCGAGCTGGTCAAGGAGGTCGCCAAGAAGACGGACGACGTCGCGGGCGACGGCACCACCACCGCCACCGTGCTCGCCCAGGCGCTCGTGCGCGAGGGCCTGCGCAACGTCGCGGCCGGCGCCAACCCGCTGGGCCTCAAGCGCGGCATCGAGCAGGCCACCTCGGCCGTGTCCGAGTCGCTGCTCAAGGCCGCCACCGAGGTCGAGACCAAGGAGCAGATCGCCGCCACCGCCGGCATCTCCGCGGGCGACATGTCCATCGGCGAGCTCATCGCCGAGGCCATGGACAAGGTGGGCAAGGAAGGCGTCATCACGGTCGAGGAGGCGCAGACGTTCGGTCTGAGCCTCGAGCTCACCGAGGGCATGCGCTTCGACAAGGGCTACATCTCCGGCTACTTCGTCACCGACGCGGAGCGCCAGGAGGCCGTCCTGGAGGATCCCTACATCCTGCTGGTCAGCTCCAAGATCTCCACGGTCAAGGATCTGCTGCCGCTGCTGGAGAAGGTCATCCAGTCCGGCAAGCCGCTGGCCATCATCTCCGAGGACGTCGAGGGCGAGGCCCTGTCCACGCTGGTGGTCAACAAGCTCAAGGGCACGTTCAAGTCGGTCGCCATCAAGGCCCCCGGCTTCGGTGACCGCCGCAAGGCGATGCTGCAGGACATGGCCATCCTCACCGGTGGCCAGGTCATCAGCGAAGAGGTCGGCCTCTCCCTGGAGAGCGCGGGCCTGGAGCTGCTGGGCCAGGCGCGCAAGATCGTGGTCACCAAGGACGAGACCACCATCGTCGAGGGTGCGGGCGATTCCGAGTCGATCGCGGGCCGCGTGAGCCAGATCCGCGCGGAGATCGAGAACTCCGACTCCGACTACGACCGCGAGAAGCTGCAGGAGCGCCTGGCCAAGCTGGCCGGCGGTGTTGCGGTGATCAAGGCCGGCGCCGCCACCGAGGTGGAGCTCAAGGAGCGCAAGCACCGCATCGAGGATGCCGTGCGCAACGCCAAGGCGGCCGTCGAGGAGGGCATCGTCGCCGGCGGCGGCGTGGCCCTGCTGCAGGCTGTCCCGGCGCTCGACGGCCTCGCGCTCGAGGGCGACGAGGCGACGGGCGTCAACATCGTCCGCGTCGCGCTGGAGTCGCCGCTCAAGCAGATCGCCGACAACGCCGGCCTGGAGCCGGGCGTCGTCGCCGCGAAGGTGCGCGAGCTGCCCGCGGGCCAGGGCCTCAACGCCGCCACCGGCGTGTACGAGGACCTGATGGCCGCCGGCATCAACGACCCGGTGAAGGTCACCCGCTCGGCGCTGCAGAACGCGGCGTCCATCGCGGCCCTGTTCCTCACCACCGAGGCCGTCGTCGCCGACAAGCCGGAGAAGGCCGCCCCCATGGCGGACCCGACCGGCGGCATGGGCGGCATGGACTTCTGAGTCCGCCGCGCACGCGCTGACAGAAAGGGCGGGCCCCACACCGGGATGGTGTGGGGCCCGACCCTTTTTACTTGCGGTGCGGTGGCCTACGTGGTCTGGGTGTTGGTGCCTTCGCTGTCTCCGCCGTCGCCGTTGTCGTCGCCACCGATGGCGCCCATGACGCAGTCGATGATGGTGGTGATCGAACCCGTGCCAGTGTCGGCGTCCTCATTGTCGGTGCCGGTTCCCTCGTCGCTGGAGAAGCAGCCGAGGACCGCCGTCACGCTGCCGAACATCGAATCGCCCTCGTCGGCGGCATCGGTCTCGGAGCTGCCGGTGTCGCCGAGGATGTCCGTGATCGAGCCGAGCAATTCGCTCGAACCGGCGTCGGTGTTGTCCTCGGCCGACGCGACGCCCGGGACGATGAATGCCGCCGCCACAGCCATGGCGAAACCGCCGCCTACGACGCGCTTGAGGGCAGAAGTGTGGGTACGCACGTGAGTTGCCTCCGTTGTCGCTGAGATGTTCAGTTGCAATGTGCGAGTGGGCTAGACCACCGGCACAAGAGGGACCTTTCCCGGTCGTGGGGCCGATGTCAACGAACCAGCGGCATTTTCGAGATGGCTGGTTGTGAACGCCGGGGCGTGAGATTCCACAGGGTTGGTGGACATCGAGATAGCGGGATCAGAGGCCCTGCTGGAAGGCTGTCCCCATGCCCGATCCCGCGATCGTCTGGTTCCGCCGCGACCTGCGGCTGACCGACCTGCCGGCACTGCTCGCCGCCCGCGACCGCAGCACACGTGCGCTCGCGGTGTTCGTCCTCGACGATGCGCTGCTGCGCCCGGCCGGCTCCCCACGGATCGCCTTCCTCGCCGGCTGCTTGCGCGCCCTCGACGCCGACCTGGGCGGCAGGCTCCTTCTCCTCCACGGCGACCCGGTGGAGGTCATTCCTCAGCTCGCCCACTCCATCAATGCCGACTCCGTACACGTCAGCGCCGACTTCGGCCCGTACGGCACGCAACGCGACGACGCGGTCCAAGCGTCACTTGCAGCGGCGGGCGTCCCCCTCATCCGCACCGGATCGCCCTACGCCGTCACCCCAGGACGCATCAGCACGAAGGCCGGTACGCCCTACAAGGTCTTCACCTCCTACCGTCGCGGCTGGCTGGACCACGGCTGGCGCTCGCCGGCCGCCACCACCGCGGACAGTCTCGCCTGGCTCGACCCGGCCGAACTCCCCCCGCTCGCGGGTGCGCTCCGGTGCTCCGCGCTCGGCGCACTCCCGGGCATCGGCGACGAGCGGGACGGTCCTGCGTTGCCGCCACCGGGCGAGGCGGCGGCGCTGCGCCGGTGGCGGACGTTCCGCGACGAGCGGCTGACCGGCTACGACACGCACCGCGACCGGCCGGACCGGGACGCCACCACCAGGCTCTCCCCGCATCTGAAGTTCGGGTGCATCCACCCCCGCACGGTGCTGCACGATCTGCGCGAGAGCCCGAGCTCGGCCGCATCCGTGCTCCGCAGCGAGCTGGCCTGGCGCGACTTCTACGCCGACGTGCTGTTCCACCGGCCGGACACGGCGCGCCGCAACTACAACCCGCGGTTCGACGCGATGCGGTACGACGCAGGACCGGACGCGGAGGCCGCGTTCGACTCCTGGCGCGAGGGCCGCACGGGCTATCCCATCGTCGACGCGGGTATGCGGCAGCTGCTCGGCGAAGGCTGGATGCACAACCGGGTACGGATGATCACCGCGTCGTTCCTCACCAAAGACCTGCACCTGCCCTGGTGGCGCGGCGCGCGGCACTTCATGAAACACCTGGTGGACGGTGATCTGGCATCCAACCAGCATGGCTGGCAGTGGACGGCCGGGTGCGGCACCGACGCCGCCCCCTACTTCCGCGTGTTCAACCCCGTCACGCAAGGCGAGCGGTTCGACCCGGACGGCGACTACGTGCGTCGTTGGGTGCCGGAATTGCGGCACATCGACGGCAAAGCGGTGCACCGGCCCTGGGCGCGCGGCGCGGCAGCTCCCCTGTTCTCGGTCAACGGCCCCGTCTCCGCCGATATGCCCGTCTCCGTCGGTACACCCGGATACGCCGATACTTCCGCGTATCCGTCGCCGATCGTCGACCATGCGGAGGAACGGGTGGTTGCACTGGCCCGGTTCGGGGAAATCCGATGACCACCGCCGCCCTGCGCACAGACCTTGAAGGGCGTAACCACCAGGAGGTATGACGGCACATGGGCATCACCTACTCGAGCGTCATCGGCGCCTCGCGCGAGGAGGTCTTCGCCTGGCACGCGCGGCCCGGCGCCCTCCACCGCCTCATCCCGCCCTGGCAGCCCATGCGCGCTATCGCCGAGGCGTCCTCGCTGGCCGACGGGAGCGCCGTCCTGGGGCTGCCCGGCGGCCTCCGCTGGTATGCGCAACACCAGCCGGACGAGTACGACCCACCCCGCCGCTTCGTCGATCAACGCGTGAACGGCGGCTGGTCGACGCTGCCCGCCGCGGCAGCGGGCCCGTGGCGCCACGTGCACGAGTTCAGCGACGCGGGCAACGGGCGCACCCGGCTCACCGACACCGTGCACACACCCGTGCCGGAATCGCTGCTGCGCCCCACCTTCGCCTACCGGCACCGGCAGCTCGCCGACGACCTCGCGGCGCACGCACGGGCGCGCGCCGCCGGCATGGCGCCGTCGGTCGTCGCCGTCACCGGGGCGTCGGGGCTCGTCGGCTCCGCACTGTGCGCGTTCCTCACCACCGGCGGGCACCGCGTGCTCCGCCTGGTCCGCCGCGCGCCGGTCGCCCGGGACGAACGCCGGTGGGACCCGGAGGCCCCCGAGCCCGGGCTCCTGGAGGGCATCGACGCGGTGGTGCACCTGGCGGGCGCGCCGATCGCGGGACGGTTCACCGACGCCCACAAGGGCGCGATCCGCGACAGCCGCGTCGGCCCCACCCGCCGGCTCGCCGAGGCCGCCGCCCGCGCCGACGACGGGCCCGACGTGTTCGTCAGCGCGTCCGCGATCGGCTACTACGGTCACGACCGCCCCGGCGGGATTCTGGGCGAGGACGCCGAGCCGGGCGCGGACTTCCTTGCCGGCGTGGTGCGCGAATGGGAGGACGCAGCCCGGCCTGCGACGGTAGGCGGGGTGCGCACGGTGCAGGTGCGTACCGGGATCGTGCAGAGCCCGCTCGGCGGCACGCTGCGTCTGCAGCGGCCGCTGTTCACCGCCGGCCTGGGCGGGCGGCTCGGCGCGGGCACGCAGTTCCTGTCGTGGATCGACCTGGACGACCTGACGGACGTTTACCACCGCGCGCTCTACGACGCGCAGCTGAGCGGGCCGGTCAACGCGGTGGCCCCAGGAGCCGTCACCGCGGCCGAGCACGCGGACACGCTCGCGCGGGTGCTGCACCGCCCGTCGTGGATGCCCGTGCCGGCACTCGGACCCCGCCTGCTGCTGGGCGCGCAGGGCGCCCGCGAGCTGGCCCTCGCCGACCAGCACGTCGTGCCGGAGGTGCTGACCGGGCGCGAGCACCGTTTCCGTCGCCCGGAGCTGGAGCAGTGTCTGCGGCACCAGCTCGGCCGCCACCGCGGCGCCGGGCTGCACGCGGTGGCGTGAGCGGCGCGCACCCCCGTACCCATCCGCGGGCGCTGCGGCGCCGAATCCACCTCAGCAATCAACGTTGTGCCGACGATGGAGTAGCCGCCGATGACCTACCAGCATCCCGCCACGACGACGCGTCCTCGGCGAGTCGCCGTGATCGGCAGCGGTATCGCGGGTCTCATGGCGGCGCACGTGCTCTCCCGCCACGACCACGTGACGCTCTTCGAGGCCGCCGGCCGCCTCGGGGGCCACGCCGACACGCACCGCGTCGACCTCGGACGCGGCCGCAGCGTAGACGTGGATACGGGCTTCATCGTCCACAACGACCGCACCTATCCGAACCTGCTGCGCCTGTTCGGCGAGCTGGGCGTCGTGACCCGCGACACCGACATGTCGATGTCCGTCCGCAATGCGGCCACCGGTCTCGAGTACGCGGGCGCCCGCGGCCTCGGCGGACTGTTCCCGACGGCGCGGAACCTGACGCGCCCGCGCTACTTGCACCTTCTCGCCGAGGTGCCGCGTTTCCACCGGGCCGCGCGCCGCACCCTGGCGGCGCCCGCCGCCGGCCCGGATGCGGCAGAGACGCTCACGGCGTTCCTGGCCCGGCACGGGTTCGGCCGCTACTTCACCGACAACTTCGTCGCCCCGCTGGTGGCCGCGGTGTGGTCCTGCGATCCCCGGCAGGCCGGCGAGTACCCGGCCCGCTACCTGTTCACATTCCTCGAACACCACGGCATGCTCACCGTCTTCGGTTCGCCCCGGTGGCGCACCGTAGTGGGCGGGTCCGCCCGCTACGTCGAGGCGGTGGCGGCCGGGGTCGCGCAGGTACGGACGGACGCCCCCGTGCTGCGGGTGACGCGGTTCCCCAGCGGGGGAGTGCGTTTGGCCTACCGGTGCGGCCACGGGACCACCACCGCCGCGGACTTGTTCGACGCGGCGGTGATCGCCGTGCACCCACGCCAGGCTCTGGGCCTGCTCGACGAGCCGACGCCGTTCGAACGCGCGGTGCTGGGGGCCATGCCGTACTCGGTCAATCATGCGCTGCTGCACACCGACGAGTCCGTGCTGCCCCGCGCCCGCCGTGCCCGTGCCTCGTGGAACCAGCTGACCCCGGCGGGGCGCTCCGACGCCGGCAGCGTCGTCGTCACCTATGACCTGACCCGGTTGATGCGGCTGGACGAGCAGGTCGGCGACCGGCGCTTCCTCGTCACCCTCGGCGGCGCGGGCCTGGTGGATCCGGCCTCCGTCATCGACGAAATGACCTACGAGCACCCGATCTACACGATGGCCTCTGTCGCCGCCCAGGCCCGGCTGCCGGAACTCGACACCGACGCCGTCGCGTTCGCCGGCGCCTATTACGACTGGGGTTTCCACGAGGACGGCGCCGCGTCGGGTCTGCGTGCGGCCGAGCGGATCGGCGGCAGCTGGGACCGCCCGCGCCCCCGGGCCGCGGCGGCAGGGCGGTAGGCCGGGGCCCGTCACGGACTACGGGTATACCCACGTACCGTTCACGGGAGGACGACTCGTGTGTGATGACGTCGGTTTTGCGGGCCGGAGGGTTCCTGAAAGCAGACCGATGCGGCTGGCTGTGCCTGTGGAGCGAGGGGAGTTCGACGGTGAATCGGGACTCAGGTACCGGCCCGCACGTGCTCCGCTGGCTGCTGCCGGCCGTCGTGGTCCTCGCGTGGCTGGTGATCGGCGGCGTGGGAGGCCCGCTGATCGGGCAGCTCGCGAGCGTCCAGTCCAACTCGCAGACCTCCTACCTGCCCGCGTCGGCCGAGTCCACCCGCGCGGCGGAGCTGCAGAAGCAGTTCGCGGACACGGACACCGTGCCCGCCGTGCTCGTCGCCGACCGGTCAGGCGGCCGGCCGGTGACCGATGCGGACTCGGACTACCTGCAGTCGCTGTCGGAGTGGGCGACCGGCTCGGGCGCGGGGGCGCAGCAGGGTTCGCCGCCGATCCGCTCCGACGACGGCCAGGCGCTGGAGATGGTGCTGCCGGTGGACGCTGCGGACACCTCGAACGCCGTCGAAGCGCTGCGCACCCACGTCTCCGACACCGCACCGGACGGGCTGCGTGTGCTCGTATCCGGGCCCGCAGGCCAGGCGGCGGACCTGGGCGTGGCGTTCTCCGGCATCGACGGGCTGCTGCTGGGCGTGGCGGGGGCGGTCGTGTTCGTCATCCTCGTCATCGTCTACCGCAGCCCGCTGCTGTCGATCTTCGTTCTCGTGTCCGCTGTGTTCGCCCTCGCCGGCGCGGGGGCGATCGTGTATCTGCTCGCCGGCAGCGATGTGCTCGTCCTCAACGGCCAGAGTCAGGGCATCCTGTTCATCCTCGTCTTCGGCGCCGCCACCGACTACGCGCTGCTGCTGGTCTCCCGGTTCCGTGAGGAGCTGCACCTGGACGGCCGCCGGATCCCCGCGGTGCTCCGGGCCTGGCGGGGCGTGCTGGCGCCGGTCGCCGCCTCGGCGGGCACGGTGATCCTCGGCGTGTTGTGCCTGATGCTCTCCGAGCTCAACTCCAACCGCAGCCTGGGGCCCATCGCCGCCATCGGGATCGCCGCCGCGTTCGTGGCGTCGATGACCTTCCTGCCCGCGGTGCTCGCGCTCACCGGCCGCGCGGCGTTCTGGCCGCTGCGCCCCGCGATCACCGGCCGCAGCGTGCGCGACGCCGAGGACGCCTCCGGCGGCGAGCGCAAGGGCCTGTGGTGGACGATCGCCCGCAAGGTGGACGCGCACCACACCGCGGTGTGGGTGGTGTCCGCGCTGGTGCTCGCGGTGTGCGCGGCATTCACCCCGCAGCTCAAGGCCAGCGGCATCCCGCAGTCCGATATCTTTCTCACCCAGGTCGATTCGGTCACCGGGCAGTCGGTGCTCAGCGAGCATTTCCCGGGCGGTTCGGGTTCGCCCGTGCTGATCTTCGCGCGTCAGGGCGCCGCCGCCGAGGTAGTCGACCGGGTGCAGGGGGTGCCCGGGGTGGCGCCCGGCGTCGCGCCGGTGTCGGCGTCGGGGGCGCCCGGCGGCCCGCCCAAGGTCGTCGACGGCCGGGTGCAGGTCCAGGCCACGCTGGCATCGGCCGCCGACTCGAGTGCCGCAGAATCCGCCGTCCGCGGCATCCGCGATGCGGTGCAGGCGATTCCGGGTGCGGACGCCGTGGTCGGCGGCACCACCGCGACGCAGATCGACACCCAGGACACGGCCGCGCGCGACCGTAACGTCGTCATCCCCGCCGTGCTGGTGGTGGTGCTCGCGGTGCTGATGCTGCTGCTGCGGGCCGTCGTCGCCCCGGTGCTGCTGCTGGCCACCGTCGTTCTCTCCTACGCCGCGACCCTCGGCGTGGGCGCGCTGGTGTTCAACCACATCTTCCACTTTCCAGGCGCGGATCCGACGGTGCCGCTGTTCGCGTTCGTGTTCCTCGTCGCCCTGGGAGTGGACTACAACATCTTCCTGATGACGCGGGTGCGCGAGGAGTCCGCGCGGCACGGCACCCGCGAGGGCGTGCGCCGCGGGCTGGCCGTGACGGGCGGCGTGATCACGTCGGCGGGGATCGTGCTGGCTGCCACCTTCGGCGCGTTGGCGGTGATCCCGCTGATCTTCCTCGCCCAGGTGGCGTTCCTGGTGGCCTTCGGGGTGCTGCTGGACACGATCATCGTGCGCTCGGCGCTGGTTCCGGCGTTGACGCTGCAGATCGGCGACCGCGTCTGGTGGCCGTCGCGGCTGTGGCGCGGCGCGCCCGGTCGCGGTCGCGACGCCGGTGAGGGTATGAAGGGGCCGTGATGAACAACGACCCGGTGCGCGAACCGGATTCGGGCTCGCCACTGCCGGTGGGGGACACGGACCGTGCGGCGGCGGCCGCGCGGCTCGCGGAGGCGGTGGGACACGGCCAACTCGACCTCAACGACTACATCGACCGGCTCGACAGGTCCGGCCGGGCGCGCACCGGTGCCGAGCTTGCGGAGATCACGGGTGACCTCGCGCCGATCGTCGGCACGACGCCGGCCATTGTCCCCCGCAGTATCGCGCTGTTCGACAACGTGGTGCGCGCCGAAAACTGGCGGCTGCCCGCGCGATCCAAGGCCGTCGCCGTGTTCGCGGACATCGAACTGGACCTGCGACCGGCGACCATCACCGACGGCGAGATCCGCATCGACGCCACCTGCGTGTTCGGCGACATCCGCATCACCGTTCCCGAAGGGGTCGAGGTGGTGCTGGACTCCGATTCGGTGCTGTCGGACACGCACTCGTGCACGCTCGCCGCGGTGCCGCGGATTCCCGGGACGCCGCTCATCCGAGTGCAGCCCGCCGGATGGTTCGGCCGGGTTCTCATCGAATCCCGCGCGGCGGACGAACCCCGGTTGAGCACCCGATGGCGGGAGGGCTGGCGGCGATGGCGGGCGAAACGCAACCGGTAGCCGCGCCCCGCCGGTGCGGTGCCGGTCAGCCGAGCGGCGTGAGCGTGAAGGCTCCGACGACGAAGGGCCCCAGATACGCCGGCCCCGAATATCCGCCGTGCCCGTCGCTGTTCATCACCACCCGGTGGCCGGGGAAGAAGTCGACGTAGCCGCCGGTGGGCGTCGGATGGATCGGGTAGCGCCCGATCAGAACGAGGTCCCGGCCCTCGACGTGCCCCACGCGCTGCAGCAGCACGCTGCCCGCCGACAATGTCGTCGAAGTGTAGGCGCCGGGGGCGACCTCGGCGGACGCCTGGCCGGCCGCGCCGAACAGTGCGACGGCGCCGATCGCGGCGGTGATTGCGGCGGTCCGGGTTATGACTGCACGAGCTCGTGTGAACATCGTCGGCTCCTCGCGGGGTGGACAAAGAACGCTACGCGCGGCTTCCTCCTGCTGTCCATGCCGGGAGGCGCGTGTGCGGGCAGTGGCGTCCCTGGGGATGTGACCTGCGCGGTGGTCGGGTCGAGGAACGATCGCCCACCCATCCGCTCCGGCAGCCGCGCCGAATCCTCACTATGATGGAATCCGTGGATATGCAGGCGGCGGCGACGGCGCTGTACCTCACCCGCATCACCCACGTGCGCACCGAGCCGGTGCGCCGGCGCATGGTGCATACGAGCTACTGCTGGTTCGTCGACCTCGACGATCTGCCGCGCCTGCCGGGGCCATTGGCGCCGCTGGCCCGGTTCCGCGGCGCGGACCACCTGGGCGGCGCGCCCGGCGAGGGGCTGCGCGCCCGTGTCGACGCCTTCCTGGCCCGGCATGGTGTGGACCTGTGCGGCGGCCGTGTCACCGCGATGATGAACGCGCGGGTGCTCGGCTACGTGTTCAATCCGCTCACCGTCTACTGGTGCCACGATCCGGACGAGCGGCTCGTGTGCGTGATCGCCGAGGTGCACAACACGTACGGCCAGCGCCACAGCTACCTGCTCGAGACCGACCGGCGCGGCCGGGCGTCGGCGGACAAGGCGTTCTACGTCTCCCCGTTCAACGACAGCGACGGCCGCTACGGCATGGCCCTGCCCGAGCCCGGCGCCCACCTGGCGCTCAACGTGACGCTGCACCGTGACGGGCACGACCCGTTCATCGCCCAGGTGACCGGCGACCGTCTGCCCGCGACCGTCGGGAACATCCTGCGTGCCCAACTGCGCGCCCCCTGGGCGCCGCTCGCGGTGTCGGCGTACATCCGCGCGGAGGGGGTCCGGCTGTGGGCGCGCGGCCTGCCGATCCTGCCGCGTCCGGCGCACCCCCGGCACGCCGCATCGGACAGCCGACCGGGTTCGACAGCACTGGGACAGGCCCGGGACGGCGATGCCGACCGTGCAGGTGGAACCGTGCGCGTGCCCGACGCGCCGCGGACGGTCCGGGCGCGCCTGGCCGCCCCGGTGGTGGCGCTGCTGTTCCGCCGGATCGCCGGCCGGCTCGCCGCCCAGGGCACTCCGATCCGCATCGAGCTGCCCGACGGCACGGTGATCGGCGACGCGGCCGAACCGTCGCCGGACCTTCCGCCCGCCCCGCGGATGATCCTGCACGATCCCGCCGCGTTCGCACGGCGCGTCGGTGCCGACGGACTGATCGGCTTCGGCGAGGCCTACATGGCCGGGGACTGGGCGTCGCCGGACCTCGACGCGGTGCTCGCCCGGCTGGCCACTCGGATGACCGACCTGGTGCCGGGGCGGCTGCAGGGCCTGCGGAGGCTCTACGTGCGGGCCAGGCCGCAGCACGAGCGCAACACCACGGAGAACGCGCGCCGCAACATCGCGGAGCAC
The DNA here is from genome assembly GCF_016599145.1 of Tomitella cavernea. Classification (GTDB taxonomy): domain Bacteria; phylum Actinomycetota; class Actinomycetes; order Mycobacteriales; family Mycobacteriaceae; genus Tomitella; species Tomitella cavernae. Next base: position 29,958 of record NZ_JAENKO010000040.1, read on the forward strand.
TACGATCTGTCGAACGACTTCTTCGCCCTGTTCCTCGACCCGACCATGACGTATTCCAGCGGGCTGTTCGACGATGCGCAGGCGGCCGGATGGGGCGATCTCGCCGCGGCGCAGCGGGCCAAGATCGACCGGCTCCTCGACGCCGCCGGGGTCGGCGAGGGCACGCGGCTGCTCGAGATCGGCACGGGCTGGGGGGAACTGTGCATCAGGGCGGCGGCGCGCGGTGCCCACGTCCGCTCGGTGACGCTCTCGGAGGAGCAGCAGGCGGAGGCGGCCAGGCGCGTGCGGGCCGCCGGATACGGAGACAGGGTGCGGGTGGACCTGTGCGACTACCGCGCGGTCGACGGGCAGTACGACGCGGTGGTCTCGGTGGAGATGATCGAGGCGGTCGGGCACGAGTACTGGGCCGGCTATTTCCGTTCGGTGGACGCGTTGCTGGCGCCCGGCGGCCGGTTCGCGCTGCAGGCCATCACCATGCCGCACGACAGGATGCTGCGCACCCGGGACACCTACACTTGGATCCAGAAGTACATTTTCCCCGGAGGGTTCCTGCCGTCGGCGCAGGCGATCGAGTCGGTGGCGCGCCGGTGCACGGATCTGCGTGTGCGCGGGACGATGTCCTTCGGTCCGCACTACGCGCGCACGCTGCGCCTGTGGGACCAGCGCAGCCAGGCGCAGAGCCGGCGGATCGCCGCGCTGGGGTTCGACCGGGTGTTCCGGCGCATGTGGCACTTCTACCTGTGCTACGCGGAAGCCGGGTTCCGGTCCGGCTACCTGGACGTGCAGCAGATAGTGCTCGATCGCCCCGTGGAGCGCACGCCGGCGCCGCTGCAGGTCGGCACAGACAGGGAAGGCCGGTAGTTTCGGGATATGCACGAAGAGACGACGATGACGATGCACGCGCCGATTCAGGCGGTCTGGGAGCTGGTCAGCGATGTGACGCGGATCGGCGAGTTCTCGCCGGAGACGTTCGAGGCGGAGTGGCTCGGCGGTGCGTCCGGGCCGGCCGCCGGCGCCCGGTTCCGCGGCCACGTGCGCCGCAACGAGATCGGCCCCACCTACTGGACCCCATGCACGGTGCTGGTGTGCGAGCCGCGGCGCGAGTTCACCTTCGGCGTCGGCTCCGCCGACAACCCCATCACCCGGTGGGGCTACCGTCTGGAGCCCCGCGCCGACGGGGACGGGGTGGATGTGACCGAGACGTTCGATTTCACCTCGGCGCTGTGGGCACGGCCGTACTGGATTCTGCTCGGCGCGGTGCGCGGACGGCGCATCCGCAACGACATGCGCCGCACCCTGGAACGGATGCGGGACGTGGTCGAGTCATGACCGATGCCGGGCATGCGCTGCGGATGATGGCCGATTCCGCGCTCGATCGCACTGTGGTGCCCGGCTACTCGCGCTTCGGGTACGCGCTGCGGGCGCGGCTGTGGCGCGGCGGGGAGGGCCCGGACCTCGCCGACGGTGCGCTTGCCGGTGGCATCGTCGCAGTGACGGGCGCGAACTCCGGCATCGGCAAGGCCGTCTCGACGCAGCTCGCAGGGCTGGGCGCGCAGGTCGTGATGCTCGTGCGCAACACAAGCAAGGGCGCCGACGCACGCGACGAGGTTCTGCGCGCCCATCCGCAAGCCGACGTCCGCGTGGAACGCTGCGATGTGTCGGACCTCGACGCTGTGCGCTCCACCGCGCGGCGGCTGAGGTCGTCGCTGCCGAAGCTGGACGCCCTCGTCCACAACGCTGGGGTGCTGCCGGAGTCGCGCGGCGAATCGGCGCAGGGCCACGAGATCACGCTCGCCACGCACGTTCTCGGCCCGTTCCTGCTCACGGAGGAGATGCGGCCACTGCTGGCCGGAGCGGCCCGGCCGCGCGTCGTGTTCGTCTCGTCGGGAGGGATGTACACGCAGACGCTGCACTCCGAGGACCCCGAGTACCGCTGCGGACAGTTTCGCGGTGCCACCGCCTATGCGCGGACCAAACGCATGCAGGTCGCGTTGCTGCCGCCCCTCGCCGAGCGCCTGTCGGGCGAAAAGGTGACGGTGGCGGCGATGCATCCGGGTTGGGTCGAAACCCCCGGTGTCGCCAGATCGTTGCCAGGGTTCCACCGGCTGGTAGGCGCTATCCTCCGCAGCCCCGACCAGGGTGCCGATACGATCACCTGGCTCGTCGCTACCGGCCGGGAGTTGCCCGGCGCGCGCTTGTGGCATGACTGGGCGCCACGGCCGGAGCACTATCTGCCGCGCACCCGCTACTCCGCCGACGACAGGGACGCGCTGTGGCGGTATGTGCGCAGCGCGGTGGAGGGCTGACGGCAGGACCCCTACCCGTTCGGCAGCGTCGTCAAACCCATCCGGCGAGTCTGCTGCTTCGAATCCTTTGCATGAGAGTGTTCGCATTTTCGCAACTGGGGACGGAGCCCGAGAAGCAGCGGGCGAAGGCGGCCTCGGCATGCACCGAGCCTGTCCGGTGACGGGGTGAATGCGCGATGGCGATGCGACTGGCGCCGGCGGGGGCGGCGCGGCGGCGTTCCTGGGACGGCCGAGTGACGTGCTCCGGTAGCATTCTCGCCTGTGGAGAGTCCGACAGCGTGAGCGCACGACAGCGTGCAGGCGAGACCACCGACCCGGCCACGCTGCTGGGTCGGCTCTCCGGCGGCGACAGGGAGGCGTTCGCCGATTTCTACCGCGTCACCAGCCCTCGGGTCTACGGAATGGTGTTGCGCGTACTGCGCGACCCGGGCTACACGGAGGAGACGGTCCAGGAGGTCTACCTGCAGGTGTGGCGCACGGCGTCGTCCTTCGACCCCGCCAGGGGCTCGGCGATGTCCTGGCTGATCACGCTCGCGCACCGGCGCGCCATCGATCGGGTGCGCAGTGAGCAGGCGAGCACGAACCGTGACAATGCCTACGGGGCAGCGGATACGACCACCGGATACGACGATGTGGCCGAGGCCGTCGTCCGAGGTGATGAGCAGCGCGCGGTGGCGGACTGTCTGGAGACGCTCACGGCCGTGCAACGCTCCAGCGTGGACCTCGCCTACTACGGCGGGTTGACCTACAGGCAGGTGGCCGAACGACTGCAGGTGGCCCTTCCCACGGTCAAGTCTCGGATGCGTGATGGCCTCGCCCGGCTGCGCGACTGCCTCGGCGGGCAGAGCCGGAACCGCAGGGGGCGCAGCGATGGCTGAACAGATCCGGATCGTCGGTCCGGGCAGTGACGACGAGCTGCTGGGCCTCGCCGCGGCCTACGCGCTCGACGCGGTCGACGACGCGGAGCGCCGGGCCATCGACTCCGCAATGGATGCCGCCCACCAGGGGGTGCGCGACGAGTTCCTGCGGCGCGTCCGCGGGCACCGCGAGGCGCTGGCGGATTTTGCGCGGAGCACCGAAGAGCAGCCGCCCGAAAGCCTGCTCGGCGGGATCCTGGCGCGGATCGACGCGGACGGGGACATGGCCGGGCCGGCCGGCCGCGCAGCACCGGGACACGTGCCGCCCGCGCCGGTGTCCCTGGACGAGCAGCGGCTCCGGCGGCGCTGGCGCTGGACGCGCGGAGTGGGAGCGGCAGCGGCGGCCGCGGTTCTCGTGGCCGGGGGCGTGGTGATCGGCAACCGGATCGGCGGCACCGAGGGGCCGCCTGCCGCGGCGCAGGTGTTCGACGCGTCGGATGTCCGCACCGGCGCCGTCGACGTCGGCGGGGGCACGGCCACGGTGGTGTATTCGCGGGACGCGAACGCGGCGGTGCTGCTGATGGACGGCGTCGCGCCGCCGCAGCCGAACACCGTCTATCAGCTGTGGCTGTTGGGGTCGGATCACCCGCCGACATCGGTGGGGATGATGGAACCGGCCGAGGTGACGCCGTCGACGCGTGCCGTCGTCGAGGACATCGACGCTTCCACCCGGATCGGCATCAGCGTCGAGCCGCCCGGCGGTTCGCCGCAGCCGACGAACGTTCTCGCGACCATCAGCCTGGCCTGACGGCCGTCCGTACCTATCGCGGCAGGCGCGCCGCGCGCCGGTTCGCACGACACGCCGGGAGAACACGCGCGCGAGATGCGGATCGGCGCGCGGCGCCCGCCACCCGCCGGGATCACCGGCGCTTTCGTCTGACGAGCGGACGGCCCGCAGCGTGCCCGGCCCGCCGCCTCCAACGAGGCGGCGGGCCGGGGTTCCTGCGGGGGACCGTCAGCTCTGCGGGGGCATGAGCACGCTGTCGATCAGGTAGACGGTGGCGTTGGCGGTCTGCACGCCGCCGCACACCACCGACGCGCCGTCGACCTTGAGGTCGTCGCCGCTGCCGGTGACGGTCACCTCGGCGCCCTCGACCGTTTTGTGGTCACCGGCGATCTCGTCGGGGCTCAGCTGTCCGGGCACCACGTGGTAGGTGAGGATCTGCGTGAGCGCATCGGCGTTGGTCTGCAGCATCGACATGGTCTCCGGGTCGATCTTCGCGAAGGCGTCGTCGGTGGGGGCGAAGACCGTGAACTGCCCGCTGTTGAGCGTGTCCACCAGGTTGACGTCCGGGTTGACCTGGCCGGACACCGCCTTGGTGAGGGTGGTGAGCATCGGGTTGTTCGAGGCCGCCGTGGCGACCGGGTCCTGCGCCATGCCCGAAACCGAGCCCGGGCCCGACGGGTTCTGCTCGGCGTACGTCGCGCAGCCGGGGCCCACCAGGTTTGCGGCCGGTTCGGCCATGCCGTCGGAGGAGGCGGTCTCCGACGCCATCGCGGTGCCGGATGCGGCGGATCCGGACGTCGCGGAGTCGCCGCCGCCCGAGGAGCAGGCGGTGAGGCCGATCGCCGCCGCCGCGGACAGGGCGACGATCCCGCCGAGCCTTGTACGAGTGGTTGTGCGCATTGCGGTTCCCTTCGGTCTGTGTCCGGGGCGCGCGGCGCCGGACCGGTCGAGCAGCTGTCGAGAGTCATTCGCTGCCGCGGCTGCGGCGGATGGGTGGCGGCGGAGAATGATTCGGCGCCCATCCGCCGGCGCCGCCGCTCCGAATCCCCGAACATGACCAGACCGCAGGAACCGGCACAGACGGACGCGGATAGGCCGAGGCGCGGGCGCCGGGCCGCGCTGCTGTGCGCCCGCGCCGCCACCGGAATCCTGGCGGCGGGGCTTGTGCTCGGTGTCGGCGAGCTGGTGAGCGTGGCCGTCGCGCCGAACTCGTCGCCGTTCTTCGCGGTGGGGGCGACCACGGTGGACCGGGCGCCGGCGTGGGCCCGCGAGTTCGCCATCGACACGTTCGCCACCAACGACAAGCCCGCCCTGTTCGCCGGCATCGCGCTCGTGATCGTCGTGCTCGCCGCCGTCGCCGGACTGGCGGAACGGCCGCGGCGGCCGGCGGGGTCGGTGATGCTGTTCGCGGGCGGGGCCGTGGGGATGTATGCGGCGCTGACGCGGCCGGAGGCCACTGCGGCGTGGGCGGCGCCGACGGTCGTTGGCGTGGCGGCGGGGATCGTCGCGCTGCGGCTGATGCAGAAGACGCTGGCGCACGAGTCCGCGCCAACGGGGGTGGGGGCGGATCCGGCCTCATTGCCGACGCCGGGGGAGCGGCACGGTGTGTCGCGGCGCCGGTTCTTCGCCGTTTCGGGCGCCGCCGCGGCGGTCGCAGTCGCCGCGTGGGCAGGGGGCCGCTCGCTGGGCGCCCACCTGCGCGACGTGGTCGCCGAGCGTGCGCACCTGCGGCTCCCGTCCGTCGCCGACCGCGCCGCGCCGATCCCGCCCGGTACCGACATCGACGTGCCAGGATCCACGTCGTTCATCACCCCCAACCCGCGCTTCTACCGGATCGACACGGCGCTGCAGGTGCCGGCCGTGAGCACGGACGAGTGGCAGTTGCGCATCCACGGCATGGTGGGACGCGAGCGCACCCTGGACTGGGATGATCTCGCCGCCCGCACGCCGGTCGAGCGGATCATCACCTTGACCTGCGTTTCCAACGAGGTGGGCGGGAGCCTGGCCGGCAACGCCACGTGGATCGGCTACCCCATGCGTGATCTGATCGCCGAACTGGACGTGGATCCGGAATCGGACATGCTGCTTTCCACCAGCGCCGACGGGTTCACAGTGGGCACGCCGGTGGCCTCGCTGACCGACGGGCGCGACGCGATGCTCGCCGTGGCCATGAACGGCGCGCCGCTGCCCCTGGAGCACGGCTACCCGGTACGCCAGGTGGTGCCGGGGTTGTATGGCTTCGTCTCCGCAACCAAGTGGGTGGTGGACTGGGAGTTCACGCGATTCGACCGGGCGCAGGCCTACTGGACGCGCCGCGGCTGGGGCGCGAAGGCACCGATCAAGACGGCCTCGCGCATCGACGTGCCGGACGCGTTCGCGACGGTCGGGCCCGGCCGGGTGCGGGTGGCGGGCACCGCGTGGGCGCAGCACCGCGGCATCGCGGCCGTCGAGGTGCGGGTGGACGACGGCCCGTGGCACCCGGCGACGCTGGCGGAGGAGTACTCGATCGACACGTGGCGGCAGTGGTTCTGGGATTGGGACGTCGCCGCCGCGGACGCCGGCAGCGCGACACTGCAGGTGCGGGCCACCGACGGTGACGGCGTGGTGCAGACGCCCGAGCGCACCCCGCCGATCCCGGGCGGGGCCACCGGTTGGCAGAGCATCGTCGTCACAGTCCGGGAGTAGCGGCCGGTGCGGCTGCGATCGGCCGCGTGGCCGGCGGATGCCCGCGGCGACTGGGTGGAGAGGAACCTGGCGCACCTCGCAGGAGGGCGGGCCAGGGCGGCTCCGGCCCGCCTGCGAGGGCGGTGCTAGCGATCAGCTCAGCCGAACAGGTTCGCGAGGCTGCCGTTGACGAAGTCGAACGCGTCGTTGACGTTTCCGACGAACATGGCGCCGAGGTCGCCGATCGAGCCTGCAACGTAGTTGAACATGTCCTGAAGCGATCCCATGATGTTCCTCCTGGCCCAGGGGCACCCGGTGCCATCACGTGAATTCAGATGCCGCCCATTGCATCGCCGCGACGGCGGGAAAGGTTACCTGGCTCACCCGACTCGTGGATGGTGATGCGTGTCATGGGTCCGTTCGGATGACATCCGGTGCTGCCGGAATTCCGGCCATTGCACTGAAGGGTGTATCCACCGCGGCGACCACCGGGTAACCTTGCGGCGTTGCTTGACGATGGTCCTGGTGAAGTGCGGTGAATCGCCGCGCACGCTGCGGCGGACCGCCTCCCGGTCGGGGGATCGGGCGGAGTCGGGCAGAATCGTGATGCGTTGACCCGTGATGGCGTCGGGTCTTAGTGAGGAGTTGATGGAGCGGATGAGCCCACAAGGTAAGGCCGGAGTGGTCCGGCGGGGGACGCGGGCCGTGGTCGCGGCTTCAGTGCTGGCGCTGTCGTCGATGGCGCTCGTGCCGGCCGTCGCCCAGGCGGAGGTGAACTGGGAGAACAGCTCCACCGACATTCAGAACGACCCGGAGTCCTACCCGCGGCTGTCCGCCCTGATCAACAAGATCGAAAGCACCACGATCGTCTCCGCGGACAAGAACGTCCCGGAGTACAACACGCCCAACAAGTGGAACGAGCAGGTCGCCGCCTCGCACCTGGTGCGCGCCCGCGCGATGAACCTCGCGCCGGATGGCGTGACGGCCCCCAAGACCGACACCAAGAACCGCGTCAGCGACCCGCTGATCATCAACAACTCGTCCTACCAGGACTGGCAGTCGGACCGGAACATCATCCTCGACGTCTACTCGGCGTCGATGCAGCGCACCATTCCGATGCACGTGATGCTGCCCGCCGACCCGGACGTGGCCTCTCCGGTGCTGTACCTGCTCAACGGTGCGGGCGGCGGTGAGGACGCCGCCAACTGGAGCGCCCGCACCGACATCCAGTCGTTCCTCAAGGACGAGAACGTCTACGTCGTGACCCCGCTCGAGGGCATGTTCTCCTACTACACCGACTGGCAGCAGCCCGTCGAGGAGCTCCACGGCTACAACAAGTGGACGACGTTCCTCACCGAGGAGCTGCCGTCCATCATGAACCAGACCTTCGACACCAACGGCAAGAACGGCCTCGCCGGCCTGTCGATGTCCGGCAGTGCGGTGCTCTCGCTGGCCGAGTGGGCCAGCGACAACGGCTCCGAGGCCAACGGCGGCACCCCCGGCGGCAACCTGTACAACGCCGTGGGCGGCTACAGCGGTTGCGCGGCCACGTCGACCTTCCCCGGCCAGCAGTACGTGGAGGTCGTGACCGGCATGCGCGGCGGTATCGACGTCGAGGACATGTGGGGCCCCAAGGGCGGCCCGGACTGGGTCGCCAACGACGCGGCCGTGAACGCCGAGAAGCTCAAGGGCATCGACTACGTCTACGTGGCCACCGGCAGCGGCCTGCCGGGGGAGCATGACACGCTGGCCAACCCGGAGCTCGAGGGCAATCAGTTCGCGCTGGCCAACCAGATCGTCGTCGGCGGCGTGATCGAGGCGGCCACCAACATGTGCACGCACGACCTGGCGAACCGCACTAACGCCATGGGCATGACCAACATCACCTACAACTTCAAGCCCACCGGCACCCACTCGTGGGGGTACTGGCAGGACGACCTGCACGACTCCTGGGGCGGAATGGCGGCGGCCATGCAGGTTCCCCCGCGGAACTGACACGTGTAACGGCGGCCATCCGATGGATCGCTGAGGCACACTGATTTACTGCAAACGTCGGCGGCGGCGACCGGAAGAGGTCGCCGCCGCCGACGTTCCTCATTGCATTGAACGGTACGGTGGTGCGGATGGGGCGCGTACGTTTGCCCAGGTAGGCGCGGTCGTGAACGCCTGACCAGCACTGATGGCATCGGGACTGAAATGGTCTTGTGATGGGCGCAACATTCCGGTTAGATGGACGGCGGCGCCCGGAGGGGGCGTTGGAGGGTGTTTCGCCCCATGCACGATCAACCCAGTAGGAGACAATATGTCTTTCAAGCGCACTCCCGCGGACGGCTCGCTCTCTTCGCTCAGCGGCGGTTCCAGCGGCGGCAGCAGCGGTGACCTCGGCTCTTCCCAGATCGCCGATCTGGGCGACATGCTCGAGACCATCGGCGGCATGCTGCAGGATATCGCCGGCTTCAGCGCCAGCTGATCTCCGTAGTAACACACAGGAGCCCCGCACGTATGTAACGTGTGGGGCTCCTGTTGTGTCGTGGGGCGCTAGTGTTGATCCCGCCGCATCGTCGGCGTCGTGAGAGGAGACCGCCGTGGGCGAATCGAAGAGCTTTTCCATGACCCTTTCCGCCGAGGGCTCCGGCGACTGGAGTGTCCCGCTGGTCGCGCTGTTCTACGCCGTCATCACCAAGCTGGCACCGGACTTCTTCTGAGCACGCCCGCCCGTTGCGGCGCCGGCCGGTTGGTCAGAACAACGAACCCGGGCCGCCGATCGGTGCGACGAATGCGCCCCGTTCGGCCAGCCAACGAGCCGGGTCCACGGCGACTCCGGCTGCGTTCCGGACTTTGAAATGCAGGTGCGGCCCCGTGGGGTCGCCACGGTTGCCCACGGTGGCGATCTGCCGGTCGGCCCGGACGTTCTGTCCTCGCTCGACGAGGGCCTCGTTGATGTGGCCGCAGATCGTGGTGCTGCCGTCGTCGTGGAGCACACGCACCCACAGTCCGAACCCCGAAGCGGGGCCGGCATCGGTCCCGATCCCGTCGGCTGCGGCCGCCCCAGCGCTCCGGAGGTGCCGGCCGCAACGAGCGCCAGCTTGTTGCACACCGGGCAGCCCACCGCGAACAGTGCCAGAGCGGCGCCGCCGTAGGCGCCGGACCTGCCGGCGGTGTCCTCCCGGCGGGCCATCCGGATGCCTAACCATGCCGCCGTGAGTACGCACGTGGCGACGAACTACTATCATGCATAGTAGTGACTGTGGGACTGCCGCGGGATGCACCGTTGTGCAACCCGCGGCGGTGGATACCCGCACGCCACGCACGAAGACACGGAGCGCAGATGAGTACGAGCCCTGGACCGGACCGCACGCCGCGCGCCGTCGGCAACACCCGGCGGCGCCTTGAGATCGCCGCAATGGCGGTGCTCACCGTCGTCGCCGTCACGCTCGGGGTGCTCCTCTTCACCGGCAACGACGGGGGTGGCGGAGCGGAATCGCAGACGGCCGCATCCGAGGGGCGGGGAGTCACGCCCGGTGAGTCCGGGCCGCTCGGCGAGCTCGCGAACCGCGAACCGGGTGACCCGTTGGCGCTCGGCGCCGTCGATGCCCCCGTGACGCTCGTCGAGTTCGCCGACTACCGGTGCCCGTTCTGCGCGAAGTTCAGCCGGGACATCGAGCCCGCCCTGATCGAGAAGTACGTCGATTCGGGGCGGTTGCGGATCGAATGGCGTGACATGCCCATCTACGGCGACGAGTCGATGCTCGCTGCCCGCGCCGCGCGGGCCGCGGCCGAACAGGGCCGCTTCTGGGAGTTCAACCGGGCGCTGTATGCGGCGGCCCCGGATGGCGGGCACCCGTCGATGAACGTCGACAAGCTGCGCGGTTTCGCAGAGGACGCCGGCGTGCCGGACATCGGACGGTTCACCGCACAGATGCGGAGCGCTGAGTTCGACGCGGCTATCGCCGCGGACTCGACGCAGGCCCAGCAACTGGGCATCCCCGCTGCCCCCGCGTTCTCGATCAACGGCAATCCGATGCTCGGCGCACAGCCGACCTCGGAGTTCACCGACATGATCGACACGCTGCTGGACGGGCAGGACGGCGCATGAGCTCCGAGATCGGCCTTCTGGGCGCGCTGCTCGGCGGCATGCTGCTCCTGCTCAGCCCCTGCTCGGCGCTGCTTCTGCCGTCCTTCTTCGCCTATGCCTTCGACGGGGTCGGCAAGCTTGCCGCGCGCTCTGCGCTGTTCTACCTGGGTCTCGCGACGGTGATGGTGCCGCTGGGCGCCGGAGTCGGCGCCTTCAGTTCGCTGGTGACGCGGTATCGGGGCACCGCCACACTGGTCGGCGGGATCGTGCTGATCGTGTTCGGCGTGGTGATCATCGTGGGCAAGGGCTTCTCCTTCGGGCCGGCCCAGCGTGCCAGCGCGTCGATCAAGATCTCCGGAAACGTCTCGGTGTATCTGCTGGGAACCGTGTACGCGCTGGCCGGGTTCTGTGCCGGGCCGCTGATCGGGGCGGTGCTCTCGCTGGCGCTGATCGGGTCCAACCCGATCTACGGCGGCATCATCGGAGCGGTGTTCGCCCTGGGCATGACACTGCCGATGTTCCTGTTGGCGCTTCTGTGGGACCGTTTCAGCCTCGGCGACAGGCGCTGGCTGCGCGGACGCGGAATCAAGATCGGCCCGCTGCACACCCACACCACATCATTGGTGTCGGGGCTGCTGTTCATCGCGATCGGCGCGCTGTTCCTGGCCACCGACGGCACGGCGAACCTCGGTGGGATCGTGGGGGTCGACACCGACCAGCAGTTGCAGGAGAACGTGAGCCGTTTCGCCGGGTCCGTCTCGAACGTGGCGGTGGTCTTCGCCGTCGTCATCGTCGCAGCGCTGGTGCTCGGGTGGCGGATACTCCGCCGGCGCCGCAGCGAACGGCGCGACGCCGGCAGCAGCGTGGACGACCGCGGCGAGCATGCTGACCACGCCGAGGGGGACCACGACCTGCAGCGCCGATAAGCGGATCTCCGAGTTCGCAGAGGCGAACATTGCGTGGACGGCCGTCCCGGAGATCCTGCCAGTGATGATGTACGAGACCCGCACGCGTGCGCCGCGTGCGCCCCGGGCCGCGCCGACGCTGACGCGGTCGTTGACGCGCACGACGGCCGTGATGCTGCCGGCGCTGTTCGTCGTGCAGCTCCCCATCACCTCGACCGGAGGCCGGCTGATCCTTTTCGGGGGTCTACGCGGGCGTCGCGCTGGTCGCGTTCGTCGCACATCGGCGTCATCTGTTCGCCACCCTGGCCGCACCGTGGCGCGGTACGGTGACGATCCACGCCGGACCCGTGCACCGGGACGGGGCGAGCGGCCCCGCGTATCCGGTGGGCTGACCGCCCCACGGTCCCGGTTCCGGGGATTTTGCCGAAAGCGCTTGCATTAAGTCGCCGGCAGGGTCATTGTTCGATGAAGGAAATTTTTGATCGACAGGCCTCCGCATCGACGACCGTCCGCGGCGAGGAGGGCCGGTTCCACTGATCCGCGCTGCGGGGGCATTGCCGTCAACACAGGTGTGCCGCCGTAGTGAGGATGGGCCCGGACATGACGGAGACTGTTCCCAAGCCGAGGCTGAGGCGGCCGTACCCGGGCCTCGCGCCCAAGGGCACGGCCATCTACCGGCTGATCACCACCACCGATCACAAGACCATCGGCATCATGTACATGGTCACGTCTTTCTCCTTCTTCATGGTCGGCGGCCTGATGGCGATGCTCATGCGCGCGGAGCTTGCCCGGCCGGAGCAGCAGTTCCTGTCCAACGAGCAGTACAACCAGCTGTTCACCATGCACGGCACGATCATGCTGCTGCTGTATGCGACGCCGATCGTGTTCGGCTTCGCCAACTACATCCTTCCGCTGCAGATCGGCGCGCCCGACGTCGCCTTCCCGCGCCTGAATTCGATGGCGTACTGGATGTTCCTGTTCGGCGGGCTGATCACGCTGGGCGGGTTCATCACCCCCGGCGGTGCCGCGGACTTCGGCTGGTTCGCCTACACGCCGCTGTCGGACTCGATGTACTCCCCGGGTGCCGGCGGCGACCTGTGGGTCATGGGCCTGGTGCTCTCCGGGCTGGGCACCATCCTCGGCGGCGTCAACATGGTGACCACGATCGTCACCCTGCGTGCGCCGGGCATGACGATGTTCCGGATGCCCATCTTCACCTGGAACATTCTGGTCACCGCCATCATGGTGCTGCTGGTGTTCCCGTTGCTCGCGGCGGCGCTGCTGGGGCTCATCATCGACCGGCACTTCGGCGCCAACATTTACGACCCGGCCAACGGTGGCGTGATCCTGTACCAGCACTTGTTCTGGTTCTTCGGCCATCCCGAGGTCTACATCGTCGCGATCCCGTTCTTCGGCATCGTCTCGGAGATCTTCCCGGTGTTCTCCCGCAAGCCCTGCTTCGGCTACGTGGGCCTGGTCTACGCGTCCATCTCCATCGCGGCGCTGTCGATGACGGTGTGGGCGCACCACATGTTCGCCACCGGCGCGGTGCTGCTGCCGTTCTTCTCGCTGCTGAGCTACATGATCGCCGTGCCCACGGGCATCAAGTTCTTCAACTGGATCGGCACGATGTGGCGGGGCCAGCTGACGTTCGAGACACCCATGCTGTTCTCGGTGGGTTTCATCATCACGTTCCTGTTCGGCGGCCTGACGGGCGTCATCCTGGCGAGCCCGCCGCTGGACTTCCACGTGACCGACACGTACTTCG
>NZ_JAENKO010000041.1 GCF_016599145.1 Tomitella cavernea
CGCGCGCACAGTGCCGCGGCCACCAGCAGCGCCACCGTCAGCGCGGCCAGGGTCGCCGCCGCCGCCGACCGCCGCCGCAGGGCGGGGATGCGCGCGACGACCGCCACCACGACGAGCGCGCCGAGCAGGGAGAGCGCCGCCGCGATCACCGGTCCGCCTCCCGCAGCAGGCGTTCGGCAAGGACCCGGCCCGCGACCTCCGGTTGCCAGGCGGCTGCGGCCAGCCGCTGGGACACCGCCTGTTTGGTGATGCCAAGGACATCTGCCGCCTCCGATTGGGTGAGCCCGCGATCCATCAGGCCCACGGCGGTGTGGCCCTGCGCGGAGCGCCGTACGATCACCAGGCCCGTGAGCACCAGCGCCGTCTGCGCCGATTCGGTCCTGGCGGCGTCCTGCCCGGCGGCCGCGACGGGGACCTGGGCCGATTTCGCGGCCTCGACCGCGGTCCGCGCCGCCTCGAACGCCCTGCCCCTGCCCGCGCGCGTGCTCTCCGGCAGCGGCAGGTCCACGGCGCCGATTCCGATCCCGACGCTCCAGTGTTTGCGCCGGAGCAGGTCGAGGGCAAGCGTCACCACCAGGCGGGGATTGTCCGTGACCCCCTGCACCTCGTCGCCCGCGGTGCGTTCGAATGGCCGGAGCAGGGGAGCCTTGTTGACCTCCGGCAGCAGGGCCTCGACGCGATCTTGGTCACGGCGGCTGCGCCGCTGGTCTACGGTGAGAACGAACATCGTCGAGGGCCTCCCGGAATGCTTCGGCCCGCCCCGCGGACGTGGGCGAGGGGTCGTACCATCACATCTCGGTCAAGGTTACAGCCTTAATATTGTTCAGTAAAGGCGTCTTCCTTGCTTCCAGTGCATCAAGAATAATGGCTTGACGTCGACGCGCGCTCCTCCCGGCCTGGCCGCCCCGACCATGAGTCCAGCCGCGCGTCGACGATCAGCCCCAGGATCCCGGCGCCGACCGCCGCCGCCGTGAGGGCGAGCGACGTCCAGCCGCCGCCGGCTCTCACCGCGTGGCCGAAGTACACGACCGCCACCGTCCCCGGCAGGCTGCCCGCCAGCGTGGCCGCGAGGAAAGGCATCACGCGCACCCCGGACACCGAGCAGCAGTAGTTGAGTACCGAGAACGGCACCACCGGTATCAGGCGCAGCGATCCGACAGCGAGCCAGCCGCGCCTGCGCAGCCGCTCGTCGACCCGCAGCACGGCCGGGTGCGCAAGCCGGGCGTGGACGGCGTCTCGGCCCAGTGACCGCCCGGCCAGCAGCGTCAGCAGTGCGGCGAGGACGCTGCCCGTCAACGCCAGGACCACGCCCCACAGCGGCGCGAACAGCACGCCCGCCGCGACGGTGAACGCGGTGCGCGGCACCGGCGCGGTGCACACCACCGCGTGCACCGCCACGAACACGACCGGGAACCACCAGCCCGCCCCCGCGGCCCACCGGGCCAGCGAATCCGGCGACAATCCGGGCCCCAGCACCGCCGCGGCGACAGCGACGGCCGCGAAGAACACCAGCGCGGCGATGCGATGCCGGCCGGCCGGCGTCCGCGGCGACAGTCCCGCACGGACCCGCGCCGCCGGCGACGGGACGGCACGCCCACATCGCTGCTCGAGCCCGGGGGAATCCACGGTCGATTAGAATACGCGGCAGCGCCCGCGCCCATCCGCTACCGGCCGGTAACAAAACTCGTGCGTACGCGGCTTCACCGGAAGCGAGACCGGGGGAGGGCGACAGTCGGTACTCCGACTAACATCGGCGAAATGACGGATTCGACGACCGGCGCGACGGTGAGCGCACCCGACGACCCCGGCTACTCCGCGTGGCGCACAGCAGCCGCAGCGGTGCTCGCGAAGGGGCGCAGAATCGACCCTGCGGACCTGCCCGCGGGCCCGGAGGAGCTCCTCCAGGCCACGACGTACGACGGCGCGGAGGTGGCACCGCTCTACACCGCGGCCGACGAGCGGGCAGAGCAGCCCCTGCCGGGCAGCTTCCCCTACGTGCGCGGCGGCGACGCCACTCGCGACGTCACCGTCGGCTGGCTGGTCGACGCACGCTTCGGCGGCGCCGACGACGACAACGACCCCGCAGCCGAGCCTGCGGCACTGAACGAGCGGATTCTCGACGCCCTGGCGAACGGCGTCAGCGCGGTCACGTTGGCGATGGGCCCCGGGGAGATCGCTCCGGGCGATCTCCCGGCCGTTCTGCGCGGCGTGCACCTCGACCTGGCCCCGGTGGCCCTCGATGCGGGCGCCGCGGCCGTCGACGCGGCCCGCGCACTGTTCGCCCTGCTCGACGACGCGCCCGCGGAGCGTCCCGACGCGGTCCGCGCGAGCCTGGGCGCGACGCCGCTGAGCGACTTGTTCGCCTCCGGCGACGAGAGCACCGGCGCCGACGCGCTGGCCGTGCTCGCCGCGGACGCGCACGCGCGCTCCGGCGCCATCCGCGCCGTCACCGTCGACGGCACCGCCTTCCACAACCGCGGCGCCTCCGACGCACAGGAGCTCGGCGCGGCGATCGCCGCCGGCGTCGAGCACGTGCGCGACCTGACCACGCGCGGGCTCACCACCGCCGCCGCGCTCGGGCAGATCGAGTTCCGGCTGGCGGCGACCGACGACCAGTTCGCGTCCATCGCCAAGTTCCGCGCGGCGCGCCGCCTGTGGGCGCGGGTGGCCCAGGTGCTCGGGGCGCCGGAGGCCGGGGCGGCGCCGCAGCACGCGGTGACCTCGGCCGCCATGCTCAGCCGCCGCGATCCGTGGGTGAACATGCTGCGCACGACGCTCGCCACGTTCGGCGCCGGCGTCGGCGGGGCGGACAAGATCACGGTGCTGCCCTTCGATGCCGCACTGCCCGTCGGCGCGCTCGGCACCTCCGAGACGTTCGCCGGCCGCATCGCCCGCAACACGCAGCTGCTGCTGCTCGAAGAGTCACACCTGGGACAGGTGCTCGACCCGGCCGGCGGGTCCTGGTACGTCGAGTCGCTCACCGACGACCTGGCGCGCATCGCGTGGGCGGACTTCCAGCGGATCGAGGCCGACGGCGGCTTCCGCGCGTGCGTCGCGTCGGGGGCCCTCGGCGGCCGCATCGACGCCCTGGCCGCGCGCCGCGAGGCGGATATCGCACGCCGGGCCACCGCGGTGACGGGGGTCAACGAGTTCCCGAATCTCGACGAGCCGGTGCCGGCTGCGGGGGAGCCGCGGCTCGCGGAGGTCCGCCGCTACTCCGCCCCGTTCGAGGCGCTGCGCGACCGCTCGGACGCGCACCTCGCCTCGCATGGCGCCCGGCCGCGGGCCGTGCTTGTGGCGCTCGGGCCGCTGTCCGAGCACAACGTGCGCACCAGCTTCGCCTCGAACCTGCTGGCTTCCGGCGGCATCGCCTCCGAGAGCACCGGCACCGTCACGGCCGACTCGCTCACCGACGCGCTCGCGTCGCTCGGCGACGCGGCGCCCGCCGTCGCCGTGGTCTGCGGCACCGACGCCCGCTACGCCGACGAGGCGCCGGCCGCCGCGGCCGCCCTGCGCGCGGCCGGGGCCGGCAAGGTCCTGCTCGCCGGCCCGGAGAAGGCGTGGCCGCAGGGCGCGGGAGAGCGCCCGGACGGCTTCCTGACCATGAAGATCGACGCCGTCGAGACCCTCGCCGGCCTCCTCGACGCGCTGGGAGTGAAGTGAGCATGACCGACACGCAGCAGGTTCCTTCGTTCGCCGACGTCCCCCTTGAGGCGCCCGACGCGGCTGAGAGCCCCGACGTCACTGCGGCGGACGGCGCCGCCGACATGATCCGGGTCGGCGCGGAGGCGCACGGCTACTCGGCAGAGCAGGTCACCTGGTCCACGCCCGAGGGCATCGACGTCAAGCCGGTGTACACCCGCGCCGACCGCGACGAGGCGGTCGCCGCCGGGTACCCGTTGAACTCGCATCCCGGCGCCGCTCCGTACCTGCGCGGCCCCTACCCGACGATGTACGTCAACCAGCCGTGGACCATCCGCCAGTACGCGGGATTCTCGACCGCGGCGGAGTCCAACGCCTTCTACCGCCGCAACCTCAAGGCCGGCCAGAAGGGCCTGTCGGTGGCCTTCGACCTGGCCACCCACCGCGGCTACGACTCCGACCACCCGCGTGTGCAGGGCGACGTGGGCATGGCCGGCGTGGCCATCGACTCGATCCTGGACATGCGGGAACTGTTCGAGGGGATCGACCTGTCGAAGGTGTCGGTGTCGATGACGATGAACGGCGCAGTGCTGCCGATCCTCGCTCTCTACGTGGCGACGGCCGAGGAGCAGGGCGTCGCGCCGGAGAAGCTTGCGGGGACCATCCAGAACGACATCCTCAAAGAGTTCATGGTCCGCAACACCTACATCTATCCGCCCAAGCCGTCGATGCGGATCATCTCGGACATCTTCGCGTACACGTCGACGAAGATGCCCAAGTACAACTCGATCTCGATCTCCGGCTACCACATCCAGGAGGCCGGCGCCACGGCCGACCTGGAGCTGGCCTACACCCTCGCCGACGGCGTCGAATACATCCGCGCCGGGCTGGACGCCGGGCTCGACATCGACGCATTCGCCCCGCGCCTGTCGTTCTTCTGGGGCATCGGCATGAACTTCTTCATGGAGGTCGCCAAGCTGCGCGCGGCGCGGCTGCTGTGGAGCGAGCTCGTCGCGCAGTTCGAGCCTGAAAACCCCAAGTCGCTCTCGCTGCGCACCCACTCCCAGACGTCCGGCTGGTCGCTGACCGCCCAGGACGTCTACAACAACGTGGCCCGCACCTGCGTGGAGGCCATGGCCGCCACCCAGGGGCACACCCAGTCGCTGCACACCAACGCGCTCGACGAGGCGCTGGCGCTGCCCACCGACTTCTCGGCACGCATCGCCCGCAACACCCAGCTGCTGATCCAGCAGGAGTCCAACACGGTGCGGCCCATCGACCCGTGGGCGGGCTCCGACTACGTCGAATGGCTGACCCACCAGCTGGCCGAGCGGGCGCGTGCGCACATCCGCGAGGTCGAAGAGGCCGGCGGCATGGCGCAGGCCATCAGCGAGGGCATCCCCAAACTCCGTATCGAGGAGGCCGCCGCCCGCACCCAGGCCCGCATCGACTCGGGCCGTCAGCCACTGATCGGCGTCAACAAGTACCGCGTGGACGCGGACGAGCAGATCGACGTGCTCAAGGTCGAGAACTCGCAGGTGCGCCGCGAGCAGCTGGACAAGCTCGCCCGGCTGCGCGCCGAACGCGACCAGGACGAGGTGGATGCGGCGCTGGCCGACCTCACCCGCGCGGCCGCCGAGTCCGACCGCGCGGGTGGCGACGGGCTGGGCAACAACCTGCTCGCCCTCGCCATCAAGGCGGCGCGGGCCAAGGCCACCGGCGGTGAGATCTCCGACGCACTCGAGAAGGTCTACGGTCGGCACCAGGCGGAGATCAAGACGATCTCCGGCGTGTACCGAGACGAGGCGGGTTCCGTGGGCAACATCTCCGACGCCATCGCGGTGGTCGACCGATTCGCCGAGGCGGAGGGCCGACGCCCCCGCATCCTCATCGCCAAGATGGGCCAGGACGGGCACGACCGCGGCCAGAAGGTGATCGCCACCGCATTCGCCGACCTGGGCTTCGACGTCGACGTGGGCCCGCTGTTCCAGACGCCGGAGGAGGTCGCGCAGCAGGCGGCGGACAACGACGTGCACGCCATCGGCGCGTCGTCGCTCGCCGCGGGACACCTCACGCTGGTGCCGGCGCTGCGCGCCGCGCTGGAGAAGGTGGGCCGGCCGGACATCATGGTCATCGTCGGCGGCGTCATCCCGCCCGGCGACTTCGATGAGCTCTACGCGTCCGGCGCCGAGGCCATCTTCCCGCCCGGCACGGTCATCGCCGACGCCGCGGCGGAGCTGCTGACCAAGCTCGGCAAGCGGCTCGGCCACGATCTCACCGACTCCGCGGCCGGGGGCGAGTGATCCGGGCGATGTCTGCAGCACCATCGCGCCCGGTCATCGACGTCGGCGCCCTGGCCGAAGGCATCCGTGACGGCCGCCGGTCCGACCTTTCCCGGGCTATCACCCTGGTCGAGTCGACGCGAGTGGACCACCGGGCTCTGGCGCAGGAGCTTCTGATGGAGCTCTTGCCCGACTCGGGCGGCGCGCACCGCGTCGGCATCACCGGCGTTCCGGGGGTGGGCAAATCCACCTTCATCGACGCGCTGGGAGGCCACCTGATCGAGCAGGGGCACAAAGTGGCCGTGCTGGCCGTCGACCCGTCGTCGACCCGCACCGGTGGCTCGATCCTGGGCGACAAGACCCGGATGGGCCGGCTGTCCGCCAGTCCCGAGGCCTACATCCGTCCGTCGCCTACCGCCGGCACGCTCGGCGGGGTCGCCAAGGCCACCCGGCAGACCATCGTCCTGCTGGAAGCGGCAGGATTCGACGTCGTGCTGGTGGAGACTGTCGGTGTGGGCCAGTCCGAGGTGACGGTGGCGAACATGACCGACATCTTCTGCTTCCTCACCCTCTCGCGCACCGGCGACCAGCTGCAGGGCATCAAGAAGGGTGTCCTGGAGCTGGCGGACCTGGTAGCGGTCAACAAGGCCGACGGCAAGTTCGTCATCGAGGCCAAACGCACCGCGCGCGAACTCGCCGGCGCGCTGTCGCTGGTGCACCCGCACGACGCCCTGTGGCAGCCGCCGGTGATCACCATGAGCGGGCGCGAGGGCACGGGCATCGACGAGTTCTGGACTACCGTCGAACACCATGCCCAGGTGCTCAGGGACGCGGGGGAGTTCGACGCCAAACGCGCACGCCAGCAGGTGGACTGGACGTGGTCGATGGTGCACGAGCAGCTCCTGGACCGCCTGTTGCACAACCCCGGGGTCCGTGCCGTGCGCGGCGACGTCGAAGAGCGCGTGCGGGCGGGCACGCTCACCGCAGCGCTGGCGTCGCAGGCGATCCTCGACGCGTTCGACGCCCGATAGTCCCGGGTCTCCGGCGACGGCACCGCCCCGCGGACGGCACCTCAACCGTCCGCGGGGCGGTCCTGTTCCGGGTGCGGATGATTCAATGCCGGGCTTGCGAGGCATTCAGCTCCCCGCGAGCGCGTCGGCACGAAATCCACGTGGGCCGGGCGCGCAGGGCGTTGTTCTGCTCGCGAGCGGGGGAGCGGAGCGCTGAAGAACGGCCCGCGGATCGCGACGCACATCACGGCGCGGATACCTGCCCGCGGACGGGAGGGTTCGGCACAGTGACATCGGGTACAACGCAAGCGGCCCCGGATCATCGATCCGGGGCCGCTTGCGTCTGTCTCAACTCAGAGTGCGCGAGGGGGGACTTGAACCCCCACGTCCATTAATAGGACACTAGCACCTCAAGCTAGCGCGTCTGCCATTCCGCCACTCGCGCTTGCACACTCACACGTGCTCACACAACCTACCAGACGGCCCTGCAGGACCGGCCGCACCTGTGCGAGCAATCGACCACCGCAACAGGCTGAGCGGGCACCTACTGCCGTCGAGGGCTGTGCGCCATCGACGACTGCTCCCGATCCCCGCCCGATCCCCGCTGCCGGGGATTGCGCTTGCTGCCGGATCAGAGTAACCGATGCCCGAGGCGAATCCCAAATCCGGTGGCCGGGGACCGAGAGGCGTCGCCAACCACGGAGTGCGGGCGCTGCACGCGGCCCCGGGTGGTAGGAAAGGGGGCGTGGACGCGGACAACCCTGGACAGGAACGCCCTTCCGGCAACGGCACCGAGGCCGCGGCGTCTGCCGCGGTGGCGGAGGTCGTCGACCTGGTGAGCCGGCTCATCCGGTTCGACACCACCAACACGGGCGAGCCCGAGACGACGATGGGGGAGCGCGAGGCGGCCCAGTGGGTCGCTGCGCAGCTCGAGGACGCGGGCTACGCCACCACCTACATCGAATCCGGCGCCCCCGGCCGCGGCAACGTCTTCGCCCGGCTCGAGGGCGCGGACCCGGAGCGGGGCGCCCTGCTGCTGCACGGGCATCTCGACGTGGTCCCCGCCGAGGCCGCCGACTGGCAGGTGCACCCGTTTTCCGGCGCGGTGCAAGACGGCTACGTCTGGGGCCGCGGCGCGGTGGACATGAAGGACATGGTCGGGATGATGCTGGCGCTGGCGCGCCAGTACAAGCGGGTCGGAGTCGTCCCGCCCCGCGACATCGTCTTCGCCTTCCTGGCGGACGAGGAGGCCGGCAGCACGTTCGGCGCACAGTGGCTGGTGGAGCACCGGCCCGACCTGTTCGACGGCGTCACGGAGGCCGTGGGCGAGGTGGGCGGCTTTTCGCTGACCGTCCCGTCCCAGACGGGCGGCGACAGGCGGCTGTACCTGGTGGAGACCGCGGAGAAGGGCTTGTGCTGGATGCGCCTGACCGCGCGCGCCCGCCCCGGCCACGGCTCGTTCCTGCACGAGGACAACGCCGTCACCGCGCTGGCGGCGGCGGTGGCCCGGCTCGGCGCGCACGAGTTCCCGCTGGTGGTGACGGAGTCGGTCGCCGAGTTCCTCGCCGCCGTCTCGTCCGAGACCGGATACGACCTGGACCCCGGTGCTGACGACATCACCGGGCGGCTCGACAAGCTCGGCAGCATCGCCCGGATCGTCGGCGCCACGCTGCGTGACACCGCCAACCCGACGATGCTCGCCGCCGGGTACAAGGCCAACGTGATCCCGCAGACCGCGCAGGCCGTGGTGGACTGCCGGATCCTGCCGGGGCGGCGCGCCGCGTTCGAGGCCGAGCTCGACGAGATCCTCGGCCCCGACATCGAGCGCGAATGGATCACCAGCCTCGATTCATACGAGACCACTTTCGACGGGGACCTGGTCAAAGCCATGAACGCAGCGATACTCGCGCACGACCCGCAGGGCCGGACGGTGCCGTACATGCTCTCCGGCGGCACGGACGCGAAGGCCCTGGCCACGCTGGGCATCCGGTGCTTCGGGTTCGCCCCGCTGCAGCTGCCGCCGGAGCTCGACTTCGCCGCGCTGTTCCACGGGGTCGACGAGCGCGTCCCCGTGGACGCGCTCCGTTTCGGCACCCGGGTACTGGACCATTTCCTGCGGCACAGCTAGCGCCCGAGACCTGTCCCGCAGGCATCCCGCCACCATGAACGACCCCTACCGAATGGAAGGAATCGCTATGAGCCGCAATCCCTATGACGACCTGCCGAAGCTGCCCGGCTTCACCCTGACCTCCGAGGACGTCACCGACGGCGGCCCGCTGGCACGCGCCCAAGTCAGCGGGATCATGGGGGCCGGGGGCGACGACGTGTCGCCGCAGCTGGCGTGGTCGGGCTTCCCCGCCGAAACCAAGAGCTTCGCCGTGACGGTCTTCGACCCCGACGCGCCCACCGCAGCCGGATTCTGGCACTGGGCCGTGGCGGACATTCCGGCCACCACCACGTCGCTCGCCTCCGGCGCGGGCGACGACTCCGGCTCCGGCCTGCCGGACGGCGCGATCCAGTTGCGCAGCGACGCAGGCGCCGCCCGGTACATCGGCGCCGCCCCGCCCGCCGGCCACGGGCCGCACCATTACTACGTCGCCGTGCACGCGGTGGACGTCGCGAGCCTGGGGCTCGGTGCCGACACCACGCCGACGGTGCTGGGCTTCAACCTGTTCTCGCATGCCATCGCCCGCGCCTACATCGTCGGCACCTACGAGCAGAACTGACAGCGAGCGCCTCCGCCCGCTCAGCCCCCTCGTCCCGGGCGCCGGAACACCGGCCCCGGACGGGGGCGGATGTGCGCGTCGATCCGGTGGATCGCGCCATCGCCGCGCACCTCGAACTCCTCGGTGATGTGCGCGACCACGAGGTTCAGTCCGAGCACGGAGGTGTCGACGACGTAGCGTGTCCGCACGGTGTCGCCGTCACGCCACGCGGTGACGTCCCGGACCCCGGAGATCACCCGGAACTGCGGACCGCGCTCGAGGCTCCGGACGATGTGCGCACCGCTGCGCCCCGTCTTCACGCCCACCTCGTAGCGCACCGCGCCGGGTGCGAGCCGCACGTCCGACGCGTCATGCGACACCAGCGCATCGATGTAGGCCCGCGCGGCCGCGATCCGCTGTTCGGTCGTCGCATCACCGCCGCCGGACCCCGGTTCAGTGCCTTCGGTCATAGGCCTGCCTCCGTTCCCGTCTCCGCCTCGTCGTCGGCTCCGCCGGCCGTGGCGCTGCCGCCGGTCCCCACGGTATCGGTGCCCACCGCGTCCGCGATCGACGCGAACCCGGCGTCCCGCACCCGCTGTGCGAGGCCGCGGTGGATCCGCCGCATCCAGAAGGGCCCGCCGTAGATGAAGCCCGTGTAGCCCTGGAGCAGCGACGCGCCGGCCGTGATCCGTTGCCAGGCCTGTTCCACGGTGAAGATCCCGCCGACCGACACGATCGCCAGGTCGTCGCCCACCCGCGCGTGCAGACGCCGGAGCACCTCCAGCGACCTGTCCGCGACCGGCGCGCCGGAGACCCCGCCCGCGCCGATCCGTTCCACCTCGGCCGCGGGGGTCGCCAGCCCGGACCGTGAGATGGTCGTGTTCGTCGCCACGATCCCCGCCAGCCCCAGTTCGACCGCCAGGTCGGCCACCGCGTCCACGTCCGCGTCGGCCAGGTCGGGGGCGATCTTGACCAGGACCGGCGTCCGGGCGACGTCGAGCACGGTGCGCAGCAGCGGCCGCAGCGAGTCCACCGCTTGCAGGTTCCGCAGCCCCGGCGTATTCGGCGAGCTGACGTTGACGATGAGGAAGTCGGCCAACGGCGCCAGCAGCGCGGCGCTGTAGCGGTAGTCGCCGGCGGCCTCGTCCACCGGCACGGCCTTGGTCTTGCCGATGTTGATGCCGATGGGCACACCGCCGCGGCGCGCCCGCAGCCGCACCGCCGCGGCGTCGGCGCCCTCGTTGTTGAACCCCATGCGGTTGACCAGTGCCTGGTCGGCCGGAAGCCGGAACAGGCGGGGCGAGGGGTTGCCCGGCTGCGCACGGCCGGTCACCGTGCCGACCTCGGCGAAGCCGAAGCCCATCGGCCCCCAGGCGGCGACCCCCTCGGCGTTCTTGTCGAATCCGGCGGCCAGCCCCAGCGGGGCAGGGAAGTCGACGCCGAACACCCGCGTGCGCAACACCGGGTCACGGGGGGACAGAAACCGCGCGATGAGCGTGCCGACGGCCGGCAGCGCCGTCGCCAGGCGGATGGCGCGGAAGCTCAGGTGATGGATGCGCTCGGGGTCGACGAGGAACAGTGCGCGCAGTACGAGCGCGTACAGACGCCCGGTCATCGGATCTGCTCCGGACTGATGCGGGCCACGCCGCCGTCGCGGCCGGAGCCGACGTACACGGCGCCGTCCGCGCCCACCGCCACCGAGGTGGGGAACGCGACGGTGGGGTACCGGTGCTTCTCCACGGGCTCGCCGGTGGACAGGTCGAAGGCCGCCACCTCGTCGGTGCCGGTGAAGGTCACCCACACCAGCCCGCGCGCCGGGTCCGCCGCCAGCGCCGCCGGCGACGCGCCGATGGGCGCGAGCTGCCGGTTGATCAACGGGTCGAGACCGTAGACGAGCATCTGCCCGCCGTCCGTGTCCAGCGCGATGACGCGCCCGTATCCGTCGGAGATGATCCGTGTGGCGCCCTTGCCGACGCGCAGCGCCGCGCCGTGTTCACCGGTGGCCGGGTCCACCTCCGTGAGCGAGGTCTGGTGCGCATCCAGCACCAGCAGCGCGTCGCCCGACGCGGCCAGCGCATCCGCCGAGACGAAACCGGTGACGGTCCTGTCGACGGCGAGGTCCGCGCCGAGGATGTACACGGTGCCGTCCGCGGTGCCGACGGCGTATCCGCCGCCCGGCAGGCCCGTAGCGGAGATCGCGTCCCCGTCGATGTGCGCGGTGTCCGTCGCGCCCGTGGCGAGGTCCACCCGGAGCAGTGCGCCGGGCGCCGGGACGAGGACCACCGGCGGCGCCGACTCGTCGTCCGTGGCGGAGACCCGCGTCATCGGGGCCGCGCCGTCCGGGACCGGGATGACGCGCTGCGGGTCTGCCGGCGCGTCCGCGGCGTACACCGCGATCGACGACGGCCCGTCGGATTGCACCGCGAGCAGCCCGCCGCCGCCGGCCACGGTGAGAGCCCGCACCCCGGTGGTGTCGATGATGACCTGGGCCGCCGGTGCCTGGGCGGTGCCGGGGCCTGCCACCGGCGTGGCGGGCACGCGTGTGGGCACGTCCGGCCGTCCGCCCGACGAGCCGCACGCGGTGAGCGCGAGCAGCGCCGCCGCCAGGGCGGTGGCCGCCGCCACCCGGCCTGCCCCGGATGCGCGGCGGCCCCGCCGATGGGGGAGCCCGCCACGCACCACGCCCGCTGAGTCAGTGGACCTGAGTCCGGTCACTTTCGTCGTCACCGCCTGCATCCGTGTGCTGGAACTATCCTTGTGCTGGAACAATCCGTCGCCGTCGGGGCACTACGTCCGCACCGACCCAGGTGCTCCGGATGGGCCGCGGGCCGTCCCGACCGGGGTGACGGTGCACCGGCGCGGCCGGCGATCACATAGAGTCTGCCTGTGACCGAAACGGAGTAGGCGCTGCACTGGGCAGGACGCGCGGATCCCGTACACGAGGATACGGACGCGCCTGCCGCAGACGACTCCGCCCCGCACACGAACACGCTGGGAGACGAATGAGCACGGGCGATCCAGCGGCGGCCCCCCCGCCGGACGACGACGCTGCGGCGGAATCATCGTTCGTCATCGAGGACCTCTCCTCGGGCCCGGCCGCGCACGGGTTCGGCTCGCGCAGCGGCCGCGACTTCGCCTTCCAAGTGCGGCGCACCGTTCTGCGGCTGGAGCTGTACCGGGCGGGCCGCAAGGAGCCGGTGCCCGGCCCCGACGACGTCGTCGCGGTGGCCGAGCTCCCCGTGACCGACGTCGACCTGGATGACGCCCGCAGCGTCACCGCACTGGTCCGCGACGCGCTCGCGGAGGCGGAACGCACCGAGCAACCGGCGGGGCAGCATCCCACCGTCGTCCGCACGCTGCTCGGAAAGCTGGGGTCGGTCATCGATGGCATCTGAAAGTCCGGCCACAAGCACGGCCGAACCCCCCGCCGGGGGCGACGTGGCACGCGGCAAGGGCCGCCGCGAGCGGGCGAGCCTGCTCCGCCTGCTGCGCACGCACCTGCGCCCATACACGCCGCTGCTGATCGGGGTGGTCGTACTCGAGATCTTCGCCGCGGCGATGGCGCTGTTCCTGCCCACGCTCAACGCCCGGATCATCGATGACGGCATCGCCCGCGGCGACACCGACTTCATCCTCCGTGCCGGCGGGCTGATGCTGCTGGTGACCGTCGCCCAGGCCATAGGCGCCGTCGGCGTGGTGTACTGCGCGGCGAAGGCCGCCACCAGCGTGGGGCGCGACCTGCGCTCCGGCCTCTATCACCAGGTGTCGACGTTCTCGGACCGCGAGTTCGCCCAGTTCGGAACGCCCTCGCTCATCACGCGCAACACCAACGACGTCCAGCAGATCCAGATGCTGGTCATGATCAGTGCCACCATCTTGACCACGGCGCCCATCATGTCGATCGGCGGCGTGGTGATGGCGCTGCGCGAGAACGCACGGCTGTCCTTGCTGCTCGTGATCTCCGTGCCGCTGCTGCTCGGCGTGGTCACCGCGATCATGGCGCTGATGGTTCCGCTCTACCGCCGGATGCAGGCGCGGATCGACGGGGTCAACCGTGTGATGCGCGAGCAGCTCTCCGGCATGCGCGTGGTCCGCGCCTTCGTCCGCGAGCAGCTCGAACGCGACAAGTTCGACACCGCCAACAACGACCTGACGTCGGTGGCGCTGTCCGCGGGCAGGCTGTTCGCCTTGATGATGCCCGCCATCATGATCATCTCGAACCTCACGAGCGTCGCGGTGCTCTGGTTCGCCGCGCACCTGATCGACGACGGCCAGATGCAGGTCGGCCAGATGACGGCTTTCATCGCGTACGTCATGCAGATCCTCTCATCGGTGATGATGGCGGTGGTCATGGCCGTGCTCGTGCCGCGCGCCGCCGTCAGCGCCGAGCGGATCAGCGAGGTGCTGCGCACCGAGTCCTCCGTCCGCGACCCGCACGATCCGCAGACGCCGGCCTCGCCCGCGGGCGTCGTCACGTTCGAGGACGCCGGATTCGGCTACCCCGGTGCGGAGGAGCCGGTGCTCTCGGGGCTGAACTTCCGCTGCACACCCGGCACCACGACGGCCGTCGTCGGCAGCACCGGCAGCGGCAAGACCACCCTTCTGTCGCTCGTCCCGCGCTTGTTCGACGTCACCTCGGGCGCCGTGCTCGTCGACGGCGTCGACGTGCGCCTCCAGGACCAGGACGCCATGTGCAGGCACATCGGGCTCGTGCCGCAGCGCGCGTACCTGTTCTCCGGCACCGTCGCGTCCAACCTGCGCTTCGGCAAGCCCGACGCCACCGACGAGGAGATGTGGGAGGCGCTGCACATCAGTCAGGCCGATGAGTTCGTCCGCGCACTGCCGGAGGGCCTGGAGGCGCCGGTCTCGCAGGGCGGCACCAATTTCTCCGGCGGCCAGCGCCAGCGCCTCACCATCGCGCGGGCCGTGGTGCGGCGCCCCCGCGTCTACCTGTTCGACGACTCCTTCTCCGCGCTCGATCTGAGCACCGAGGCGGCGCTGTACCGGGCGCTGTCCGAGGCACGCGGCGAAGCGACGGTCATCACCATCAGCCAGCGCGTCGCCCGCATAGCCCAGTCCGACCAGATCGTGGTGCTCGAGGACGGCCGCGCTGTAGGGGTGGGCAGCCACCAGCAGCTGGTCGTCGAATGCCCCACGTACTGGGAGATCGTCCAATCGCAGCAGCCGACGGAGGTGGAGTCGTGAGCGCACCAGCAGCCATGCCCGGGGCGCCCGGGGCCGCCGCCGGCGCGGCGCAGAAGCCCCAGCATTTCCGCCAGACCTTCCGGCGGCTCATCGGCGAGCTGGGCCCGGAGAAGCTGCGGTTCTTCACCGTGCTGCTGATCTCCATCGTCGGGATCGGCATGAGCGCGGTGGCGCCGCTCATCATGGGCCGCGCCACCGACGTGCTGTTCTCCGGCGCCATCAGCCGCACCCTGCCCCCGGGCGCCACCAAGGAACAGGCCGTGGAGATCCTGCGCAGCCAGGGGGACATGACCAAGGCCGACATGGTCGCGAACATGGATCTCACACCCGGGGCCGGCATCGATTTCGACGCGCTCACCCGCATCATCCTGCTGATCCTGGCGCTGTATGTGGTGGCGGCGACGCTGTCGTGGGCGCAGGCGTACCTGCTCAACACCGTCGTGCAGAAGACCGTGTACCGGCTGCGCCGGAAGGTCTCGGAGAAGCTGCACCGCATGCCGCTGCACTATTTCGATTCGACCCCGCGCGGCGAGGTGCTCAGCCGGGTCACCAACGACGTCGACAACATGCAGACGGTGCTGGGGCAGACGATCAACCAGTTGATCACCTCGGCGCTCACGGTGGTCAGCGTGCTGGCCCTGATGTTCTTCCTCTCGCCCCTCCTCACGCTCATTGCGCTGGCCTCGATCCCCGTGTCGCTGCTGCTCGTCACCATCGTCGCGAAGAAGGCACAGCCGTTGTTCCGTCAGCAGTGGGCGGAGACCGGGCGCCTCAACGCCCACATCGAGGAGACCTACAGCGGCCACGCCCTGGTGCGCGTGTACGGCCACCAGAAGGAGATGGAGGGCCAGTTCACCGAGGTCAACGGTGCCCTGGTCAAGAGCAGTTTCGGCGCGCAGTTCCTCTCCGGCATGATCTCGCCGATCATGTCGCTGGTCTCCAACCTGATGTACGTGGTCCTGGCCGTCGTCGGCGGCCTGCGCATCGCGAACGGCACCATCAGCCTGGGCAGCGTGCAAGCGTTCATCCAGTATTCGCGCCAGTTCAGCCAGCCGATCAATCAGATCGCGTCGATGGCCAACCGGATGCAATCCGGCCTGGCGTCCGCCGAGCGCGTGTACGGGATCCTCGACGCGGAGGAGATGTCCCCGGAGACGGTCATCGAGGAGGGGGGACGCCATTCGGCCGCCGCCCGGTTCCTCGGCGGCGCCCGAGTGCGAGGGCACGTGCGCTTCGACGGCGTCGCCTTCCGCTACAACGAGGACACCCCGCTGATCGAGGACCTGTCCCTGGACGTCGAGCCCGGGCGCACCGTCGCCATCGTGGGCCCCACCGGGGCCGGCAAGACCACCCTGGTCAATCTCCTTATGCGGTTCTACGAACTGCGCTCCGGTTCCATCAGCATCGACGGGGTCGACATCACCGACATCCCGCGCGGCGCGCTGCGAGCGCGCATCGGCATGGTGCTGCAGGACACGTGGCTGTTCGAGGGGTCGATCCGCGACAACATCCTCTACGGCGACCTGAACGCCACCGAGGAACAGATGCTCGAGGCGGCGCGCGCCACCTTCGTCGACAGCTTCGTCGCGCACCTGCCCGACGGTTACGACACCCTCATCACCGAGGACGCCGGCAACGTGAGCGCCGGCCAGAAGCAGCTCATCACCATCGCCCGGGCGTTCCTGGCGTCGCCGTCCATCCTCATCCTCGACGAGGCCACCAGCTCGGTGGACACCCGCACCGAGGTGCTGCTGCAGGAGGCGATGAGCGCTCTGCGCAGCGACCGCACGAGTTTCATCATCGCCCATCGCCTTTCGACGATCCGCGACGCGGATCTGATCCTGGTGATGGAACACGGCGCGATCGTCGAGTCCGGGACTCACGACGAGCTTGCGGCGGCCGACGGCGCCTATGCGCGGCTGTACTCGGCCCAGTTCGCCGGTTCGACCGCCGGCTGACCGGCCCGGGCCGGCCCGTGGCCCGGGCGGCGGGGCACGATGAGCGGGCGTCCGCCGTGCGGGTGTGGCAGCACGTCCACCGGATGCCGGTACACGGCGCTGAGCAACGCCTCGGTGAGCACCTCGTCCGGCGGGCCGTCGGCCGCGGTCCGGCCGCCGGCGAGCACCATCACACGGTCCGCGTAGGCGGCGGCCAGGCCCAGGTCGTGCAGCACCACGACCACGGCAGAGCCCGCCTGCGCCCGTTGCGCGGCGATCCGCATCACCGTCTCCTGGTGGCGCAGGTCCAGCGCCGCCGTCGGCTCGTCGAGCATGATCGTCGGGCATTCCTGCGCCAGTACTCGGGCCAGCGCCACACGCGCCTGCTCGCCGCCGGACAACGTCACGAACGAACGGTCGTGGAAGGCGGCCACGTCGCAGATGTCGAGCGCCTCGGAGACCACCGCGTCGTCGTCCACCGACCTGTCGGTGCGCGCCCAGGGTGCGCGCCCCATACGGACGATCTCGTCCACGGTGAAGCCGAATCCCACCCGATGCTGCTGCGGCAGCACCGCGCGCCGCCGCGACAGCTCGCGGGCGGTCCAGTCCCGTACCGGCCTGCCGTCGATGACGGCGGTGCCCGCCGAGAGCGGAAGGTCTCCCGACAGCGCCGCGAGGAGCGTGGATTTTCCGGCGCCGTTGGGCCCCACCAGGGCCAGCACCTCACCGGCCATGACATCCACGTCCACGTCGGCCAGAATCGTGCGCGCGCCGCGGGCCACGCCCAGTCCGCGCGCCTGCAGCAGCACCCGCCCGCCATCCGGCGCCGCCGCATCCGCGTGGGAGGCGGCCCGCCCGCGGCGGGGATGCAGAACGTCCGCGAACCTCATGACCACCCTCCTTGCGACCTGCGGGTCCGGTGGAGCAACCAGAAGAAGAACGGGCCGCCCACCAGCGACGTGAGCATGCCGAGCGGAAGATCGGCATTGCTCACCAAGGTACGGGCGCCGATATCGGCGGCGAGCAGGACCACGGCGCCGCCGATGGTGCTGGCCGGGATGAGCATGCGGTGCGACGGGCCGATGAGCATGCGGAAGGCGTGCGGCACGACGAGGCCCACGAAAGCGATGATCCCCGTGAAGGCCACGCCGGCGGCCACGAGCACGCCGACGATGACGATGGCCCACCGGCGCACCCGTTCGACGTCCACGCCCAGGTGCCGCGCCGGCCCCTCGCCGAGCGCCAGGAGGTCGAGTTTGCGGGCCAGGAGCATCGAGCCGACGACCCCTGCGACGGCGAGCGGCGCCACCACGCCGACGGCCTCCCAGTCGGCGCCGCCGAGCGTGCCGAGCTGCCAGAACACGATCTGTTCACGGGCGGCGGGGGAGGCGACGAAGGTGAAGTACGCGATCAGACCGCCGGCCACGGCGTTGACCGCGACGCCCGTGAGGATCACGGTGACCACTTCGGTACGGCCGTCGGCCCGCGCCAGCCCGTAGACCAGCAGGGTGGTGCCGAGCCCCCCGGCGAATGCGGCCGCGGCGATGGCCCAGCCGGACGAGAACGTGCCGCCGATGAGGATGACCGAACTCGCCCCCACGGCCGCACCGGCGGAGACGCCGATGACGCCGGGCTCGGCGAGCGGATTGGCGAACACGCCCTGCAGGACGGCGCCCGCGCACCCGAGGCTGGCGCCCACGAGCATCGCCAGGACGACGCGCGGGAAGCGCACCTCCCACAGGGCGGCGTCCCCGTTGGGGTGGGCCGGCATGGCGAACCAGTCGATGCCGACCCGGTGCAGGATCGAGCCCACCACCTCGCCGGGATCCACGGGCACCTGGCCCAGGCAGGCCGCGAGGACGGCCAGCACCACCAGCGCGACGGCCGTCGCTGCGAGCACGATCACGGTGCGCCGCCGCCGCGGGTTGCGTGCGGCCGGCGCCCCCGGCGCCGGGGGAACGGGCTTGTCGGTGGTCGCCGTCACCGGGACTGCTCGCCGTAGAGCGCGTCGGTGAGCGCGCCGATCACCTTGCCGGTGGACGGTCCGTAGCTGAGCAGCACCGAATCGTCCATGTCGATCACCCGCCGGTTCTCACCCGCCGGAGTCTGTTTGATCCCCGGCATCTGCACGAGCCCGTCGACGCCGCCGACCGACTGCAGCCCGCCGGACATCATGAGGATCACGTCCGGGGCGGCGACGATGAGCGCCTCGGCGGTGACCGGCGTGTAGGCGGCGGTGAGCCCCGACGCGGTGCCCGCATCGACCCCGCCCACCGCGCGAATGATGTCGTCCGCGCCGCTGCCGGGGCCGCCGAGCATGGAGATCGCCGCGCCCCGCTGGTACAGGAATGCGATCGTGGGCGGGTCCTGCCGTTCCGGCACCGCGGCGAGCGCCTGGTCGATCTGCTGCTGCGTGCGCTCGGCGAGCGCGTCGCCCGCTTGAGGCACGCCGAGCGTGCGGCCGACGTCGCGGATCATGTCGGCGGTCGTGTCCAGAGTGCGCTCGCCGTCGAAGAAGACGACCGGGATGCCCGCCGCGCGGATCTGCTCCTGCACCGCGTGCGGCCCGATGCTCGAGTCGGTGAGCACCACCGTGGGGCGCAACGCCAGGATGGCCTCCGCATTGAGCGAATGGCCGCCGGGAGTCACGTTGGGTATGTCGGCGGCGGCCGGGAAGTCGGTGGCGGTGTCCCGGCCGACCAGATTCCCGCCCAGCCCCAGCGCGAAGACCGTCTCGCCGAGGGTGCCGTACTGGTCCACCGCGACGATGCGGTCGGCGCTCGTGACCGTCACCTCCGCTCCGTCTTCCGAGGCCACCGTGACGGGCAGCCGCGGCGACGGGGGAGGGCCGATCGGCTCCGGGTCGAGCTCGCCGATGGAGGCGGTGACCGCCCCCACGCCCCCGGAGTCCGCGCCGCCGGGTGCGTTGCATCCCGCCGCCAGCACGGCGAGCACTGCAACGAGCACGGCGATGCCCCTCGCGGGCACACGACCGCGCCGAGTATCCGCCAGGGAACGGTCCGTGCACCGACGGCCGGAGTCGATCCGCGATCTCACACTGCGGCTCCGCTGCGCGCGAATCGGCCGCCGAGGTCGGCGAAAAGGTCCCGGTTGAGGCGGAACGCGTCGGCGACTTCGGCGATGAAACGCTCGGATTCCGCACCGTCGATCGGCAGCGCGTCCATCTTAGCGCGGTAGCCGTCCTTGTAGGGCTTGGGCTTGGCGATCGCGTCGAAGATGTAGAAGCGCACGCCGTCGGTCTCGTATCCGTAGGTGCGCGACATCTTGGTGCGGATGATCTGGCCGCCTGAGAGGTCCCCGAGGTAGCGCAGGTAGTGGTGGGCGACGAAACCCGCGGGCCAAGTGGCGACGACTTCGGCGATGCGCTCCACGTACCGCTCGGTGGCCGGCAGCATCGCGATCAACGAACGCCATTGCGCGCCGAGGTGATGCTCCAGGTCCCGCTCCAGCCCCTCGAGGCGCAGAAGCGCGTCGTCGAGGAAAGGGTCCACCAGGGCGTTGCCGGCCAGCGTCCGCCCGCCCGCCTCCAGTGCGCGATAGATGAACCAGCTCTGCGCCTCGAGCTCGACGTAGGCGGCCTCCGGCAGCGCCCCGTCGAGCAGATCGGCCATGAACGAGGAGGACTCGGCGGCCCGGTGCGCCTCGTCCGTGCGGCTCTTGACCAGCGCCGCGAGGCCGCCCGCGCGCGCGGTGTCGTCAATGGTCATGTCGTTCTCTCCCCTGTCACAGTCGTCCAACTCCAACTAGGTTAGCCTAGCCTTCAGTATCCGACGAAGCGAGGATTCCCATGCACCGTTCCCACACTCTCCTGCGCCGCGCCGCCGCAGCGACCGGCATCGCCGCCGTCGCCGCCGGATCGCTGCTCGCCGTGAGCACGGCCGCGGCCGCCGACCCGGCGGCGTCCGGTCCGCAACTGACCATCAGCCAGACCGACGGGCTGGCAGCGGGCGAGAGCATCACCGTGGAGGGCAGCGGGCTCGACCCCGAGGCCGGCTACTACGTGGCCACCTGCGTGACCGGCACGACGGGGCCCGCGGGTCCGGAGTGCTCCGGCGACCGCACGGTGCCCGGGTCGCAGCTATGGGTGTCCAATGGGCGGGGCGCGACGACGCCGATCGCCCCCGACGGGACCTTCACCGCGGAGCTCAGCGCGGTCGCCGCCGGCACGTCCATGAGCGGCACCCCGGTCGACTGCACCGAGTCGGACTGTTCGATCACCCTGTTCTACGACCACCGCAACGGTTTCGGCACCGTCACCGGGGTGCCGGTCACCTTCACCGCGGCGACGGGTTCGGTGGCGACGGAGGTGTCGGCCGACCGGGAGGCCACCGGGGGACAGGCCGCAGAAGGACAGGGCACAGGGGACCAGAGTACGGACGACCAGGCCTCCGCCGAGGACTCCGACAGCTCGTCGACGGTCGTCTGGTGGACCGTCGGCGGCGTCGTCGTCGCGCTCGTCGTCATCGGCGGTATCGCCATCGCGGTCCGTCGACGCGGGCAGCAGGGTTCCTGACGGCCGGATCCGGCCGACACGCCCGGCGGCTCCGCCCTCCCTGTGGGGCCGCCCTGTCGGCCGGATCTAGCTGCTCACGTCGTCGAGCGCGGCGGTGATCGCCGGTGGCAGCGTGAGATCCGCCGCCACCAGCACGCCCGTGAGCTGTGCGATGTCCCGGGCACCGACGATGGCACTGCCCACTCCCGGACGGTCGCGGATCCATGCCAACGCCACGGCCAACGGCGACGTGCCCAGACC
Organism: Tomitella cavernea; assembly: GCF_016599145.1. Lineage (GTDB taxonomy): Bacteria > Actinomycetota > Actinomycetes > Mycobacteriales > Mycobacteriaceae > Tomitella > Tomitella cavernae. Next base: position 21,556 of record NZ_JAENKO010000041.1, read on the forward strand.
GTCCGCCGCCGTGACCACGGCGTCGATCACGCTCACCGCATCGTCGTGCAGGTAGGCCTGGACGATCTCCGCCCTTGCCGCGTCGGCGCCGCGCGAATCGCTGGGCACGCCGTCCCGGTACTTACCGGTGAGCACGCCGCCGGCCAGCGGAACCGCCGCGAGCAATCCCATGCCGTGGTGCAGCGCGGCGGGTACCAGCTCCTCCTCCACGCCGCGGGCGAGGAGCGAATACTCGGCCTGCGCCGCCACCATGTGCGAAGCACCGGCACGGCCCGCCACTGTCGCGAGTTGCCAGCCGAAGTGCCCGCGGACACCCGTGTAACGCACCCGGCCGGTGCGCACTGCGTAATCGCAGGTGTCGACGATCTCGTCCACCGGGGTACGACGGTCCCACGCCGCCACCTGCCACAGGTCCAGATGGTCGGTGCCCAGGGCGCGAAGGGTCGCATCGAGCTGTTGGAGCAGGGTGCGGCGCGAACAGTCGATGCGCGCGCCCACCGGAGCCGACGGAACGATGCCGGCGGCGCTGCTCAGGACCAGGTCGCGGCGAGGCACCACGTCCTCGAGAAGTTCTGCGAGCACGGCCTCTGCGGCCCCGTCCCCATACGCGGGGGAGGTGTCGACCAGAGTGCCGCCCGCCTCGGCGAACGCGCGCAGCTGGCCGGCCGCCTCGTCCCCGACGGTCTCCCGCCCCCAGGCGAGCGTGCCCAGGCCGAGGCCCGAGACCCGCAGGCCGCTGCGGCCCAGATTCGTCTCCTTCACGCCGCACGCCTGCCCGGCGCGGCCGCTCGTCGGTCCACTGCACTCCCCTCGGCTCCATCGTCACCGTCCGTGCCGTACGGCACGGACGGTGCGGCGCGGACCAGAGCACCCTAACCCGGGCACGCGGGGGCACGACCCGCGCCGCGCCGAGCGCATAGGGTGGCGGACATGACGGTGATCCTGCTGCGCCACGGGCGCTCCAGCGCCAACACCGCGGCCACCCTGGCGGGCCGCACCCCCGGGGTCGGGCTCGACGAGACCGGCCGGGCGCAGGCGACCGAGGCTGCGCGCCGGCTCGGCGGACTGCCCATCGTGGCCATCGTCTCCTCGCCCCAGCAGCGCTGCAGGGACACCGTCCGCCCGCTGTCCGAGGTGATCGGCATACAGGTGCGCACCGACGAAGCGCTTGCGGAGGTCGACTACGGCGAATGGACGGGGCGCGCGCTGTCCGAACTCGTCAAGGAACCGCTGTGGCGGGTCGTGCAGCAGCAGCCATCCGCGGCCACGTTCCCCGGCGGGGAATGCCTCGCCGCCGTGCAGGCGCGCAGCGTGGCGGCGATCCGGTCGCACGACGCACGCCTGCGCGCAGAGCACGGCGACAACTCGCTGTGGGTGGCATGCACCCACGGGGACGTGATCAAGTCGATCCTGGCGGACGCCCTCGGGATGCATCTGGACGGATTCCAGCGCATCGCCACGGTGCCGGCGGCGATCAGCGTGATCCGCTACACCGAGGCCCGCCCGATGGTGCAGCATCTGAACGACACCGGTTCCGTACTCGACGGGCTCGCGCGGCGCCCGCGGGACCCGCAGAGGGGCACCCCGGAATGTCCGGACGGCGATCGCCGTTCCCCGGACGGGGCGCCCGGAGCGTCCTCGTTCACCGGAGGTGTCCCCGGCGGGGAAGTCTGAGCGGGGCTGCCATGACCGACCGCGACCGCAGGCCATAGATTGGAGGTGCCATGTCACGTGCCATTCACATCTTCCGCAGCCCGGACCGATTCGTCGCGGGGACGGTGGGCGAGCCCGGTGACCGCGCGTTCTATCTCCAAGTGAGCCAGGACAACCGGCTGGTCAGCGTCCTGCTGGAAAAGCAGCAGGTGCAGATCCTGGCCGAGCGCATCGGCGCGCTTCTCGGCGAGGTCCACCGGCGGTTCGGTGCGGAGCTGCCGCCCACGGACGTCGCCGTGGACGACCTGGAGCCGCTGCAGATGCCGGTGGACGTGGAGTTCCGCGTGGGCACGATGGGCCTGGGCTGGGAGGCGGACGCCGGTGCGGTGGTCGTCGAGCTGCTCGCGGTGACGGAGACGCCGCTGGATGAGTCGGTGGTGCTCGACGACACCGACGAGGGCCCCGACACGGTGCGGGTGTTCCTGGCGCCGACGGAGGCGCGGCAATTCTCCGCGCGCACCGAGCTCATCGTCGATGCCGGCAGGCCCCCATGCCCGCTGTGCGGCAGGCCTCTCGACCCCGCCGGCCACATCTGCGCGCGCACCAACGGCTACCACCGCGGCATCGAGCTCACCGACCTGCACAAGCCGGACGACGAACAATGACGGTGCCCGCACCCCGGGACGCCGCCCACCCCGGCGACGCCCTCTCTGCGGACGGCGAATCCGCCCACGCCGCCCCTGCCCACGCCGATCCCGCCGACGCCGATCCTGCACTGTTGGGGGCTGCGCCGATCGAGGTCATCGGCCGCCTCACCACTGCCAGCAACGCCACATTCCTGTGCCGGCTGGGCGGGCCGGGCCGGGAGGCTCGCTGCGTCTACAAGCCGGTGCTGGGGGAGCGGCCGCTCTGGGACTTCCCCGACGGCACGCTTGCCGAGCGGGAGTACGCGTCGTATCTGATCAGTGCCGCGCTGGGTTGGGGGATCGTTCCGCGGACGGTGCTGCGCGGCGGCCCGCACGGCTGGGGGATGGTACAGGAATGGATAGAGGCCCCGCCCGCGCAGGCGGACGTCGGCTCCGAGGTCGAGGGCTCTGCCGTCGAGGGCTCTGCCGTCGGGGGCTCTGCCGTCGAAAGCTCTGCCGCCGGGGGCTCCGTCATAGAGGACTCCACCACCGACCTCGTGGACCTGTTCCCCGCCGATGCCGTCCCCGCCGGCCACCTGCCGGTGTTCGCGGCCGAAGACATGACCGGCCGCCAGGTGGTGCTCGCACATGCGGACGACGAGCGGTTGCAGCGCATCGCGGTCCTCGACGTCGTGCTCAACAACCCGGACCGCAAGGCCGGCCACATCCTGTGCGCGCCCGGTGGCCGACTGCGCGGCGTCGACCACGGCATCTGCCTGCACAGCGAACCCAAGCTCCGCACCGTGCTCTGGGGCTGGGCGCACCGACCGATCCCGGCCGGTCTGCTCGCGGACGTCGCCGTCCTCGGGGATGATCTCCGGCGCCGCAGCACCCCGTTGGCCGACGCCCTCGACGCGCTGCTCACCACCGCAGAGGTCGACGCTCTGGCGCGGCGGATCGAACGGCTGGTGGAATCGCGCGTGCATCCGGGGCCCACCGCCGCCCGCGCCATCCCCTGGCCGCCGTTCTGAGCACCCTGGACCCGGCAGCGCGCGTGCGCGTGCCGGAACGGCGTAGCGGCGCACTCGGTCCGCCCGGCCGCCGACGTCGCCCGGCGCGGGACCGCTTAGGCTGGTGCATATGCAGTCCTGGTCCGATGTCGCCGTGCCCGCCGTCCCCGGCTCCGGCCCGCCGCTCCGTCTCTACGACACCGCCGACCGCGCCGTCCGCCCCGTCGCCCCCGGACGGGTGGCGGGCATGTACGTGTGCGGGATCACCCCGTACGACGCCACCCACATGGGTCACGCCGCGACCTATCTGACGTTCGATGTGGTCGCCCGGGTCCTGCGCGACAACGGCCACGAGGTTCACTACGTGCAGAACGTCACCGACGTGGACGACCCGCTGTTCGAGCGCGCCGCGCGCGACGGCATCGACTGGCGCGCTCTGGGCGAGCGCGAGACCGACCTGTTCCGCACCGACATGGCGGCGTTGCGCGTGCTGCCGCCGCGCGACTACATCGGGGCCGTCGAGTCCATCGACGAGGTCATCACCATGGTGGAGAAGCTCCTGGCCTCCGGCGCCGCCTACGTGGTGGACGACCCGGAGTACCCCGACGTCTACTTCAGCATCGAGGCCACCGAGCAGTTCGGGTACGAGTCGGGGTACGACAAGGCCACGATGGACCGGTTCTTCGCCGAGCGCGGCGGCGACCCCGACCGCCCCGGCAAGCGGCACCGCCTGGACGCGCTGCTGTGGCGTGTGCGGCGCGAGGGCGAGCCGTCGTGGCCGTCCCCGTTCGGCGACGGGCGTCCCGGCTGGCACATCGAATGCTCCGCCATCGCGCTCAACAGGATCGGCAGCGGTTTCGACATCCAGGGCGGCGGCAGCGACCTCATCTTCCCGCACCACGAGTTCTCCGCGGCGCACGCCGAGGCCGCGACCGGCGAACGCCGTTTCGCCCGGCACTACGTGCACACCGGGATGATGGGGCTGGACGGTGAGAAGATGTCCAAGAGCCTCGGCAACCTCGTGCTCGTCTCCCGGCTTCGCGAGGCGGGGGAGGACCCGATGGCGCTGCGCCTGGCACTGCTCGACGCGCACTACCGCACCGACCGGTTCTGGACCGGCGGGCTGCTCGACACCGCACGTGAACGGCTGCGGCGGTGGCGCGCCGCGGCGAACGCCCAGGCGGGGCCGGGGGCGGAGGAGACCGTGGCGCGGCTGCGTCAGCACCTGGCCGACGACCTCGACACGCCGAAGGCGTTGACGGCGGTGGACGCGTGGGCGGCGGACGTCGAGGCCGGCCTGGGGAGCGACGCCCAGGCGCCCGGGCTCATCGCCGACGCGGTCGACGCCCTGCTCGGCGTGCAGCTGACGGGATAGCGCACGCCCCGACGCGGCAACACGCGACCGACGCGCCGAAGAGCGGCCCCGTCCGCTATCCGCCCTGGCCGCCGGGGTCGGGGCCGCGCCCCGGCCCCTGGCGGCGCAGATAGCGCTCGAACTCTGCTGCGATCTCATCACCGTCGACGGCGCGCAGCATTTCGGAGATGTCGGTCTGCTCGTCACCCCGCTCCTCGAGCGCCTGCACGTACTCCGCGATGTCCTCGTCCTCTTCGGTGAGCGCTCGTGCGGTGTCCTGCCACTCCTCGGCCTGCCGCGGAAGGTCGCCCGCCGGAATCTCGAACCCGAGCACCTGCTCGAGGCGGCGCATCAACGCCACCATCACCTTGGGGTTGGGCGGCTGCGACAGGTAGTGCGGCACCGCGGCCCACAGCGTGGTGGCGGGGATGCCGGCGCGCACGCACGCGTCCTGCAGCACCCCGGTGATGCCGGTAGGGCCCTCGTAGTCGCTGCCGGTCAACCCGTACAGCTTCGCCGCGGCGGCGCTGTGGGTGCTGCCCGTGATGGGCACCGGCCTGGTGTGCGGGGTGTCCGCCAGCAGCGCGCCCACGGTGACGACGGCCGCAACGCCCGCCTGGGTGAAGAGATCCAGCAACTCGGCGCAGAAAGCGCGCCACCGCAGGTTGGGCTCGATACCGTGCACCAGGATCAGCTCGCGGCCGCCGGGGGAGAGGCGGCACCGCGTCAGCCGCGTGGCCGGCCAGGTGATCCGGCGGGTGACGCCCGAAATTTGAGAGATCGTGGGCCGGTTGACCTGGTAGTCGTAATAGCCTTCCGAATCGAGCTCGGCCAGCGGGGTGGCCCCGCCGATCAGGGCGAGATGCTCGACCAGTCCGGTCGCGGCGTCCGCCGCATCGTTCCAGCCTTCGAAGGCCGCGACCACGATGGGCCCGTCGTCGGCCGGGTCCTCGCCGTCGCGGCGCCGCGCATCGGGGCCGTCTGTATCGGGGTTGGGCGCACCGGCGCTGCGGGATGGGTCCGTACTGCTCACACCCCCAGCCTACGGTCCGTGGGAAATTACCGGACCACTACGCTGTCCTCATGCCTGCACACACTGATTCCGCACTCGCCCGCGCCCTCGACCGCCGTGTCGTGATCGGTGACGGGGCGATGGGGACGATGCTGCAGGCGGCCGATCTTCCGCTCGACGACTTCCGCGGTCTCGAGGGCTGCAACGAGATCCTCAACGAGACCCGGCCGGACGTGCTCCGGGACATCCACCATCGGTTTCTCGAGGTCGGGGTCGATGCGATCGAGTCGAACACCTTCGGCTGCAACCTTCCCAACCTCGCCGACTACGGCATCGCCGACCGCATCCGCGACCTCTCGCAGCGCGGAGTGGCGCTGGCCCGCGCCGCCGCCGACGAGGCGGGCCCCGGCGCGGACGGGCAGGGCCGGCTCGTCTTCGGTTCCATGGGCCCCGGGACCAAGCTGCCCACACTGGGACACGCGCCGTTCGCCGACCTCCGCGACGCCTACACCGAATCCGCACTGGGGATGCTCGACGGCGGCGCCGACGCCATCCTGGTCGAAACCTGCCAGGATCTGCTGCAGGCCAAGGCCGCCATCATCGGCAGCCAACGCGCGATGGACCGGGCCGGCCACCGCATCCCGATCATCACCCACGTGACGGTGGAGACGACGGGCACGATGCTCGTCGGCTCCGAGATCGGGGCGGCATTGAACGCCCTCGAGCCGCTGGGCATCGACATGATCGGGCTCAACTGCGCCACCGGCCCCGAGGAGATGAGCGAGCATCTCCGATTCCTCTCGCAGCACGCACGCATCCCCGTCTCCGTCATGCCCAACGCCGGGCTGCCGGTACTCGGCAAGAACGGGGCGGAGTACCCGCTGACCCCCGACGAGCTGGCGGAAGCGCTCGCCGGGTTCGTCACGCAGTTCGGCCTGTCCATGGTGGGCGGCTGCTGCGGCACGACGCCCGAGCACCTGCAGCGCGTGGTCGAGGCGGTGCGCGGAATCCGGCCCGCGCAGCGTGATCCGGTGCACGAGCCGGGCGTCTCGTCGATGTACTCCGCCGTGCCGTTCGACCAAGACGCGTCGTTCCTTGTCATCGGCGAGCGCACCAACGCCAACGGGTCCAAGGCGTTCCGCGAGGCCATGCTCGGCGGCGACTACGACAAGTGCATCGACATCGCCAAGGGCCAGATCCGCGACGGCGCGCACCTGCTGGACCTGTGCATCGACTATGTGGGCCGCGACGGCGCCGGCGACATGAGCGCGCTGGCGTCCCGGCTGGCCACCGCGTCCACGCTGCCGATCATGCTCGACTCCACCGAACCCGAGGTGCTGCGCGCCGGTCTCGAGCACCTGGGCGGTCGCTGCATCGTCAATTCGGTGAACTTCGAGGACGGCGACGCCCCGGATTCCCGCTATCAGCTGATCATGCGCCACGTGAAGGAGCACGGCGCCGCCGTCGTGGCGCTCACGATCGACGAACAGGGCCAGGCGCGCACGGCCGAGCACAAGGTCGCCATCGCGGAGCGGCTCATCACGGACCTCACCGGCACGTGGGGGCTCGAGGTGTCCGACATCGTCATCGACTGCCTGACGTTCCCGATCTCGACCGGGCAGGTGGAAGTGCAACGCGACGGCATCGAGACCATCGAGGCCATCCGCGAGATCAAGCGGCGCTACCCGCAGGTGCACACCACCCTCGGGCTGTCGAACATCTCCTTCGGGCTCAACCCGGCGGCACGCCAGGTGCTCAACTCGGTGTTCCTGCACGAGTGCGTTCAGGCCGGCCTCGACACCGCCATCGTGCACGCCTCCAAGATCCTGCCGATGGCGCGGATCCCCGACGAGCAGCGCGACACGGCCCTGGACCTGGTCTACAACCGCCGCACCGACGACTACGACCCGCTGCAGAAGCTCATGGAGCTGTTCGAGGGCGTCTCCGCCGCGTCCGCCCGCGAAACCCGCGCCCAGGAACTTGCCGCGCTGCCGCTGTTCGATCGGCTCGAGCGGCGCATCGTCGACGGAGAGAAGAACGGCATCGAGGCCGACCTCGACGAGGCGATGGGGACGGTGCCGCCGCTCGAGATCATCAACGGCACGCTGCTGTCCGGGATGAAGACCGTGGGCGAGCTGTTCGGCTCCGGCCAGATGCAGCTGCCCTTCGTCCTCCAGTCGGCCGAGACGATGAAATCCGCGGTGGCGCACCTCGAACCGCACATGGAGGCCGCCGACGACTCCGGTAAGGGGCGCATCGTCCTCGCCACCGTCAAGGGCGACGTCCACGACATCGGCAAGAATCTCGTCGACATCATCCTCAGCAACAACGGGTACGAGGTCGTGAACCTGGGCATCAAGCAGCCAATCACCACGATCTACGACGCCGCGGTGGATAAGAGGGCGGACGCCATCGGCATGTCCGGACTGCTGGTCAAGTCCACCGTGGTGATGAAGGACAACCTGGTCGAACTCAACTCCAAGGGTGTGGCGGGCGACTTCCCGGTGCTGCTCGGCGGCGCCGCGCTCACCCGCACCTACGTCGAGGACGACCTGGCCGAGATCTACGAGGGCGACGTGAGCTACGCGCGTGACGCGTTCGAGGGCCTGCGCCTGATGGACGAGATCATGGCGGTGAAGCGCGGCGAGGGACCGGACCCGGACAGCCCCGAGGCCCTCGAGGCCGCCCGCAAGAAGGAGGAGCGCAAGGAACGCCGACGCCGGTCCAAGCGCATCGCCGCGCAGCGCAAGGCGGCCGAGACGCCCGTGGAGGTCCCCGAACGCTCCGACGTCGCGGCCGACAACCCCATCCCCACCCCGCCGTTCTGGGGCACCAGGGTGGTCAAGGGCCTGGCCGTCAAGGATTTCGCGGGCATGCTCGACGAGCGCGCGACTTTCCTGGGCCAGTGGGGCCTGCGCGGCGCCCGCAAGGGGGAGGGGCCCTCCTACGAGGAGCTCGTCGAGACCGAGGGACGTCCGCGCCTGCGCTACTGGCTCGACCGCCTGACCGCGGAGGGGATCCTGGCCCACTCGGCGGTGGTCTACGGGTACTTCCCGACCGTCTCGGAGAAGGACACCGTGCACGTGCTCGAGTCCGCGGATCCGGATGCTCCCGTGCGCTACTCGTTCACCTACCCACGACAGGAGCGCGGGCGTTTTCTGTGCGTCGCGGACTTCATCCGCTCACGCGGGCAGGCGCGCGAGACCGGCCAGGTGGACGTGCTGCCCTTCCAGCTGGTCACCATGGGACAGCCCATCGCCGACTTCGCCAACCGGCTTTTCGCGGAGAACCACTACCGCGACTACATGGAGGTGCACGGGCTCGGCGTGCAGCTCACCGAGGCGCTGGCCGAGTACTGGCACAGCCGCATCCGCTCCGAACTCACCGTCGACGGCACCTGGTCGGTGGCCGACGACGATCCGGTGGCCATCGAGGAGTTCTTCAAGCTCGGGTACCGCGGCGCCCGGTATGCGTTCGGCTACGGCGCCTGCCCGAACCTCGAGGACCGGCGCAAACTGGTAGCGCTCCTGGAACCCGACCGGATCGGCGTGGAGCTCTCCGAGGAGTTGCAGCTGCATCCGGAGCAGTCCACCGACGCGTTCGTCCTGCACCACCCCGAGGCGAAGTACTTCAACACCTGAGCGCTCACCGGACACTCCGGGCGAGGCCGACGGCGCAGCCGCCCCGCCCGGGCGACGCCCCGTCGGCGTCGCCCGGGCGTGTGGGAAGATGACTTCCCGTGAAGACCTTCGACTCCCTGTTCGCCGAGCTGTCCCTGCGCGCCGCGGAACGACCTGAGGGCAGCGGCACCGTCGCCGCACTGGACGCCGGCGTCCATCACATCGGCAAGAAGGTGATCGAGGAGGCAGGCGAGGTGTGGATCGCCGCCGAGCACGAGACGGACGACGAACTCGCCGGCGAGATCTCGCAGTTGCTGTACTGGGTGCAGGTGATGATGGTCGCGCGCGGGCTGTCCCCGGAGGACGTATACCGGCATCTGTGAACCGCGGGCCCTCCCGCAGTCCGGACCGTCGACCATCCACCTGACCGCAAAGGAACCGCACATGCTCAGGGTCGCCGTACCCAACAAGGGGGCGCTGTCCGAATCGGCCGCCGCCATGCTCGCCGAGGCCGGCTACCGCCGCCGCAGCGACAGCAAGGACCTCACCGTGCTCGACGACGAGCACGAGGTCGAGTTCTTCTTCCTGCGCCCCAAGGACATCGCCACCTACGTGGGGTCGGGCGAGCTGGACCTGGGGATCACCGGCCGGGACCTGTCCCTGGAATCCGGCGCCCCGGTGGCCGAGCGGCTCGCCCTGGGCTTCGGCCGCTCCACTTTCCGCTACGCGGCCCCCCGGGGTCGCGAGTGGACCGTCGGCGACCTGGACGGCGTCCGCATCGCCACCGCGTATCCGAATCTGGTGCGCGCCGACCTGGCCGCGCGCGGCCTGTCCGCCACGGTGATCCCGCTCGACGGGGCCGTGGAGATCTCCATCCAGCTCGGCGTGGCGGACCTCATCGCCGACGTCGTCGGGTCCGGACGCACCCTGCGTCAGCACGACCTCGCGCCGTTCGGCGAGGTCCTGTGCAGGTCGGAGGCGGTGCTGATCGGGCGCGACGACGCGTCCGAGGCAGGGGCCGCCGCGCGCGCCCAGCTCACGGCCAGGGTGCAAGGCGTCGTGTATGGACAGCAGTACGTGCTGCTGGACTACAACTGCCCGCGCGAGCTGCTGGACGAGGCCTCACGAGTCACCCCCGGAGTCGAGTCTCCGACCGTGTCCGACCTGGCCGAACCCGGCTGGCTCGCCGTGCGCGCCATGGTGCCGCGCAAGGGCATGAACGGGGTCATGGACCAGCTCAAGGCCGTCGGTGCGCGGGCGGTGCTCGCCACCGACATCAGGTCCTGCCGCATGTGAGCCTGCGCGCCGGTGGTCAGATGCGGCGGCGCACCAGTAACGATTGCGCGGTACGTGCCACCGGTCCCGCCTCGTCATGGATGACAGCGGTGCACATGCCCACCCCGTCGGGGCCGACGCTGGACTCCGCGGCGATCCCCAGGCCGACTCCGGGCACGCGGTGGATGTGTACGGACATCTCGGTGTTGAGGAACGTCCATTCCCGCGGATCGAGGGTGGCGCCGACACCGTTGGCCGCGTCGATCACGCAGAACATCCGCTCGAGGGGTGTAGGCTCCTCGCCCGCCACCAGCGCCACTTTCCCGCGCACCCGCACGCGACCCGGCTCCTCGTCCCCGGCGAGTGAGGTCCACTGCCACTCGACCGCGTCGAGGAACGTGACCACCTCGTGGGCGCCGAAGAAGCCAAACCCCGAATCTGCCGACGGCCGCCCCGCGGGGTATCGGTCGTCCGTGGCCCGCTGCACCATCGCGGTGTCCTCGGTGGCCATCCGCCAGGCCCGCGCGCTCGCCACCGTCCGGGCCGACCCGTCGGGCATCGGCGCGTCCATCCGCGCCTCGAGCAGTTCGATGGAGCGCCCCGGCCGAAGCACACGGCTGCGCACCCGGCATTCCGTGACCGGCACCGGGCCCAGCAGCTCCACTGTGACGCGGGCCAGGCGGGCGCCTTCCCGCGGGTGGCCGCGTTCCATGGCGCGCACCAACAGAGCGGCGGGCGGCGAGCCGTGCTGCATCTCCGTGCTCCACACGCTGCGCGTGTAGTCGGTGGCGGCGAAGCGTTCGGTCCCGTCGTCCGCGACACCCAGCCGGTGGTAGAAGGCGGAGTCCGCCCCGGAATCGGTCATGCGCACCAGTGTGGCCGATGCGGCACGTCGGCACGCTACGGGCCCGGCCGCCCGCCCGCGACTACTCTCCGGGCCAGCCGGGGTAGGGCGGCGGCGTGCCGTCGAAGGCGGGGCACAGCGCCTTGTGATCGCACCAGTCGCACAGCTTCGACGGCGTCGGGCGGAAATCGCCGGTGCTCCCCACGGTACGGATGGCCTGCCAGAGCGCGGACACGGTGCGCTCGAACCGGTCGAGCTCCGGCTCCGTGGGCTCGTAGATCAGGTCCTCGCCGCTCTTGAGGTACATCAGCCGCAGTTGGGTCGGCAGCACACCACGCTCACGCAGAAGCGCCAACGCGTAGAACTTCATCTGGAACAGCGCGGTGGCCTTGCCCGGCCCCCACGGCAAGCGGCCCGTCTTGTAGTCGACCACCCGCACCTGCCCCGTGGGCGCCACGTCGATCCTGTCGATGAACCCGCGCAGTGGGGTGCCGTCATCGAGGCGGGTCTCCACGCGCTGCTCGCACGCATCCGGTTCGAACCGCGTGGGATCCTCCATCGTGTAATAGCCGGCGATGAGTCCGCGTGCCTCGTCCAGGAACTGCGCGCGGTCCGCCGGCCCGACCAGCCCGGCCAGCTCCGGCTGGCCGGCGACCATCTCGCTCCAGGCCGGCTCCAGAAGACCGGCCGCGCGTTCCTGGACCCGCTCGGCCGCCGGGAGCGCGTAGAGCCGTTCCAACGCGGTGTGCACCAGCGTGCCGCGTGCCTGGGCCGTCGACGGCGTCTCCGGGATGCGGTCCACCGCCCGGAACCGGTACAGCAGCGGGCACTGCTTGAAGTCCGAGGCCCGCGACGGCGAGAGGGCGATGTGCCGGCGCCCGCGCGCCCGCCCTCCGCGGTGTGCCTGCTGTGACGGGGCAGTCTTCTGCACGGGGTCTCCGGGTGCGGGCGTGTCCATGGCTGGCAGGGTAATGCCCGATACCGACAGGAAGGCAACCGACTGATGGCGATCGACGCCGAGGCTTCAGCGTCCGGGACGGCGCCCGGTGGGAGCGGAGCGCCGACCGGGCCGTTCCGCGTGGGCGAGCGGGTCCAGCTCACCGACGGCAAGGGGCGCAAGTACACCGTGGTGCTCGCCCCCGGCGGCCAGTTCCACACCCACCGCGGCGCCATCGAGAACGACGCGCTCATCGGCGCGGCCGAGGGCACGGTGGTCGAGTCGTCCAACGGCACGCCATATCTGGCGCTGCGGCCGCTGCTCACCGACTACGTGCTCTCGATGCCGCGCGGCGCGCAGGTCATCTATCCCAAGGACGCTGCGCAGATCGTGCACGAGGGCGACGTGTTCCCCGGCGCGAGGGTGCTCGAGGCGGGCGCGGGCTCCGGCGCGCTGACCTGCTCGTTGCTGCGGGCCGTGGGCCCGGAGGGCCGCGTCATCTCCTACGAGGTCCGCGAGGATCATGCGGTGCACGCCGTCCGCAATGTCGAGACGTTCTTCGGTGGCCGCCCAGCACACTGGGACCTCACCATCGGCGATCTCGCCGAGGCGTCCCCGGAGGCCGTCGGCGGCCACGTCGACCGGGTCATCCTCGACATGCTCGCACCGTGGGACGTGCTTCCTGCCGTGGCGCGCACCCTCGTGCCCGGCGGAGTGCTCATCGTCTATGTGGCCACCGTCACCCAGCTTTCCCGCGTCGTCGAGGCGCTGCGCGAACAGGCGTGCTGGACCGAGCCCCGCGCCTGGGAGACGATCGTGCGCGACTGGCACTCGGTGGGTCTGGCCGTGCGTCCCGAGCACCGCATGCAGGGGCACACCGCATTCCTCATCGGCACCCGCCGACTGGCCGACGGCACCATCGCCCCCCGGCCCGAGCGCCGCCCCAGCAAAGGCTGAGCGCACAGCGGTCGAGCCGCATCCCCCTCCGCGCGGGCGGCGGGGATCCGGGACACGCTTTGCGCCGGTAACCGCCGCCGACGCCGTCATCCCGGTAGCGTTGGAGGCACAACGGGTTCGGTGCCGCAGCGCGGCCTCCGTAGGCGCCGGGACGCGCTTCCCCGCAGGTTCACCCGCGGGCGGCGGCCCGGTGACCGGGCAGCCGGTGCTGCGGGGCGGTCCGATCGTCGACGGCGGCGCCCGTGCGGGTCCGCCGCCGTCCGCAGAGGGAGGACGTCATGACAGCACCAGGGAACGGCGCGGGCGCGAATGCGCCGCACGGCGACGGATCCGATCAGGATTTCGAACGTCGCATCGCCGCGCTCACCACGCGCAACACCAAGCTCGCCGAGCTGCTCAAGGAGGCGCGCACCCAGCTCGTCGCCCTGCGCGAGGAGGTGGACCGGCTCGGGCAGCCGCCCAGCGGGTTCGGCGTGCTCGTCGGATCCGTCGATGACGAGGCCGCCGACGTCTTCACCTCCGGACGGCGGATGCGCCTCACGCTGTCACCCAACCTGGACGCGTCGACGCTGCGCCGCGGTCAGAGCCTTCGGCTCAACGAGGCCCTCACCGTGGTGGAGGCCTGCGATTTCGAACAGGTCGGCGAGATCTGCACCCTGCGTGAGGTGCTCGACGACGGTCACCGCGCGCTGGTCGTGGGCCATGCGGACGAGGAACGCATCGTGTGGCTGGCGGATCCGCTGCTGGAGAGCCCGCTGGGCGAGTACGGCGAACGCAAGCCGCTGCGCGCCGGCGACTCCCTCATCGTCGACACCAAGGCCGGCTACGCCTTCGCCCGCGTCCCCAAGGCGGAGGTCGAGGACCTGCTGCTCGAGGAGGTGCCGGACGTCGACTACACCGCCATCGGCGGGCTGGGACGGCAGATCGAGCAGATCCGCGACGCCGTGGAGCTGCCCTTCCTGCACGGCGACCTGTTCCGCGAGTACGCGCTGCGCCCACCCAAGGGGGTGCTGCTCTACGGCCCGCCGGGCTGTGGAAAGACCCTCATCGCCAAGGCGGTGGCGCACTCCCTGGCCCTCAAGATCGCGGAGTCGCGTGGCAAAGACTCGCGCGAGGTCAAGTCCTACTTCCTCAACATCAAGGGCCCCGAACTGCTCAACAAGTTCGTCGGCGAGACCGAGCGGCACATCCGGCTGATCTTCCAGCGCGCGCGGGAGAAGGCGTCCGAGGGCACGCCGGTGATCGTGTTCTTCGACGAGATGGATTCGATCTTCCGCACCCGCGGGTCCGGCGTATCGTCCGACGTGGAGACGACGGTGGTGCCGCAGCTGCTCAGCGAGATCGACGGCGTCGAGGGCCTGGAGAACGTCATCGTCATCGGTGCGTCCAACCGCGAGGACATGATCGACCCCGCCATCCTGCGGCCGGGCCGCCTGGACGTGAAGATCAAGATCGAGCGGCCCGACGCCGAGGCCGCGCAGGACATCTTCTCCAAGTACCTCACCGAGGGCCTGCCCATCCACGCCGACGACCTGGCCGAGTTCGGCGGCGACCGGGCCGCTTGCGTGCACACGATGATCACCCGGGTCGTGGACCGCATGTACGCGGAGAGCGAGGACAACCGCTTCCTCGAGGTCACCTACGCCAACGGCGACAAGGAGGTCCTGTACTTCAAGGATTTCAACTCGGGTGCCATGATCCAGAACATCGTCGACCGCGCCAAGAAGTACGCCATCAAGGAGGTGCTCGACACCGGCGCGCCAGGGCTGCGAGTCCAGCATCTGCTGGACTCGATCGTGGACGAGTTCAGCGAGAACGAGGACCTGCCGAACACGACGAACCCGGACGACTGGGCACGCATCTCCGGGAAGAAGGGCGAGCGGATCGTGTACATCCGCACGCTCGTGACGGGCAAGTCGTCCAGCGCCAGCCGGGCCATCGACACCGAGACCAGCACGGGGCAGTACCTGTGATGGACCAATGCCTGTGATGGGGCAGTACCTGTGATGGAGCGATACCCGCCCGAAGCCGACGCGACCGCCCGCCCGGCGGACCGCGGCGGCGGGCGGCGATAGGCTCGGGCCATGCAGCGCATCATCGGGACCGAGGTCGAGTACGGCATCTCCGCTCCAGGCGAGCACTCCGCCAACCCCATCGTCACCTCCACGCAGGCGGTGCTCGCCTACGGCGCTGCCACAGGAATGCCGCGGGCGCGCGGCACCCGGTGGGACTACGAGGTGGAGTCGCCGCTGCGCGACGCCCGCGGGTTCGACCTTGGGCGCAGCCGCGGCCCGGCGCCCGTCATCGACTCGGACGAGGTGGGCGCGGCCAACCTCATCCTCACCAACGGCGCGCGACTGTACGTGGACCACGCGCACCCGGAATACTCCGCGCCCGAGGTGCTCGACCCGCTGGACGCCGTCATCTGGGACAAGGCGGGCGAACGGGTCATGGAGGCCGCCGCCCGGTACGCGGCGAGCGTGCCCGGCACGCCGCGCCTGCAGTTGTACAAGAACAACGTCGACGGCAAAGGCGCGTCCTACGGCACGCACGAGAACTACCTCATGCGCCGCGACACCGATTTCACCGACATCGCGGTGGGGCTGATCCCGTTCTTCGTCTCACGCCAGGTGATCTGCGGCTCCGGGCGGGTGGGCCTGGGCCAGTCCGGCGAGGAGCCGGGATTCCAGCTTTCCCAGCGCGCCGACTACATCGAGGTGGAGATCGGGCTGGAGACCACGCTCAAGCGCGGCATCATCAACACCCGCGACGAGCCCCACGCCGATTCCGCGAAGTACCGTCGCCTGCACGTCATCGTCGGCGACGCGAACCTCGCCGAGACCGCCACCTACCTCAAGGTGGGCAGCACGGCCCTGGTGCTGGACCTCATCGAAGCCGGCGTGGGCCTGGCCGACCTGCAGCTGGCTGCCCCGGTGCAGGCCATCCATGCCATCAGCCACGACCCCACGCTGCGCACACGCGTGGATCTGTCGGACGGCCGCCGGCTCACCGGCATCGAACTCCAACGCGAATACCACCGGCGGGCGGCCGAGTTCTGCGCCCGCCACGCGCCCGACGACGCGCGCGCCGCCGACGTGCTCGAGCAGTGGGCGCAGGTGCTCGACCTCCTCGACGAGGATCCGATGCTGTGCGCCGACCGCCTCGATTGGCCCGCGAAGCTGCGCCTTCTCGACGGTTTCCGGCAGCGGGAGGGGCTCGGATGGTCTGCGCCGCGGCTGCACCTGGTGGACCTGCAGTACTCCGACGTCCGCCTGGACAAGGGTCTGTACAACCGACTCGTCGCGCGCGGGTCGATGCGGCGCCTCGTCGCCGAGGAGCAGGTCCTGCACGCGGTCGGCAACCCGCCCACGGACACCCGTGCGTACTTCCGCGGTGAGTGCCTGCGACGGTTCGGTGCGGACATCACCGCGGCCAGCTGGGACTCGCTCATCTTCGATGTGGGAGGGGAGTCGCTGGTGCGCATCCCGACGATGGAGCCGCTGCGCGGGACCCGTGCGCACGTGGGCGCACTGCTCGACACGGCGACGACCGCGCGCGAGCTGGTCGACTCGCTGACGTCGTAGTACACGCACGGGCGGGCCGGTGCGCTAACGGTGTGAGAGCTGTTGCGCACCTACGACGCCCGCCATCGGTAGGGTGACAGGTGAGACGGGCGCCGGCCCCCGGGCAGAGGGCCCGGTTCGGCGGCCGATACGGCGCGACACTCCAGGAGGGGCGCGATGGCACAGGAGCAGACCAAGCGCGGCGGCGGCGAGGACGACGACGAGGCCGTCACCGGCGGCGCGGGACAGCAGCAGAGCACTGCGTCCGTGGACGACACGGACGACCTCCTCGACGAGATCGACGACGTCCTGGAGGAGAACGCCGAAGACTTCGTCCGCGCATACGTGCAGAAGGGCGGCCAATGATCCCGGGCGGGTGGGACGGCCCGGGCCTGCCCGGATTCGGCGTCGCCGGCACCGGCCACCCGCGCCGCACCGTGCGCCCGGACGCGCCGTCTTCGGACATGTCCTCGTTCGCCGAGCATCTGCGCCTGTTCAACCCCGAACTGCTGCCCGGTCACGGCCCGCAGGCCGCGGCCACGCAGGCCGGGGCGGCACCGTCGGTGCCGCACGGCACCACGATCGTCGCGCTCGCCCACACCGAGGGCGTGGTCATCGCCGGCGACCGGCGGGCCACCATGGGGAATCTCATCGCCAGCCGCGACATCGAGAAGGTCTTCGTCACCGACGCCTACTCGGCGGTGGGGATCGCCGGCACTGCGGGCGTCGCGATCGAGCTGGTACGGCTGTTCGCGGTGGAACTCGAACACTACGACAAGATCGAGGGCATGCCGCTGACCTTCGACGGCAAAGCCAACCGCCTCGCCACGATGGTGCGCGGCAACCTCGGTGCCGCGATGCAAGGGCTGGCCGTCGTCCCGCTGTTCGTCGGGTACGACACCGCGGTGGGCGATCCCGCCCGCGCCGGCCGCATCGTCTCCTACGACGTCGCCGGGGGCCGCTACGAGGAGCACGCCGGCTACCACGCCGTCGGGTCGGGTTCGCTGTTCGCCAAGTCGGCGCTCAAACGGATGTACTCGCCCGACGACGCGCCCGAGGCCGCACTGCGCAAGGCCGTCGAGGCCCTCTACGACGCCGCGGACGATGATTCGGCCACCGGCGGGCCCGACGCCACCCGGGGCGTGTACCCCACGGCGATCTCGGTGACCGTCGACGGCGCCCAGGCCGTGCCCGCGGACCGGATCGAGGCCGCCGCCGCCACGGTGATCGACGACCGCACCCGCCGGGCCGGACGGGCCTGAGCGAGGCCGCACATCCGCACCCCCGCGACCAGCACAGCGACGAAGAACGCCAGGACGGAGCCGCCCCCATGACCATGCCCTATTACGCGTCGGCCGAGCAGATCATGCGCGACCGCTCCGACTTGGCGCGCAAGGGGATCGCCCGGGGCCGGAGCGTGGTGGCGATGACCTACGCGGACGGCGTGGTTCTCGTCGCCGAGAACCCGTCGAAGGCCCTGCACAAGGTGAGCGAGCTCTACGACCGCCTCGCCTTCGCCGCGGTGGGCAAGTACAACGAGTTCGAGAACCTGCGCCGCGCGGGGATCATGCACGCGGACATGCGCGGGTATTCGTACGACCGTCGCGACGTGACGGGCCGTTCGCTGGCCAACGCCTACGCGCAGACGCTCGGTTCCATCTTCACCGACCATCCCAAACCGTACGAAGTGGAGATCTGCGTGGCCGAGGTCGCGCCCGCCGGGTCCGGCGACGCGCCGCAGCTCTACCGGATCACCTACGACGGGTCGATCGTCGACCACTCCACGTTCGTCGTCATGGGCGGCGCCGCCGAACCGGTCACACGCGAACTGTCGTCCGCGTTCACCGAGGGGATGGACCTCGCCGCCGCTCTGGACACCGCGGTGGGGGCATTGGAACGGGGGACAGGGGAGACGGACGCCGCCCAGGCGCGCAGCCTCACGGCAGGCGTGATCGAGGTGGGGGTACTCGAGCACCACCGCCCGCGCCGCGCATTCCGCCGCGTAGGGGCGGAGGAGATCGCGCGGCTGTTGCCGGCGCGCGCCGCCGGGGGCACCGCCGAAGACCGGCAGGGCACGGCCGGAAACGGTGCAGCCCCGGCGAGCGGCGGCGACGCGGCCGGTGGCGGCGCGGACGAGACCGGATAGCCGCGCTCGCACACGATCTCGCCTTCAGTTCACGTCCGCGCGGTAGTGTCGGGGTGTGCAGCGAAGGATCATGGGCATCGAGACCGAGTACGGGGTCACCTGTACCTTCCACGGGCACCGGCGGCTCAGCCCCGACGAGGTGGCGCGGTACCTTTTCCGCCGCGTCGTGTCCTGGGGCCGCAGTTCCAATGTGTTCCTCCGCAATGGCGCCCGGTTGTATCTGGACGTGGGGTCGCATCCGGAGTATGCGACTGCGGAATGCGACGGTCTCGATCAGCTCGTCACCCACGACCGTTCGGGGGAGATCATCCTCGGGCAGCTTCTCGACGACGCGGAGTCGCGCCTTCAGGACGAAGGGATCGGCGGCGACATCTACCTGTTCAAAAACAACACCGACTCCGCCGGCAACTCCTACGGCTGCCACGAGAACTACCTCATCGCCCGGGCGGGTGAGTTCTCCCGGATCTCCGACGTGCTGCTGCCGTTCCTCGTCACCCGCCAGCTGATCTGCGGCGCGGGCAAGGTGCTGCAGACCCCCAAGTCGGCTTCGCTGTGCCTGAGCCAGCGCGCCGAGCACATCTGGGAGGGCGTCTCCTCTGCCACCACCCGGTCCCGGCCGATCATCAACACCCGCGACGAGCCGCATGCCGACGCCGACCGGTACCGTCGGCTGCACGTGATCGTCGGCGATTCCAACATGTCCGAGACGACGACGCGCCTCAAGGTCGGCACCGTGAACCTGGTCCTCGAGATGATCGAGGCGGGTGTCGCGTTTCGCGACTTCGCGTTGGACAACCCCATCCGGGCCATCCGTGAGATCAGCCACGACCTCACCGGCACGCACCCGGTGCGGCTGGCCGGGGGCAGGCACGCCAGCGCGCTCGACGTGCAACGGCATTACCATGAGCGCGCCGTGGCCTTTCTTGCCGACCGCGCACCCGACGCGGAGCTCGACGCGGTCGTCGACCTGTGGGGCCGCATGCTCGACGCGGTCGAATCGGACGATTTCGGAAAGGTGGACACCGAGGTCGACTGGGTCATCAAACGCAAACTGTTCGAGCGATATCAGAATCGGTACGGCATTTCGCTCGCAGACCCCAAGATCGCGCAACTCGACCTCGCTTACCACGACATCAAACGCGGCCGCGGCGTATTCAACCTGCTGGAGGGCAAGGGTCTGGCCGCCCGGATCACCGAACCGGAAGATGTCGACGCGGCGGTGGAGACCCCGCCGCACACCACGCGCGCGCGGCTGCGCGGCCGGTTCATCGCCGCCGCCCAGGACGCCGACCGCGACTTCACCGTCGACTGGGTGCACCTCAAGATCAACGACCAGGCCCAGCGCACCGTGCTGTGCAAGGACCCGTTCCTCGCGGTCGACGAGCGGGTCGACCGCCTCATCGCCGCAATGTGACCGGCTTGCCCGGTGCCCGCGACATTGCCCGGAGCCCGTCGCACTCCCGCACGGCGCGGGCGGTATGGCGGCTCTTCAGCTCTTAGAGTGCGTTGATGCGTGCGGCGAGTTGGCCGGAGTGCAGTAGTGATCGCAAGATGTAGTGGTCGAGGTTGCGGAAGCCTTGAGCGATGCCGCGTAGGTGTTCCAGGCGG